>NZ_JBLAVB010000004.1:0-547183 GCF_047263945.1 Rhodospirillum sp. A1_3_36 | reverse complement strand
CAGCGCCATCTGATCCCGGATCAGGGCGTCCTTGTCCGCGTCTTGCAGGGGATATCTGTACGGCGCTTTCATAAATAGGTTGAATCACAACCATCAGCCCAAGCCAACCCTTTTGCGCCAACACCGTAAGCAGTTATACCAAGGTGCGGTGAGTTTGCCTCAGCGCACCTGGGAAGCGGCCAAGTGGCCGCCGCGCCTTATGGCGCGTAAAAGCCCGCCTGGCGTTTGAACGCAAGAAAAGCGGCCTGGGTTTCAACCCGCGCCGCTTGGTATTACATTGATGGAGCGTCTCGGACCTACGCCGCCGAGGCGGGCGGGATGACCCGCCAGACCCTGCGCGTTTGGGTGCATCGTTACAACGAGGAGGGGGCGCCGGGCTCACGGATTGTCCGCGACCGGGGCGCCGACCGCAGGGTTCATGGGCAACATCACCGCCATCTGAGCCCTGCGGAGAAGAGCCCGAAATGGAGAGCCATCGGCTTGGTCGCGGCGTTCGCCATGATTCTTCTGCCGAAGTCCCGTCTGGCCCTGGTTGCTCTGGTCGTCGTGCCGTTTGCCACTTGGGGGCTTTCCCGTTTGCTCACCCCGTGGGTTCTGATGTTGGGCGCTTTTCTGTCAACCCTGGACGGCTTGGTCGCCACCATGGTGTTGCTGGTCGTCGAGGACGCGGTGGAAACCTTCCGGTCGGCCCGAGCCGATAGCACCCGGGTTCGCCTGGCGCGGATCCACCGCTTCGGCGCGGCAGGACACGCCATTGGCTGTAGGCGCCGTATGCAGATCCCGAAGCTTATGGGCGACGCCACCGACAGCGTGCTCGTCCGGGAGGCTGAGCAGGTGGTCATGCGGTCCCTCCCCGTGTGCGAATTTGATTAAGGGACAGAGCCAAGCGCTCCAGAGATCGATAGAGGACCAGAGGCGTCCCACGTAGCACGATCGCGGCTCCCAGGGTGACGAGGCTGCGTAAGGGTTCTTTCCACAGGATGGCGGGCGCGGTTCGGATGGCGCGCGTCACAAGAGAAAGGGCCTTTCTCCCATCTCGGGAGCGGACGGCGCGGCGCGCCAGATAGCGGAGTTGATAGGCTTCAGCCAGGCGGCCATGGTCAAGATAAAACTCGGGATCCAGGGCTGCCACTTTGGCCGCCATGCGACGCCAGGACTCGAATTGACGTTCCACATTGGCCGAAAGGCCGCTTTCACTGATCCGATACCAGGTCAAGGCTTCATCTAGCCCTTGGAAACGCCAGTCGGTGGTCAGGGCGATCCGCATCCAGCACTCGATATCCTCGCTTTGGCGGAAGCTCTCATCGAACCAGCACAAGCGATCGGCGCCGGGTTCACCCGGTGCGGGAAGGAGGGCGATGGAGTCCAGGCAGGTCCGCCGGATGACGGGTGCGGACCCGTTTCCAACGGGATTGCGGGTGAAGACGTCTAGGGGAGAAATGTCTCGCCGCTTCGGTGTCTGGACCAGACCGAGGGGGTGCCCCGCGTCGTCTATTATCCGTGAGGGATCAAAGCTCACCCCCACGGCGGGATGGGCGGCCAAGTGCGCCATATGGGCTTCCAGTTTCCTGGGCATCCACAGGTCGTCAGAGTCCAGGAAAGCGATGATTGGTGCCCGTGCTGCCCGGATCCCCGTGTTGCGAGCCCCGGCGAGTCCCCGGTTGACCTGCCGGATCACGCTGATCCGGGGATCATCGATGGCCTCGGCCAAAGCGGCGCTGTTGTCGCTCGATCCGTCGTCGACGACAACCAGTTCGAAATCACTCCAGGTCTGAGCAAGAACGGAGCCGATGCTCTCCTCGATGAACGCCGCAACGTTGTAAGCGGGCATCACCACGGAAACGGAAGGAGGGGCGGTCATGTTACGTATCTCCGGACTGGGAAAGGGCGCAGGCGGCTTGGCGGGCGGTCGGCATCGGTTTGGTCAAGAAGACCATGTGGGCGAGGACGCCGAAGGTGCGTCCGCGAGGCCTTGGCGCGTTGTCCGTGCCGTTTGACCAGGGCGGGGGTCCAGGGCCGCTGCCCGATCGACCACCGCCGTCCACCCCTCGTCCATGGCCTTCAAACTGGCAGAGAGCGTCTGGCGGCCGGTGCGGTAGTTTACCAGAGGGGTCTGAAGGCCCACCAGACCGTTGGGATGCCGAAGTGCCATTCTCAACATCCATTTCTGGTCCTCAGCATGTTGCAAAGATGTATCGAAGCCGCCGCTGTCCCGAAAGGCGTCCCGACGCACGGCGATGTTGGACGCCGTTCCCGCAGGATGACCAAACAAAAGGTCTTGGGGCGTCAGTGAACCGACCGGGATACGCGTCCGCCGTCCCGGGTCGTTGCCTTGGGCATCGGTGAAGGCCGTCCGCAAGGTCTCCAGAGCGTTGGGCCGTAGGGTGTCGTCAGCGGGACCGTAGACCGGAGCCAAAGCCGCTTGCAGGGCCACGACGGGTACGGCCACCAAGGCGAGGAGACTCAGGGCTTCGACGATCCGTTCCCGCCGAGCCCGAAGATCCCGGGCGGTTTCGCACTCCCCAACCCGGCTCACTCTGTTTTCCTGCCTCGTTCACCATCTCGCGATACCTCGATTAAAAAGATGGATAAGCCATGGCAACTGACGTGCCAAGTGGCTTTTACACGAGTCTGTTGCCATTGAACGACAACCGAAGACTGTATCTATGCCCCATGGCGCGCGTCCACAGGTGCCGGTGTCTTGAGCCTCTCTCTCCAAAACGCAGTTTTGCCAGTGGACTTTCCTGGGGGCGGGGCCGTCACGAGGGGATCGGGACAGGCGTGGTCGCTTCCTGTTAGTTTGCAAAGACCTTCGCAGAACGCGATCCAATGTATTCGATGCGCTGCAACCGCTCGCGCCGCTTTGAGGAGACCCCGCCAGGATACACGACAGCGACTTGTCTTTTTTGGGCGATAGCCTAAACCCATTTGGGTAAATGCCCCCAAACACTCTTTTTCTTTTACAAATAGGAGCTTGAGGTCTGGGTGCTGGGGCCTTTCGGCCAATAAATGCCCGGGGTCTGGGGCCTTTCGGCCCCAGTGGGGGACGGGGTAAAGCCCCGTGACGGGATAACACCCCCTGTCGTGTACCCTGGGATCCCGTCGGTATTCCGTGTTTTTTGGGGTTGGCACAGGGCTTGCTTTAGCTCTGCCGTGTTGAACGCGATAGTGGAGATTCCGCCATGGTATCGGTGCCTTCCCCCCAGAACGCTTTGTCCCTTCCCGATGTCGACCGTCGTGATGTGTTTGAAGTGGAGGATCAGGACGCCGTCATCGCCCAAATCAACGCGGCGCGTTCGCATGTTCTCCTGGTCGCTATGGGGGTGCCCCATCAGGAACTCCGGGTCGTGCGCAACGTGGAGCACCTGACTGTTGGTGTTGCCATGGGGGTGGGGGGGCAGTTCGATTTCCATTCGGGTCGCAGTCCCCGGGCCTCCACTTGGCTGCGCCGCTTGGGGTGCGAGTGGATGTTCCACCTGCGCCAGGAGCCCCTGTGTATGTGGCGACGGTATGTCTTGGGAAATCTGGCTTTTGTGCTTTCCATCCTGAAGGAGCGGGTTCAAGCGGAGCGCCGGGCCCAAGCCTTGCGTGCCCTGGAAACAGCTCTCTTTAGCGAACCTGGGTCGGGGCAGGCGAAGTCGTTGCACCAGAGCGTTTCAGCTTGGTTTCACCGGGCTTCGAAGCCCATCCACCGGATCCTCAAACGGAGCCTGGATGTGGTGGGTGCGGGGTGTGCCTTGGTGATGCTATCACCCCTGTTGCTGGTGGCGGCAGCTGCGATCCGCCTTGAGTCCCCCGGTCCCGTTCTCTTCACGCAAAGCCGGGTCGGCGAGGGGGGGCGTTTGTTCAAGGTCTTTAAGATGCGAAGCATGTACCGTGACGCGGAAGCCCGGAAGGCCGCGTTGATGGCCAAGAATGAAATGGCCGGTGGCGTGCTGTTCAAGATGAAGAACGATCCGCGGATTACCAAGGTGGGCAAGGTTATCAGGAAGACATCCATTGATGAGCTTCCCCAACTTTGGAACGTCTTGAAGGGGGATATGTCCCTGGTGGGGCCGCGGCCCGCTCTCCCCGAAGAGGTGGCCCAGTACAGTGCGGTGGAGCGCCGCCGTCTGGACGGCAAACCGGGCATTACCTGCATTTGGCAAGTCTCCGGTCGGTCCTCCATTCCCTTCGAGGGGCAGGTCCGCATGGACATTGCCTACAACGAAAGCCCGAGCCTGTGGATGGATATCCTGTTGCTGCTGAAAACCATCCCCGCCGTTCTCTTCGCCCGGGGCGCCCACTGATTGCGCCAGCCTTTTTTTCAAACATCGTCCGTTTCGCTTGTCTTATACCAAGCGGCGCGGGTTTAAACCCACGCCGCTTTTCTTGCGTTCAAACGCCAGGCGGGCTTTACCGCGCCATAAGGCGCGGCGGCCACTTGGCCGCTTCCAAGGTGCGGTGAAGCAAACTCACCGCACCTGGGTATAAGGCGCCAAGGTCACACGATCCCGTCCGTCCTTTTTCGATAGATAAAGGGCGTCGTCGGCACGGCGTAAGAGGTCATCAAGGGTGTCGCCGATCCCGATTTGGGCGAGCCCGATACTCACCGTCATGAACACGGTCCGGGATCCGTCGACGACAGCCCTGGTTTTCAATGCCATTCGCAGTCTGTTGGCCACGACGAGGGCCTCTTCAGATGATGTTTCCGGAAGAAACCCGGCGAACTCTTCTCCCCCCAAACGACCGAACAGATCGACCTCGCGGAGTTGACTCTGGCAATGGCTGGCGAAGACCCTCAGTGCTTCATCTCCCATGGCATGGTCATAGGTGTCATTGATCTTCTTAAAGAAATCGATATCCAACATCATCAGGCAAGCGGACCGGTCATATCTCCGCGTCCGATCAAGTTCAGCGTCCACGGCGGCCCCGAAAGCCCGGCGATTGAGGACTCCGGTCAGGGAATCCGTGGTCGCCAGGAGCCGGAGTTCCTCAGTCTTGCGGCGCAAGGCGAGGTGGGACCGGCGCAAGGACAGCATGTTTCGGGCGCGTGCCTCCAATTCCGTTTCATTCCACGGTTTGCGCAGGAAGTCCGTTGCTCCTATCGCCATTGCCTCGGCCAGGGTTCTCTCCTTCGGGTCTCCTGTGACCATGATGACGGGAATGAAATCCTCTCCCATGGCGCTGCGGAATCGGTGGAGGAATGTCAATCCATCCAGCCCCGGCATCACCAAGTCTAAGAGGATGAGATCCGGTGGCGCCTGAAGACAAGCCTCCAGCCCTAAATTTGGGTCGTCGTGGATATCCACTTGGACCCTGCCCAACCGGTTCAATACGGCTTCGGCCAAGAGGGCGTTGGGGAGCATGTCGTCGACGATGACGATGCGAAGGGGCCGGGCCTCGGCGTCTGTTTCCGTCATGCTCTCCCTCCCTTTGCAATATGATCGGCCACTGCGGCTTTGGCCGCTGTGATCTCGCGGTCGAAGCCATCCAAGGGCGCACCATCCTGTGGGTCCCCTTGGTTCTCGAGAATCCGCTGCGATAGGACGGCCAACTGCTCCAAGCCAAATTGGCTTGCCATTCCATAAACCCCATGGGCGAATCTGCGGAGCTGATCCGGGGCCTCCGATTGGGACAGAGCCGGAAGGTCACGGGCAAATCCCTCTAATCGCGTGACGAGGGATTGCAAAATGACTGTCAGCTTCTCAGGGGGAAGGGTTGAGGCAAGGGAGGTCATCCAGTCGGTCGAAAAGACTGCGAGCCTTTTCTGATCCGTATCCCCGACCCCGTCACCAGCGTGATCCAGGGGGGGGGATTCACTGCCTGTCACATCCAAGGTCTGAAGCGATTCATCTTCCATGGACTCATCTGGCCGCGTGTTCGGTCTGATTTTCTGCATTCCCTGTCCAGATTCCGGCTGATGCTTTTCTCGGGGGCGATTTATGCGGGATTGCCCGGCTTCTTCTGTTGAGAGATCGTGCAAGAGGTGGTTGAGGCGGTCCCAATCCAAGGGTTTGGTCAAGACCTTTGAAATCAAACAGGGCTGCTCGAACAACTGGGCTTCGGCGAGAACGTCTGCGGTCAGGACGACAATGGGCACCCCTTCGGCATTCGGTCCGTCCCCGGCTCGGATCAAGCGCGCGGCCTCCAATCCATCCATGACCGGCATCTGCAAGTCCATGAGGATGAGGTCGAAGCTCTCCCGCGCAGCCGCTTCAACCGCAAGCTCTCCATTTTCAACCACAATAGCGCTATGGCCTTTCATTTCCAACACATCCTTGAGGAGGGCTCTGTTGACCTCGTTGTCTTCGGCCACAAGGACATGGAGGCTGCGGGCCTCGCGGAAAGAAATCGGATGGTGATGGAGAGCCGTTTGGGGCAGGCTATCAACAGATCCCGGCGTCGTCGCGATCGTGAACCAAAACGTCGAGCCTTCCCCTTTGGTGCTTTCACAACCAATGGTGCCTTCCATCTTCTCGATGAGGCTCTTCGAAATGGCCAAACCCAGCCCTGTTCCGCCGAACCTGCGGACGGTGGAGGTCTCTGCTTGACTAAAGGGACGGAACAGGCGCTCGATCTCCTCGGCTGTCATGCCAATACCTGTGTCCGAGACCCGGACATGGAGTCGATCTGTATTCTGTTCATCCGTAGTGAGGTAGGTGACGTCGATCTGTACGCTACCATAGGGCGTGAACTTAATGCCGTTCCCGATCAGATTAAAAAGAATTTGGCCCAGTCTGGTTGGGTCACCGAGGAGAATCGGCGGGACGTCCTCCGACAGGGTCCATGTCAGCGTCACGTTTTTTTCGTGGGCCGTATTCTCAAGAAGCTCGACGACTTCTGCCAGGACGGTCCGGGGATCGAAATCGATCCGTTCGAGAACCAGGCAGTCTGCCTCGATCTTGGAAACATCCAAGATGTCGTTAAGCAAGGTCAGAAGAATGTCTCCAGACCGTTTCAATATTCGGGTCCAGTTCTGTTGCTTGGGTTCGAGGGGAGAGGCCAACAACAATTCCGCCATGCCTAAGACACCCGTTACCGGTGTGCGCAGCTCATGGCTCATCATGGCCAAGAAGCGGGATTTGGCCTCGTTCGCCCGTTCGGCCTCGTCCCGGGCCGCCTCCAGCTCCACCGCCAAGGTGGTGAGCTCCGTTGCCCGTCGTTCGAGAGCTGTCTTGTTTTTTTCAAGTTCCCGTTCATGGGCCACCCGCTCCGTGGCATCCCGGACGATACCCGTGTACACCCGCGCTTCGCTGGTCATCGTTTCGGACATACTGAGATCCAAAGGAAAGAGCGATCCATCCCGTCGGCGCCCGGTCACGGTCCGTCCGACGCCGATAATGCTGTCTCGCCCCGTCTCCCTGTAGGCTTCCAAATAGTGGCCATGGTTTCCGGTGATATCCTCGGGCATGAGCATCTTGACGTTTTTTCCGACCATTTCAGTGACGCTGTAGCCGAACAGTCGTTCCGCTGCCGGGTTGGCGGATCGCATCAGACCTTTTTCGTCGATGGTGATGATGCCATCTACGATGGTCGCCAGGACGGAGGACAGTTCCTTTTGCTTGTCGGCGAGGGCGCGCTCGGCCCGCTTCTGGTCCGTGATGTCGAACGTGACACCTGTAAACAGAACCGTTCCGTCCGCCAATCGGGTCGGGCGGGAATACGCCTGCCACCATCGGATATCGGTGTCCACCATACGACGCCCCTCGAACTCCCAATCCTGGAGGGTCTGCACCGCTTCGCGGATGGTCGTGTCCCATCGGGGGGCGTCGTCGGGATGGATCTGAAAGCATGTCCAGTCCTCCATCAGGTCTTCTGACGATTGCCCAAGGATACTGTCCGCATGGGGGCCAACATAGGTGAACCCTCGGTCTCCGCCAGGATACTCCGCCCACTGGAAGATCACTCCGGGGATTTGACTGGCGAGTGTACGGAATTTGGTTTCGCTCTCCCGCAGGGCGGTTTCGGCGGCCAAGCGGTCCCCCACATCCCGAAGGGAAAAGAGCCGCAGCGATTCCCCATTCACGTCGACCTTGCCGACGGTTGCTTCGACAAAGACGGTTTCACCGGGTTCCGGTCGGTTGATGTAGAGGAGGCCCTCACCACTTGCTTCGGGCGTGATGAAATTGGAGAGCGTGCGGTCGACGATCCCATCAAGGGGGAGACCGATCAGTTTGGCTGCGGCTGGATTGGCTTCCCGGATACGGTCTTCGACATCAACGATAAGGATCCCGTCATGTGTGGCTTCCGCGAAGGCCGCCAGCCGACTCTGGCTGGCGAGCATTTTCTGGCGATTGCGTCGAAGAGCCAAGGTGATGACCGATGCGAAGGCCCCGAGGAGAACACCGAAGGTCTCCGCAAGATAGCTGTCCCCATGCCCCCATCCTTCAACGGGAGCGGCGGCGATCCGCCAGAATCCCCCTGGAACAGGCGTGACCTGTATGACCGACGTCTCCGTGAACAGCGCCGGATCCCCCCAAAAGATGTCCCCCCGTTCCCCCAGGCCATCTGTTCCCTGAAGGGCTAAGCGCACTTGTCCGTTCTTTTCAGCAGCTGTGACGGTCTTCATCAGCTTTTCGGCGTCAAGGACAAGGCTCAAGATGCCCCAATAGTGCTCTCCTTCAAGAAAGATCGGCGTACGGCTGATCAGACCCAGTCCCCCTTGTTTGAGAACTAAGGGACCGGCGAGCATGGTTTCCTTTTTATCGATAGCTTGTTTCACTGCGGGCCATTGCTTTGGAAGGTCTGGATAGAACAGGCCCACCACGCCTTGGTTTCCTTCTTCTGGATAGACGTATTGGATGCGGTTTCCTGGTGCCAATCCGATATTTTTCAGATTGCGGCCAAAGTCGTACAAGGCGGAAAGAGCTCTCATGGTCTCCTCTCTTCCCGCGTTGGGTGAGGCGTGCAAATGCGCGACCATGCCTTTGGCCAGAAACACGTCCGCGTTCAGTTCCAGCTGCAGCCGGGCGGCGAGGGTCGAGACCTCTTGGGAAACGGCTTCCCTTGATTTCAGCTCTGCTCGAGAGCGCTGCATATGTCCCAAGACATGGGATGCAGCAACACATCCGAGGAAAACACTGCAGGCTATAATCAGATTGAGCGGTGAGAGGTTCCGGGGGCGGATCCATTTCAATGGTGTCCAGTCGACTCTCATATTGCGAATCCTCGTGCCGCATATTGCAAGGTGTATGGGATGCTTGGTCGCGGCGATAGGAGGCCCAGAGTGCTTCTCCTGGTGGAGATGTATCGGATCTCAGGTGTTTTTTGCTTCTTTACACTACTTGATTGATTAGATGAGGCCAAACGCCGCGATGTCCCTTGAGGGAGTGGCACCGCTTCTGGGTACAAGAAGCAAACTTTGCGCCAGATGGGAGGGGGCGACTTTTCGTATGGCTTTGACTCTGCTCGTGGTTAATACCAAGGTGCGGTGAGTCAAACTCACCGCACCTTGGTATTAGTCTAAACTTCTACACGGTTAAGACAGGGCAATCAGATCGGATTGATTCCAGCTGAGCTGCACCTGTGTCCCGATGGCAACTTCATTGGTGCCGTCACGCTGGACAATCGCCTTGATCTCTCGGCCGTCGCAGTCGATGGAATAGGTGCTCAGGCTGCCCGAGAAAAGACGGTGATTCACAATCCCTGTCAGAGCGTTCGGGGAGGGTTCGCGGTCTCCCTTGGTGCCACAGGGGGAGAGGCGCACACGTTCCGGACGGATCGCGCATCGGAGCAAGCCCGCGCCTTGTGTGGCTTCGCCCGGCAGCGCAACGGCAGCACCGTTCTCCAGCCGAAGCGATTGCCCCTCAATCCTCCCTTCGATGATGTTGGCGTCCCCCAGGAACGTCGCGGCGAATTCGCTGCGTGGCTGGTCGTATATCTCCTCTGGCGCCCCCTCTTGAATGATGACGCCGTTCTTGAGAATACCGATGCGGTCGGAAATAGAGAGCGCTTCATCCTGATCGTGGGTCACGAAAATGGTTGTCACGCCAACCTCGCGTTGAATGCGTTTCAACTCTATCTGCATGTCATGCCGCAAGCCTTTGTCGAGCGCCGAGAGTGGCTCATCGAGGAGCAGAACGCGCGGTTTGGTGATAATAGCGCGGGCCAAGGCCACGCGCTGGCGCTGACCGCCGGAAAGCTGGTGCGGACGCCGCCCCGCGAGATCGCTGAGTTGGACGAGGTCAAGCGCATCGGCCACGGCCTTCTCAACACCCGGCCCCTTTTCTCCGCGCACCCTTAGCCCGAACGCGACGTTCTCGCCGACGCTCATATTCGGAAAGATGGCATAATTTTGGAACACCATGCCGATACGACGCTTGTCGACAGGAACATCGTCCACAGCTTCGCCGCCGATCAGGATTGAACCCTCGTCGGGGTACTCAAAACCAGCGATCATTCGCAGAAGTGTCGTTTTGCCCGAGCCTGACGGTCCGAGCAGGGCGTAGAACCCTCCGTCGGCAAAGGAGATCGATACGTTTTCCAGCGCCCGGTAGGAGCCAAAGGACAAACTGACGTTCTTGACGTCCACACGAGCCATTACTTATCCCCCCCGAAGCGAAAGAAGCGCGAGACGATGAGCATCAGGCCCATGGAAAAGAGGATGATGATCGTCGAAACGGCATTGATTTCTGGTGTGAAGCCTTTGCGGATCGCGGCGTAGATTTCGACAGGAAGGGTCGTTTGGCCCGGCGTCGCCAGAAAATAAGAGACGACAAACTGATCGAACGAGACGGCGAAAGCGAAGAGTGCACCGGCGATGATGCCTGGTGCGATTGCCGGCAGCGTGACCATCCAGGTCGTCTGCCACCGGCTCGCACCCAGTGCGGCGGCCGCATCCTCAAGCTCCCTTGGGAACGTCTGGAGGCGCGCGGAGACCACGATAATGACGTAGGGCAGCGCCAGCGCGACATGACCAAGAAGGATGGCATGCAAGCCGCGCCCAATGCCCGTACCGAAGAAAAAGATCAGCATTGCCGTTCCGGAGATCAGCCACGGAATGGCAATCGGCGGGAACAGCAGAGCCTGAAGCAGGCGTTTGCCCATGAACGTGTTGCGGAACAGCGCCAGCGACGCCGCCGTGCCGAGGGGTGTTGCGATCAGTGTTGTCAGGACAGCGATTTGAAGCGAATTGACCGTTGACTCGAGCAACCCGTCGTTCTCGAACAGCGCTTCATACCACGATGTCGTCCAGTCGAAGGGCAATTGGTAAAACGGTGATGTGTTGAAGGACATCGCCGCCATGATGACGAGCGGTAAATAGAGGAATGCGAGGACAAGGCCGATATAAGTGCGGCCCAGACCGGAGAGAAAAGACGAAGACCGGGTCATGACGCCCTCCTCAGAACGGGGGCCGAGGCCAACAGAATGATCAGCACGACGGCGAGGAGGATAAAGGACAGAGCGGCGCCGAGCGGCCAATTGTAGACGGCGGTGAATTGATCCTCGATCACTGTTCCGAAAAGTGTGCCGTTGCGCCCACCGAGGATCCGAGGTTCCATAAAAGAGCCGACCACAGGAATGAAAATGAGAGCCGAACCGGCCAACATACCGGGGATGGCGAGCGGCACGACAACCCGCCGAAGCGTCGCCAGCCGCGAGGCCCCGAGAGACCGGGCCGCCTCGATCAAGGCATCGTCGATGGCCTGAAGCGTCAGGTAGCAGGTCAGCACCATATAGGGCAGGTAGGAGTGGACGAGCCCGATCACGACCGCAGGATAGGAGTACATGAGGTCGAACGTGACATCGAAGGGCAGAATGGCATTGAGACTGGTGTCGAGAATGCCGCCCTCCCGCAGCACCATCGACCAAGAGAAAATACGGACAAGCGAGTTGCTCCAAAAAGGCAGGATAACCAAAAGGAATATCGCCTCGCGCGCCCGCCCCTTGAGGATCTTTGCCAGCACGTAGGCTGCCGGAAAGCCGATCAGCAGACAGCATAGTGTAACGGTCGCGCCAAGCAGGAGAGAGCGCCAAAGAAGGGTGACGTATAGCGGATCGGAGAAGAAGGTCGCGTAGTTGGCGAACGTCAGGGAGCCCGATTGCCCAGTGGGCGCCATATCGCTGAGCAGCGAGAAATAGACCATCGCCGACAAAGGGAGAAAGATCGCCAGTGTCAGCCACGCATAGGCGGGCAGCAGCATCGGAAGGGCCGCTGTCAGACCCCTGCTCCGCCGAGCTGTTGAACGTCGTGTCATCTCCATTTTCCTCGTTTGGCGCCACGCTCGCTCCGAAAATCCGGCCGCAGGACGGTGCTCCTGCGGCCGCAGGGACCCGATTAGTTGGCGTTCACCTTTAACTTCTGCCAGGTCTGCAGGTAGCTTTCGCGTTGCGCGTCGGTGATTGGCTGCTGAAACTGGACGCGCTCGGCGATCTCGGGAGACCCCATGACTTTGCGGTTAAACGAGTCCTCGGGAAGGGCGGCCAATGCACGCTGGCTGGCGGAAACGGGGGCGCCGACCGTCTGATCCCATTCGCTGTAGAATTCCGGAGAGATCATGTAGTTGATGAAGGTCTCGGCCCCCTCGACATTATCCGATCCCACCGGTATGGCGAAACTGTCGAGCCAGCCGACCGCGCCTTCCTCTGGTACAGCCAGGGACACCGGCAAGTTGAACTGGGCCTTGGCGCGCCCGGCCGACCCCGACCAATAGGTGCCGAGGTCGATCTGATTCGACGCGACCATCTGGTTCCAGTCGTTCTCGGACGACCAGAAGGTGCGAACATTCGGCAACAGGTCCGAAAGGGCCTGCTCGACGGCCGCCATGTCCTTGATGTCGTTGATGTTCTGACCTGTGGCGAGGGCACCGAGCTGAATGGCCTCGACGGCATCATCCCGGATCGTCACGCGGCCCTTGTGCTCTTCCTTCCACATTTCCTTGAGCGAGGTCGGTAATGTGTCGAAGGCCTTGTCGTTGACCGCGATCGTCGTCAAGCCCCAGGTCCAGGGCACGCCGTAGGTCTTGCCATCCTTGTTGAGCATTGTGGATGACGCTTGTTCCGGGTTCAGGTCCTTGTAGTTCTCGATCTTCGACGTATCAATCGGCTGAACCAGGCTTTCGTCCAGGGCCTGCCGCATGAAGGCGGCGTTGATCATGACGACGTCGTAGAGGCCGGGATTGGTGCGCAGCTTTGTCAGCATCTCCTGTTCAGAGTTGAAGAAGTCGTTCACGACCTTGTCGCCGGTCCTCTCCTCAAAGGCTTTTGTGGCGAACGGTTCATCCGCCCCGTACCCCTTCCAGTTGAGGACGTGAACCTCGCCTGCGGATGCACCCGTTGCCAGGAACAGGGCACTGGCCCCCAGAAGTGTTGCTTTCATTGTGCGCGTCATCTGTCATCTCCTCCATCCATCGTCGAAAGGCTCCTCAGGTCATTGAGACGTCGCCGGTTCTTCGCGGTTCTTGATCCGCGAGGGACAGGAATTCCAAGATTTCTTCGTGGTTTGGCCCGCTTGCCCCACCGCGCCGCGTCACCGCGATGGCAGAGGCTGCATTGGCATAGCGAACGGCAATGGGAGGTTGCATGCCCCGGGCGAGGGCGCTGATGAAGGCACCGACATGCGTGTCTCCAGCCCCGTTGGTATCGATCGCCTTGACGGCGAAGCCGGGCACCGCGATGGGGGCGCCCCCTCGGAGCACAAGGTGCGCACCGTTCTCGCCGTCGCGAATGACGATCCCCTTCGCGCGGGGCATGCGCCGTTCTAGAACCCGCTGCACTGCATGGGGCGACGTTGTTTCGGGATCAATGACAGCGATCTCCCGGTTATTGGCGCTGAGCCAAGTGGTGCGCGCCAGGATCCGCGACACCGCATCCGCCGGAATGTCCCCCACGACTGGGGTTGGATCGAAGACGATTTCGACCCTGTCATCGAGGTCCTCGACAAGCGACAGAACCGCCGGGCAACACCCGGGGTAGGTGAGACTATAGCCATTGACCGTGATAATATCCCCAGGCTGCACCATCCCGGCGAGTGCGTGGAACCCGTCGGACCGCGCCTCTGCTCCCGGCCAAGATATAAAAGAGCGTTCAGCATCTGGCGTGATGAGAACGACACAGTTGCCACTATCAACATCCTGAAGGGGCGGAAGAAGGATGTCGATCCCTTCGCCGGTCAGAAAGCGCTTCAGTCGTTGGCCGTCAGCCCCGCTGCCGAGATGGCCGCCGCATGCCGTGGGCAGTCCCGTGCGCCGCGCCGCAACCATCATGTTCACAGCGCCGCCGGGCAAGCGCTCGAACCCGACCGCAGCAAGGTCAGCCGCCCGTTGGGGGAGGGCGGGAACGCTATAGACGTAGTCCATGACCGCGCCGCCGAGATGGATGAGGCGGGGCGCCATCAGCGACTTTCCTGTTCAGCGGTGCGGCGTAGGTCAAGCAGACCGCGCGCGAGGCGCTTCACCTCGTCAAGGTCAATGCCGCGCAGTTCATCGATCCGGCCGGATGGCAGCTTTGCGAAGCCACTTGCCGCGCCTGCCATGGTCGCCGCGATCGCGCCGATCGTGTCGGTATCTCCGCCGAGGTTTGCGGCAATAACGGCCGCACGCCACGGATCGCCTTGCGCCGCCACCACGACGGCGAAGGCCGCTGGAATGGCTTCCTGGGAGGCGACCGATGTTCCGACAAGATCGACAATGGCAGCAATTGCGTCCTTCTCCGACCGACCGTTAACAAGATCACGGGCCCAGACAATGCGGGCGGCCATGTCCGGCGCTGCGGTCCAGGTCCCTGCGCCCCGCGCGGCCTTGGCGGCATCGATACCGCGTTCTGCGGCGTCCTTCCAGGTTGCGCCGTCGAGCGCCGCACTCACCGCAGCGGCGACCGCCGCAGCTGAGGAGATGGCGACGGTGGTCGAGTGGGTCGCCGCACAGGTCTCTGCAACCTTTGCGACCAACCGGTCGAGTGGATCGACGGGCATCGAGATCCCGACCGGGGCAATACGCATCGCAGCGCCGTTCGTCGTGCCCTCGCGCCCGGCGTCTTCGGCGGGCGTCCCGGCCCGGATGAGATCAATGGCCCGTTTGGTCGACGGGCCGAGCAAATCGTAGCTGCCGCGCGCCTTAACGTCGGCCTCCCAGGTTAGCAGCCGGTCAACCCAGGCGACATGATCGAACTGATCACCCCCGGCAAGCATCTGATGAGACAGAAGAAGCGTCTGCTCCGTGTCATCCGTGATCATGCCGGCAGGCTGGCCCCGCGATACCGGGTGATCGTCGGTCGGCGTGACAAAGTCGTCGACGTAGCCGTAGGTGCGCCGGATGTCGAGAGCCGAGATCAGCTGCGTCGGCATGCCGAGCGCGTCACCCAATGCACCTCCCATAAGCGCCCCGAGTGCGCGATCGAATGTGGTATCGTCGACAGTCATTCAGAATTTCCGATGCAATGCGAAATGGGTGGGGTTAAGAAGGCTGGTAATGTGTTCCATCACGCGGCCGTCTGCGGTGCGGATCACCCGACAGGTGCGCAGAAACATCGTTCCAGGCGAACACCGCATCGCCTCGGCGTCATCGGCGCCAAGCGGCACCACGTCGATCCATTCCTCGCCATGATCGGGCACAAGACCGGCCTCGCGTAATGAGGAATGAAGCGATCCATCCCTGAGGCCGCGCACCGGTAAATTTTCGATTTCGGGCATCATCGGAATACGCGACCGTTCGATCGAAATGGCGTGCCCATCGCTTGCGTCGGTCCGTGCCCTGTCGAGAGCCACGAATTCGTAGCTTTCGAGGCCGAGTTTTTGCGCCAGATCCTCATCCTCGACAATTTCGAGGCGCAGTGTGCGTGTCAGTGCATTTGCGCCAGCTTTCCGAAGTGCTTTGGTCCAACCCGCCTCGTCTGCGACCACATTGCCGTCAAACGTGACGAAGGATCCGATACCAACACTTGTCTTGATGAGGCCGCGCTGTACGAGTTGGCTGAGGCTCTTCCTCACGGTCGCCCGGCTGACCGCAAACCGACGGCCCAACGCGCTTTCACTCTCCAACTGATCACCGAGAGCCAGCAGCCCAGAGCGAATCTCTTGTTCTAGAATGCGCGCGATCTTCTCCGGCTTCCCGGTTCCGATCTCGAATTTGTCGCTCAATGTCAACGTGATCAAGCCTGTATGTTAAACCTGTCTGAACCTGTATATTTTATGCTTTCGGAACGCCTGTCAACGGGTATGACGCTTGCCTCTCCTCATTTATTGGGGGGAAGCGGCTTGGCTCTCAGAGAGCAACCCAAAAGCCATGACGGAAACCTTTGATTTCGGTGTCGGTGCTCAAACGCACTGGCATTGCGGGATTTTCCTCCGTTGCCTTCCTCTCGGAATGAAAAAAGCGCTCCAAGCCTCTCCTTGAAGCGACAAGCAGCTCCCTTTTCACAGGCGACGGGTTGGGGCAATCGCCCAAACCTCCTTTTTTCTTTTTTAGATAATGGCCCGGGGTCTGGGGCCTTTCGGCCCCAGTGGGGGACGGGGCAAAGCCCCGACTGCCGTATGCCGTGTCAAGGTCAGGACGTGATTTCTTTGGACCTTTGGACGGCTTTGTAAATCAGGTCCGGGAGTGTTTCCGCGTCCAACTTTGATTTCAGAATAGAAGAGACATTGGCAATTGTCTTATAGCTGAGGCCCAGGTCATCTGCGATTTCGCCATAGGATTTTCCCCCAGCCAGCAGACCAAGGACCTGTCGTTCCCGGTTCGTGAAGTCCTGGCGGGTGCCCTGAGCGCTCGGGGTCTCCGTCGAAAGGGCTAAATCGAAGGCCAAATCGCTGGCGATGAAGCGGCGTCCTTCTCGCACGGCTTCGAAGGCTGCGCGTATTTCCTCGGGTTTCGCGTCCTTATGAACATAGCCGTTGGCGCCCCTGGCCAGGGCGCGCCGAACGATCAATGGGTCAGCGTGCATGCTGAAGACGAGAAGGGGAACCCGGCGGTCAACCTTTCGCATGCGGGCAATGAAGGTCAATCCCGAAAGGGAGCGACCGGCCATCGACAGGTCGACGATCAGGATGTCCGGATGCTCCCGCCGGTACAGCATGAAGGCTTCAAGGAAGGTGGAGGCGGACAGGATGACCGGAGGGGGATCAGTCTCGATCAACCGCTGGAAGCCCTGAAGCACAATGGGATGGTTGTCGATGAGCAGGACTTTTGTCATGGGGACACTTTCGGACCTCTATTCGGTGTTTTGACGTCTGCTTCGATCGGGATGAGGATGCTGGTGATGGTTCGGTCCGCAGCGGGCGTGGGCGGGTGCCAGGTTCCGCCTAGAACGCGCACCCTTTCCGCGATACCGGTCAACCCATATCCGTCACCCGGCCCATCCATATGCACTCCGGAGCCGTTATCGCTGACTTTAACGCGGATCCGTTGTTTGTGATCGAGGGTGATTTCCTCGAGTTCGATTCTCACCTGGGTGGCCCCCCCATGTTTCAAGGCGTTGACGATGCTTTCCTGGGTGAACCGATAGACGGTCAGATCTACGGTTTCGCCGTAGGTTGCGGGTCCGGTCCTGGCATCCAATTGGATCTCTGCGTCCTTGGCGAGGCGGTTCATTTTTAGGGTGACATCGTTCAACAGCTCGGCCAGGGGAACTTCTCCCACCGACATGGGCCGCAGGGCCGTCAAGAGTTTGCGGACCCGAGCCTGTACGGTTTGGGTGATTTCCGTAATGGTTTCCGTGGCTTCGTGAATGGTTTTCAGGTCGGGACCACCTGCCGCCGTCTCGACCCCGGCACCTTGGGCGGCAAGCTGGCGCGCGGCGGCCCCAAGCCCAAAAAGGTAGGGGCCAAGTTCGTCGTGCAGGTCATGGGCCACCTGGCGGCGTTCGTTGTCCTGCACGGTCAGGAGGTGGCGGCTGATCTCTCGATTTTCCGCCTCCTTGGCGCGTAATCGATCCGCCAGCTTGTTGACCTGATCGGTCACGGACGCGAGTTCGGGGATATCGGTCATGGCCAACCGATGGCTCAGGTTCCCCGCTTCCAATTGGCCAATCCCGTGGGAGATCAAGGTGATCCGAGAGAAGATTCGGTTGATGGCGGCAATCGCCACACCGAGCAAAAGCACCGTATGGCCGATGGTCACAGGGACGATCAGACGAAAATCCTGCCAGACCTCCGAGATTTCGTCATAGGCCATGCTTTCGATGATCACGGAAAACGGCACCCCGTTGGGTGGTGAAATGTCGATGGTTTTCTGAAAGGGGGGTGTTTCCAGAAGGGCGAGGAACCACCTCGGGGGGGCATCCTCATCCTCTTCTTCAGGCGGTCGAATGTCTTGGACATGGGGTGGACCGCCATCGGATAGGACCAGGGCGCGGACATGGCGTGCGTTTTCTGAGTCGAGACGAAGATCCTCGGCGGCGCCGACCATCAGCCCGAGGTCCTCGATCTCCATTTTTCGGGCCTGGACATAGCGGGCGACGACGGAAAAAGAAGATTGAACCTCCTCCTGCACCGCGTTGCGGGCATTCAGGATGAGCCCTCCTGCCACCACAGACCAGGTTACGAGCCCGAAGGCGACCAAGGCCAGGATGACCCGTGTCCGGAAAGAGGGGGAAATTCGCCAGCGGCCCTGGTCCAACGCCTTGGCGTCGATCGGGATAGGTCCCGTGATCTGCATCGCCTCATCCTCCAGTGCCGAATAACCATCCCCTGTTTCGGGGAGGCTTCTTCGAAGTATCCTATGAAATGACTCGCTTTCTACTAGTCAATAAGTCGGCGTTTTGGCGCCGAGATCTTCTTGTGCAACGCGAAATTTGGTCGTTGCGCGGTGCGGTAAGTCGTTGACTTCGGGCTGTCGTACAGCTGTTGAGGAAAAGTGCCGGGAATTTCTCGGGAAATACTTCCCGATTGTACCCGGGAAGGAGTGCTCTGGCGGCGCGCGGGGCTTGGTGGTGGGATCTGCCTCGAACAAACGGTCCGACGGCGAGCTTCTCGCCCCAGCCAAAGGGGTCACGCCCTTGGCTGGTCACCGGAAATGCCGTTCCACAACACAACAATGAATAGGGGGGAACCCGATGAGACCTCTGAAGTCGATGCGTTCCGCAATATCGATTGTCGCGCTTCTGGCGGCGGGCGGCCTGTCTGGCGGCGCGGCCCTGGCGAATGACACACTTGTTGAGCTGTCGAAGAGCAACGAAAACTGGGTAATGACAGGCCGCGATTATAACGCGGACAACTACAGCCCAATGGAGCAGATCAACAAGGACAACGTCAAGAACTTGCGCTCCGCCTGGTCGTTCTCAACCGGTGTCCTGCACGGGCATGAGGGGACACCGCTGGTGGTCGACGGGATCATGTATATCCACTCCCCCTATCCAAATACGACCTTCGCGGTGGCTCTGGACGACCCGGGTAAGATTCTCTGGCAGCACAAACCCAAGCAAAGCCCGACGGCGCGGGCTGTGGCTTGTTGCGACGTGGTCAACCGGGGTCTGGCCTACTGGCCCGGTGATGACGAGGTTGGTCCCCTCATCCTAAAGACCCAGCTTGACGGCCATGTCGTCGCCCTGGACGCGAAGACGGGCGATGTCCGCTGGATCATGGAAAACTCCGACATCAAGGTCGGGTCCACCCTGACAATCGCGCCCTATGTGGTGAAGGATAGCGTCCTGGTGGGGTCTTCGGGCGCCGAGTTGGGGGTTCGAGGCTATGTGACCTCCTATAACGTGAAAACCGGGGCGCAGAACTGGCGGGCCTATGCGACCGGACCCGACGAGCAAATCCGTCTTGCCGACGATTTCAACATCGCCAACCCCCATTACGGACAGAAAGGTCTGGGCCTGTCCACCTGGGAAGGGGAGTCCTGGAAGATCGGTGGCGGCACGAACTGGGGGTGGTACGCCTACGATCCCAAAGAAAACCTGATCTATTACGGATCGGGCAACCCGGCGCCCTGGAACGAGACCATGCGTCCGGGTGACAACAAATGGACCATGACCATTTGGGGTCGGGATGCCGATACGGGTATGGCCAAGTTCGGTTACCAGAAGACGCCCCATGACGAATGGGATTACGCGGGTGTCAACGTCATGATGCTGTCCGAGCAGAAGGACAAGGATGGGAAAGAGCGGAAGCTGCTGACCCACCCGGACCGGAATGGCATCGTCTATACCCTCGACCGCACCGACGGAACCCTGGTCTCGGCCAATAAGCTGGACGACACGGTGAACTGGGTGAAGGAAGTGAAGCTGGATACCGGCCTGCCCGAACGGGATCCGGAATTCGGCACCCGCATGGACCACATGGCCCGCGATATCTGCCCCTCGGCCATGGGGTACCACAACCAGGGCCACGACAGCTACGACCCCGACCGCAAGCTCTTCTTCATGGGGATCAACCACATCTGTATGGATTGGGAGCCGTTCATGCTGCCCTATCGGGCCGGTCAGTTCTTCGTCGGTGCGACCTTGAACATGTATCCTGGACCCAAGGGAGACCGTCAGAACTACGAGGGTCTCGGCCAAGTCAAGGCCTATAACGCCATCACCGGCAAGTACCAATGGGAAGTGATGGAACGCTTCGCCGTCTGGGGCGGGACGATGACCACGGCTGGCGGGGTCGTCTTCTATGGCACCCTGGACGGGTTCATCAAAGCCCGGGACGCCGATACAGGGAACCTGCTGTGGAAATACAAGCTGCCCTCCGGCGTCATTGGGCACCCCATGACCTATGAGCATAATGGCACCCAATACATTGCCATCTATTACGGTGTCGGCGGCTGGCCCGGCGTCGGCCTGGTCTTCGACCTGACCGATCCCACTGCAGGATTGGGGGCCGTGGGGGCCTTCAAGAAGCTGGCCAACTACTCCCAGATGGGGGGCGGTGTGATGGTCTTCTCCCTGGACGGCAAGAGCCCCTACACCGAAGACCTCAATGTCGGTGAGTGGGCGCCGAAAGGCTGACGCGCCGACCTTACTCCCTTTTTCCTTTCCCTGGTTTAGTCCCGGAGCATCCAAAAGGGGGTGCCCCGGGACCGGAGACCCGACATGTCGACCAAGACTCTGATCAAAGGTATTTTCGCCGCCGCCGGGGTGACCCTGGCCAGTTGGAGCCTCACTGGAAGCGCGATGGCCGCAGCGGATCTGCGGATCTGTGCCTCGACCAAGGAGGCGCCCTATTCGACGGCAGATGCGAGCGGTTTTGAGAACAAAATCGCCGTCGCCTTGGCCAAGGCCATGGGACGGACGCCCGAATTCGTCTTCCTTGACAAGTTCGCCATCTACCTGGTGCGCGACGGTCTGGATGCGGGCGCTTGTGACGTCATCCTGGGCGCCGATGCCGGAGATCCTCGGATGCTCACCTCCTCGCCCTTGTATCGGACGGGGTACGTGCTGGTCAGTCGCGAGGAGACCGGCTTCACTTCGGCCAATTGGGAAGACCTGCGGAACACGCGCCTCAGCCGCTTTGCCATCCGCTTCTATTCTCCGGCAGAGACCATTCTCAAATACACGGGCAAATGGGAAGACAATGCGGCCTACCTTTATTCCCTGATCAATTTCAAGTCGCGGCGGAATTCCTACAGTCAAGTGCCTGCGGGGCAGTTGGTCAGCGAGGTGGTCGACGGCAAGGCCGACATGGCCATCGCCTTCGCTCCGGATGTTGCGCGCTATGTCAAATCCTCCCGGGCGCCCTTGCGGATGACCATGATTGACACGCCGATCACCCGGTCGGACGGCAAGGTCATTCCCTTGGACTACGAGCAAGCGATTGGCGTGCGCAAGACCGATGCGGCGCTGCTGGAGGACATCAACGCTGCCCTTCCGGGATTGCGTGACGAGATCGCCCGCATCCTTGCCGAAGAAGGCATTCCCACCTTACCGCAGGGCGCCTGAGGTGCGTGGTAAGCGAGAGGGAAAGAGAAAAACATGAAAAAGTCCTTGTTCATTCTGGCACTGGCTCTCGGTTTCATGACCGCCGGGGGACTATCCACCGCCTTCGCCGACTTCATGATGTTCAACATGGTTACGGGCGAACCGCTCAACCTGGATGACGCCCTGCCCGAGGGGCGGGATACGGAAGCGGTCCGCGTTTTCCTGGAAAGCGGCGAGAACATCTACAATGAGAACCCCGCCACCCTCGCCGAGGCCGAGGACCTGTTTCTGACCGCCTGCTCCGGCTGTCACGGTCATCTGGCGGAGGGGAAAATCGGGCCCGGCTTGAACGACGACTATTGGACCTATCCGGACAATAAAACGGACAAGGGCCTGTTCATGACCGTCTTCGGCGGTGCCCAAGGCCAGATGGGGCCTCAATACGGCAACCTCACCCTCGACGAGATCCTGCTCGCGATGTCCTGGGTGCGGCACCTTTACACCGGCCCACCGGAAACGGCGACTTGGCTCACCCCGGAGCAACGCGCGGCCTTCAAGCCCTATGAGGCGCCCCATACCGCCTCGAAGGATTAAAGAATCCGATCAGCGAGCATCCCTTCGTGCGCCCAGCGGCGTGGCGGAGGCACAGGAAGCGCGGCCAGTAAGGGACGCGCGGGACATGGAGGAAAAACGGATGAAACGATATTCAATGGCGGCGATGGCTGCGGTTTTCATGATGGCGGGCGCGGGGTCGGCCCTGGCCTATGACGGGACCAACTGCAAGGAGGCAGGGAGTTGCTGGGAGCCGAAACCCGGCTACCCCGAGAAGGTGGAAGGATCCCAATACGATCCCCAACACGACCCCATGGAATTGAACAAACAGGCGGAATCGATCGCGGGTATGGAGGAGCGCAATGCCAAACGCTCCGCCTATTTGGTCAAGACCGGCACCTTTATCTACGACGTCGCAAAAATTCCGACGGAGTAGAGCCTAGTCCTCGGCATCCGGATCCCCCGCCCCTCCCTACGCGGGCCATCCGGATGTCAAGGAAGGCGAGGGCGGATCGTGGAGCGCAAAGGGGTGCCGTTCACATCTCTTTGTTCCTCTTTTGAAGGAATGGCTTCGTTCCCCATCCCTGATCCATGGGTCCGCCCTCGCACTCTCTCTCACCCCTTCTTTCTGTTCGGACTCCCCGGTCATGTCGACACTGGTTTCATCCCCATCCCCTGACCTCGCCGAAGATCTCGCCGACTGGCACCGCCGCGCGCTGGTCATGGAAGCGGCGGTTGGAAGGGCCGTTATCGGCCAGGATGCCGCCGTCCGTTTGATGACCATTGCGATTTTCTGCCGGGGTCATGTGCTCCTGGAAGGGGACGTGGGCGTGGGCAAGACAACGCTGCTGCGGGCCTTCGCCCGGGCCCTTGGCGGTCCCTTCGAGCGGATCGAAGGCACCATCGACCTGATGCCCAACGACATCGTCTACACCGCCCATGTGGGTGAGGATGGGCGTCCCCGGATCGAACCGGGTCCCCTGTTGCGCCATGGCGAAGGTCTCGCCGTCTTCTTCTTCAACGAAATCAACCGCGCGAGGCCCCAGGTCCATTCCCTTCTTCTGCGGGCCATGGCCGAACGGCGGGTTGGCGCGTTCCGGCGGGACTGGTCCTTTCCCCACCTACAGGTCTTCGCCGATCGCAACCGGGTCGAGCGCGAGGAAACCTTCGAACTGCCAGCGGCTGCCCGGGATCGCTTCTTCATGGAAATCGCCATCGACGCACCGGAGGATCCGGCCCTGCGTCGGCGGCTTGCCTTCGACGTGCGGTACCATGACGCGGACCTGCTGGTGGAGAGCGTCCCCGAGGCGCTGATCGATCATCAAGCCCTTGCGACCGTTGCGGAGACCATCCAAGCGACGGTCCACGCGGGCGAGGAAATCGAGCATTACGTGTTCGGTCTCTGGGAGACCCTGCGCCATCCCGATCGCCAGGGCCTCACCGTCCATAACTTGCCCATGGACCGAATTGTTCAGGGAGGAGCCAGCCCGAGGGGGGTGTCGGCCCTGGTGCGCGCGGCCCGGACCCGGGCTTGGCTCGAGGGGCGGGAGTATGTGGTGCCCGAGGATGTGGCTGCGGTGTTTCGCCCGGTGATGGGACATCGCATTTTCCTGGCTCCGGCCTTCGAGGCCCGCCGGGACAGTCTGGTCCCTGCCTTGATTGACGCCGCTTTCGCGGTCGTGCCGACACCGAGGTGAGAAAAGTGATGGACGGCCTATTGGACCAGGATCTGTTTTCCATGATTGCTCTCCGGGCCCGAGGGCGGATCCAAGGGGTGCGCCCCGGGACCCATGGGGGGGAGGGGGAAGGCCAGGGAGGACCGTTTACCTCCCTGGTCTCCCTTCTGAACCACCCCGATCCTCGCCGGATCGACGTGCGGTCGAGCCTTGCCGATCCGTCGGAGACCATCTGGGTCCGGCGCTATCGTCCTGCAGTGGCGGCGCGGATCATTGTGCTTCTGGATGCCTCGGGGTCCATGGCTGCCCAGGGGAGAGGGGACCGCTGGGCCATGGCCCGCTGTCTGGCCGTCGGCTTGGCCAGGGCGGTTTCCCGGTCTCAGGACGCCTTCGGCCTGTTGGTCGGAGGAGGTAACCGGGCGAGCGCCCCTCTTTGGCCACCCGCCCGGCGGCGGGGCCTCGCCGAGGAGGTGGACGCGGCTCTGGCGGAAGTGACCCCCGAAGGCAAAGGGTGGGGCGGGTTTCTCGACGCCGCTGAGAGGGTGCCCGTGAGTCGGTCCATTGTCCTGCTGCTTTCGGACTTCGCCGCACCGATGGCAGAGGTGGAGCGCTTGCTTGACCGTCTTGCCGGGCATGACCTGCATCCCTTCGTGCTACGGGACAGCGGTTTGGAGACCCCGCCCTCCCGCTTTGGACTCCTCCCCCTTGAGGACCTGGAAGGGGGAGGGCGTCGGATGGTGCTCATGCGTCCCGCCCTGGCGCTCCGCTGGCGGGAGGCCGCAGAAGCGCGCCGGAGGAGGCTGGACGGATGTTTCGTCGCCCGGGGCCTGAGCCCCGTGGAGATCGTGGACCAGATCGACGTGGACCACCTGTTCGAAGCGCTGTCGGGGTATGGTGGGACATGAGGGGGCTTGCTGTGGTCTCATTCGCCCTGGCGTTGGCCCTGGTTGGGGCCCTGGTTGGGGCCCTGGTCTGGGTTCTGGTCGCCCGAGCGGCGGTCGCTGCGGAGCCTGAGATCCGCTTTGAGCCTCCCCGGGAGCATGGCTGGTGGATCGGGGATACCCTGACGGCCCGGGCGTGGATTGCCGTTGATGGAGACGGGGCGCCGGATCCTGCCAGCCTGCCCCATCCCGGGGCCTTGGCGTATTGGCTGGACCTGCGGGCCGTTGAGGTCATGAAAGCGGGCGAGGAGGAGGGGCAATCCCTCTACCGGGTCACGCTCACCTACCAGACCTTCTATGCACCGCTGGAACCCAAACGCCTGACCATTCCGCCCCTGCCGCTGTCCTTTTCTGGGGAGGGAGGCCCTTGGCAGGTGGAGATTCCGTCCTGGACTTTCGTGACATCGCCTCTCCGGGAGATTCTGGCCCCTTCCAAGCCTGAGGCCATGGCCTCCGCACCCCCGCTGGAGGACATTGATCCCGCGCCCTTGGTGCGGCGGACCGGTGCGGCGGGAGGTCTTGCACTGGTTGCCCTTTTGGGTTTGCTCTGGCACCGGGGGATTTGGCCTTTCACCCGCCTTTCCCGGCCCTTCAGTCAGGCCGCGCGCGCGCTGAAAGGGGGGCGTTGGCGGCGGGGGGCGCCGCTTGCCCCGCGCGCGGCCTGCGTACTTCTCCATCGCGCCTTCGACGAGACCTTGGGGCGGCGGATGTTGGCGGACGATATTTCTTCCTTTCTGTCCGCGCATCCCGAGTTCTCTGCCTTGGAAGAGGATATCCGGGCGTTCCACCAAGCTTCCCGGGCCTTGATTTATGGGGCGATGAACGAGGGGACAGCGGAGGGAGCGGGACGAAGTCCAAACCCGAAGCAAGCGGCCGACCGGCCGCCGGGCGCAGCCCGCCCCATCGGAGCGGCCCGCGAAGCGGGCCTGCGTGAGATATTCAGTAATACAGCGGAGGGAGCGGGACGAAGTCCAAACCCGGAGCAAGCGCCCGACCGGCCGCCGGGCGCTGCCCGCCCCATCGGAGCGGCCCGCGAAGCGGGCCTGCGTGAGATATATAAAATATCCGAGAGTCTTGTTTCGAACGGGGGGCTCCGCAGCTTCGCCCGATCCCTCGCGGTTGCGGAACGGAGGCGCCCATGATCACCGTTGAGCAGCCCTTGGCCTTCCTGTTGCTGCCTTTGCTTCTTCTGCCCGTCTGGGCGCGGTTGGAGCGTACCGTTTCCCACCCCTGGTTGGGCGCGGTGCCGGGCGATTCCCTGTCCAAGGGGATGGGCATCCTGCTGCGCGGTGCGGCATTCCTGGCCCTGGCAGCGCTGGTTCTCGGGCTGGCGGGGCCCCATGGGCCGGAGAGCAGAACCCTCCGGCAGGGCAAGGGAGCAAGCCTCGTTTTCCTCTTCGACCGGTCATCGAGCATGGACAATACCTTCGCCAACCGGCACCCCGACGGGTCGGAGGAGTCCAAGGCCGCAGTTGCCAAGCGTCTGGTGCTTGATTTCCTGGAGCGACGGCCCCGGGATCGGATTGGCGTCGCGGCCTTTTCCACCACACCCATGATGGTCATGCCGATCACCGGGCATTTGGAAGCGGTTCGGTCTGCGGTGGCGGCCACGGATGAACCGGGTCTGGCCCGCACGGATGTGGGGCGGGGGTTGATCCTGGGCTTCGATATGTTCTCCGGCCAAGGGGGGGGAGAGTCCCGGGCCTTGATCCTGGTCTCCGATGGTGCCGGGGTGGTCGGGCGGGAGGTGCAGGAAACCTTGCGCAAGGCCGTGAAGCGCGATCCGGTTCCCCTCTATTGGCTCTATATTCGCTCGAAGGGGAGCCACGGCCTTGAGGAAAAGCCGGAGGAGGGGGCCGAGGATACCCCCCGGGCGCGACCGGAACGGCATCTCCACCTTCTGCTCCAATCCCTTGGCGTGCCCTACCGGGCTTGGGAAGCGGACAGCCCCGAGGCGGTCAAGGATGCCATCGCCGAGATTGATCGGATCGAATCCCGCCCCATTCACTATGTGGATATCACGCCGCGCCGCCCCCTCGCGCCGGTCTGTTATGCCGTCGCCGCCCTCTGCCTGGCCTTGCTCGGCGCTGCCGTTCTGTTGGAGCGGTCCCTCCTCGATCCGAAGGGGCCGCTACCACCCATCCGGCATAGGGAGGCGGGGCGATGAGGGGGGCATCTTTCGGGAAGAGGCTGGCGCACGGGCTGGTGAACCGATCCGGTGTGGTTCTGGAGGCCGGGTTGCTGTCGCTTCTGGGGGTGGCCTTGGCCGGTGTCCTCTTTTGGGGGGGCGGGGCGGTCCAGGCGGGGCTGGATGCCAAGCGGATGCAGGGGCTTGCCGCCGGGCGGGACTTGCCGGCGGGGGAAGGGGACGCGCCTGCAGTCCTGCGGGCCCGTGCCCGGTTCCTGCTGGAACGCGATCGCCTTGACGAGGCCGAGGCCCTGGTCGAACCGATCACCCGGACGGGGGCCCCCGCTCTGGTCGCAGCCTTTTTCCGAGACTTGGGAGATGCGCGCCTCAAGGCGGCCTTTCGTGGGATGGAGGACGGGAACCTGGACGAGAGCGTGCCCCAGGTGCGGCTCGCCAAGGAGGCCTATCGGCGGTCGCTCGCCCTGCGTCCGAACGATGTTCCGACCAAGGTGAACCTCGATCTGGCCATGCGGCTGGTGCGTGATTTCCCCAGGAGCGAGACGACCGGCGCGGACGAGGCGGAGCCCCGGACCCAGCCGAAGTCCCTTTGGACGGAACTGCCGGGGATGCCGGAGGGGCTGCCATGAGGGTGATTGGGACGCCCCGCTTTCTTCTGCTGCTGGTTGCCGTCTGCGCGGCGGTTCTGGCCGCGACCCAACCGACTGTCCGGCGCGGATGGGAGGCGCGGAACCTGATGCTGGTGGTGGATGTGACCCGCAGCATGATGGCCCGGGACCAGATCCACAACGGAGTCCCGGAAAGCCGCCTGACCATGCTTCGACGCCGGCTGCCCGCCCTGATTGGCCGCTTGCCTCCCGGGTCCCGGGTGGGGCTGTCGATTTTTACGGAGCGTCGGTCCTTCGTTCTGTTCGAACCCACGGATGTCCAGGCGTCCTACGCTGCGCTTTCCAGGGCGATTGCCGCGCTGGATTGGCGGATGGCCTGGGAAGGGGACAGCCGCGTGGCGAGCGGTCTGCATAATGCCCTGATGACCGGCGCGGGGCGGGACTACGATCTGGTGTTCCTGACCGATGGGCAGGAGGCCCCTCCGCTGCCCTGGACGGGTGGCCCGCCGTTCCGGGGGGAGGTGGGGGCCGTTGGGGGGCTGGTGGTCGGCGTGGGGGGATCCCGGCCTGTCCCCATTCCCAAGTTCGATGAGCGGGGGCGGGAGGTCGGGGCCTATGCCATGACCGGTGTTCCCCAGGAAGCCCGCAGGGGGCCTCCCCCTCCCGATGCGGAATCCCGCCCGGGTTTCCATCCTCGCAACAACCCCTTCGGAAATATGCCGGCGGGTACCGAGCACCTGACTGAGGTCCGGGAAGGCTATCTCCTGGAATTGAGCGCAGGCCTGGGGCTCGGCTACGCGGGCCTGGACCGGGGTGATGACCTGGAAGCGGCCATTCTTCGTTTCACGCAGCCCCGCACCGTGGTCGCTGTCGTCGACCTGTCTCCCGTTCTGGGCGGCGTGGCTCTGGCTGCCGCCTTGCTGGCCCATCTTTGGGCGTTTTTTAGCCGCTGCTCGGTTCGCGGCGGTTCCTTGGTTGCTGTCCTAAAAAAGAGAAGGCTCCCCATGTTCAAATCTCTCATCCTGCCCGCTTGTGTCGCCTGTTCCGTTCTCCTTCCGGGGGTGTCTTCGGCCCACGGGCCAACGCCCCAGAAGGTGGACGAAAGCATCGATATTGCAACGCCCTGCGAACTCGTCTGGTCAACCTTGCTCGATTTCGGTTCGATTGGGAGTTGGCATCCGGGCATCACGGCGGTGGAGGCTTCTGGAGCCAGCGAACGGGGAGCGACACGGGTCCTGACCCTGGCCAACGGCGAGACCGTGACCGAGCGGTTGGATAACGTCGACGGCGCAAGGCAGGCGATTTCCTACCGCTTGTCCGAGGAGAACCTCAAGGCGCTTCCGGTCAGTTTCTACACCGCCAAGATGGTCGTCTCCCGCCCCGATCCCGGCCCAACCTGCCATGTGGATTGGGAGGGGCGCTTCTACCGGGGCGATACCACCAACGAACCGGCAGAGGATTTGAACGACGAGGCGGCCGTCCGCGCCATGACAACCTTCCTCTCCCAGGGGTTGGAGGGGTTGAAGGCCCATTTCGAATGAGCCCTTCGGTGAAAGCGATGGGTTCCCTTCTGGTCCTGGCTCTGGCTCTGGTCCTGGCTTGCCCCGGGACTTCGGCCAGGGCGGCGGAGCCCGCTATTCTGGTGGTCAGTCAGGGGGCCGCGCTCCTTTCTGCTGTTACGGCCGATGGCCAGACCACGAACCGCTTGGCCCTGGATCCTTCCCCTGCGGGGATCACCGCAGATGGTGCGGGACGGTGGGCCTATGTCAGTCATCCGGAGTTGGGCCGTATCACTGTCGTTGATCTCGCCTCCTGGCGGGTGGCGCGGTCCATCGCTTTGGGAGGGCAACCGTTTGGCTTGGCCCTGACGGATGACGGGCGCTTGCTGGCAACCGACTGGAGCGCGGATCGGCTCGCGGTTGTGACCCTGGCCAGCGGTCGGGTGGAGCACATTCCCGTGGGGCAGTCACCCTCGGCCATCGTCCTGGACCGGGCGTGGGCGCGGGGGCCTGGACCCGGATTCGGACCCGGTTTGGCCTATGTTGTGAACCGGGAAAGCAATGATCTGTCCGTGGTCGATCTGGGGCGCTTGGTGGTTGTGGCGCGGATTCCGGTTGGCCGAGCCCCCTTCGCCGCGGCTCTGTCGCCCGATGGGGCGTGGCTCTATGTCGCCAATGTCCAAGGCGGTGATCTGTCGGTGGTCGATACGATGGCGCGGAAGGAGGTGGGCCGGGTCGACCTTGGGGGGATGCCCTATGGCGTGGCCGTCGATCCCACGGGCGACCGGGTTTTCGTCACCGACCAGCAGATCGGGCGTCTGTCGATCATTGACCGGCAAACCCTGACCGTGAGCGGAACCCTTGCCGTTGGAGAGTATCCGGAGGGGGTTGTTTTCCTTCCGGGGACTCTTCCGGGACCGGGCTTGGCCGTGGTGGCCAATTGGTTCTCGGACAGCCTGTCGATCCTCGATTTTGAAACCGGAGCCGCGCGGCTCGTCCCCGTTGGTGCCGGACCGCGCATGATGACCGCTGTTTTTCCTATTTCGGAGTAGACCGATGAGAATCCGCTTGCTGTTTTTGTTCAATCTTTTGGCCAGCTTGCTCCTTGGTGCTGGTTTCGCTGCGGCAGACACTGTGGTTGAAACCCGGCAAAAGCTGATGGTGGAGTTGATCAAGGCAACAAAGATTCCCCGCGCCATGGTTCAACAGGGTGCTCCCTTCGACGGGGCTGCGGTGCGCGCTGCGGTCGACCGGGTGCTGGCCGTGACACCGCAGTTGCCAAGCCTGTTCCCGGATGGATCGACCACCGGATCCGCGACACGCCCGGCCCTGTTCGAGAACCGGGCCGATTTTGAAGCCCGCTTGGGTGCCCTTGAAACGGCGGCCCGGGCCATGGCCGAGGCTGCCGGGCAGGGCGCGGAGGCCCTCCCATCGGCCTATGGGGCCTATGCGGCTGTTTGTGACAGTTGCCACGAAGTCTATCGGATGCCGGAGGAAAAGGACGCCCATCGAGGCCCTCCGAAAGAGTGAGGAGGTCCCGGATAAGGGGGACCGGTTATGTTGTGCGGTACCGGGACCGAACGTCGTCCATAGCGGGCAAACAACACCATAAGGGCGATTGTTTATCGGTCTTCCTCCTTTCGGCTGTTCCCGATCGGAAAACCCCTTTAGGATAGCTCCATAATGATAGCCCGGGCAGGCCTGGGGTATCTCTGTTGGGGGACTGGGCATGGCGGATTTGCGTATCGGGCTAAGCGGCGGCGACCTCGTCTGTACGGACGCCGCGCCGGGAGGGGGGACGGTTCGCAAGCCCCTCGGTCCGGAGGGTGTCGCCCGCCTTGACGCCTGGGCCCGGGCCTATGAGGCGGCGGTGCGGACGCGCCAGCCCGATACCCTGTCGTCCCTTGGCCGGGAGATCGCCGATTTTCTGAACGGGGGCGACCTCTGGCTGGACCGCTGCATCCAGCGCAGCGTCGGGCCCATCGCTCTGGAGATCCGCGCCTCGGGTCGACCGGACGGGGGCGCACGGGCCCTGCTGGATGTGCCCTGGGAGGTGCTGGCCCCCGATGGACTGTTGCTGGCGGAGGACGCGCGGCGTCCCTTCCTCGTTGCCCGCCGTCTCGGCGGGACGACCGAGGCCGAGGCGCCGGTTCACGGCGATATCGCCGCCCTGTTCATGGCCGCCGAGGTGGAGGGACAACATGTCCTCGACCACGAACGGGAGGAAATCGCCTTCCTCGACGCCACCCATGGCCTGGGCGCCCATCTTGCGGTCGAGGAGAGCGGCAGTCTCGACGGCTTGCGGCTGCGCTTGAAGCAATCCTCCCGCTGGGACGTGCTGCACCTGACCGGGCATGGCGACCTGGACAAGCGGGGACCCTTCCTGGCCCTGGAGACCCCCGAGGGCGGGCTCGACCGGGTGGACGCCGATCGGCTGTGCGAGGCGCTGGGGGATCAGGGGCACCTGCCGGGGCTGGTTTTCCTGTCGGCCTGCCGGACGGCGGAACAGGCCGATGGCGACGCGGGCTCCCTCGTCCAGGCGATGGTCCAGTCCGGGGTGCCCAATGTCCTGGGCTGGGACGGGTCGGTCCAGGACGATACGGCGATCCGCTTTGCCGCAGAGTTCTATGGGGAACTGGCGGGGGGGCGGAGCGTGGTCCATGCCGCGGCGACGGCCCGGCGGGCTGTCCTGGCCGACCACCGGGCCAACCCCGAGCGGGGGGGCCACTGGCATCTGGCGCGGGTCTGGCTGGGGCCGGGCGGCGGCGGGGCCCTCTGTGATCCTTCCTGTCCGACCCGCCCCTTCCGGCCCCGGCGGGATCGGGTCTATCTGGACAAACTGGGCGAGCGGGTCCCCGTGGCCCCGCCCGAGCGGTTCGTAGGCCGCCGGCGGTCGATCCAGGCGGCGCTGCGGGCCTGGGCCGGGGGAGCGGCTGGGGTGCTTCTCCAGGGTATGGGAAACCTGGGCAAGTCCAGTTTGGCCGAACGCATCGCCAACCGGCTGGACGGCCACGACGTCGTGGTGGTGTTCGACCGCTACGATGCCCATTCGGTGTTCCTGGGGCTGGTCGACGCCCTGCCCGAGGGGGTGCAACAGGCCGCCCTGGAGGCGCACGAGAAGGCGATCCTCGACGATCCCTCCGCCCTGAAGCGGGTGCTTCAGGAGATGGTGAAGGGGGCCTTCTCGGGCCACGGCGGGACCCGGCCCCTTCTGCTGATCGTCGACGATCTGGAGCGGTGTCTGGCCGAGCCCCGGCGGGGGGAGGCGGCGACACCCTTTAAAACACCGGAGGACGCGGCGGTGATGGCGTCCATTGTCGGCGCCTTCCGGGATGCCGGGGGCGCCACGAAATCGCGCCTGCTGATCACCAGCCGCTATGTTTTCGCCCTGAGCGATGCGCGGGGCCATGACCTCGCCGCCTGTCTGGCGGTGGTGGCGCTGCCGCCCATGGACGAGGCCCAACGGACCAAGCAGATGCGCACGGCGGCCCGCCTGAGCGGACGGGAACGGGCCCCCGGCGATGACCCGGAGCTGGACCGGCTGGAAGGGCGGATCCGGGCGGCCGCCGGGGGCAATCCGGGCCTGCAGGAAATCCTGACCCGCCCCCTTCTGGAGATCGCCGACCGGGCGACGGCCCTGGCCGCGGCCGAGGGAGCGGTGCGGGCGGTGGAAGGCTACCTGGAGAGCGGGGAGGTGCCGGAGGAGGAAAGCGCCGCTCAGGAGTTTTTCCGGCGGGTGTCCCTGCGCGCCTTCCGGGAGAGGGTGACCCCGACGGAGGCCCGCCTGTTCCAGGCGGCGACGCTGTTTTCCCTGCCGGTGCCGGAGGCGGTCCTGGAGGCCGCGGGCCGGGCGGCCAGCGTCGGCGAGGCGGGGCGCGCGCTCTCCCGGCTCCTGGGCCTGGGGCTGCTGGATCGCCATGGGGGTGTACAGGGGGGCATGGACACGGGCGTCAATCCCCTGGCGCGGCCCCTGGCCGAGGCGCTGTCGCCGGAGGACCGGGTGCATCTGGCGAAGGCGGTGGTGGGGCCGCTCTATTCGGCTTGGTCCGATGGGGAGGGCGATCTCCCCGCCCATCCCCGCGCCGTCGAACTGGCCCGCCTGGCGCTGCTCGCCGGTGGCCCGCCGGAGATCGTCAACGCGGCGGCGGGCGCGGGCAGTGCCTATCTGTACCACCGGGCCCACATGGCCGAGGCGGCCTGGGGCCTGGTCCAGGAGGCGTTGGCGCTGCTGGAGCGCCTGGACAGCCCTCCCGCCCTGTCCCTGTTGCGGACCGGCGCGGCCTGTGCCGGGCGGCTTGGCGATGGGGCCGGGCAGGACGCGCTCCTGGCCCGGGCGGCCTCCCTGGCGGGCGGGGATCCACGCACCGACGCGGCGGTGCTGTTCGATCGGGCGTCCCGGTTGCTCCAGGGGGGCGACCCGGCGGCGGCGGAAGCGCTCCTGCGGGCGGCACTGGAGCGGTTCGACGTGCTGGGAGACGAGTTGTCGCGCGCTGTGACGATGGGGACGATCGCGGACATCCTGACGAGGCGGGGAGAGACGGAGGAGGCGCTTCGCCTTTGGAGGATAGAGATTCTTCCCATCTTTGACCGTCTGGGAGACCTGCGGTCGCGCGCTGTGACGATGGGTCGGATCGCGGACATCCTGACGAGGCGGGGAGAGACGGAGGAGGCGCTTCGGATCCGTCGGGAGGAGGAACTTCCCGTCTACGAGCGTCTGGGAGACCTGCGGGAGCGCGCTGTGACGATGGGGAAGATCGCGGACATCCTGACGATGCGGGGAGAGACGGAGGAGGCGCTTCGGATCCGTCGGGAGGAGGAACTTCCCGTCTACGAGCGTCTGGGAGATGTGCGGTCGCGCGCTGTGACGATGGGGGATATCGCGGACATCCTGACGAGGCGGGGAGAGACGGAGGAGGCGCTTCGGATCCGTCGGGAGGAGCAACTTCCCGTCTACGAGCGTCTGGGAGACCTGCGGTCGCGCGCTGTGACGATGGGGAAGATCGCGGACATCCTGACGACGCGGGGAGAGACGGAGGAGGCCCTTCGGATCTATCGGGAGGAGCAACTTCCCGTCTACGAGCGTCTGGGAGAGGTGCGGTCGCGCGCTGTGACGATGGGGTATATCGCGGACATCCTGACGATGCGGGGAGAGACGGAGGAGGCCCTTCGCCTTTGGAGGACGGAAATTCTTCCCGTCTTTGACCGTCTGGGAGACCTGCGGTCGCGCGTTGCGACGCTGGGGAAGATCGCGGAGATCCTGACGACGCGGGGAGAGACGGAGGAGGCCCTTCGGATCCATCTGGAAGATCGTCTGCCCGTTGCCCAGCATCTGAACGATGCCGACAGCCTGGCCCATATCCGGTATTCCTGCGTGATGATCCGCCTCAAGGGGGACGGGCTGACGGAAGAGACCGCCCAGACAATCCTGGAGGAACTGGGGGAGAGCTTCACCCTGTTCCTGAAACTCGGGCGCGTGGATGCCATTGGCGCCGTCGGGGCGGTATTCGGCCAGGTTTTGGCCGCAGTGGGCGCGACCGAGGAGGCGGCGGGTGTGTTCGACGGGGCGGAGGCGGCTTTCGCCAAGATCGGGGATACCCAAGGCGTCGCCGATGTTCGCGCCCTGCGGGAGGAACTGGGAAGGGGGGCGTCATGACCGCCAGGCTGCATATTTCCGGCCCCCAGGCCGAACGCCTCGCCGCCGATGTCGTGGCGGTCCTGGAAGAGGTGTTGGGTACCCCGCCGGAGCGCTTGCCCCGTCCCGCAAGCGCGGGGATCCGGCGCGGAGACCCCATCGCCATCGCCGCCCTGGTGCTCGCCATCCCGGGGGCCGTCGTCGCCACCCTGGACCTCGCCGCCCGCGCCAAACTGGCCGAGCGGCTCGGTCGACTGCTGACCCGCCTGAGGGAAACCGCCGGGCCCGAGGATCACCTGACCCTCGTCTCCGGAGGGGAGCCGCCCCTGGACCTTTTCACCGCCGATCTGGACCGCATCCTCGATCGGTTGGAGGACAGGCCGCCATGAGCCCGTTTTCCCGGTTCACGGGATATTCTATACACCGTTTCCTCGAACATCGGGAAACAGTGCTTCGCCGTTTCTGGGCTCTGCCCAGACCCGCAAAGGGTCACGGACCCTTTGATCCCAAATGGGGGTCCGGGGCCTTAGGCCCCGGTCTCGCCAAAGAGGGGGGGAGCGGGGCAAAGCCCCGCGTTTTCCGGTTTTTCCAGGAGACAGAGTATACGTATATAATCTAAACGGGCGCCGTCGCGCCGAGGGTGCGCAATGCCATGTCCATGGTTCGGACCTTCATGCGGGTCTCACGGTATTCGTGAGCGGGGTGTGACTCCCCAACCAATCCGCAACCGGCAAACAAGCGCCCTTCTCCTTTACCGACCAAGGCGGACCGCAGGGCGACAAGGAAGTCGCCGTCGCCCGCGCCGTCGAGCCACCCCACGGGTGCCGCATACCAGCCGCGGTCCAGGTTCTCGTGTTGGCGAATGTACTCCATGGCCTCGACGCGTGGATGCCCGCCCACTGCGGGTGTGGGATGCAAGGCTTGAAGAAGGTCCATAAGACCGACGCCATCGAGCGGCCGCCCCCGCACCGTCGTATTCAAATGCTGTACCCGGGGAAGGCGCTTCAAAACCGGTTCCCCCGGGATCTCCAGATCCCTGCACAGGGGGCGCAATGCCGTTCGGACAGCGTCCACGACCAGGGAATGTTCATGCCTGTCCTTGGAGCTGTCGAGCAAGGCCTGACCCAGTTGGGTGTCTTCCGCAGGACTTGTCCCACGGGCGATGGTGCCCGCCAGCGCATGGGTTCTTAAATGGCCGTTCCCGAGACTGGCCAGGCGCTCTGGCGTGGACCCGAGGAAGCAGAAATGTCCGCGACGACAGGCAAACAGATGGGTATCGCCCTGGTGTTGACGCAAATGCCCGATGACGTGCCAGGGGGCGACCTCCCCCGTGGCCTGGACTTGGGCGCGGGCCAGGACCACCTTCTCGAAGTGTCCAGCGCGGATATGCCGGACCGCGTCTTCGACCTTTTCCTCCCAACCCAGGCGGTCCGCGTCTTCCCTGTCTTGGAGGAGGGGCACAGTCTCGCCGGGCGCCCTCTGTTCGGATATGGGAGGCGGTGTCGGGCCTTGGGGCAGGGTCTGGGGCAGGGCCTGGGGCAGGGATCGGGGCAGCCGATGCAGGCGGAGGAGGGTTGCCGTGTAGTGCGCGGCCAGGGCGATCGGGTCATCCGCGTCGGAGACCAGATGTTGACAGAGGATCTGGTGATCCTCCCCTTGGCGGAGGACCGTCACATTGGCCACCATCATGCTGGCATCGTCAAAGGTTTGCCAATGCCCGTCACGGGGGCCACTCGGATCAAAGCGGAACCCCCCGCAGAGGAAAGGGGAGCGGGGGCCCTCGACCACGGCGTCCTCACACAGCGCCCGCCATCTGTCCCCGATCTGGGTAAATCGCTGCTCTCCCCAGGCCTTGAGGTCCAGGGTGCATCCCCAGGCGAGGAAGGTGAGGTCGGGATCCCGGCCCTCCCAATAAAAGAAGGGCGTTTCGCCGTCGTCCCACCCCTCCAGAAGGCGCAAGGGATCCAGGGGATCAATGGCGAAGGAGGCGCTGGCCAGGATGACCCGGTCCTGTTTCCGGGCCCGTTCGATGGCGCGTTCAAATGTTTTTCGCAAAGACAGAAACGGCAGGTGAAAGGGAGAGATCTGATTCATGAGGCGGCCCTTTCCCGTTTCCAATATGCAACCTGTTCGGCGATGTACCATTGGATCAGGCGTGAAAAGAGATCTTCGATGAAGTGAGGGGAGAGGCCGTTTTCCTGGGCCCATCGCGCCCGTTCCGGCAACATCGCGGCGACCCGGTCCGGGGCGGGAATGCTGGCCTGATCCGGTTTGAAGCGCGAGGCCGCTTTGACATAGGCCATGCGTCGGCCCAGGGCGGCGATGATGTCGTGATCGATCTGGTCGATGCCTTCACGGATGTCGAGCAGGTCGAGACAGTCTTCGGGTTTTTTCATCCTGTGAAATCCTGGAATGGGAACAGGGGTGGCGAGACGACCGCAGGGGCCGACCCGAGCGAAGGCGTCTGGGTGGGAGACCCCGGTCCGGCGTCTGTCTGACAGGACGTGAGCAGGGATTCGATAAGCCGGGCGCGCTGCTCAACCAGATAGAAATGGCCTCCGGGGAATCGTTGAATGGAAAGGGGCATGTGGCTGGCGCGTCTCCACCCCTGTGCCTCGGGTTCAGAGACTTCGGTGTCTGTTTCGCCCAGGAGCAGACCGATGGGGCAGCGCAAGGGGATGGTTTCCCGTGGTCGATAGGTCTCGATCACCTGATAATCGGCGCGTGCAATGGGCAGGAACATGGCCCTCATCTCGCTGTCGTCCAACAGCCCATTGCCCGGGCCACCCTGTCGGCGGATGTCCCGCAGCAGCGCGTCATCGTCTCCAAGGTGCAGGGTTCCGCCCCGTTGCAGGTGTGGCGCGGGATGGGCGGAAACGAAGAGCTGCGCAAGGGGAATGCCGCTTCGCTCCAACCGCAGGGCCGTTTCATAGGCCAGCGCCGCGCCGAGACTGTGACCGAACAGGGCAAGGGGCGCGTCGGACAGGTCCCGCACAGCGCGGCTGGCGCCCTCCGCAAGGGACGCCATGTCGGTGAGGCACCCTTCGTTGAAGCGATCCTCGCGACCCGGGTAGCGGACCGCCAACAGGTCGACCTCTGCGGGGAGGGCGTCGAGCCAGGAGCGGAAGAAGCTGGCGCTCCCACCGGCATGGGCGAAGCACACCAAGCGCAAACGGGGCTTGGGGGTCAGGCGATAGGCCCTGGTCCACTGGTCGGCACGGGGTGTCACGCGTGGACCTCCAGGCTTTGCCGGAGGTGCTGGCGAAGGTCCTTTTTGCTGATTTTTCCAATGCCGGTTTGGGGAAAGGCGTCCACCAGTTCGATGCGGTCGGGAACCTTGAATTGAGCCAACCCGTGGTCCAGCAAATAGCGCTTGAGTTTCAGCGCCGAGGGGGCCGGTTGCCGGGGGACGACGAAGGCGCAGACACGCTCGCCGAGCCTGTCGTCGGGCATGGCCACCACGGCGGCGTCATGGACCAGGGGGTGGGCGATCAAAAGGTTTTCGACCTCCTCCGCAGCGACTTTTTCTCCCCCGCGGTTGATTTGATCCTTGTCCCTACCTTCCACCGTCAAATAGCCATTGGCGTCGCGTTTGACGAGATCGCCGGTTCGATAGAACCCCTCTGCGGTGAAGGCCGTCGCGTTGTGTTCGGGCATGCGGTAATACCCGCGGATCGTATAGGGGCCACGCACCTGGAGTTCGCCGACCTCTCCGTCGGCGACCGGGCGCCCCTCCCGATCCGTGATCCGGATTTCATCGTCCGGTGACAGGGGACGCCCCTGGGTATGCAGGATGCGGTCAAGGGGATCGTCCAGGCGGGTGTAACAGACCAATCCCTCGGCCATTCCCAACACCTGTTGCAAGGCGCATCCCAGCACTGGGGCGACGCGCCGGGCGGCATTGCTGCCCAGTTTCGAGCCGCCGACTTGCAGGAGGCGGAGACTGGAAAGGTCCGCCTGACGCTGGGATTGGGCGTCGAGCCAAAGCATGGCCAAGGGAGGCACCAGGGCGGTGTGCGTGACCCTTTCCCGCGCGATCAACGGAAAGCAATGTTCGGGATCGGCGCGTTGGCTGATGACGACGCGGCCACCGGCCAAGAGCGTGCCGATTACCCCAGGGCAGCACAAAGTGAAGTTGTGGGCGATGGGGAGGGCGGTCAGGTAGACGGTCTGCGCGTCAAAGCCGCAGACCTCGATGCTGGCTCTAACATTATAAAGGTATTCCCGGTGTCGCCGAGGGATCAATTTGGGCGTTCCGGTGGTCCCGCCGGACAGCTGAAAGCAGGCGATGTCTGCGGCGTCAGGCACGATTTCCGACAGGGGGGGCGATTGGTACAAGGGGCGGATATCGCGCAAGGGGGCCTCGGCCTCGCCATGGATGAGGGCCATGTCGCATAGGCCGCTCTCTATCAAGTGGTGAGCCATGGGCCGGGGATCGAAGGCGTCCACCTTGTCCGCGCCGATATAGGCTTTGGCCTCTGACGCGCGGCACAGTCCCTCGATCTCGTGACGGCGGTGCGCGGGGAGGGCGAAAACGGGGCGGACGCCCAACTGAAACAGGGCCAAGCAGGTTTCGATGAAGGCGACTCCGTTGGGCAAGTGCAGCACCACGTTGTCCCCCTCTGCCAGTCCGGCTTGGCGCAATCCAGCCGCCAACCGTTGGCTGCGGGACAGCAGCTCCCCATACCGAACTGCGCTGTCATCGGCGTTGAGGGCAACGCGGTCGGCGTGGTGACGGGCCGTCTCCAGGAATGCCTCCGCAAAGCTTTGCCTGCCCCAATACCCCCGCGCGATATAGCGTTCGGCAAAGGGGGCAGGCCACTCCGGCGCGTGCCACTCGGATGGAGAGGATCGGGTCATCGGCTGTTCTCCTGGCTGTTGCCATGCTGCGGTGCATATTCTTTGTTGCAATCGTGCAAACGAGAATTATTATCATTTGAGGCATTGGAGATTGTCCAGGTTCACGGTGTTGGATTGGCGGGCATTTTCTTTTGCTAGACGGACAGGTCCGTTTGTCGCGGACTTAGAGCAAATCCCGAGCAATCTGGAACAGATTGCAACGGGCGGAACGCACGCCGTAGGCGTGACGATTTGCTTCAATATCAGAAACTTAGAGCATGTCGCGTGACTCACATTTCACGCGACATGCTCTAAGGAGGGGCTGATCCCGTGTATCCATGGAGACTGTCGCCGAAGCGGTGGCGCTCAGAGCTTAGGAATGACCCATGAGCATTACCATCATCACACCGTCCAAAACTGAGGTCTCGGTGAGAAAGCCGGAGGCGCAGATGGACGTGTCATGTGTTGACCCTCAGATGAAACTGATGGCGGGGACCTATTATTCTGAAAGTGAGGCGTGGTACGAGGAGCCCCTGGACCGGGGGGTGCGGCTCATTTTGGTGCAGAGCGGGGGGCTGCGCTGCCGGGTTCCGGGGCAGCCGGAGTGCCTGATCGAAGGGCCTATGCTGTGCACCATCGCCAATGCGGGAGAGTTTACCACCGCGCAGGCCTATGACCCGTCCCGCCCGCTTCGCTATACCATGCTGCACCTGTCCGACGACGACCGGGATGACCGCCTCGGTTGGTTGCCGGACGCCTTGCGTCCCCAGCCGGGAGGGGATCCTCGCTTCATCAGTTGTCCGGCAACAAAGGCGGTACAGGCGCTGGCTTCGCAGATTGCCACCTGCCAGATGGAAGGTCCGATCCGGGATTTCTACCTTGGGGGAAAGGCTCTGGAACTGGCGGCGCTGAGTGTTCAGATCCTGTCCGGGGAAAACGCATCGCGGAAAGAGGAGAGCATCACCAGTGCGGAGGTGGACCGCATTCATGCCGCGCGGGGCCTCCTCGTGAACGCTTTGCAGGATCCTCCAACCCTGGACCAACTGGCGTTGAGCGTCGGAATGAACCGGCGCAAGCTCACCGCTGGATTCCGGAAGGTCTTTGGAGCCAGTGTCTTTTGCTACCTTCAGGAATACCGTCTGCGCGAAGCCCATCGCATGCTGTGCAACGAGGAAGCCAGTGTGTCCACCGTCGCCCATTTGGTGGGATATAGCCCGGCCCATTTCGCCACCGCGTTTCGGAAACGCTATGGTGTTTCGCCCCGGGATATACGCTGAGCACTCCCTTTTTTGCACGTCCGAGGCAGGGCCGGGATGCGGTCCTGCGGGCGCGGGGGCCGGGTGTTTTTCACCGAAAGAAATGCTCCGGCGACCGAAAGCCCGATCCGGGCATTTCAATTGATAGTGATTATCATTTCCAATTACCCTGCGCGAACGCTCGATCTTTATATCAGGGAGTTTGCATGGACCAGTCTCTAGATTCTCGTGCCTCGGTACGGTCCTGGTTGGTGGGGCACCTCGCCGATTTGCTTGGTGAGCCATTGGATGAAGTCGCCTCCTTGTCGGACGACGATGACCTGTTGGGATATGGCCTGGATTCGATCCGTTTGATGTATTTGCAGGAACGTCTGCGGGCACAGGGGGTGGTCGTGGCATTCGCCGACCTGTCCGGGCGCGCGAGCCTCGGCGCCTGGTTGGATCTGATACCGCATGTGCCGCGCCGTGATGCCGCAGTGGGGGAGGGGTCGAGTCTCGCAGTCGCCGTTGCCGACGGCTCTCTTGCGCATGAGCGCAACGCCCCCTTTGAGTTGTCGTCCGTGCAGCAGGCCTATTGGCTGGGGCGAAGCGCTGGCGAGGTGCTGGGCAATGTTGCCTGTCACGCCTTTCTGGAATTCCGATGCCGGAACATGGACCCCATTCGGCTTGGGGCCGCCGCAGAACGGGTGCGGAAGCGCCATCCCATGCTGCGCACGCGGTTCTTCGACGGTCGTCAACAGGTGCTGGAGCGCGCCGAGGTTCCCTGTTTTGACCATCAAGATTGGCGGTCCCTCGATGCGACCGATGCGGAGAGGGCTTGGGACGACCTTTGGCGATACAGATCCCATGAATGCCTCGCTGTAGATGACGGACAGGTCTTTATTGTCGGTGTGGCACGGATGCCTGGGGGTGAGGACCGGGTCTGGCTTAGTCTCGATCTGCTAGCCGCAGACGTGGAAAGCCTGCGCCTGCTTCTGGGGGAGCTGGGCGCGGCCTACAGGGCTCCGGAGGGCATGGTGGAGGCGCCGTCTTTCCACTTCGCCGACTATCTGGCCCGACGGGAGGGGCAGCGCGCCGCAGCCCGGGACCGGGCGCGTGGCTATTGGTTGGAGCGCCTGTCCGCGCTTCCCGACGCGCCGCGTCTGCCGCTGGCGGTGGCGCCGGACCGGATTCGCGAGCCGCGCTGGCGGCGGCGGTCCTTCGTCCTGACCGGTGACGAGAGTCGCCGCCTGGACGTGTTGGCGTCCGCCCATGGCGTCACCTTGTCCAGTGTCTTTGGCTGCGCCTTCGCCACCATCCTGGCGCGTTGGAGCGAAACGCCCGAGTTCTTGCTCAATGTGCCCCTGTTCGACCGGCATGATGCAGATCCGCGTATCGCCGAAGTGATCGCGGATTTTACCACGCTGCTGTTGCTGGACTGCCGGATGGACCTGAATTCCGGCTTCGACGAGGCGGTCAAAGCCTTTCAGCGCGCTTTGCATGGCGCCATTGATCACGCGGCTTTTCCGGCCCTCGAGGTGTTGCGTGAAGCCCGACGGCAGGGACACCCCCGCTCCGCTCCGGTGGTCTTCTCCAGCAATTTGAATGAGGGGGGCTTCATCCCCGACACCTTCCGCTCCGTGTTCGGGGAGCTGCACGACATGCTGTCGCAGACGCCCCAGGTCTGGCTCGACCATCAGATCTATCGTGTGGAGGGGGGGATTCTTTTGGCCTGGGACAGCGTTCAGGAGCTGTTTTCAGAGGCCATGCTGGACGACATGTTCAGCGCCTATATCAGCCTGCTTCAAAGGCTCTGTGACGGGGATTGGACCTCGTCTCTGACGGTGCCCTTGCCTTGGCATCAAGGGGCCCGGCGGTCCCAGAGAAATGCCCTGCCTGCGGTGGGGCGGGCGCGTTGTCTGCACCATGATTTCTTCGAACGGGCCGAACGTGATCCCTCGGCCACGGCCCTGTGGCACAGCGAAGGGCGTCTGAGCTTCGGGGAGCTGGCCGATTGGGCCTTGCGGATTGCGGCGGGGTTGCGCGGCCTCGGGATTGGGGTCGGTGATGCGGTGGAGATCAGTCTGCCTCGGGGTCCGCATCAGATCGCCGCCGTTTTCGGTGTGCTCTCTGCGGGGGCCTGTTATGTGCCGCTGGATATCGATCATCCTCCCCTGCGGCGCCAATTGATCGAAACCTCTGCGGGCATCCGTCTGGCCATCGCTGAGACGGGAGATCCCCAGGGAGATCCTCAGGCCGGTCCACCGCGATCGTCAGTCCGGGACCTGCTGGCAACGGCGCCCTTGGGTGCCCCATTGCGGGTGGCGCCTCAGGCGAGCGCTTATGTGATCTATACCTCGGGGTCCACCGGATTGCCGAAGGGCGTGGAGGTCTCCCACGCGGCGGCGATGAACACCATTGATGCCGTTCTCGACCTGCTGGAGGTCACGCCGGACGACCGCCTGCTGGCGATCTCGGCCCTGGACTTTGATCTCTCGGTCTTTGATCTGTTTGGTGGTCTTGGCGCGGGTGCCAGCCTGGTGGTTCCCGGACAGGACCAGGCGCGGGATGCTGCGGCTTGGGCGGACAGCGTGGCGCGACAGGGGGTGACCCTTTGGAACTCGGCTCCGGCTTTGTTGGAGATGGCGCTCAGCCTGCCCGCAGACCAGGCCGATTACCGGAGTCTGCGGGGGGTGCTTTTATCGGGAGATTGGGTCGCTTTGGATCTGCCAGAGCGGTTGCGGACCAGAAGCGCTCCCGGATGTCGTTTGCACGTGCTTGGTGGGGCGACCGAAGCGGGCATCTGGTCGAATTGGCAAACGGTCGACGCGGTGCCGCCGCATTGGCGCTCCATTCCCTATGGGCGTCCCTTGCCGGGGCAGGCCTATCGGGTTGTCGATGACAGGGGGCGGGACGTTCCCGACCATGTCGTCGGTGAACTGTGGATCGGCGGCGTCAGCTTGGCGCGGGGCTACCGCAACGATCCGGTCCTGACGGCGCAACGGTTCGTGCACGATGGCCAGGGGCGGTGGTACCGGACGGGGGATCGGGGATGTTTCTGGAGCGATGGAACCATCGAATTTCTGGGACGGATTGATCAGCAGGTCAAGGTCCGCGGCCAGCGGATCGAACTGGGAGAGATCGAGACCGCGCTGTGTCAAGAGCCGATGGTCGAGGGGGCTTGCGCTGCGGTCTTTGGGGAGGCGTCCCCGGGATTGGGCGCGGCCCTTGTCGTCCGGGCGCCGGAGCGGTGCCAACCGGCGGGGGATCTGCCCGCAGTGGCGCCCTTCGCCGGACTTGATGAGGCCGAAGTGGTGGTGACCCGGTGGCTCCTCGCGCGCCTCTTGGACGCCCCCCTGGATCTGGAAGAGGGCCTGCACCTGCGTTGGCTGGACTGGCTTGCGGGAGCAACTGCCGTATCGACAGGGGATCTGTCGCAGGCCCTGGAGCGCCTGGGTTGGTCGGATGCCACTCTGGAGTTCATGGGTCGGGCCTTGGAGGGCGTCCTTTCGGGAGAGCGGGACCGCGCGGAGGTCCTGTTGGACCCCTGGCTGGCCCCCCAGGCAATGGCCGCGCGCCTGCCGGATGGACAGGCAGCCTTGGCCCGTCTGTTGGATGCCTTGCCGACACCGGAGGGAGACGAGCCGATACGGGTTGCGGTTCTGGACGCGCGTGCGGCCTTTTGGCTCGAGCAAGGGCTGTCCGAGCGCGCTTGTCCGGGCGTGGCGTTCACCCTGTTTGACCGCAGTCGGGCTCTTCTCGACCTGGCCGCCGACCGGTTGCCAGGGGACGTTCGCACGCAGGTGCTGGATGGTGGCCTCCTGCCATCGGCAGACTGGGGGCAGTTCGATCGGGTCATCAGTTTCGCATCCTTGCACAGCTACCCCACCAGCGGCGAAGGGCTGGCCGTGGCCCGGACATTGTTGCGTCCGGACGGACGTCTGCTGCTGGTCGATGTAATGCGGGGCTCCCCCCTGTCGCTGGTAAACGTCGCTTTGCTCGGCGAGGACACACCCCGATTACGCGACCTTCCCGGCCTCATGGAGGATTTTGCCGCCGCCGGGCTGGAGGCTCGGTGTCTGTGGCGGAGTGAGCGCTTCGCGCTGATCGATGCCCATTCGACGGGACCGGTTTTGGATGTTGAAGGGCTGCGTACTGGTCTGACGGCGCGTTTGCCCCAGGCGATGCGACCGGACTCCCTGTGGTGTCTGCCGCGCTTGCCGCTGAACGCCAATGGCAAGGTTGACCGTCGACGCCTCGCCGAAAGCATGGATCGGATGGCGGCACTGCGGGATGACTGTGAGACAGGGCCGGAAGGCCCCCGGAACAAGCGGGAAATGGCCCTCGCCGAGTGCTGGGAGGCGGTTCTCAAACGACCGGTGAGGGAGCGCAGCGTCAGCTTTTTTCGGCTTGGTGGGGACAGCTTGTTGGCGACACGCCTTCTGTCGATCCTCCGGGATCGGTTCGGGGTCCGTCTGGGGATGGCTGATTTCTATCGGCAGCCCACGTTGGAAGGCTTGGCTGGGCGGATTGGCGACCGGCTGGATCAGAGTGCCGACTGCCATGAAACCCCCGTCGAGGAGGGGGTGCTATGAGCTTGATCGAGCTGCTGGAAATCTGCCGGGATCGGAAGATCGACCTGTGGAGCGAGGAAGGAAATTTGCGCTACCGGGCGCCCCAGGGGGCCCTGGATGACGGATTGAAAGCGCGCCTGCGGACCGAGCGGAATGCCCTGCTTGATCATCTGGCCGGTGGGAGCCTTTGGCGCTCCGACCCGACTGCCGCCCATGACCGGTTTCCCCTGACGCCGGTCCAGGCCGCCTATGTTCTCGGGCGGAATGCCGCCTTTGACTACGGCGGAAATGCCTGCCACCTCTATGCCGAATACCGCTGGCCGAAGGACGTTGATCCGCGCCGCCTCGAGGTCGCCTGGAATGGCGTGGTGGGGCGCCATCCCATGCTGCGCGCGGTGATCGAGGACAACGCCTGGCAAAGGGTCTTGGCCGAGGTGCCCTGGCAGGGGCTGACGGTTCACGATCTTCGGAATGCGGGGCAGGCGGCTTTCGATACCCATCTGAAGGAGGTGCGGGGGCGCCTCGACCACGAGACTCCGGCCCTGGACCACTGGCCGGTCCTGCGGCCCGAGGTAAGCCGGGGGCCGGAGGAGTGCATTCTCCATATGTCGGTGGATTTCACCATCATCGACTATGCAAGTCTGCAATTGCTGCTCCAGGAATGGCAACGGCGCTACGCGGATCCGGACTGGGCTCCGGAGCCATTGGATGCGACCTTCCGGGATTACGTGATGGTCGAGCGGACCAAGCACGACTCTCCGGCGTGGCAAGCCGACCGGGACTGGTGGCTGGAGCGCCTGGACGCCCTGCCTGGACGCCCCGATCTTCCCCTCTGCGGACAGCCGGATACCCGGTCCACTCGATTCCGACACCTGCACGCGCAGCTTGACGACGCAAACTGGCTGTCTCTCCGGGAACAGTCCGGGGCCTTGGGCCTCAGTCCGGCGGGCGTAGTTCTGGCGGCCTTCGCCGAGGTGGTGGGGCGATGGAGCCAAAATCCGGCCTTCTGCCTGAACCTGACCGTTCTGAACCGCCCTTCTTTGCATCCCCAATTGGCTTCGGTTCTGGGGGATTTTACCAGCCTCAGTCTGCTGGCCGTGGATGGCCGCGAGGGGACAAGCTTCGCCGACCGCGCGCGCCGGGTCGGGGAGCAGATGTTCGATGACCTCGACCATTCGGCCTTTAGCGCGGTCGATGTGATGCGCGCGCTGTCACGGCATCGCGGCCGGGGTACGGATTTGATGCCGGTGGTGTTCACCAGCGGCATCGGCAGCGTCCAGCGCTTGCTGGATGGGGAGGGAGAGCCGTTGATGGGTCTCCCGATGGCGCCCCAATCCATGATCAGTCAGACGCCCCAGGTCTGGTTGGATTGCCAGGTCACCGACCAGTTCGGCGGCCTGGAGATCGGATGGGACATTCGGGAAGGGCTGTTTCCTGATGGGTTGCCCGAGGCCATGTTCGGGGATTTCACCGATCTCTTGCGACGATTGTCCGAAACCCCGGATCTGTGGAACCGGGATATCCAGACCCTGTTCAACGAGGAGCCCGGGCCATCGCCGGAGCCCTTGCCGGGAACAGCGCGGAGCATCGCCGCCGGGTTCGCCGAGCGGGCCCTGTTCACGCCGGACGCGCCGGTTCTTCACGATGGCGACGGCGCTCATACTTACCGGCGGATCGCCCAATGGGCCACGGCGGTGCGGCGGGAGCTGGAGAGCAAAGGGGTCGGACCCGGGCAACGGGTGGCGGTGATGCTGCCGAAAAGCGCTTGGCAACTGGTCGCTGTCCTGGGGGTGATTCAGGCGGGCGCGGCCTATGTTCCCCTGGATATCCGGCAACCGGTCTCGCGGCGGCGGACGATCCTTGCCAATGCGGAGGTCTCTGCGCTGATCTGCCTGGAGGCGGATCCCTTCGAGGCCGAAGGACCCCGGTTGGCCATCGATGGCCTGACGCCGGACACAGGGTGGCCTCCCCCTCCCGCCGCACCGGTGTCTCCGGACGATTTGGCTTATGTGATCTACACCTCGGGATCGACGGGAACACCCAAGGGGGTGATGCTCAGTCATGGGGCGGTGAGCAATACCCTGCGCGATATCAACGAGCGCTACCGGGTCGGAGCGGATGACCGGCTGCTCGGGCTGGCCGAATTGAGCTTCGATCTGTCCGTCTACGATCTGTTCGGGGCCACAGCTGCGGGCGCTCAGGTGATCCTTCCCGATCCGGCGCGCGGCGGCGATCCGTCCCATTGGGCGGAGTTGATGCAGTGCCATGGCATCACCCTCTGGAACTCGGTACCCGCCCAGGGCCAGATGGTGATCGACTATCTGGACAGCGAACCGGGGGAGGGGCCCTCTGGACCCCGGTGTGTGCTCTGGTCCGGGGATTGGATCCCCCCCAGTCTGCCGACGCGCTGGTGGAAGCGCTGGCCCGACAGCCTCCTGTTCAGCCTGGGAGGCGCTACGGAGGCGGCGATCTGGTCCATTGAACAGCCCATCTTCGCCGACCACGTCGTTTTGCCGAGCATCCCCTACGGTCGGGCTTTGCGTGGCCAGAGTGTGGAGGTGCTCGACACCTTGGGGCGCCGCTGTCCCCCCGGCGTCCGCGGTGAGATTCATATCGGCGGGGTTGGTTTGGCCCTGGGCTATGCCAATGACCCGGACCGCACCGCAGAGCGCTTCATCCACCATCGGGATGGGCGCCGCCTGTATCGGACCGGGGATCTCGGCCGGTATTTCCCCGATGGCACCATTGAATTCCTCGGTCGCGAGGACGACCAAGTGAAGATTCGCGGCCATCGTATCGAATTGGCCGAACTGGATGCCGCCCTGTCCGCCCATCCCAAGGTGAGGGAAGCCGCAACCGTCGTGCTGGGGGAAACGCACCAACGCAGCCTTGCCAGCTTCGTGATTCCGAAGACGGGGGAGGAGGGGGGAGACCTCCCGCAGGAGGAGCTCCGCACAGTTGCCGAGAGGGCGGCCCGGGCCTTGGCACAGGACTGGGGCGATCTGGCCGAGGTTGGCGAGGCTGTCGCAAGCCTTGATGGCGCCTGTCTCGCCTCCCTTGCGGGCTGGCTGTCCACAAGTGGCCTTTTCACGTCTGACGCGCCCCTGGACTTCGCGACCCTCTGTTCCCGGTTGAAGGTTTCAGAGCCCCACCACCGGCTGGTGGCGCACTGGCTGCGGCAACTGGAGGAGGGGGGATACCTGGAGGCGGATGCGCGGGGATGGCGGGGACGGGCTGATCGGGCCAACCTGGATGCCGAGGCGGCTTGGCGGCATTTCGCTGAAAGCGCGCCCGCTCACCTGTGGCCGCCGGACTTGGTGCGCTACCTGCGGGAATGCGCGGGATCCCTGGCCGAACAATTGGCTGGAGAGATCAGTCCTGCGTCGCTGATGTTTCCCCAAGGGTCGGCCCATATCGCCGAGGCCATGTATAGCGACGGGCTGCATGCCCGCGCCCTGCATGACGCCATGGCCGAGGCCGTCGTGGCCATCGTCGAGCGCGAGCCAGACCGACGATGGCGGCTGCTGGAACTGGGGGCCGGGACGGCGGCGGCCAGTCGGGCGGTGATCAGCCGGTTGGCGCCCCTGGTGGAGCGGGGCCTGTCCATCGATTATCTGTTCACCGATGTCTCCAGCTATTTTCTCGCCGCCGCGCGGGAGCGGTTCGCCCCCCATCCCTGGGTCCGTTTCGCCCGGTTCGACATGAATGGCGATCCGCTGGATCAGGATATTGCCCCCCATTCGGTCGACATTCTTGTGAGTTCCGGCGCCCTGAATAATGCGCGGAACACGCCGCAGATGCTCAACGGATTGCGGGATCTGGCCGCCGCCGAGTCCTGGCTGGTTATCCAAGAGCTGACGCGCGAGCACACCGAAATCAGCATCAGTCAAAGTCTGATGATGGAAACGCCTGACGACTGCCGGGGAGAGGATCGCCAGTTGTTCATTCACGCGCGCCAATGGCTGGCCTGGCTGGCCCGGGATCCCGGAGATCTGGCCATCGGCTTGGCGGAACCCGGAAGCGCCCTCGATCTGCTGGGGTACGATGTGCTCTTGGCGCGCTGGAAGACCAACCGCTTGCGCCTTGATCCAGCCGAGGTGATGGCCTTCGCCGAGGACCGTGTTCCCCGGTACATGCTACCGGCGCGGCTCTCCGTGCTCGATCGGTTACCGGTGACCGCCAACGGCAAGGTTGACCGCAAGACCTTGGCTCGATTGGCTTCCCAGTCCCCGTCGGAGGGACCGCGAGAGGGGATCCCGGACAAGCCGGCGGACAGCCTGGAAACGGCGCTGTTGGCGTTGTGGCGGGAAGTGCTCGACAGCCCTGGATTGGGTCTCGACCAGGACTTTTTTGCCGCCGGAGGCGACTCCCTGCTGATTGCCCAGTTGATCGCGCGGGTGCGCACCTGTCTGCCCCAAGCGCGGGACCAATCCTTTGACCGCCTCTTGCGGTGGGCGATGAGCCACCCGACTGCGCGGGGTATGGCGGGATGCCTGAGGGAGGCGGGGACGGACCCGGTGAGATCGGAGGCCCGGCCTGCGCCGACGAGGAGCGACGCCGGGAAACCCAGCGGGGAGAGGGCAGCAGTTGACCACGCGCCGATCCGGGGCCTCGATGTGATCGGGACCCCCCTGGTGCCCCTGGTGGAGGGGGAGGGCCTGCCCCTGGTCCTGGTTCACGAGGGTCTGGGTATGTTGCGTCCCTACCAGCCCTTGCTGGACGCCTTGGGCGGAACGCGCCCCCTGTTGGGGATGGCGGTGCACGATAGTGCTGCGTATCTGGCGATTCCGCCCGGGCATCTCAATGCCTGTCTGGGACGCCGCTATGCCGACGTCCTCTGCGCCCAGGGCCTGGAGGCAGTGGAGGTGCTGGGCTATTGCTCCGGCGGGCTCGTGGCCCTGGAGATGGCGAAAGCCCTGGTCCAGCGCGGCGTGGAGGTGCGGGGCCTCAATATCGTCTCCAGCTACCGCATTCCCTATCGCATTGAGGACGAGCGTCTGCCCCTCTTCAGTTTTGCCGCCACGTTGGGACTGGACACCACCGCCTTGGGCTTCCCCGACACCGGGGCGCTTGCGCGGGCGGTGACCGCTTCCCTGGAGGCGCAGCCGGACCCGCTGTCCGGGGAGGCGCGGCCGGACCACCTGTCCGGTGAAGCATTGGCCCACTTCCCCGGATTGGCCGATGTCGACGCCTTGCGGGAGCGGGTGCTTCGGGCGGCCAGCGGCGGTGCGGATGCGCCGGGTTTCGAGCGGGAGACCCTCTATCGGTTGTTCAAACATTCGGTTGACGCCAGTCAGATCGCCACGGGCGCCCCCTATGTGGGCTCCCTGCGGCTGTTCGTTCCGCGCGAGGGCAATCCCTTGGTGCCGGCCTATCGATCCGCTTTGGAACGCTATTGGGGCTCGGCTGTGGTCGGTGCCTGTGACGTTCAGGACATCCCCGGAGGGCATTTCGGATGCCTGGGGGCTGACCTTGCCGAATACCTGCGAAGGGAGATGTCCGCATGAGTCGGTCCGTTGTGGTCGCCGGATCCCGGTTCGGCCAGTTTTACGCCGCCGGGATCGCCGCCGATCCCCGTTTCGATCTGAAGGGGATCCTTGGCCGGGGCAGTCGTCGGTCCCAAGCCCTGGCGCGCCACCTGGGCGTGGAGGTCTGGCGCGAGGTCGCGGAGATCCCGGAAGAGGTGCGTCTGGCCTGCGTTGCCGTTGGCGGCGCGGCCCGGGGCGAACGGGGACCTGAGCTGGCGACGGCTTTGATGGAGCGTGGGATGGATGTGGTCATCGAGCATCCGTTGCTGCCGCGCGAGTGGGAGGATCTGTTGCGCGCAGCGTCACGGCTGGGGCGGCGCTGCCTGCTGAATACGTTTTATGTGACGCTGCCAGCCGTCCAACGCTTCATCACCTTGGGGCGGGAGCTCCGGCGTCGGCGGGGTATCCGGCATGTCGACATGGTCTGTGGCGTGCAAGTGGGGTTCGCCTCCCTGGATATCCTGGCTGCTGTCCTCGAAGGTGTCGGCCCCTGGTCGGTGGACCCGCAAGCGGGTGACCTGTCGGCCATGCGCGATCTGTCCCTGGTGATGGCGGAAACGCCGGTCAGTCTCAGGGTCCTCAACGAATTGGCTCCCGGTGACGATGGGCGCATGACCCTGCTGTCGCGGATCGATCTGACCACCGATCACGGCACATTGAGCCTGCTTGGTCCCCATGGTCCGCTGATGTGGATGCCTGCGGTGGTGGTTCCAACCGAGAATGAGGATGGACTGTTCCCGCTGTTTGGCGAGGGGGACGCCGTGGCGGCTTCCTTGCCGTCCACACAATTCTGGTATGACGAGCCGATGACATGGAGCGACATCCACTGCCGCCTTTGGCCCAGGGCGGCGGCGGAGGCTCTGGCGGTGCTGGACACTGTTGGTGAGCTGCGGAGCCGCAATCAGCGGTGCCTTGAATTGGCGGGGTTGTGGCAGCGGATTGGCGAGGTGATCGGATTTCCCGAAACACCCCCCACCAGCCTGAGCCCGGCGTCTTTAGAGCAGGCCTTGGAGGCCGTGTCATGACGCCGGTGTTATGGGAGGTGTTGACGCCCTATCGGGGGCGCATGGCTTTGGCCATGGGATTACAGGCCGTGGCAGGCTTGGGGTCGCTGTTGCCCTGGCTGTTTTTGTCCTGGTGGGCCGGCCCCTTGGTGGACGCCAGGTCCGGGGCCGAGTGGAGGCCAATGGGGTGGGGTCTGGGACTGGTGGCGGCGACACTGGTCGTCTGGCTGGTCAGTCAGGCCGTCGCGGCCCATGTGGCGCACGGCGTGGATGCCGACCTTTGTGGGGATCTGCGCCGACGACTACTGGACCATCTGGGGCGGGTTCCGTTGGATTGGTTTTCCCATCAGGGCCAGGACGGTGTTGCCCGTCTGGCCGATCAGGACGTGCGGGCCTTGCATCAGCTCGTCGCCCATGCGCCCAACGATTTGAGCAATCTGTTGGTGGTCCCTTTGGCCGCGCTGTTCTGCCTGGCTTGGCTCCAGCCCGTCCTGCTGGTCTTCTGCCTGCTGCCCCTGGCTTTGGCTGCGGGGGGATTTGCCTTGATGCGCTCGGCGGTCTATCGGGAGGACGTGGCCCGACGCAACGCCGCACTCGAGCAGCTGTCCGCAGACTATGGAGAATTCGCGCATAACCTGCCTTTGGCGCGGCAGTACCCCGGAGCCGGTGTGCAAGGCGGCGTCGAGGTCGCCGCCGACGGGTTCGAGACTGCCTTTTCCGCCTGGGTGAGGCGGGTTGGCTCTGTGGGGGCCTTGATTCAGCTTGTGCTTGGAACTCCCTGGCTCACGGCCTGGGTTCTGCTTGGGGCGACGGCTCTGGCGGCGTTTGGAGCGCCGCTGGCCGTCGGACCGATGTGCGCTTTTCTTCTTTTGGTGCGCGCGATGGCCGCGCCGGTGCAGGCCCTGGGCCATGGCGCCGACGCCCTGATGGCCGCGCGGGCTGCGGCGGAGCGGTTGCAAGCCGTTTTCGATCTCATGCCCCTGCCCGAGGGGCAATCAACCCGGAGTCCAAGCAATGGCTCCGTTGAAGTCCGGGGTCTGTGTTTTTCCTTTCCGGACAGGGAGGGTCTCAAGGACATCGATCTGGAGCTGGCCGAAGGGAGCCTCACTGCGGTGGTGGGGCCGTCTGGCTCGGGGAAAAGCACGCTGCTGCATCTGCTCGCCCGGCATATGGATCCCCAATCCGGTGCCATTGTCGTCGGGGGAGTGGCCTTGAAGGACCTGCCCGAGGCGGTCCGTCACCGACATATCGTCCTGCTGACGCAGCAGGCCGTGGCCTTGGACATTTCCCTGAGGGAGAACATCGCGCTTCTGCGGCCCGAGGCCAGTCTCGACGAGATCCGTCACGCGGCGCGGGCCGCTCACCTGGACGACGACATCATGGCGCTGCCGTTGGGCTACGACAGTCTGTCCGGCCAGGACGTGAAGCTGTCAGGGGGAGAATTGCAGCGCCTCGCCCTGGCCCGTGCCCTGCTTTCGTCGGCGCGCCTTTTTCTGCTGGATGAACCGACCTCGGCGACGGATCCGCAAACGGCTCTGGCCCTTCATGGGGCCATGCGCGACCGCTTGGCCGGTCGGACCCGTCTGGTCGTCTCCCATCGCCTGTCGGAGGTGAGCGAAGCCGACCAGATTCTTGTGCTCGATCAGGGGCAAATCGTGGACCGGGGGACCCATGCCCACTTGCTGTCGTCGGGCGGGCTCTATGCCGACCTCTGGCGGGAACAACACCGGGACGAGGGAGAGGCGGCATGACGAGGACGGCTATGGAGCGGTTTCGGTCCTTACCGGTCGATTGCCGCCGGGAGCTTCGACAGGCCGCCCTCTGGGCGGGTGGGGCGGCTGTGTTGGACGCTGCCTGTGGCCTGCTGCTGGTGCCCTTGCTGGGAACCTGGTTCTCTGAAGGCGAAGTGCCATGGTCGTGGGTGATGGTCCTTTTCTCGGCGACCCTGCTGCAGGGCCTGGTGCTGTATCTGGCCTCGCGACGCGGATATCTGGCCGGGGGACGGTTGGCCTTCGCCCTGGTGCGCCATTTGGTCCAGCATCTGCCCCGGCTCGCTCCTCCGGCCCTGCGCAAGATCGCCGCGCCCGAGGGACTTCTGCGGGGGCCGGTGCTGCACAGCATGGCCATACCGGCGCACCTGTTGGGTCCTCTGGTGAGTGCCGTGGCGACACCGGCATGCGTGGTTCTGGGCTTGTTCTTCCTGGATGGACGTGTCGCTGGCGGATTGGTTTTGGCCGGCCTTGTGCTGGCGGCATTGATGCGCTGGACCGGGCAGCACACGCTGGAGGCAGAGACCGCTCGCAGCCGCGCCGAACGCGGTTTTGCGGAGCAGATTCAGATCTTTGCGGAACATCAGGCCCTGTTGAGGGCCTCTGGCCGCTCCGGTCCCGCGCAGCGGACTCTGGGGCAGGGGCTGGAGGCGCTTCAGAAGAGCACAAGCCGCCTTTTGGCGCGGGGCTTGCCGGTTGGCTTGACCTTCTCCCTGGCGGTGCAGGCGATCTGCCTTCTGGGCCTGCTGGGAGGCACCTGGGCCGTGGCCCAGCAGACGTTTGATGGCGCCCGTCTGGTGGCCCTGTTGGTCTTGCTGGCGCGGTTCATCGAACCCTTGACCCAGCTCACCCATTTGGATCAGGCCCTGCGGGGTGCCTCGCGGGCGCTTGATACGCTGGTCCAGATCTTGACCTTGCCGCCTTTGGAGAGTCCGGAGCAGGGAGAGCAGCCCCGGGATTCCGGTTTGCGCGCCAAGGCCCTGGGATGGAACGCGGACGATGGCCGGGCCTTGCTCACCGACATCACCTTGACCCTGGAGCCGGGAAGCTTGTCCGTGATCGTCGGGCCAACCGGCGCGGGCAAAAGCAGCTTGCTGGCCTTGCTTGGCCGTCTCCATGATCCTGACCAAGGCGCGGTGGCCCTGGGCGGAGTCGACGTCCGGAGGCTCGACGAGAGGACGTTGGCGAGCAGCCGCACCTTTGTCTTCCAGGAGGGTGGCCTGTTTCGCGGGACCGTCGCTTGGAACCTGCGCATGGCCAAGATCAATGCCGACGAAGAGGACCTTCGCCGCGCCGCTGAGGCGGCTGGTTTGTTGGCGGATATTGAGGCTTTGCCACAGGGCTGGGAAACAGACGTCGGACCCGCAGGGGCCTTTTTGTCGGGTGGTCAAAGGCGGCGTCTCTGTCTTGCCCGCGCCTTCCTGTCCCCTGCCCCCCTGGTGTTGCTTGATGAGCCGACCGCCGGTCTGGATGCCCTGTCGGAAAGCCGGGTGATCCAGAGTTTGACGGCATTGCGCGGCACCCGGACGGTTGTGTCTGTGACCCATACGCCGGCTTTGGCTGAGCGGGCCGATCAGGTGCTGGTTCTGGAGCGGGGATGTCTCCGTTTGCGGGGGTGCCATGAGGCCTTGTGCCGCCAGGATGCCTGGTATGCTCGGTTTGCTGGCTGTGAGGAGCCCAGCACCGGTGGGACAGCTCGAAAAGACACGGGATCGTTAAACGAAGTTCCGCCATCGAAAGCGGCCCAGCACAGTATGTGATATTGAGACGCAATAGCGTTTAGGAGGGAAAGTGACGTGATAAAGCACATGCCAAAGGCAAAGCTTCTCAATATCAACATAAAGGGCGCCTGCATTCGGTTGTTCATGGTGGGCTGCGGGGTGATGCCGGGGTCCTTCGCCATGGCGGCCGAGGATGGCGCATCAGAGGTCACCAACGCGGGGAGCGACACCAATGCAGTGGTCTTAGGCGCAGACCAGGATGCCGTGGAGACGCTTTCACCTGTTCTCGTGCAGGGAACAGCAAATAAATACTCCTACGGGGATCAATCTCTGAGAGGGGCGACACTGTCGAAAATGCCCCTTGAGAGTCGGGAGATTCCCCAGTCCGTGAGCGTGATCGACCGCGAACGGATGGACCAACAGGGCTTGACGGATCTGAATGACGTCATGGAACAGGCCACGGGGGTGACCGTGCAGCCCTATCAGCAATTGACGACGCAGTATTATGTTCGCGGGTTTCAGGCCGATTCCTTCGAGGTTGACGGATCGCCGGTGGGGATCGGCGGTCAGGCTTCTTCGCCCCAGGACATGGCGATCTATGACCGGGCGGAGATTCTGCGTGGGTCGAACGGTTTGCTGCATGGGTCGGGGAATCCGGCGGCGACGGTCAATCTCGTGCGGAAGAAGCCCGGCGATACCTTCCAATCCCGTGTCGACCTGAGCGGGGGCAGTTGGGGCACCTACCGCGGACAAGCCGATCTTGGGGGGCCGCTTTTGGAAAATGGCGCGGTGCGCGGTCGGTTCGTGGGAGTTTACGAGAACAAGGGGTTTTCTTACGACGAGGGCGAACAGAAAACGGGTTTGGCCTATGGCGTGATCGAGGCTGATTTGAGTGATGACACTCTGCTGACGTTCGGCGGGTCCTATCAGAATACGGATTCTGTTCCCGATATCGCGGGCATCCCGATGGCTGGGGACGGGTCGGATCTTGGGCTCTCGCGGTCAACCTATTTGAATACGGACTGGAGCCAATTCGATTGGGAGACCTTCCGCGCCTTCGGCTCGCTGGAGCATGAATGGGCGGGCGGGTGGCAGTCCAAGTTGAGTGTGGAATATGAAAAATCCTACTCTGATTTGAAATATGGCGCTGTCTTCGGATCCAATGTCGACCCAGACACCGGAAACGGGGCGCTGTTGATGGGGGGCGCGTATAAGTTCGAAGACGAGTCCCGGAGCGTTGACTTGCATACGACTGGGCCGTTCCAACTCTTCGGCCAGACTCACGACGCGTTGGTCGGTCTCAATTACAGCAGGCGCCTTCATCGGGTCGAAACCGGCACCTTTGCAACGAACATTACACAGCCTGTCAATGTCTATACCTGGGATCCGTCCAGCGTCGCCGAACCCGCCATCGCCAGCTACGATACGACAAGTGACAGCGACACAACGGAAATGGGCCTCTATACGATGGGTCGTTTCCACATCATCGAGCCCGTGACCCTGGTTCTGGGATCGCGCTTCAGCGGCTGGAAACAGGAAACGCTGACGTCCTCCTACAGCACCGGTTTTCAGTGGATTCCCTATGCTGGATTGATTTGGGATTTCGCGGACGATTGGTCGGCTTATGCGGGGTATTCAAGTGTGTTTCAGCCCCAAACGTCTCTGACGTACGATGGGAGCGTTCTGGATCCCGTCGAAGGCAGGAGCTATGAGGTGGGGGTGAAGGGAGCCCTTTTGGCCAACCGCTTGAATGTTTCGGCCGCCCTGTTCCGGATCGAGCAAAGCAATCGCGCGGTGGAGGACCCCGACCACCCGAGTGTCGGGCGGACCACCTATTATGTGAACGGTGGAAAGGTCCGGAGTCAGGGTCTGGAACTGGAAGTCAACGGCAAGGTGATGCCGGACTGGGATGTCTCCGCTGGCTATACCTTCACGGATACGAAGTATCTGGAGGATCCCGACAACGAGGGGGCGGAATTTTCGACGACGACGCCCCATCACATGTTCAAGCTCTGGACGAATTACACCCTGCCTTGGCAGGAAAAGCGCTGGAGCGTTGGCGCGGGCGTCAATGCCCAAAGCGGAATTTCCAAGACCTCCAACGGTATCAAGATGAAACAGGGTCCTGTTGTCACCGCCGATTTGCGGCTGGCCTACCGCATTCTGCCGTCCCTGACCGCATCTCTAAACGTCAAAAACATCTCCAATGAAAAGCACTATCAGGAGCTGTTCAGTCCGAATTGGAGCAATCGGTACAATGAGCCGCGCAGCTTCACGTTTGGTGTCCGGGGCACCTTTTAATGGGCAGGCGAACAGGTGGTCGGCGGACCACCGGACGCTGGGGGTGGAGAGCACCCCTGGCGTTGACGGGGAGCTTGGTTGCTTCCGTCCAGGTCGCGTGGCTGGTGGCCGGGTTGGAATCCCTGGGCGATCCCCTGGAGCGGGTCTACGCGGGACTCTTTGTTGGCGTTGTGGTTGGCCTGGGTCTGCTCCTGGCGAGCCTTTTGGCGCCCGATTTCCGGCATGTGCTGGGGCGCCTCGCGGTTTGCCTGATTCCGCTGACGTCGCTTTTTGCGGTGTCCCTGGGGAGTGGAGGCTGAATGAAACCGACAGTTCGGCGCCTTTTGGCGGAATTGCATGGCGGTGCGGGCGCTTTGTTCGGCGTGATCCTGTTCGTGGTCTTGTTCAGCGGATGCTGGAGCCTGGGGGTCGAGGCTCTGCAAGTCTGGGCGAGGCCGCCGCTACCGGATAGGACGGGCACGGCCCTGTCCATCGAAGAGATATTGGAAAAGGCCCGGGATCGGGGCGTCGCCCTGGATAACGTGAGTCTGATTCTGCCGACTTCGGGGCAGGGGGGACTCCGTATCTGTGAAGGTCGGCAACCCTGCCGCCTGACCCTTGACCCGATCTCCGGCCACCCCCTGTTGGACAGGCCATCCCTGGCCCTTCTCAAGGATCTGCATAAGACCGCGTTCATCGGTTTTCCTGGTCGGATCCTGATCAGTCTGTTCGGTATTGCGCTGTTTGTTCTCTGCGTGGGCGGGCTTCTGCTACTCGGGCGTCGGTGGCGTGCGCCCTGGCACTGGCGACGGAACCGGGGAGGCCCGGGGCGAAGGGAAGGGCCTGGAAGGACGGCGGCGGTTGTCTTTGACCTGCATGGGGTAATCGGAAGCTGGATCTTCCCCTGGTTGATGCTGTTCGCGCTGACCGGTGCGCTCAGTGGTCTCGGTGCCCTGGGAACCGTGATGCTGTCCCAGGTCGCCTACCCGGAGCAACCCCAGCAGGTTTTCACCGATCTGCTCGGGCCTTCGCCTCCTCCGGCTTCGGGGCTCCCCCTGGAGCACCACGTCGATCTGGATCGGCTTCTCAAGGCGGATGCGCGCCAGTTTCCGGGGTTCACGGCCCAGCGTTTGACGATAAACCATGGGGACGACGCGGCGGGGACCGTCGAGATCGGCGGGATTCAACGGGGCCTCCTCAGTACGTCGCATTTCGAAGCGCATGTGTACCGGTTCGCCGATGGTGCCCTGATTGCGGAAAAGAGCGCGACCGATCATGGGCCCTGGACACGGACCTTCATCGCCGTTCAGCCGCTCCATTTCGCCGATTACTCCTGGTTGGGACGCGATTGGGCGTCCTGGCTTCGGGGGGTGCATCTCACGGCGGGGCTGCTTGCCTGTCTGCTCTGCGCCAGTGGTCTGCATCTTTGGGGCCTGCGCCGTCACAGGGCCAAGACATGGTCTGCGGTTGTCCTGCCGCGTCTGGTCGAAGGAGTCTGCGGCGGTTTGGTCGCCGCCGCCGCCGTGTTGTTGCTCAGCGTGCAGGCGATGCCCTTGAGGGGGGCGGGGGATCGGGGGCTGGCATGGGTGTTCTGGTGCGTCTGGGGTGCAGGGGTGCTGCTCTCCCTCTGCCTTCCCCGTCGATGGTCCCTTTTCCCCCTGTATCTCGGCCTGGCTGGCGGCGCTTGTCTGCTCGCCGTTGGTTTGCATGTCGAGGCATGGCTCGGTGCCGGGGCTTGGCCCCCCTTGGCGGTGGACATGACCCTGCTGTCCTGTGGCGCGGTGTTGTTCCGTTTCTTTCTCGGAGTGGCGCGAAAGGCTTCCTCCCCTCATCCGATCCCCGGTCGCATTGGAGACCAGAATGCTTGATTTGTTTCGCCATCGTCGTTTGGTCGCTACCCTGGCCCTGTTGTATCTGTCCCAGGGGATTCCCATTGGGATCGCCATGGATGCCCTGCCGACATTATTGAGGCATGACGGTGCATCCCTGCGGGCCCTTGCCTTCCTGCCCTTGGTGGGGTTGCCTTGGGTGATCAAGTTCCTTTGGGCCTCTTGGGTCGACAACCATTGGACCCCGCGTCTGGGGCGGCGGCGCAGCTGGATCCTTCCGATGCAGCTGCTGGTTCTGCTCTGCTTGCTGAGTCTTGCCCTGGTCGGTATCACCGTGGATACGGTCGGATGGGTGGTCGGGTTGATGGGGGTGGCTTCCCTGGCCAGCGCCACGCAGGATATCGCGACAGACGGCATGGCCGCCGAGCATTTTCAAGGGGACTTGCTGACCAAAGTCAATGCGATCCAGGTGGCGGGGGTGATGATCGGCTTCTTCGCTGGCGGCGCGGGAAGTTTGATGCTCGCCGGCACCTTCGGGCAAACCGTCGCCTTCCTGACCTTGCTTGGTGTTCCCTTGCTGAGCCTGGGCTTCGTGGTTCTGTTGCCACGGGATGAACCAAGCGCCGGGCACGGCGTTTCGTCCGCTGGAGGAGCCAGCTTGTTGGGTTTCATTCGTCGCCCACTGGCCCCCTCTCTCTTGCTGCTCGCCTTGCTTTCGGCGATGACCGCTGTGTCCGGCTTCGGGTTGTCCAAGCTGTATCTCAGCGATGCGGGATGGGCGCTTGAGGATATTGGTCGGCTCGGCATCACGGGCGGTGTGATCACGATCTTTCTGGGGTGTGGTGGCGGCGCCTGGCTTGTCAAAAGGATTGGACTCTGGCGGGGATTTGGGGTCGGGGTCTTCTTCGCGGGTGTATCGGGGTTTCTTTGGTTTGTTCAGGCGGTTCACTGGGTGCCCTTGAACGAAGGGCTGGTTTGGGCCTGTATCGTGCTTGGCTCCCTGTCCACCGGTATTACGTCTGTTGCGATTTTGACTGAAGCGATGCGCGTCGCCAGTCAAGGCGATCAGGCGGGCACCGACATCACCGCCGTTCAGAGCACCCGGGATCTTGGAGAGTTGCTGGCTTCGTCCTCGCTGGTTGCCTTGACCGCACGGCTCGGATACGGCGGCGCCTTTCTGGGGGGCTGTCTGCTTGCTGTTCTGGCGTTGTCTGTTGCCCTGCGTCTGAGGCGTCGGGAACAGCGGCCCGAGATTGCGGTGGCTTCGGGTCTTTGACGAGACCTGCCTGGAGAGGGCAGAGGTTTGGACAGGTGCTTGTCCGCCATCACCCCTTTTGGGGGTGATAATTAATCTAATGTCCTGAATAATATGGACATTTTTTGGTTTGAAAAGCCCTCTTCGCGGCTGTATGAGAGTCGGTCGGAGAAGGCGATTTTGAGCATGACCCGGCGGCCCACACTACACGACAGGGCGCATTTTAGTGTGGCGGTGGATGGTGAGATCGATTCTCCTCTGGGCGGAAAAACTGCCCATAGGAGCATCCGAGCCCGGCTGCCCGAGCGGCAAGGACACCCCGCTCTGGACCTTCACTTTTCCGCCAAGCGGATCAGGGGAAGCGAGGGGATCATCATTATTGCCAGCACCGAACCCGGCCTTGGGCCGCTCAAGCTCTATCGGAAACGATGGGCCATCGAATGTTTGTTCGGCGACACCAAAACGCGCGGTCTGAACCTGGAGGACACCAGACTGACAATCTCCTCAAGGTTGTCCCTGCTGATGGCCATCGTGACCCTGGCCATCGCCTGGGCCTGTCGCACGGCATCCGACATCATGGTGCGCGCTGCACCGCCCCGAAAAGCACATGGATATTACGCCAAGTCCTGGTTCCGCGTCGGACTCGACGAACTGAGACGACGCATGAGAACCAATCACAACACGGCAACCGCTCCCCTCATCAAAGCCCTCAAATCAAGGAGAGTCGTGTAGTGTGGGCGATGCCCCCAAACCCCCATTTTTCTTTTATAAATTAATGCCCGGGGTCTGGGGCCTTTCGGCCCCAGTTGGGGACGGGGCAAAGCCCCGTGACGGGAAAACATCCCTAACCATATGATTTATACCCAGGTGCGGTGAGTTTGCCTCACCGCACCTTGGAAGCGGCCAAGTGGCCGCCGCGCCTTATGGCGCGTAAAAGCCCGCCTGGCGTTTGAACGCAAGAAAAGCGGCGTGGGTTTCAACCCGCGCCGCTTGGTATTAGAACACGTTTATGAAGTTCGGTCGATCAGAGTTCATTCCATCGTGATCTAATGGCGAACCGGAATTTCCGCGCCGCTTCTGTCCCCCACGGGAGGCATGGAGACGCGTAAGGGAGTGTTGTTCTCTCCGGCTCGGCTGGCGCGGTTGGGGACGGGGGGGGTAAAGGGCAAGCGCGGGGGCATGCTGCGCAGCATCCTGGCTTCCTCCTCCAGGCCCATGCTTTGGGCCAGATCGGCCAAGGCGCGTGGGTTGGTCAATCGGGTCTGGGCAAAGGTACGAATGCTCTGTGCCACGTCCGCCTCCAGGGTTCTTAGGGTGTTGGCCAGGGATGAAAACTCCCGCTCGAGTCGCTCCCGTTCCGCTTCCACGGCGAGGGCCGCATCGGCCAGGACATCCATCTGATGGCGGACCTCCTGGGCTTCGCGGACTTCCTGGGCGATGCGCGCGGGCAGCAGGGCGGGGGAGGGGAGTCCCGAGTCCCGGGCCTCGTCCTCGAGCGCGCGGGCGTAGGAGGACACCCGGGCCGCGACGGCCTGGAAGAACAGGGGCAGGGACCCCTGATCGGGAAGCAATCCCATGGTACGGAGTGTGCCCGTCCGCTGGTCATCCCTGGAAAGGTGGCCAAGCAGGACGGGCAGATCGCAAAGGATCGTCGAATCAGGAATATCCCCACAGAGAACCATCCATTCGGACAGGGAATCGGCGGTTTGCCCATCCCCCAGGAAAACCTCTGCCTCCATGGCTTGGAGAAGACGGGAGTCCAATATCCGTTTTGGATCGGGAGCGGTCATCTGTCGGGAAACTCCTGTTGCGGGTCAATCCGGAAGCCCTCCCGGTTTACCCTTCCAGGGTTGCCGACCGGTTAACGTCGACAGTGAACGCAGCGGTATAACATCCCGCGTTGCAGGCGATTTTCGTCTTTAGAGTATGTCGCGTGAAATGCGATTCCACGGTACACGACAGTCCGTACTTTTCCGTCACGGGGCTTTGCCTCGTCCCCCCCCCGCCCCGCTGGGGCCGAAAGGCCCCAGATCCCAGGCATCTTCTGGCCGAAAGGCCCCAGATCCCAGGCTGTTATTTTTAAAAGAAAAATGGGGGTTTGGGGGCATCGCCCCCAAATGGGTTTGGGCTATCGCCCAAAAAAGACGAAACACTGTCGTGTCCTGTGATGTGATTCACGCGACATGCTCTAGATCACGATGAAATCAGGTCTGTCCGACCTGATTTCATAAACGTGATCTAAATCATATATTTAGAGCGGAATGAGACGGAAAACCGCACACACTTTTCCTCATTCCGCTCTAAGCCTCTGACATTGAAGCGAATCGTCACGCCTACGGCTTGCGGTCTGCTCCAGGGTCAAGCTGCGGTGAGTCGCAGGGATCACAGCTTGGTCTTACGGAGTCGCCCGGCTGGTGATGGCGACGTGGTGGGGGAGGGCCTCCATGCGGGCGATCCAGGAGAGGATGGCCGGGGTGCGGGTCAGGTCGAAGCCCCCTTCCGGCGCGACATGGGTATAGGCGAACAGCGAGATGTCGGCGATGGTCGGCCCGGTGCCCACGAACCAGTCATTCTGGGACAGGTGCTTTTCCATGACGTTCAGGGCGACATAGCCCTTGGGTAACTTTTCGGTCTCCAGCAGGGCTGTTCGCTCCGGTGTCATGTCCTGGAAATGGCGCATGAAGCGGGCCACGGCGATGTAGGGCTCGTGGCTGTATTGCTCGAAGAACTGCCATTGCAGCACCCTTGCCCGGGCCAGTCGGTCGGTGGGCAGATAGGGTGTTCCCTCGGCCAGATAATTCAGGATGGCGTTGCTTTCCCACAGCACCGGTCCTGGGGAGACCGGGTCGTCGTCAAGCTCCAGGGCGGGGATGCGGCCATTGGGGTTTTTGCTGGATAGGAACTCCGGGGTGCGGGTCGCTCCCTTCAGGATATCGTGCTCCACCAGGGTGAAGGGTTGCTGGAGCCAATGAAGGAGCAGGCGAACCTTGTAGCCATTTCCGCTTTCCAGGAAGTCATGAAGGATCATGGGGGCGCTCTCCATGTCGAGTGAAGGGAAGAGAGTGGGGGAGACTGTCGGAGGGGCAAAGAAGAAAAGGCGAGCGGGCAAGGTGTGCTGCCTGTGAGTTTGGAGCATGTCACGTGACGTGCTCCAAACCCACACAAAAAGGGCGGGGTTCCGTTCTGGAACCCCGCCCCCTGTTGGGCGTCAGTGGTGGTGGGGAGTGGGGGTGACGCCCATGGGTCCTGAGTCTGTGGGTTTTCTGATTACCGCCCGTAAATATCCGGGTGGCGGATCAGATCGACCGGCGAATGGCGCTCCAGTCCATGGACCTGTCCGGGGTTGAGGCCGAGGTCACGCAGCATCCGGTCGTCCAAGGCCGCAAGTTGCCGCAACTGGCGGCGGTACTCGATGAAGGTCCAGGCTTTGTCGACGATGGTCTCCACCAAAGTGGTCAGGCGGAGGGTTAGGGAAGTGGGGCGCTCGTCCGTCCGGATGACGGACGCGGCATCCGCGGAAGCGATATCGCACGTCCGTGAGGTCATGGCGTGATCTCCTGTCTCGGTTTGATCCCGGGGGCGATCCCCGGTGGTGTCTGGTGCTTGTTGGTGTCTGGTGCCCGGTGGCATCCGCTGACAAAGGGAAGATGCGCCCCTTGACCTTTTTCGACAAACGAGGCTTTCTCGGTGGATGGATTAGGAAATCTTGGCCTTCTTCCCCGTGTCACATAAAGGAGAGTTTGTGGTGCGCCGCCTGCCTCCCCTGAATGCCCTGCGCGCCTTCGAAGCGGCCGCCCGCCACGGGGGATTCACCGGCGCGGCCAAGGAGTTGCATGTGACTCCGGCGGCTGTGAGCCATCAGGTCAAGGGGCTGGAGGAATTTCTCGGTCAACCCCTGTTCCATCGGCTCCCCAGGGGGCTGGAGTTGACCGAGGCGGGCCGGTCCTATCTGCCCGAGTTGACAGCGGGATTCGACCAACTGGCCCGGGCAGCGGACTGCCTTCGGGGCGGAGATCTGGCGGGACGGTTGGTGGTCTCGGTCCTGCCCAGTTTTTGCGCCGGGTGGCTCGCCCCTCGGATTGGTGATTTCAATGCCCGCTATCCGGAGATTCGCCTGGAGCTCCTCTCCCAGAACCGCAATACGGACTTCGAGACGGAGGACGTGGACATGGGCCTGCGCTATGGGCGGGGCGTCTATCCGGGGTTGGAGGTGGTGCGGGTGCTGGAGGAGGAGGTTTTTCCCATCTGCTCCCCAGCCCTGATGACCGGTGCCTTGCCGTTGCGCGGCTTCGAGGATCTGCGTCATCATGTGCTGTTGCACGATCCGGCGTCCCTGCCGGACGAACCGTGGAATCAGTGGAACACGTGGTTGGATTGGGCCGGGGTTGACGGGCCGGACCTGGACCGGGGCCATGGGTTTACCGATACCACCGCCATGATTTCCGCCTGTGTGGCAGGGCTGGGCGTGGGAATCGGGCGGTCGGCCTTGGTTCGGGGGCATCTGCGCGCGGGTCGTCTGGTTCGGCCCTTTACGGTCTCGCGCCCGGCTGATTATGCCTATTGGGCGGCTTTCCTCCCCAAAACCCGGGAGAATCCGAAGGCCATGGCTTTCCTTGACTGGGTGCTGTCTGTCTCCGGTATGGGGTCCACCCCCAGCTCTTCCCGTGATGGGCAAAAGGAAGGAAAAGATCCCTTATGAGCCGCCGTCTTCCTCCGTTGAATGCCCTGCGTGCTTTCGAGACTGCGGCGCGCCATGGCGGATTCACCAAAGCCGCCATTGAGATGGGGGTGACCCCGGCGGCGGTGAGCCATCAGGTCAAGGCCTTGGAGGATATCCTGGGTGTTCCCCTGTTTCGCCGTCTGTCCCGGGGACTCGACCTGACCGATGCGGGACGGGCTTATCTTCCTGCCCTGACCCGGGGGTTCGATCGCCTCGCCCGGGCGGGGGAGCGTCTGCGGGAAGGGGGGCTGGCCGGGCGGCTGACAGTTTCGGTCCTGCCCAGCTTCTGCGCAGGTTGGCTGGCCCCCCGGCTGGTGGATTTCCAGGCTCTCTGCCCGGAAGTGGGGTTGAGTCTGGTGTCCGATCCCGGGCTGGTCAGCTTCGGTCAGGGGGAGGTGGATATGGCCATCCGCTATGGCCGGGGGATCTATCCGGGGCTGCGGTCGATTCGGATCCTGTCGGAGGAGATCTTCCCCGTTTGCGCGCCCACTCTGCTCAATGGGGAGCGCCCCCTGCGGACGCTGGCGGATTTGCGGTACCACACGATCTTGCGAAACGTGGATGTCCTGTCGGGCGAGGCTTGGCTCTATTGGAGCAATTGGCTGGTGGTGGCCGGAGTGGAAGACGTGGATCCCGAAAGCGGTTTGGGTTTCACCGAGGGCTCGGCCATGTATGCCGCCTGTTTGGCCGGGGCGGGAGTGGCTATCGGTCGGGCGGCTCTGGTGGAATCCGACCTGAGAAGCGGACGTCTGGTCCGTCCCTTCGCCGGTTTGACCCGACCTGCGGATTTCTCCTATTTCGCCGTCATGCCCTCGGCCAACCTGGAAAACCCACGGGTGGCGGCCTTCGTCGACTGGCTGCGTGTTGCGGGAGGGGTGGAGGAGGACAGCGGGGAGGGGTCCTAGGGGGAAACGGGATCTGCTTGACTCAAGCTGGCCCCGTTTTCCGTTGATTCTATAAGGTTTAGAGTATTTCGAGATCAAGTCGGGCCGCTTCCCGAGCCAACGTGATCTCGGAATACTTTAGGGGTGCGGAGTGAGTTGACGGACAGGGTTCCGGGCGCCGAATATGGTCTCCTCACAGAAATCATGCCAAGGAACTCGACTGTCATGCCCCGTTGGCCCAAGCCCGGCCCGCCCAGCGTCACGCAACCTGTTCAAGGGTCCGAAGCCCAGTTGGTTCAAGCCCGTGCGTTCCATGGGCAAGGAAAACTCCGTGAAGCGGAAATGCTTTTTCGCCAGATCATGGCGGCCCGACCCACTCTGGTTGAACCCTATCTTGCCTTGGCCGATATTGTGGGGCGCAGTGGCAACCATGCCATGGCCGCAGCTCTGCTGACCAAGGCCACGGAACTCGATCCCCGCAATGCCCAGGCGTTTCTGTTCCTTGCCAGTAATCGGATGACAGTCCGTGATTTCGGTCAGGCCCGCACGGCTGTGGCGCGGGCCCTTAGCCTGAAACCCCGATATCCGGAGGCCTTTCTTCTGTCCGGTCTGGTTGAACAGGAAGAGGGCAACCCGGAAGCCGCAGTCGAATGGTTTCGTAAAGCGGTCAAGGCGCGGAAAGACTATGCCGAAGCCCATTTGAATCTTGGAAGTACCTTGATTGCCCTCGGGGATGTCGATGACGCAATCAAACACTTTCGAAAGACGGTGTCCCTTCAGCCGCGTTGGCCATTGGCGCGTTTCAACCTTGCACTGTCGCTGTTCACTGCGGGGCGGATGATGGACGCCAAGGCAGAATGCCAGAAGGCTTTGGACTGCGATTCAAGCTTCTATCCTGCCATGACGCTGATACCCAAAATATTGGATGCACTGGAGGATTATCCGCAGGCGCGGGACGCATGGGAAAAGGCGGTCGCGCGCTACCCCCGTGATGCGGGGGTCGCCAATGACGCGGGATTGTTCATGATGCTGGAGGGGGACGTTGGCCGGTCCGAGGCCTTGGCGAGGCAGGCCACCACCCTGGCGCCGGAAAACGTTGGATTTCGCAAGAACTTGATCCGCTTGCTGTTGAATACCGGTCAGGTGACCGAGGCAGAGGACGCCGCGCGGTCCTGGATGGAGCAATTCGGCGAGCATCCAGAGATCCTCCGGTCACTGGCCGATATCGTCGCACGAGACGGAGATTTCGAATCCGCCACCCCGCTGTACCTGAAAGCCTGGGATCAACGGCCAGCGGAAGATGTGATTGCCTATTCCCTCGCATCAACAGGCAAAATGCGGGACGGGAACGCCTCGGGGGACCGGATCCTCGCCGCCTATGGGGTCCGTTTGGAGGACGGGCGGCTCACCTCGGACTTGGCCTATGCGGCGGGTAAGGTTTGGGATGATCGCAAACAGTGGGATCGAGCCTTTGACGCCTATGCGAAGGCGAACCATTTGCAAAAGATGGAGTGCTCCTTTGACATTGACCGGCATGAGGCCCTGGTGGATGCCCTCTGTCGGCTGTTTCAAAGGGGCTATTGGGACGCACAGGCGGACTTGGGAGATCCAACCGAAGTTCCGGTCCTGGTCGTTGGTTTGCCCCGATCAGGGACCACTTTGACCGAACGGATTATCGCCAGTCACCCCAAAGCGGCCGGCGCGGGAGAACTCCTTCACTTCGGGCGTCTCGAGAAATCCCTGCGTTGGATCGTCGACCCAACGGGCAAGACGCCCTATCCCAATTGCGTGCCAGACATCACGCGCGAGATGGTACGGGACTTTGTGGACAGCTATAAGGCCGAATTGACGCGGGTTGATGGCCGGGCCAGCCGCGTCGTGGATAAAATGCCGCAAAATTTCCTGCGTTTGGGGTTGTTCACCCTGCTGTTTCCCCATGGCCGAATTGTTCATTGTTCCCGGGACGTCATGGATACCTGTGTATCCATCTTCTTTCAAAACTTCTCCCGGGGGCATGCCTACAAAAATGACCTCGAAATTCTGGGGCGATACGCGCGCTCCTATTTGACCCTGATGGACCATTGGCGGGCCGTGCTGCCCAAGCCCCTGGTGGAGGTGGATTACGCCACCCTCGTCGGAGATCAGGAGGGGGAGAGTCGTGCTTTGATTTCCGCCTTGGGCCTGGACTGGGACGACGCGGTCCTGGGGTTCCATGAAAGCAAAGGGGCCGTCGCAACCGTCAGCCGGTGGCAGGTGCGTCAACCCATTTACACGGATTCCCTGGCCCGCTGGAAACGCTATGACGCCCATTTGGCGCCGCTGAAACGGGGACTGGGGGAGGCTTCGTGATGCCTTCTCCCCACTCTTTGCCTGAGGGGGGGGAGAAGGGGCTGTCGGTGCTCCGGGATCGGATGTGTGTTTTTTACGCCACAGTGTCTGGCGAATGTCACGCTCCCCTTTCGGGGCCGATTGACCCGCAGCAGGAATAGTGGCTAATTCCTACCTGTCTTGAGCCCACAGCGGTGTTCACGCCGCGAGAGAAACTCGTTAATAAAGGAATAAGCATATGAAAAAGGTTCTGTTCGGAACCACCACCCTGGTGGCAGCGGGCCTGATCTCCAGCACCGCTTTCGCTGGCGACGTGACCTCCAAGGACAACCTGCAGCTGTCCATCGGTGGTAAGATGGAGCAGTACTTCGGTGGCGTTGGTAGCTTCGGTGATGGCGGTCGTGAAGACGGCATGGGCATCAACACCGACACCGAAGTCTACGTGAACGGCATGACCACCCTGGACAACGGCATCACCGTGAAGGCCGTCATCCAGCTGGAAGCCCAGACCAACAGCACCATCAACGCCGACGAGCAGTACGTTGAGCTGTCCGGTTCCTTCGGTCGTATCCAGGCCGGTCAGAAGGAAGACGCTGCTTCCCAGCTGGCCGTGACCGCCCCGACCGTGGGTTATGTCAGCATCAACGACACCTACACCTGGTTGGGTGCTCCGGTGAACGGCGGTACCTTCGCCGGCGGCGACACCACCTGGTCCTCCGATGATGCCACCGTGTCCTACTTCACGCCGTCCTTCTACGGCTTCACCGGTGCGGTGTCCTACACCCCGAACCCCGGTGGCGCCCTGGTCCCGGGCCGTGGCAGAGGTCGTGATCATGTCTTCATGAGCGTCGGGTATTCCAACGAGTTCTCCGGCGTTGGCATCGACGCTGATGTTGGTTCCCGCATCGATACCTCCCAGAACGCTTGGGGCATCCGGTCCGGCTTGAACCTGTCCTACGCTGGGTTCACTGTCGGTGGTTCCTTCATGGGTATTGCTGGTGACGACACGAGCGAGACCTACGTGTGGGATGCCGGTCTGTCCTACGCCGTTGGCCCCTACGCCGTTGGGTTCACCTACGGTCAGAACGATGGCGCGCAGCAGGATGGCGGCGCTACCGGCGTTGGCCACGAGGCTTCCTACATGGTGGGTGGTTCCTACAACATGGGCCCCGGTATCAGCCTGGTGGGCAACGTGTTCTACGCCACCATGGATGGCGAAAAGGCCGCCGGAAACAACGACACACGTGATGGCGTCGGCGCCGTTGCCGGTGTTGTTCTGGCCTTCTAATTCAACCGTCTTCGGACGATTGGATCAGGGTAAGGGGTGGCCTTCGGGCCGCCCCTTTTCCGTTTGGCCTATCCGTGAAGACACATCTCTTTTCGGGGAATGGGGAATGGGACCGCCCGTCTTGTCAAAAAGGGGTGTCATCTCCATGCTGGGCGGTTACCTTGCTTGGGTGATTCAGTGGATTGGTGCCCTTCCCATGACCCTCAACTCTTCCTTTGGCCCTGTCGGGTCCCTGTTTCAGCGGCCTTTTTTGTTTCTCCGCCATGGGGAAAGCACCACCAATCGGGCTGGTGTCATCGCTGGATGGCGGGATCCAGAGTTGACTGATCTCGGGTGCGAACAGGCCCGCCGTGCCGCTGAAATCCTGAAGGACTTGCCCCTGACCGCGATCTTTTCCAGTCCTCTCCAACGCGCCTGGGATACGGCAGCCCCCATTGCCAAGGTCCTGGACATGCCGGTCCATGCGGTGGATGGGCTGAAAGAACGCAATTGGGGGGCTTTGGAGGGGCGGCCCCTTGCGGAAAGACCCCATATGTATATTGACCCCGAGGGGGGAGAAACCTGGGACGATTTTGGAACCCGGGTTTGGACTACCTTGGAGGGCTTAGAGCCATACCCTGGACTCCCCTTGATCGTAGCCCATTCCGGTGTGATGCGTGTCATTCGCCATCGATTGGGTTTATCCGCAAGGGCGGAGCGTGTCGCCAATGGTGTACCCATCCGACTGGAGCCCCCAGACCGGAGTGGAACCCATTGGACAGAAACGCCATATGCGCAAAGGCGATGAGGGCATGCCTTGGGATGGTCCCGGTCCGCGAGCTGTTGTAGGATGTCGCTTGGTTCCCTCCCCCTATGGCAGGGCGCGCCCCGGATGAGGGACGCCAAGGCCGCCCTTCAATCAGTTTGAGTCCGAACCCCGGAGACCGATGGCATGCGGAATTTTTTGATCGGATTGGGTCTATCCCTGGTGATTTTGGTGGCGGCGGTGCTGATCGTGCCCTCCTTCATCGATTGGAACCAATACCGTGACCAATTGACCGCTCAGGTCCAAGCGGCTACGGGGCGGGCCCTCACCATCGAGGGGGACCTGTCCCTTTCGGTTCTGCCGACGCCGGCCCTGGCTGCCGATGGGGTGACACTGGCCAATATGGAGGGTGGATCCGAACCTGTCATGGCCCAGATCAAGGCCGTGCGGGTCAATGTGGCCATCGCTCCCCTGCTGCGTGGCAATCTGGTCGTCACTTCCGTCGATATTATCTCGCCGAATATTCTCTTGGAACGACTCGCCGATGGGCGGGCCAACTGGGAAATGACAGCGGGAGCCTCCGGTCAAGGGGAAGCGGAAGGGACCTTGCCCCCCAAGGCGGGTGACCGCCCGTCCGAGGATCAGGGCCCTGGCGGGGGCTTGTCCATTTCCGTGGACGAGGTCAATATTGTTGACGGAACCCTGCGCTATCGCGATTCCCAGTCCGGTCAGTCGGAGGATGTGAGGGCCATCAATCTGGTCCTGACGGCGGATAGTCTATCGGGGCCCTTTACCGCTCGGGGACGTTTGTCACCCCGAGGTGTCCCCCTGTCGCTTCAAGCCGCGATGGGGGCGATCTCGCGGGAGAAGGCAAGTTCACTGGCTCTGCGTCTGTCCCAGGGAGAGGGGGAGCAGGCCCCCGCCGCCATCGAGTTCAACGGCTTGCTTTCGGACCTGTTCAGCCTGCCTGTCCTACGGGGGGAGCTGGCGGTGACCGTTGATGACCCCGCTGGCTTGGTCGCCTCCCTGGAACCGGCCTTGGGCACCATCGCCCCTCCCACCGGTCCATTGGCCCGTCCCATGTCCCTCAAGGGAAAGCTTCAGGCGTCTCCCTCCAGCGGATCCTTGCGGGATCTGATCGTCACAGGAGCAGGTACGGAAGCGACGGGAGCTGCGACCCTGGATTTGGGCGCTGTTCCCCGGTTGGATCTGTCCCTCGCTTTTACCCGGATTGACTTGGATGGATGGGTCCAGGCCTCCTTGGCCCCTCCTTCGGTCCATCCAACTGAGCCGCTGATTCGGAAGGCCTCTCTCCAGGGCCTCCTGATTTCACCGGCCCATGCCCAGGCGGCCGCGGATTCGGCTCCAAATGGCGGAATGGCCGCTTTTACCCTGCCGAGCGGTGTGGATATGTCCTTGGACCTGTCCGCAGATGCTGCCACCTTCAACGGCTCTGCTCTCCGGGATTTACGTGTGAATGCCAGCCTGTCCGGGGGGGAGCTGACCATTAATGAGTTGTCCTCCCGACTACCCGGTGCATCGGATCTTTCCGCCTTCGGTTTCCTGCGCAACGGCGAGACCGGTCCTGCTCTGGATATGACGGTCAACGCCAATTCCGGTGATCTCCGGGCGCTTTTGGATTGGCTGAAGGTCGACGTGGGGGGGGTGCCGGGAGATCGTTTGCGGGCTCTGAAAGCGCAGGCAAATCTGTCTGGTTCGGCGGCGCTGGTAAAGGTGACCGGCGTCGATGTGACGCTGGATACAACCCATGTGAAAGGGGCTTTTACCCTGCGCCCCGGCGACCGGCTTGGAATCGGCGCAACCCTGCGGGTGGGCTCGCTGAGTCTGGATGCCTACCTTCCCCAAAAGACCGCGTCCACCGGGGTTGGAACCGGGGCCGGGGCCGCCGATGGGGCCGTGGATCCAACTGCCAAGGCACCCGCCGGGGAACCCGCCCTCTTTGAGGGGCTTGAGGCCTTGAATGGCTTCGATGCGAGTTTTGATCTGGCCGTCGATCGCCTGACCCTGAAAGGCGAGGAGTATACCGGGATTGCCGCCAAGGGGACCTTGGTCAATGGCCTTCTGACAATTAGCGAAGGGGGGCTTGGGCAAGGCTTCGGCGGTTTGCGCGCATCCGTATCGGGCGGTGTGACTGGGTTCGGCGGTGTCCCAGACCTCAGGGATTTCTCTTATGACTTGCGGATGGCCGATCCTGGACGTGTGGCGCGGGCGCTTCAGCTGACTCTGCCTATCCCTGCGGAGCAATTGGGCTCGGTTGCTCTTCTGGGGACGCTGGCGGGAACCCCCAATGCCTTGACCATCGATAGCCGTGTGATTGCTGCCCAAGCGGATATCCAAGCGAAGGGTTCGGTGGACGGTGCCGTTTCGGGACTGCCGAAGGTGGACCTGGACACGGCACTGCGCCATCCCGATTTTGTGACCCTGGTCCGTTTGGTCAAACCGGATTATAGGCCGAAGGGCAATCCCGGACCCGTGGATGTCGTCGCCCATGTGAGCGGTGGCCTGGATCAGATGACCCTGTCGAACCTGGGAGGGACCCTGGGCAAGACAGCCCTTGGCGGGACGGTCACGGTGACACCGGGGTTGGGCGTTCCCAAGGTCGTGGCGGATCTGGATCTGGGGAATTTGGTCCTGGATGATTACCTGCCCGCCGAACAGGCAGCCTCCCTAAGAGACGAAAGGAGGCTCCCGATCCGTGAAGCTGCGGCCCGGGGAAGAGGCCTTCGACCGGGGCCGAGTGAATTGTTCCAGCGGGCTGCTGCCGTGGTCCTGGCGCCCAATGGGATCGAGCGGCGCCGACTGGAGACAGAACTGGCTTCAGCCCCCTGGAGTTCCGATCCGATTGATCTGTCTGTCTTGGATGCACTCGACGCCGATGTGACGCTGAAAGCCGATAGCCTGACCCACGACGGTTGGAGCTTGCAGAATGCCGATATCAAGGCTGTGGCCCGTGAAGGCGTTCTGGATCTATCGCGGTTGAATGGGCAGATGTTCGGCGGTGCCTTAGCCGGTAAAGGGAGGGTGGTCGGAGGCGCCGCACCGACCTATGACCTGGATTTGAATCTGAAGGACTTGCAGGTGGCTCAGTATTTGAGCCTGTTCGGGGGGGCTGCGGGCGCGCAGGGGGTAGGGGATCTGTCCCTGGCCGCCAAATCCCAGGGAGCAACCCTGCTCGATATCGTGCGGGCATTGGCGGGGAATGGTGGCATCGACCTGAAAGGCGTGGATCTGCGGGCGGGAAGCCTCAAGGGACAGGGGCTTGGGGGGATATTGGAGCTGGTCGGTCTGCTCAATGATGCGACCAGTTTGGGGATGAAGAATGGGGGACTGGCCGATCTGAAAGGGACTTTTGAGATCGCCGATGGCGTGGTTTCCTTCTCTCCCTTCTCGCTGATTTCTCAGCTATACCAAGGGGCGATTTCGGGCAAGGTTGACTTGGCGAATTGGACCATCGACGCCGATGGCAGCGCCGAAATTGCCCAATCGGCTTTGAGCAATCTGCTCGGCAAGGCCATCAAACTACCCGACAAGATTCCCTTTAGCCTGAAGGGAAATATGGATAACCCGGTGATCAAGGTGGCCACGGCCAGTCTGTCTGGTGCCGGTGTTGGAGGGGGCGCCGGGGGGGCGGTCCTGGATCAGGTTGCGCCCGGTGCGGGCAAGGCTCTCGACAAGGTTTTGCCGGGGGCGGGGTCTTTGCTCAATGGGGTTCTCGGGGGAGGATCCGGCCAGCCGGAGACTCCTTCCGCAGAAGGGGCGGATGGGACATCCACAGCGGGTGACGCGCCTCAAAAGCCCAAGGAAAAGCCCGCAGATCAACTGATTCGCGGGCTCCTCAAGGGTTTCGGAGGCTAGATCATATGCTTCGAGGGAAACGGGTCCAGCTTGCATCAAGCTGGACTCGTTTCCCTCTCGTTATATAGATTTTAGAGTGCTTCCCATCACAGTACACGACAGTGTCTCGTGTTTTTTGGGCGATTGCCCAAGGTCATTTGGGAGCCAATGCCCCCACCCCTCCTTTTTTTCTCTTACAATTAAGAGCTTGGGGTCTGGGGCCTTTCGGCCCCGGTGGGGGACGGGGCAAAGCCCCGTGACGGGAAAACATCCCCCGTTCTGTACCGTGGACTCCCATTCTACGCGTCATGCTCTAGGGTTTCTCGAGTGGTGAGCTACGCCGAGACATTAAATGGGGCCATGCCGCGATAGGTGTCCAGGACATAAATGCGAATGGCGCTGGACAGGTTTCCAGACCGACCGGTGTCGATTTCCGTGACGAGATCGTTGACGGATTTGCCATTCAGACGGGCCAGATCCTTAAGGGCATCCCAGAAAGGCTCCTCCAGGGAAACACTTGTCCGGTGTCCGGCGATGGTGACCGATCTTTTGCGCACGACGGGCGCTTGTATAATTTGGTCCATGGGTTCGGTGACTCCTCAAACTCTTAGAAAAAAGGACTGGGTCGCTCTTTGGCGACCCTTGGCCCTGGATCTTCACCCCCAAACCGTCACGGTCAATGTACCAGCGTCTTTTGTAAGATCTGTTTGGCACATCGTGGGACAGGTGTCTCTGACCGATGAACGGAAGCGTGCCCTGATTGTTTCAAGTCTTTATGGATGGTCAATCGTGTGCTGGGACAGAATACTGTCCGTTCAGCAACCATGATGTGTCAGGCGCGCGGGGCTTCGAGCCTGACTGAATCCATATACCGTGGGTGTTCCGAACTGGCTAGAGATTACTCGGATAAGAGCATGGTTTTTTAGACGAGCCGCTGGCTGTTGGTGTGCGGAATCGGGGAATGACAAGTACTAAGAGGGTGTTTTTCACTTAAATGATGCAAGAAATGTGGATTTTATCGGTCTCTATTAATTTCGATATTGCAAAGAAATCGGTGGCTCTGCGCAAGGGCGTTCGCATGGTTTTCGGCTTCTGTCAGGCCACTGGCCTTGCGCGGTTTCAGGGAATGATCGCCATCTTCCAGCCAGTGCACCTGTATCGCAGAAGAGAGGGGAAGAGCCGCGATAGACTCCCGGCTTCCCAGGCTGTCGCGGGTGCCTTGGCAGATCAGTGTGGGCGTCGTCAACTGGGCCAGATGGGCGCAGCGGTCGACGGCCTTTTCAGGCTTTCCCGGCGCATGGAAGGGAAAGCCAAGTCCCAACAATCCGGCGACACCTAATTCGTCGGCCACCAATGAGGCCATGCGTCCCCCCATGGATTTGCCACCAATGACCAGCGAGCGCTGGCCATTGGTGCGAGATTCTTCGCCGACGATGGCTTTCCAGGTTTCCAGAAGCTTGGGTTGCCTGTCGGGTGGGGCTTTCACCCCCTCGGCTCGGCGCCGGGCCATGTAGGGGAATTCGAAGCGGACCACGTGCCAGCCGTATGCGCTAAGCCCCTGGGCGAAGACCTCCATGAAAGGGCTGTCCATGGGCGCTCCTGCCCCATGGGCAAGGATAACAGTCAGTGGAGCGTCCTTGGGTCCGTTGCGGAGGATTGGAAGGGTGACGTCGGAGGACATGGGATGCTCCTTGAAAACGGGCCGTTCTTTTTTTGGCGATTGCCCAAACCCATTTGGGGGCCAATGCCCCCAAGCCCCCCTCTCTTTATGGCCTGGGGTCTGGGGCCTTCCGGCTTCAGCTTCGCCAAAGAGGGGGGGCGGGGCAAAGCCCGGTGACGGAAAAGGGCGAGATGCTCTAAAGGTGCATCGCTGTTTCCGTTTCTCTCTAACTATCGTGAAGGTGGCTTCGGGCATGCTGAAGCGGGTGCAAAGTATGAGCTCAGTCCTCTGGCGCCGCCCGCCCTAAACAGGCTGTCACAGGGCTTCACCCTTTGCCCCACCAAGGGAAGACCCCGGGCCAACCCGAGGTCTTTCCAAACAGGTCAATCGAAGGCGTTCTCTTAGAGTGAAACTGGACCAGCGTCAGTCAAGCTGGCCTCGGAGCACTCTAGTTCAGGTAATCGCGGGCCAGGACCTCGGCAATCTGAACGGCGTTCAAGGCCGCACCCTTGCGCAGGTTATCGGACACACACCAGAAGGACAGGCCATTTTCGACCGTCAGATCCTTGCGAATGCGGGACACGTAGACCGGATCCTCACCGGAGCACTCCACGGGGGTCACGTAGCCCTCGTTGGCGCGGTGATCAACCACCACGATCCCCTCAGCCTTGCTCAGGACGGCCCGGGCGGTCTTGTCGGTGATCGGCTTCTCGGTCTCGATGTTCACGTATTCCGCATGTCCCACCATGACCGGAACGCGGCAGCAATTGGCGTGCACAGCGATGTCCGGATCAAGAATCTTGCGCGTCTCCGCCATCATCTTCCACTCTTCCTTGGTGGCCCCGTCGTCCATGAAGACGTCGATATGGGGGATGACGTTGAAGGCAATCTGCTTGGTGAACTTTTGTTGGAAGTCCGAAGCGGGTTGGTTCACATAGATGCCCTTCGTCTGGTTGAAGAGCTCATCCATGGCGTCCTTGCCACCACCGGAAACCGATTGATAGGTGCTGACCACCACCCGCTTGATCCCGAAGGCCTCGTGTAGGGGCTTCAGGGCCACAACCATCTGAATGGTCGAGCAATTGGGGTTGGCGATGATGCCGCTCTTCTGGTAGCCCGCAATGGCTTGGGGGTTCACTTCTGGAACCACAAGGGGGACGTCCTTATCCATACGGAACTGGCTGGTGTTATCGATCACAACGCACCCCGCCGCCGCTGCGCGGGGGCTATGTACGGACGACACTTTTGCTCCGGGCGAGCTGAGGGCGATATCCACACCGGTAAAGTCGAACTTATCCAGGTCCTGGACGGTTAGGATTTCCTCTTCGCCAAAGGACACCTGCCGTCCCGCAGAGCGTGCGGACGCAAGCGCAATGACTTCCTTGACCGGAAACTCCCGTTCAGCCAGCAGGGACAGAATCTCCCGTCCCACGTTCCCCGTGGCGCCGATCACTGCCACGCGGTATCCACCGTCTCTATATGCCATGTTCGTTATAATCCCTGATGTCGCGGGCGGGCGATAAAGCCCCGAAGGGGGTGGAAGCTACCCCCTGTCGCCCACGTTATCAAGGGAAGCCGCTGCGCTACTGCCCCGCCACCTGCTCGTCGGTTGCCGAAATATCAGAACCGTCGACGAAGGAGGTCGGGACATTGGTCGTCCCGGTTTTGGTTTTGCTGTCCCTGTCCACGCGTTTCGCAGTCAGGGTCGAGGGGCGCTCGGCCGCCTCATCCGTATAAAAGATGTGGGTTCCAATTCGCGCGGTCTTTTCCAGGCGACGCGCCCAACCGGGCGTCACGCTGGTGTTGTGATACCACAAGGCCCCATCTGTCGGATCATTGATGGTGTTATCCCGGCGCAACACAGACATGGCCAGTAGGATGGAGGAACGCCAAGCGTCCTTTTCTACCGGTTTGTCCGCCTTTCCATCGCAATACCAGGAGAACTGGCAGCCCTTCTTGCCGCGAGTCCGGTTTTCCTGGACGACATCGCAAATGGTGCCGGGGAAACGGGGGTCCCGGGCGCGATTCATGACCACCTGGGCCACAGCAACGCGGCCCCGGAGTGTCTCGCCCCGGGCTTCCCAATAGTCGTTCAACGCCAGACAAAGCATGTCCTGTTTGGACACTGTTAGCGTACCCGCGCCAACGCGGATATCCTTGGGAAGCTCTATCGCTCCCGCAACCGTGGCGCTGGCGATTAACATCGCCAGAGCGGTCAGGATAAGTCTCATCGGCTGTTTCTTATCCGCGCGATCAAGCAGCCGCCCTGTTCTGGGCGTCCGTGCCTTCGGCGCGGCCCTTTCGTTTCTATCCGAGGGGCCTTCCTGCCCGGACATCCGCGCTACTCCGGATGTCACGAACACAAAAACCGTCGCTCTCGCGATCGCCCCAACCATCGTCAAGGTTGGGCCAATCTCCTTTTCCCGTGAACTGTTCCCAGCAAACGATCTCGGAGGGCCCTTCGCAAGGGGGCCGTCACTCCGAGCCAATGCGGATCGGAGTACCAGGAAGTTTATTGCGCTGCAACATTAATCGTATCGCATCAAAATCCACGCTGCAGACCTATTCGGTTTGCATGGCGATGCTGTGTAAGAAATACGGCAAACCAGGGGCAGTTAACAATCCCATGCGGGGTGGTGGGATACTGTTCCCTTAAACCCTGTGGCGTGAAAGCCACAATGTCAATGACAAAATGGCATTGTTTTGAAGTTAAAACTAATTAAACGTCTTCAGCGCTCGACCTTGCGAATTATCAATGCTTAGGAGAGGTAATGGGATTAGACCTGATCCAGAGCCAAACGACCGGTCATTCTATCCCCCGACAGTCGCTTGGCCGACCATACCAGTTCCTCATGTGGTCCACTCTCATGGGCGTCGCTCTGTCGGCGCCCATTTTTTTCGATATCAATGGGTTAAGCGTGGGTTGTGGTTATGCGACGATGATGTGGCACCGTCTCACGCCCGGTTATCCCTTCAGGTCGAATCGCAGATATGGTTCAGAGGACGGCATAAGGACCTGAAAAAGTGAGGTTCTTCTTTCTTTTGGATGTGTTCACGCGGAGTCGGATCCACCGAAAATGTGCAAAGGCTTATTGTGATTAAACTGAAATGAAATGCCGTTTTCCCATGGGTCAGCCTCCCCATTCCGTTGGTCGCCCCACAAAAAGGGCGCGCCAGAGGTCTCCTCGGCGCGCCTTTTAAGCCCTATCGAAAGGGCGGATTCATTTTTTTGAGAAAGTGCTTAGAGTGCCTTTGAGATCAAGTTGGGCCAAGAAATGGCCCAACTTGATCTCGGAGCACTCTAGGACCGCTTTTCCATTGCGGCAATCAGGGCATCGCCCATGCCGGTGGTGCCCACCAGGGTCATGCCCGGCTGCATGATATCCCCGGTGCGGACCCCGTCGTTGAGCACGTCCTTGACGGCATCGTCCACCAGATCGGCCTCTGCTGCCATGTCGAAGCTATAGCGCAGCATCATGGAGAAGCTGAGCAGGGTTGCCAGCGGGTTGGCTTTGTCCTGACCGGCAATGTCGGGAGCGGACCCGTGAACCGGTTCGTACATGGCCTTCCGAATACCCGTGGCATCTGCGGCGCCAAGGCTGGCCGAGGGCAACATGCCCAGGGAACCGGTCAACATCGCGGCGCAATCGGACAGCAGGTCACCGAACAGATTATCGGTAACGATCACGTCGAATTGCTTGGGGGCCCGCACCAATTGCATGGCGCAGTTATCAGCGTACATGTGGGACAGTTCAATATCCGGATATTTGGCAGAGATCCGCGTCACTTCTTCCCGCCAGAGCAGGCCGCTTTCCATCACGTTGGCTTTTTCGACACTGCACAGACGTTTCCCGCGCTTGCCTGCAAGATCGAAGGCCACCTCGGACACCCGCACGATCTCGTAAGTCTCGTAGACCTGGGTGTTGACCCCCCGGCGCTCGCCGTTGGTCAGCTCGGTGATGCCCCGGGGTTCGCCGAAATAGACACCGCCCGTCAGTTCGCGGACAATCATGATATCCAGTCCGGCAACCAAATCGGTCTTCAGGCTGGAGGCTTCGGCCAAGGCGTCGAAAACCAGGGCTGGACGCAGGTTGGCGAACAGCTCCATTTCCTTGCGCAGGCGCAGCAGGCCGCGCTCGGGCTTCAGCTCGAAGGGCAGTTCCGCATCCCACTTGGGACCACCGACGGCGCCCAGCATCACCGCGTCAGCCTCAAGCGCCAGCTTCATCGTGTCATCGTGCAGGGGCGTGCCATGGGCGTCATAGGCGCAGCCGCCAACCAGACCCTCTTCCACTTCGAAGGAGGCTCGACCTTCCTTTGCCAACCAATCCATCACGCGACGGACCTGGCCCATTACCTCGGGGCCGATGCCGTCACCGGCCAGGAACAGAATCTTTTTCGTCTCGGGCATCGGATGCTTCCTCTTCGTGGTGTAGATGGTCTTCGGCCAGCGGGCTCCCGCCCGCAACCCGGCTGGAGGCAATGCCTCCAGACCTCCATTTTTTCTTCACGGGAGTCGGGGAGCCCCAGGCTCCCCGGTCAGGGGGCTTTGGGGGCGCGTGCCCCCGGCTCATCAGGCGGACTTGGCGTTGACCATCCAGGGGGCCTGGGTCTCGCGGGTCTTTTCGAAGTCCTCAATCTTATCGGCCTTCTGGAGGGACAGACCGATGTCGTCCAGACCGTTCAACAGGCAATGTTTGCGAAAGGGATCCACATTGAACGCAACCTCACCGCCGTCCGGACCGGTAATGACCTGCTTTTCCAGGTCAATGGTCACGGTGGCGTTCGCGCCCCGCTCAGCGTCTTCCATCAGCTTGTCCACGTCTTCCTGGGGCAGGACGATGGGGAGAATGCCGTTCTTGAAGCAGTTGTTGTAGAAGATATCAGCGAAGCTGGTAGAGATCACGCAGCGGATGCCGAAATCCAGCAGGGCCCAAGGCGCATGCTCGCGGGAGGATCCGCAGCCAAAGTTGTCTCCGGCAACGAGGATCTTGGATTTCCGCCAAGCGGCCTTGTTGAGGACGAAATCCGGGTTCTCCGACCCGTCCTCGTTGAAGCGCATCTCGTCGAACAGGTTCTTGCCCAGGCCGGTCCGTTTGATGGTTTTCAGGAACTGCTTGGGGATGATCATGTCGGTGTCGATGTTGATCAGCGGCATGGGGGCCGCGACACCGGTCAGCGTGGTGAACTTTTCCATTTTTTCCTACCCTCGTTCGTTCGCGAGACGCCGGATGCCGTCCACGAAAACCTGAAAACTCCTGGACTGATTGCGGCCCACATCAAGATGCGGTCCAATCGCACCAGCGCCGGAAAGTGGCTTGTAGACTTTGACCAGAGTTTTCATTTCCTGCTTCGCATTGGCCAAACGGTCGGGATCACGGTATTTGGCCTTCCGCTGGTCCCTCTCGAACCGACTGCCGGGAACCAGTCCCGACCGATCAATGGTGAGAAGATCGCCTAAATACCACGACTCGAGTTCCTGACAAACGATCCGAACCACCGTATGGCTCCGCTTGCTCTCGGGACAGAGCTTTGTCAAACGCTCCTTGAGCGCAAGACAGTCACCGCCGTCATTGTCCCGCAGGATCATGAACCGTGTTCCCGGCGGCCATGCGGCCTTGAGCTTGCGGGGAATGGACTTTTCCAAATCGGATTTTCCCTGATGGGGGATCACCCGAAAGGGCCGATCCCCCAAGATGCCCGGCAAAATATGGTCCCTGAGAAGCAGGGCGATGGACGGCTCTTCCACCAAAACGACCACCAGCGTCATTGTCGGCCCAGCCCCCCGAAAAGCCCTTGGCGCCAGAGATATCCGGGAAGATCCCCCTCGCGAACCAGGGACTCCAGAATGGCGTCCTCTGATGCCCTGGCTACCTCTGTGAATCCGTCGCGCTTTTCCATCACCCAGATGCTTTCAAGCGGCACGGCATTCAGAAAATCCGGGGAGTGGGTCGACACGAAAACCTGCCCACCCCGTTCGGCGTATTCCTCAAACTCCTCGGCAAGTTCCCCCAGAAGTGTGGGGTAAAGCTGATTTTCCGGCTCCTCCACGCATAACAGGGGGTGGGGCGCAGGGTCATGCAGCAGCACGAGATAGGCGAACATCTTGATCGTACCATCGGAAACAAAGCGTCCAATGAAGGGGGTGTTGAAGGTGCCATCGGAAAAACGGAGCGACACACGCCCGTCGTCCATCTGGTGGGCCTCGACCCCATCCACGCCCGGTACCCGGCGCCGCATTTTATCCAACAACCTGATGAACAGATCCGGATGCTGCTCGAACATGTATTGAGTGACCAGAGCCAGATTGTCACCGTCGACCGACAGGCTTTCGGCGACACCGGCGTCTTTCACCTCCCGCGCCGCAGTAATATGAAAGTCTGAGAGATGCCACCCTTCGATCAGGGAACGGACCGCGTTGGCGGCTTTGAACTTGCGGAAGACACCAAGGCCTTTGATGGCGAGTTCGTTATCGTCCAGCGCCTGGTCTTCTCGGTCCAAGTGCTCGTCGCTTTTGTCGAAATCTTCCTCGTTGGAAATCGCATATCCCTTCCCCCGCGTGAAATCAAGGAAATGGTAGGGCCGCCCATGGGCGGCCCTTTTGTACTTCAGGATCTCCCGGACAATGTGGGGTCGTCGGCCCTCGACCCCCAATTCGACGGAATAGGTGACAAGACGGTCTTTGCCGGACAACTCCATGCGAAAGGCCAACTCCAGGAAAATGGTCTCCCCTTCGCTTCCCCTCGACACCACCTCGTGAAAGCCACCCCGCCGCATAAAAGCCGAACGGACATCGCTCGCCAGGGAATCCCGCAGGAAACCGAAAACCTCGAACAGGGTGGTTTTGCCAACGCCGTTCTGACCGACAACCACGCAAAAGGGGGGGATCTCCTCCATGGAGACATCCCTCAGGGATTTGAAATTTTTAACCCGAAGTCGCTCGAGCTTCATGACTCCCGCCCCTCTCCCCTACTGCTGTCCAGTCCGACTCATCGAAGGGTTCACTGGAACTCGCGCGGATCGGCCAGCGTGCCCTTGATGGCGGACGCGGCGGCCATTTCCGGGCTCACCAGATGGGTGCGCCCCCCCCGGCCCTGACGGCCCTCGAAGTTGCGGTTGGAGGTCGACGCGCAGCGCTCGCCCGCCGACAGCTTGTCGGCATTCATGGCCAAGCACATGGAGCACCCGGGTTCGCGCCATTCGAAACCGGCCTCGATGAAAATCTTGTCCAGACCTTCTTCCTCGGCCTGTTCCTTCACCAATCCAGACCCCGGAACGACCATGGCGTTGACGGTCTCGGCGACCTTGTGGCCTTTGGCGATGGAGGCGGCGGCGCGCAGATCTTCGATCCGGCCATTGGTGCAGGAGCCGATAAAGACCCGATCGATCTTGACCTCGGTCAGGGGTGTGCCCGCTTCCAGACCCATGTAAGCCAACGCCCGCTCCATGGCCGTCCGGCGCCCCGCATCGGCCACATCGGCGGGGTTGGGAACGGACCCGGTGATCGGTGCCACGTTTTCCGGGCTGGTGCCCCAGGTTACCTGTGGGATGATGGTCGAAGCGTCGATTTCCACCACCTTATCGAAAGTGGCGCCCTCGTCGGTCTTCAGGGTCTTCCAATAGGACACAGCGGCGTCCCAGGTCGCGCCCTTGGGCGATCCCGGACGACCCTTCAGGTATTCGAAGGTCGTTTCGTCCGGCGCAATCAGACCGGCGCGTGCGCCCGCCTCGATGGTCATGTTACAGACCGTCATACGGCCTTCCATAGACAGCCGACGGATCGCCTCGCCTGCGTATTCGATCACATAGCCGGTGCCGCCCGCCGTACCGATCTGCCCGATAATGGCCAGCACAATGTCTTTGGCGGTTGTGCCCGGGGGCAGGTCTCCATCCACCTTGACCAGCATGTCCTTTGCCGGAGACTGGCGCAGGGTCTGGGTGGCCAGCACATGCTCCACCTCTGAGGTGCCGATACCAAACGCCAGGGCGCCGAAGGCCCCATGGGTCGAGGTGTGGCTGTCACCGCAGACGATGGTGGCACCGGGCAGGGTGAACCCCTGTTCGGGGCCAACGATGTGCACAATCCCCTGACGGATATCATCCATGGCGAGATAGGGGACACCGAATTCCTTGGTGTTGGCTTCCAGGGCTTCCACCTGGATACGGCTTTCCTCGTCCTCGATCCCCTTGGACCGGTCGGTGGTCGGCACGTTGTGATCGGCCACGGCCAAAGTCGCTTCCGGGCGACGGACCTGACGACCGGTCATGCGCAGGCCTTCAAAGGCCTGGGGACTGGTCACTTCGTGCACCAGATGGCGGTCAATGTAAATCAGGCAGGTCCCATCGTCCTGCTGGTCCACGAGGTGGCTTTGCCAGATCTTGTTGAACAGGGTCGTGGGCTTACCCATACCGTGACGCTCCCTTGCCTACGCCCCGTCGAGGGGCCCTTTGTTGGTTTCGACGACATGTCGAAGCCGGATCCTAAGGGGTTCGCGCGGGAAATGGCAGATGGAATGTTATCGCCATGGTGCGCGCGAAACATGAAAATCGAACACCAGTCCGGACAGGCCGAAACCGCCTAACCCGCCACCTCCTTTTCGGAGATGGCGGGCGGAGGGCGGACGGTCGTCGCCGGAAGGAAGCCCCCGAACCAGGAGGAGGCTTCCAAAAACCCGAAGGAGTCTACTTCTTCCCCTTGGGCTTGGCCTTGCCGTCGGGCTTGCCCGCAGGCTTGTCTTCGGCCTTGGCGTTCAGTTTACGCTCCTGGGTGATGGCCCGCTCGTTGGCCAGGGCCTTCTGGGTCGAGGTGATATTCTCGACGATACGGGCGGAACGGCCCTGACGGCCACGCAGGTAGTACAGCTTCGCGCGGCGAACCTGACCGCGACGCACGACCTCGATCCGGTCGATGGTCGGGGCATAGAGCGGGAAGACACGCTCCACGCCTTCACCGAAGGAGATCTTGCGCACGGTGAAGGAGCTGTTCAGGGCCGCGTTCCGACGGGCGATGCACACGCCCTCGTAGACCTGCACGCGCTGGCGGGTGCCTTCGACCACCTTCACGTGGACCTTGACGGTATCGCCGGGGGAGAACTCGGGAACGCCCCGGGTCTCCAGGAGCTTTTCCATCTGCTCCTTCTCAAGCTGCTGAATGATGTTCATTGTCCGCATCCTCTGTTCAAGTCACCTCGGCCCGCAAGATACCGATCCCATAGGTCCGGTCGCCGCGTCCGAGTGATGTCCTCCGCCTGGGCCAATCGCCAAGCGGCCACATTGCCATGGTGCCCAGAGGTCAAAACCTCTGGCACCGTCCTACCCCGCCAATCGGCGGGACGCGTATACTGGGGATACTCCAGGAGCCCCCGCTCGAAACTCTCGTCTTCCAAGGATTCCGTCTTGCCGACCACACCGGGCAGCAGACGCACGACGGCATCCAGCACCAATTGGGCAGCCGCCTCTCCCCCAGACAGGACGAAATCGCCGACACTGATCTCCAGCATCTCGCGTTCGTCCAAAACCCGCTGGTCCACCCCTTCGTATCTCCCGCAGAGCAGGGTCAAAGAAGGTTGGCGGGACAGGTCCCAGGCCATGGCCTGATCCAGCACCTTTCCCCGGGGGGTCAGGTAAACCAGGGGGCCATCCTTGGGCCAGGAGGCCTCGATGGCCGCATCCACGACGTCGGGGCGCATGACCATGCCAGCCCCGCCACCGAAGGGTGTATCGTCCACCGTGCGGTGCTTATCCGTGGCAAATCCCCGGATATCCACCGTTTCCAGGCTCCAGGTCCCGCTTTCGAGGCCCTTCCCCGCGAGGGAATGGCCAAGGGGTCCGGGAAACATCTCCGGGAAGAGGGTCAAGACGACGGCGCGCAAGCTCACGGGGACACCTCCCCTTGGTCTTGAACAGATTCCGGCGCCTTCTCGTCCGCCTCGCCCCCGTCAAGGAGGCCCGGCGGAGGATCGGCCACGAGACGGCCCGCCTTGATATCCACCACCGGCACGCAGGCCTGGGTAAAGGGCAGGAACACGACCTTGGAGGCATCTTCCGACAGGGCGACCTCCAACATGTCGCCCGCGCCGAAGTCATGGACCGCACGCACCACCCCGAGGTTGCCCCCGTCAGCCCGTTCGATCGGTAATCCGATCAAATCGGCGTGGTAGTACTCGTCCTCCTCCAACGCGTCCTTGGGCAGGGCGGACCGGTCCATATAGAGCCGTGTGCCCTTCAATGCCAAGGCAGCGTCACGGTCATCGATCCCCTTGAGCGCACAGAGAACCACGCCCTTTGCCAGGTTTTTGAAAACCAGGTCAAAGGAACGGCTTCCGCCTTCGTCCGTCAGCGGCCCATAGGAGCACAGGGCCGCTTCGTCCTGGGTGAAGCTTTTCACCCGGAGAAGACCCCGTACGCCATGGGTGCCCACGATCACGCCCACGAGCAATCGCTCCGTCATCACATCCTAGTCCCGTAATCCGGGGACCCGAGCCGAGGGTCCAGACGGAAACCTTGGAAAAACCGAGGGCCTTAGCCCTCGGCCGGAGCAGCGGCTTCAGCTTCGGCCGCAGCGGCGGCTTCGGCGGCGGCCTTGGCGGCTTCCTCGGCTTCGCGCAGACGCTCCTTGGCCTTGGCACCAGGCTCGGCCTTGGTGGTCTGATTGGGGATGGCGCGCTCGCCGGTCAGGCCCGCAGTCGCCAGGAAGCGATGGACGCGGTCGGTCGGGGTGGCGCCCACGCCCAGCCAGTATTTGATCCGCTCGTCTTTAAGGACGATGCGGTTCTCGTTGTCACGGGGCAGCATGGGGTCGTAGATGCCGACCTTTTCGATGAACTTGCCATCGCGCGGGCAGCGTGAGTCGGCGATCACAATGCGGTAAAAGGGGCGCTTCTTGGCGCCACCACGGGCGAGCCGAATTCGCAGGGACATTGTCGTCTTACTCCTGGTTCTTGAACTTAGACTTGTTTACTTTTAACGGAACTACTTCTTCTTCCGACCACTTTTGCGGCCGGTCACGCCTCCGGGTGCGCCCAGTCCTGGGCCACCCAAACCGGGGAAACCGGGTGGCAGACCCCCTCCCGGCATCCCGCCGGGAAGGCCGCCGGGACCACCCAGGGCGCCAAGGTCGGGGGGCATATCGCCGCCACCGCCCAGACCACCAAGGAGGCCCGCAAGGCCCTTCTTGCCACCCATTTTCTTCATCTTCTTCATCATCGTGGCCATCTGCTGGTGTTGCTTCAGCAGTTTGTTCACGTCGGGCACGGTCATCCCCGCACCCATGGCAATGCGCTTTTTGCGTGAGGCCTTGATCAGATCGGGATTGCGCCGCTCCTTGATCGTCATGGACAGGATCAAGGCTTCTTGGCGCTTGATCATATTGTCGTCCATCTTGGACTCCGCCATCTGGCGCTGCATCTTGGATACGCCCGGCAGCATGCCGAGCAGTCCCTTCATATCACCCATCTTTTTGATCTGACGAAACTGGGCCAGCAGGTCTTCCAGGTCGAACTTGCCCTCGGCCATGCGCTTGGCAAGCTTTTCGGCCTCGGCCACTTCGATGGTTTCTGCGGCCTTCTCCACCAGAGAGACCACATCCCCCATGCCGAGGATCCGGCCAGCGATCCGTTGGGCGTGGAACGCCTCAAGCGCATCCATCTTCTCGCCCATACCCATCAGCTTGATGGGCACGCCGGTAACCGCCCGCATGGACAGGGCCGCACCCCCGCGGCTATCGCCATCCACCCGGGTCAAAACGATGCCGGTAACGCCGACTTTCTCGTTGAACTCGCGGGCGATGGTGACCGCGTCCTGACCGGTCATGGCATCGGTGACCAGCAGGGTCTCGCGGGGATTGGTGATCTCCCGGACCTTGGCCACTTCCTCCATCAAGGCGTCATCGATATGCAAACGCCCCGCCGTATCAAGGATCACCACATCGTAACCACCCTCGCGCGCTTCCTTCATGGCGCGTTTGGCGATCTCCACGGGCTTTTGTCCCATGACGATGGACAGCACATCGACCCCGGTCTGCTCGCCGAGGATTTTCAATTGTTGTTGGGCCGCCGGACGGTAGACGTCCAAGGAAGCCATCAGGACCTTCTTGCGCTCGCGCTTGGTGATGCGCAGTGCCAGCTTGGCCGAGGTCGTGGTCTTGCCGGATCCTTGCAAACCGACCATCAGAACCGGAACCGGTGGGGTATGGGCCAGATCGATGCCGAGCGCGAGGGGATCCGGCTGCTCGTCCAGGGCGCCTTCGCCACCGAGCATCTCCACGAGTGCATCATGGACGATCTTGACGACCATCTGGCCTGGGGTGACGGAGCGGATAACCTCCTGCCCGACGGCCTTTTCCTTCACCTGGGCGACGAACTGCTTGACCACCGACAGCGAGACATCGGCCTCCAGGAGGGCGACGCGCACTTCGCGCATGGCTGCGTCAACGTCGGACTCCGAAAGGGAGCCGCGGCGGCGCAGCTTGTCGAACACATCTCCTAAGCGACCGGACAGACCGTCGAACATGAATAATGGTCCCTGGCTTGGGGTTTCGGCCCGTCCCGGTGAGCTCCACGCAAACGAGTTTGGCGCCAGTGCGCGATACTCGCGGACTGGCGGACCTCCTCGGAGGCAATGGGTCAACCGAAATGGGTGACACGAAACCGGCCCCGTGGATGGTCCACGGAACCGGAGCATCGGTTTCTAGTGCTGGAGGGCGCCGGAGTCAAGCTTTCCCTAGGCCCCATCCCCAATCACGATCCCCGGCCCTCATCCTTGAACGGAGAAACTCCAACGTATCAAAAGCACGTCCAACATCAAATACGCCCTTACTGCAAACGGCCCTCTTTCCTTCCGTGTCCCTTTCCCCTAAACACCTCCCTTGGTCCGAATTCACGGACCCCGGTCGCAGCCTACCCGGTAAAAAACAGGAACCCCCATGAAAACCATCGTCATCTGCTCCGGCGGATTGGATTCCGTCACGCTGGCCCATAAGGTCGCCCAGGAGGCGACCCTCTCCCGCCTCGTTTCCTTCGACTACGGGCAACGCCACGCCAAGGAACTGACCTTCGCCGCCCGCTGCGCTGACCGCCTCCGCGTTCCCCATGACATCGTGGATCTGCGTGCCGTTGGCGCCTTGCTTTCCGGATCCTCCCTCACCTCTGATGCGGTGGCCGTCCCCGATGGTCACTATGCCGAGGAGACCATGCGCATCACCGTGGTTCCCAACCGCAACGCCATCATGCTGACCATCGCCTTTGGCATTGCCTCCGCCCAGGGAGCCGAGGCCGTGGCCGCCGCGGTCCATGGCGGGGATCACTTCATCTACCCCGATTGCCGCCCGGGCTTTTGTGAGGCATTCGCCACCATGCAAAGCCATGCCTTGGAGGGCATGGGTCCGATCGCCTTCCAGACCCCCTACGTCCACCAAAGCAAGGCCGATATCGCCGGAGAGGGCGCCCGCCTGGCTGTGCCCTTCGCCGAGACATGGTCCTGCTACAAAGGGGGCGAGGTCCACTGTGGTCGCTGTGGCACCTGTGTAGAGCGGCGGGAAGCCTTTCACATGGCTGGGGTGGAGGATCCCACGGACTATGCCGATCCAGACTATTGGGTCTCTGCTGTGGCAGACGCCCGGGCTCGCGGTTTGGGCTCGAGGGGAGAAGGGTGATGTACCGGATTCTTAAGGAATTCCATTTCTCGGCCTCCCACCAGCTCAAGCAGCTTCCCGACGAGCACCCCTGCGGCCGCCTCCACGGCCACAATTATGTGGTGGAAGTGGCTCTGGCGGCGGAGGCTTTGAACGGCGTGGGGTTCGTGCGGGATTACCGGGAACTCTCCCCTTTCAAGGACTGGCTGGACAGGACCCTGGACCATCGGCATTTGAATGATGTGCTCGGCGATGAGTGCGTGACGGCGGAGCATATCGCCAAGACCTGCTTCGACTGGTGCAAGGCCCGATGGCCGGAAACCGAAGCCGTGCGGATTTCCGAGACACCAAAGACTTGGGCGGAGTATCGCCCTGAAAGGGCGTTGGGGAATACCCCGCCCGCAGAGGCGTTACCGGATAACGGGTCGTGACCGAGGGGATACTGCGTGTCAGTGAGATCTTTGGCCCGACCATCCAAGGCGAGGGACCGTTGATCGGACATCCCACGGTCTTCGTTCGCCTTGGTGGCTGCGACTATCGCTGTTCCTGGTGCGACACGCTCCACGCCGTTGACCCGAAATTCCGCGCAACCTGGATGCCCATGGACGCCGCCACTGTCTGGGCAAAGGTCACGCGGTTGTCCGGCGGGGATCCGGTGATGATTTCGCTTTCGGGCGGCAATCCGGCGATTCAGCCCCTCGGGGGAGTGATCGCCCGGGGGAAAGCCGAGGGCTATCGCTTCGCCCTGGAAACGCAGGGATCCATTGACCGGGCGTGGTTCGCTGATTTGGACCACCTCATCCTAAGCCCCAAGCCGCCCTCCTCGGGCATGGTCACAGATTGGGGGAAGCTCGCGGACTGTCTCCAGGCCGCCGGTGACGGACCGCAGGTCTCCCTGAAAGTCGTGGTAATGGACGAGGCAGATTACACCTTCGCCAAAGGAGTCGCGTCCCGCTTCCCAACCCTTCCCCTCACCCTGCAGCCGGGCAATCACACCCCTCCGTCCCCAGACACTGAAGACGGAGCCATCGACCTGGACGGGATCGGAGAGCGGTTGCGCTGGCTGGCGGAGCGGGTGACCGCCGACCGCTGGTTTTCCGCCCGGGTCCTCCCCCAATTGCATGTGATGATCTGGGGCAACCGGCGCGGTGTTTGACCGGGGGGGGCATCAGGGCGCCCCCCTTCCAACCGGACCCGCGTCACACCTCGGTCAAACGTCCATCAGCCATCCAGGATTATGGCAAATCCCCCTGGGCACAGCCCCCCTCCATCCCCATGTTCGAGCCATGACACACGATATAGAGCACTTCATCCAAGCTTTGCCCAAGGTGGAGCTGCACCTGCACATTGAGGGCAGCCTTGAACCTGAACTGATGTTCGATCTGGCCCACCGCAATGGCGTGGCTTTGCCCTACGACTCGGTCGAGGAGATCCGGGCTGCTTACCAGTTCGGCAATCTTCAGGAGTTCCTGGACCTCTATTATCAGGGCATGGCGGTACTGCGGACCCGCCAGGATTTCCAAGATCTCACCCGGGCGTATCTGGACCGCGTCGCCCGGGATAATGTCCGCCATGTGGAGATCTTCTTTGACCCTCAAGGACATACCGAGCGCGGCGTTCCCTTCGCCGAGACCATTGAGGGTATTCTGGATGCCCTGGAGGAGGGGGAACGGGACCTGGGCATCACCTCGGGGCTGATCCTCAGTATCCTGCGTCACCTGCCCGAGGCGGATGCGCTGAAAACCCTGGAAGCCGCTCTTCCCTATCGGGAGTGCCTATTGGGTCTGGGGCTGGATTCTTCTGAGGTTGGGCATCCGCCGTCCAAGTTCACCCGGGTATTTGAAAAAGCCCGGGGCCTGGGCCTGAAAGTCATGGCCCATGCGGGGGAGGAAGGCCCGCCCGCCTATGTGTGGGAGGCCCTGGACCTGCTGAAGGTGGATCGGATCGACCACGGCAACCGGTCGCTGGAAGATCCGGCCCTGGTGGACCGGTTGGTGGCAGAGGGGATGACCCTGACGGTCTGCCCGCTTTCCAACCATAAGCTCTGCGTGGTCGAGGATTTGGCGCAGCATCCCCTGAAACGGATGCTGGACCTGGGCCTGAAGGTCACGGTGAATTCCGATGACCCCTCCTATTTCGGGGGGTACCTGGGTGACAATTATCGCGCGGTTGCCCAGGCACTCGACTTGAGCCGGGTAGACCTCGCCCAGCTGGCGAGCAATGGCATCGAAGGCGCCTTCCTGACTCCGGAGAGAAAGGCTGCCCTGCTTGATGAATTGAACGGCCATCTGGCACGTGGCTGAGGCACTGCGTCCCAGCATCATCATATCGCCGAGACAGGGGGAGAGGCAGGGGTATCGACTGGCTCCTCTCAATTCATTGAAAAGAAACAATCGGACCCCCTTTGCATTCCGGTGAAGGTCCGCTTATATTGGGGCTGCCGGGCTTGCTCGGCTATGACGCTAAACCCTTCGTGGAATAAGCGTTGCGGACCCGGGGGCGGTACCCGGCGCCTCCACCAGTTTCAGCGGCCAACCTTGCTTTGCGAAAGTCTGGTTGGTCCCTTTGGGGGCGAAATAGGATCGACGCGCGTGGTAAAGACGTAGGCTGTGTTCGGCATGGTTCCACCGTTACCGGGCCATTGCAACAGTTGCCAATGACAACTTTGCCGAGGTGCGTGCCGCTGCGTAAGCAGTGTCACAATCTCAATTAAGTCCTAGGCCTTCGCACGTCTAGGCGCGGCTCGGGGGGCGCCGGGCAACAGAAGCCCTCCACTTTCCCCCACCCTCCACTTTCCCCCCACTACGCCTGAATGGGCAGAGACTCGGTCTAGAGCATTTTGAGCAACAGTGCTCGCCGGGTGTGCGCACAAAGTGAGATAAAGCAAGATGCTCCAACGGAACGGCCTCTGACAGAGAGGGTTTCTGTCATGAATAACCCACGATTAACTGATTTATCCTCTCCCCGACTACGGGACAGGATTGTGTTGCCCGTGGTTCCGTTTATGCTATGGGGTCAGGATGACCCACAAACCCACTCACGAGGGACGAAGGATTGCCCGTGGACGATATCATCGAACACCTCGCCTATGATCGCATGGTAGAAAAAGCCCTGCGTGGCGTTTTGCGCGAAGCCCTGGAAATTACCTTGCGGCAGGGCCTCCCCGGCGAGCACCATTTCTATATCACCTTCGACACCAACCACCCCGACACGGTTCTGTCTCCCCGGCTGAAAAGCCAGCACCCCGAGGCCATGACCATCGTTCTCCAGAACCAGTTCTGGGACCTGGAGGTTCGGGAGAGCTTCTTCGCTGTGGTCCTGTCTTTCGGCGGTATCCGCGAACGGCTGGTGATCCCCTTCGAGGCTGTCAGCGCCTTTGCCGATCCCCATGCATCCTTCGGTTTGCAATTTCAGACCGGTGTGGTTCTGGAGGACGAGGAGGACGAGGACGACGACCTGTTTCCCGACCCCGTGGCCGAGGACGATCAGGATGGTGTCGATGCCCAGGACGGTGTGACCGCGCCCGAAGATAACGTCATCACACTGGATACCTTCCGCAAGAAGCCCTAATAAAGCAGCCTCGCATGGGGGGTGGACCGGATCGGGAGACCGGTTTCGCTCCTCCACGACCGGAGTCCAAAAGCATGGGGACAAAAGCTTGGGGCCCTAAAGCGGGGGCATAGACCCTGCTCCCAAGGTCCCTGGGGGAGAAGACGACCATGATCGATGCCGCGTTCGCGGACATGTTTCCGTTGTCCAATGATACCACTGAATACCGCCCCGTTGAGGGGACAGAAGGCTTGGTGGAAAAGGATAGCTTCCGGGGCCAACCCATCGTGGTGGTCAAGCCTGAGGCTCTGACCCGGCTCGCTGAAGAGGCCTTCCGCGACATTTCCCACCTGCTGCGTCCGGCCCATCTGAAGCAGGTCCGTGCCATCCTCGATGACCCAGAGGCCTCCCCCAACGACCGCTTTGTTGCCCTGGAGCTCCTGAAAAACGCCAATATCTCTGCGGGCATGGTCCTGCCCATGTGCCAGGACACCGGAACCGCCATCATCATGGGCAAGAAGGGACAACGGATCTTCTCCGGTGACACCGACGCGTTGGCGCTGTCAGAGGGTGTGGCCAAGGCCTATGGCTCCCTGAACCTGCGCTACTCCCAGATGGCGCCCCTGAGCCTGTTCGAGGAAGTCAACACCGGCAACAATCTGCCGGCCCAGATCGACCTCTATGCTGAGCCGGGCGAGGCCTATAAATTCATGTTCATGGCCAAGGGCGGCGGCTCAGCCAATAAGGTTTATCTCTACCAGCAGACCAAGGCCCTTCTGAACCCCGCCACCTTTGCCGCCTTCATGGACGAGCAAATCCGCACCCTGGGGACGGCCGCCTGCCCACCCTACCACCTGTCCATCGCCATTGGCGGCACCAGCGCCGAGGCCTGCCTGAAAGCGGTCAAGCTGGGCAGCGCCCATTATCTGGACAACCTGCCCAGTGAAGGGTCCAAGGCAGGCCACGCCTTCCGCGACCTGGAGATGGAAGCCCAGATCCTCAAAATGACCCAGGATATGGGTATTGGCGCCCAGTTCGGCGGCAAGTACTTCTGCCACGACGTGCGCGTCATTCGACTCCCCCGCCATGGCGCCTCCTGCCCCGTGGGCATTGGCGTATCCTGCTCCGCCGATCGGCAGATGCTGGGCAAGATCACCGAAAAAGGCCTGTTCCTGGAGCGCCTGGAGTCGGATCCCGCCAAATACCTGCCCGAAGTCCGAACCGACAAACTGTCCGAAGACGTGGTCAAGGTCGATTTGTCCCAACCCATGGACGAGATTCGCAAGACCCTCTCTCAATACCCGACCAAAACCCGGGTGTCCCTGACTGGTCCCATGATCGTGGCCCGCGACATCGCCCATGCCAAGCTGAAGGAACGCCTGGACGCGGGCGAAGGTCTGCCCCAGTACTTCAAGGATATGGCCGTTTACTACGCCGGCCCAGCCAAGACGCCCGAAGGCTACGCATCGGGCTCCTTTGGTCCCACCACGGCGGGGCGCATGGATGCCTATGTGGAGCTGTTCCAGGCCAACGGAGGGTCCATGGTGATGATCGCCAAGGGCAACCGCTCGAAAGCCGTCACCGACGCCTGCCAGAAGCATGGCGGTTTCTACCTCGGCTCCATCGGTGGCGCAGCCGCTCAGCTTGCACTGAACAGCATCAAAAAAGTCGAAGTCCTGGAGTATCCGGAATTGGGCATGGAAGCGATCTGGAAGATCGAGGTGGAGGACTTCCCTGCTTTCATCATCGTTGACGACAAAGGCAACGACTTCTTTAAACAGCTTTGACTTGTACCTGTTGTGGGGGCGGCTTGATTTCCGCCCCCTCCTTCTTCCTTCCCATTTCGCGGCCCCTCCGGTAATTCTGTCCGGCCCGCTCCCTTGGAAGGTCCCCTGCCCATGGCCAACGACCAACAATCCACTGCCCAGGCCCTCTTGCCCCTGATGCGTGCGGCGCTCGGCGGGGTGAAGGCCCATGAGATGTCCGATGCCACTGGTTTCTATTTGGATGGCGTTTTGTTCGGCATTCTCTCTGGCGGATTGCTGCACTTCCGCGTCGATCAACAAACCCAGGCTCCCTATGACGCCTGGGAGCGGGAGGAAGGCCAAGAAGATGGCGGAGCGGGAGGAGATCTATTCTCCCAAGGCGGTGTGCCATCCGGTGGCCTGAAATTCCGCCTCGTTCCCCCCTTCGTTCTCGATAGTGAGGATCGCTTGGCCGAATGGGGCAAAAGGGCCTGGGAAGCGGCCAAGCGGTCCCGCAAAGCCGCCGGATAAGGTGCCTCTGAGCCGCCCCGGAGGTGATGGCGCGGGGTCCAGGTCACGTTGGGCCACTGTATTCGGCAGGGGATGTTTTCCTGTCACGGGGCTTTGCCCCGTCCCCCACTGGGGCCGAAAGGCCCCAGACCCCAGGCCATTAAAAAAAGGGGGTTTGGGGGCATTTGCCCCCAAATGGGTTTGGGCAATCGCCCAAAAATACGAAACACCGTCGTGTACCGTAGCCAGCTTGACTCAAGCTGATCCCGTTTCACTCTAGAGCAATCTCCTCGAAGGGGAGGCCTGAGATCTCTGCAGCGAGGCTGTCGGCGGTCAGGCCGCGCTCGAACAGGTGGTCAGGCCAGAAAAAGGCCTCTTCCGGGGTGAGTGTGGGATAGGTCTCCTCCAGTTCTCCAGCCCTGAGGTAGAAGGCGTTCACACCAGAGGTCTCGCAGCCGATCAGCCGATAGCCTTTGTTTTGCGCGAGTTGGGTCAGGGCGGCGAGTGAGGCCCCGTGGAAAAGAGGATTCTGACCATCGGCAACGGGCCTATGGATCAGGGGGAAGGTGGCCATGCGGGTAGGGCCAAGGGCGCCATTGTATTCGAGGACCACCAGGGGAGGGCGGGCGACCTCCAGGGCTTTCCAGATCCAATAGTCGATGCTGTCGACATCCAGCGAGAGAATCCCCAGGTTCGTCCCTCCGGCTTCCAGAACCAAGGCATTGATCGTGTCAGGCGTCACCCTCCGGTTCAGAATGCGGTAATTCGCGGGTCCGGATCGACGGAATACACGCTCTGCCAGGGCGCATCCCCGGGCGTTGGCGTCAACGAATGTCCCCTGGCCCGGGTTGCGCAAGGCATGGTGGATCAGGTTGGCCTCTGCCGGGTGAAACCCGATTTCCAGGAAGGGTCGCGCACCCAGGTCAAGGGCGCGGACCAAATGGGCGAGAATGCCATCTTCCCCATGCTGGGAAATGATCTCTCGCTCGTGGTTGTTGATGGCGGAATGGGCCACACCCACCCAGGGTGCTCCCTTTTGGAGGCCATTTCTCCACCGGCCTTTGGCCCAATTTTTGATACCAATACGCAGGGACCGGGGGAGAAGAGTATTCTTGAGGGATGCCATGAAAGCTCCGTCCTGATTGAGGCCTTTGGAAGGCTGGCTCAGGACAAGGGCAATCCGGAAACCACTGTGAAGGCTCAGTATACAAAAAAAGCCGCCCAAGAGGGCGGCTTTTCTGTGATGATCTTATGGGGCCGGGTCAACCGGTCCGTTCGAACATCTTGATCTTGAGTTTGGCGATCGCTTCGCCGGGGTTCAGACCCTTGGGGCAAGTGTCTGTGCAATTCATGATGGTATGGCAGCGGAATAAGCGGAACGGGTCGTCCAACTGATCCAACCGCTCCCCCGTGGCCTCGTCCCGGCTGTCCAGCACCCACCGGGCAGCCTGCAGCAGGATGGCAGGTCCCAGGTAGCGATCGCTGTTCCACCAGTAGCTGGGGCAACTGGTCTGGCAGCAGAAGCAGAGGATGCATTCCCACAGACCGTCCAGCTGTTCCCGGTCTTCGGGGCTTTGCAGACGCTCACCTGACGGCGGGGCCGGGGTATCGGCCTTCAACCAAGGTTCAATGGAGGTGTACTGGGCATAGATGTGGTTCAGATCGGGAACCAGATCCTTGACCACCTGCAGATGCGGCAGCGGGTAGATCGCCACGTCGCCTTTGATGTCGGCGATGGGCTTCAGGCAGGCCAGGGTGTTGTAGCTGTCGATGTTCATCGAGCAGGATCCACAAATCCCCTCGCGGCAGGATCGCCGGAAGGTCAGGGTGGGGTCTACCTCGTCCTTGATCTTGATCAGGGCGTCGAGGACCATGGGGCCGCATTTGTCCATGTCCACGTAGTAGGTATCCAGGCGCGGGTTGCCGCCCTGGTCCGGATCCCAACGGTAAATCTTGAAGGTCCGGGTGTTCTTTGCCCCGGCCGGTGCAGGATGGGTTTTCCCTTCCTGAACGCGGCTGTTGCGGGGCAGATTGAATTCAACCATGTCTCAAAGCCTCCAGCGGAGTGGCCGATATCGCGCCGGATGGGAGAAACCCCGAGACAGGGCATCCCATCCTGTTCTGGATCAGTACACGCGCGCCTTGGGTTCGATGTAATCGACCTCGTCGGTCAGGGTGTAGGTGTGCACGGGGCGATAGCTTAGGCTGACAGCACCCTTGTCATCAATGCGCGCCAGGGTGTGCTTCATCCACTCGCTGTCATTCCGGTCCGGGAAGTCCTCATGGGCATGGGCGCCCCGGCTTTCGTGACGGGCTTCCGCCCCGTGGATGGTCGCCTTGGCGCAGGCCATCAGGTTCTCCAACTCCAAGGCCTCGGCGAGGTCGGTGTTGAAGATCATGCTGCGATCGGCGAGCTTGATGTCGGCCAGGGTCTCGGCGATGGCGTCGACCTTGTCCTTGCCTTCGGCCAGCGAGCTGGTCGTGCGGAATACCGCCGCGTCGATTTGCATGGCCCGCTGCAGGTTGTCCCGGATCACCGAGGTCAGCTTGGTGCCATTGGCGTTGCGCAGGCGCTCCAAACGGGCCAGGGCGAAGTCGGCGTTGCCGTCCTTCAGGGGCTTGTGTTTGGTCCCCGGGGTGATCAACTCGGCCGCCCGGATGGCCGCAGCGCGACCGAAGACGACGATGTCGAGCAGGGAATTGGTGCCCAGGCGGTTGGCGCCATGCACGGAAACGCTGGCGCATTCGCCCACGGCCATCAGGCCCGGGAAGACCCGGTCCGGTTCGTCCGCCGTCGGGTCCAGAACCTCGCCCTTATAGTTGGTCGGGATGCCGCCCATGTTGTAGTGCACGGTCGGCAGCACGGGGATCGGCTCCTTGGTGGCATCGACGCCCGCGAAAACCTTCGCGGTCTCGGTGATGCCGGGCAGGCGGGCATGCAGCACGTCGGCGCCCAGGTGCTCCAGGTGCAGGAAGATATGGTCCTTCTGGGGACCAACACCCCGGCCTTCGCGGATTTCCACGGTCATGGCGCGGGACACCACGTCGCGGGAGGCCAGGTCCTTCGCCGTCGGCGCATAGCGCTCCATGAAGCGCTCGCCCTCGGAGTTGGTCAGGTAACCGCCTTCTCCACGGGCGCCCTCGGTGATCAGGCAGCCGGAGCCGTAGATCCCGGTGGGGTGGAACTGTACGAATTCCATGTCCTGGAGCGGCAGGCCCGCCCGGGCAACCATGCCGTTACCGTCTCCGGTGCAGGTATGGGCCGAGGTGCAGGAGAAGTAGGAGCGGCCATATCCACCGGTGGCCAGAATGGTCTGGTGGGCCTTGAAGCGGTGGATGGTGCCGTCGTCCATGTTCCAGGCGATGATGCCTCTGCACTGGCCCTCTTCGATGATCAGATCCAGGGCGAAATACTCGACGAAGAACTCCGCCTTATATTTCAGGGACTGCTGGTACAGGGTATGCAGAATGGCATGGCCGGTGCGATCCGCCGCAGCGCAGGCGCGCTGAACCGGAGCCTCCCCATAATTCCGCATATGCCCGCCGAAGGGGCGCTGGTAGATCTTGCCGTCCTCGGTGCGGGAGAAGGGCACGCCCGCGTGCTCCAGCTCGTGCACGGCGGGAATGGCTTCCCGGCACATGTATTCGATGGCGTCCTGGTCACCCAGCCAGTCCGACCCCTTGACGGTGTCGTACATATGCCACTGCCAGCTGTCCTCGGCCATGTTGCCAAGGGCAGCGCCGATGCCGCCCTGGGCGGCCACGGTGTGGGATCGGGTCGGGAAAACCTTGGTCACGCAGGCGGTCTTCAGACCCTGTTGGACGCAGCCGAAGGTGGCGCGCAGTCCGGCGCCACCGGCGCCGACGACCAGGGCATCGTATTCGTGGTCGATAATCTCGTAGGATGCCATCGGGTTAGCCTCCGAAGGTCAGCTTGAGGATGGAGACGGCGGCCAGAACCGAGCCCAGGGCGGTATACATCTTAAGACCAAAGACGAGGATGTGTTTCACCGTGTGATGGTGCACATAGTCTTCGATGATGACGATCAGCCCGAGCATACCGTGGTAGAAGGCGCAGAACACCGTCAACAGCATCAGGGTCGCGTTCCATGGCGACCGCATAAAGTCCACCATGTCAGCGTAGGAGGCATCCAGGTTGCCGATGATCGCCACGAAGACGAACCACAGCATCAAGGGGACCAGGGCGATGGCGGGCAGACGTTCGGCCATCCAGTGGGAAGACGCGCCTTCTTTGGCGGCGCCCAGACCACGGGCCTTGCCCAGAGGTGTGCGTAGCGACATTGTTCAGTTCCTCCCTCAGCCGTAAACCGACAGGCCGATGATCCAGGCCAGCAGGGTCAGCACGATGGCGGCGCCAACGGCGATACGGCCTGTCTTGCGCACGGTCGGCATATCGAACCCGTAGCCGGTGTCCCACAGCAGATGCCGCATACCATTGCACATGTGGTAGAATACCAGGACGGTCAGTCCGAAGAGGACGATGTACCCGAAGAAGGATCCGAAGAAATTCTGAACGGCCTCGAAGGCCTCCGGACCGGTGCCTGCGGCGACGATCCATAGAAGGAAGAAGAAGGTTCCCCCCACCATCAGGCCAGCGCCGCAGATCCGAAAGACGATCGACAGCAGTGGCGGAAGCTTGGTCTGCAGCTTGTAAACCTGAAGGTGCGGCGAAATGGGCCTGGGATGAGATTTCATGGCGTCAGCCTCTTGCGCTGGTCCGCGGATTATTTGGTGCGTGCGCCCCCGAAACACGCCCGTCGGCCCTAATTCCCCCAAGGACCTTTCGTGACGGAACCGCGATACCTTCGGCGGCGCGACATGGATAGCGGGTCGGACTGATTGAGTCAACGACACTGGTCTGTCCCGCAGGGTCCCCCCTCTCCTCTCTGCGGTGTGATGGAGAGGGGGAATGGCTTGTTTTGGAAGGGATTGCGCCTTCCAGTGATCCACCGGAGAGTCGGAAGCGATGCGGCAATAACCTACTCAACCGCGTGGCCGGACCGGTGGGAAATCAACCCTCGCGTGGTATGAGGACCCAATAGTCCAAGTCCAGCACCACGTTGGGCAGGTACTTTCCGTCTTCTCCCTTGAGGGGGAAGTCGGTGCAAGGCAGGTCTTTGGTGGCGACGGTGCGCAGGCGCAGGGCCCCAAGGTCCTCGCGGTCCGGCAGGCTGGAGGTTTCCAGGACCTCGGACCAAGCGTGGATGGTATCCCCGGCGAAGGTGGGGTTGCAATGGGTGCCCGCATTGATGGCGGCCAGACGGAAGGCGTTCCCCAGGCCATTGAAGCTGAGAGCCCGGGCGAGACTGATCACATGCCCCCCATAGATCAACCGCTTGCCGAAGCGGCCCTTGGCCTGTTCGAACTGGTTGAAATGGACCTTGGCGGTGTTCTGCCACAGGCGGGTGGCCATCATATGTTCGGCTTCTTCGATGGTCATGCCGTCCATATGGTCAATTCTCTCACCCACGGCGTAGTCTTCCCAGAGGTGAGGGGATCCGGCGAGCGTGGTGTCATAGCCGGACATGTCCAACCCGTCGGAGACATAAAGATCCTCTGGCGCCACCCGGTCGGGCAGGTCGGGAATTTCGGGATCCGGGGCGGGATGGCTGGCGTCGCGCTTGTTGACCATGACCCAGCGGCAATAGTCGGCCACCACCTCGTCATTTTGGTTCAGGCCCACGGAGTTGACATAGACCACGCCGGTTTTGCCGTTGGAGTTTTCCTTCAGGCCGATGACCCGGCTGACGGTGCGAAGGGTGTCACCGGCGTAGACCGGCACTCCCATGCGGCCCCGGGCATAGCCCAGGTTGGCCACGGCGTTCAGACTGACGTCGGGCACCGTTTTGCCAAAGACCACATGGAAAACCAGGAGGTCGTCGAGCGGCGCGTCTTCGTAGCCGATGGCCATGGCCATGCTGGCGGCAGATTGCACAGCGAAGCGGGAGCCGTACAGGGCGCAGTACAGGGCAACATCGCCCTCCGTCACCGTGCGCGGAGTGGCGTGGACCAGTTCCTGGCCCAGGGAAAAGTCCTCGAAAAAGTGACCCGGGTTGGTCTTGTTCATGGAACGGTTCCGTCCTTGTCGGTCGTGAGCTTAGAGTGTCGAGCGGAAAAGTGGGCACCGGTTTTCCGCTTCACTCGATGCTCAACGTGTTTGATCTAAGAAGACAGGTCGGCGGCCAGTTCGGCGATGCGCTCCGACAGGGCAACCAGACGTTTGGCGTTCTCGACGTGTAGGTTCTCTACCAGCTTGCCGTCCACGACGACAACGCCCTTGCCATCTTTTTCGGCTTCGGCGTGGGCGGCGATGATCTTCCGGGACCAGGCAATCTCCGCTTCCGAGGGCGAAAACGCCTCGTTGGCCAAGGCGATGGTCTTGGGATGGATCAGGGTCTTGCCATCAAATCCCAGCTCCAGTCCCTGCTTGCAGGACTGGGCGAACCCTTCGTCGTCCTGAAGGTCCAGGTGGACTCCATCCAGAATCGCCAGACCATAGGCCCGGGCTGCGAGCATGCAAAGCCCCAGGGAGGTGATCATGGGCAACCGGTCGCGGGTATGGGCGCAATGCAGATCCTTGGCCAAGTCCGAGGTGCCCATGACAAAGCCACCCAGGCGGGGGGTGGCCCCGGCGATCTCGCGGACGTTCAACATGGCCAGCGGAGTCTCCATCATGCACCAGATGGTCATTTCGGGCGGTGCGCCATGGGCCTCCATCAGGGCCTGAACTTGCAGAACCTCGGTGGCGCTTTCCACCTTGGGCAGGAGAATGCCATCGCAGCCGGATCCGGTTGCCGCAATGACATCTTCCCGGCCCCATTCGGTGGTCAGGCTATTGGTCCGGATCAGAACCTCGCGCTTGCCATAGGCTTTGGCGGCGGACACCTCGCAGACGGTCTTTCGGGCCTCGACCTTTGTCTCGGGAGCGGTGGCGTCTTCCAGGTCGAGGATCAGGCCATCGGCGGCCAGGGTCTTGGCCTTCTCCAGGGCTCGGGTATTGGAGCCGGGCATGTACAGAACGCTGCGACGCGGACGCACTGTGGGGACCATGGCGGAAAACCTCCTTGCCTGTAGGGCGAATACCTATGAGTGTTCCGGGATGTCGTGGCCCCGGATCGGAAGGGAGCGTAATGAAATTTCGCTCTGGCGCCCGGCAACGTATTCATTGTTGCGTCTCCTGACAAGGATCCCGCAGTGCGAAAGCTGCATCGCTGCGGCCCTGCGCACGATTGTTGCTTGATGGTTTGCTTTTGCCCTTGTCCCCCTCCGCCCAGAGTTCCGCCGTTCGGAGTGCCCCGCATGACCTCCCTTTCGACTGCGCCTTCCTCCTCTTGTTCCGTTTCTCCGATCCTGTCCATTCAGTCCCATGTGGCCTTGGGGCATGTGGGGAATGGGGCAGCGGTTCCGGCCTTGTTGGCGGCGGGGTTCGCCCCCTGGGCCATCCCCACCGCCGTCCTCGCCCACCATCCGGGTCGTGGGGGATTTGTCGGGCGGATCACTCCGGCGGCAGAGGTGGCTGCCCTGGTCGCCGGAGTCGCTGCCCTACCGGAATTCCCCTCCTGCGTCGGTGTCCTCTCTGGTTACGCGGGCGATCCCGGGACTCCGGAGGCGATGGCCGGCGCCGTAGACGCCTTGCGGCGGGTTCGCTCCGGGGCACCCTACCTCTGTGATCCGGTCCTGGGAGAGCTGGGGCAGGGCCTTTATGTCCATGGGGACTTGCCGGAGCGGATGGGGCGGCTTCTTCTGCCTCGGGCCACAGTGGTGACGCCCAATCCCTTCGAACTGGCCCTGCTGACCGGGCGTGCGGCTCCACCCGCGACCCCGGAGGAGGCCCTGGAGGCAGCCCGGGACCTCCGTGCCCGGGGGCCGGAGGTTGTGGTGGTGACCGGTTTGCGCTTGGGCGGTGGCGAAATCGGTGTCCTGCTGGTTGACGGGCAGGAGCCACATTTGTCCCGACAGGACTTCGTGACCGGAGTGGAGTCGGTGAAGGGAACCGGCGATCTTCTTGCTGCTTGGCTGATGGCCCATTTGGCCCGGACGCCGGTGGCGGGTATGGAAAGACGGATCGATCCTGGCCACCTGGACAGCTTGACGGAGCGTCTCGGTGACCTGCTGCGGCAGGCGCACCGCCTTGGCACCCCGGAAATCCCTTTCGTCGGACTCTCGACTTGCGGGTGTTGAGGTTGAAATCCATGCGTTTCCCTTGGGATAGCCCCCGTCCCTCTCCGGTATCGACAACGTTTTTTCCTGGTCTCAAGGGAGCGAGGGAGCTATTTCTGTGACACTCAGTAGCCCGTTTCAACGGGGGCGAGAGTCTTTCGTCACCGTTGAATGAGGTCCTTTGATCCGGCACGCGTTCTCGTTTCGTGGAAAGGTTGACCTTTCGTCGAAAGGGGAGGCCCGCGACCGAAAAAACCCATGGAAAGGAGTGGCCGTGCACGAGGCCCTCAAGCTCCAAAAAACGGAAGCATTGGTGGCAACCTTGGCTGCCCTGGTGGAGCGGACGCCTGACGTGATCCGCGCCCGGATCCACGCCGTGGCTGCCAAAGCGGCGCCAGATGTGGCGAATCAGTTCTATGAGACGTTCCTGCAACACCCGCAAGGGCGGGCTTTTCTGACCCATAAGCTGGTCCAGGAGCGGCTTGTTCATTCCATGACCCATTGGGTGGAAACCCTGTTCCAACCCATGCCTGCCGAGGCCCTGGCCGGGATCATTGGCCGAAATTTTGAAGTGGGCATGGTTCACGCCAGGGTGAACGTTCCGGTCAGTCTGGTGAACCAAGGGGTGCGGGTGGTTCGGGGGGACCTGATCAGCCGGATCATGGAACAGGGCGATTTGTCGATCAATGACCAGATCGGGGCCATTCGCTTTGTCACGGATCTGATGGATATTCTGGCTGACGCCATGCATGAGGCCTATCTGGGGGATTTGCTGGGGACGGTGCGTCATCAGCAATCCCTGAAGATGTTCATGACCAGCCAGAATCTGGCCTTGGAAGCCGAAAGGCTGAAGTCCAGTTTGTTTGATTGGTTGCGCAATACGATCGTCGCCCTCTACGACAGCCCCCAGGGAGTGAATGACATTCCCTCCATCGAACATTCGGATTTTGGTCTGTGGCTGAACCATAAGGCGGAGCTGACGTTTGGTCCGGTACCCGAATTGTCCGCCTTGCGGGATCGCACCCAAGACGTGGATCGACGGATTCGCCAAGGCTTGAGGGGGCGGGTTGACCGGGTCGATCGGGATTTTGTGAAAACCTTGAACACCGACGTCACCCAGTTGGCCTATCTGCTGTCGATCCTGACCGAAAAGGCCATGGAGATCGAAAGCGGCCGGGACGCCCTGACGCGCCTGCTCACCCGCCGTTTCATGCCCGCGATCCTCCAGCGGGAGGTGGGTATCAGCATGCGGCAGAATATGCCTTTCGCCGTGCTTATGCTCGATTGCGACCACTTTAAGCGCATCAATGATACCTACGGCCACAGTGCAGGGGATCAGGTGCTGACAGGGATTGCCGAAAGGCTGTTGGCCCATGTCCGGGCCGGAGATTTCGTCTTCCGATACGGTGGGGAAGAGTTCATGGTGGTCATGACGGAAATGGACGCTTCGGCCTTGCGGATCAAGGCCGAAGCTCTGTGCTCCGTCGTGGCTGCGTCGCCCTTTCCCATTGCGGGGGGCGAGGCGTTGACGGTGACCCTGTCGGTGGGGGCGGCTTTGCACGACGGTCATCCGGACTATGAACACACCGTTAACCAGGCCGATACTGCCCTGTTGGAAGCCAAGCGTGGTGGGCGGAACCGGGTGGTGTTCGCTAACTTGTGACCCGGAGCACAGCGTGATCAATCCCCACCGCCAAGCCCTGTCGGAGGACGCCGAAGGTTTGGACCACACGGCCTGGGATGTGTTTTGATCGAAGGATCGGTGCTTGGGCAGGGAGTAAGACGCTGTTACCCTTTCTGAAAGGCCTCGTGGTCGGTTTCGCCATTGCCGCGCCCGTTGGTCCCGTTGGTATTCTTTGCATCCGGAAAGCCCTGGCCGACGGGCGGATCGCGGCTTTTGTGGCTGGTCTTGGTGCTGCCTTCGCTGATACCTTTTACGGCGCTGTAGCAGGTTTAGGACTCAGTCTCGTTAGCGATTTCCTGTTTGCCCACAGAATCATGCTGTCCGTGGTCGGTGGCGTGTTCCTGGTCATTCTAGGGATGAAAACCCTACGCAAACCGCCTTTGATCCTGCCCACGGGCTCGTCACGGGTGGGGTTGTTCAAGGATTTTCTGTCCAGCTTCACCATCACCTTGACCAACCCTGGTACGATTATCGCTTTTATGGCGGTGTTCGCGTCCTTCTCCGTGGTCAGTTTCGAAAGGGACGCCCTGGACGCCAGCCTGATCATCCTGGGCGTCTTCGTGGGATCGTCCCTGTGGTGGGCAACCTTAGCCTGTGCGGCGGGGGCCGTGCGAAGCCACTTCACACCTGTTTGGTTGCTCTGGCTGAACCGGATTTCTGGTGTGGCCCTGCTGGTCTTCGGTTTGGCTGTCCTGGCGGGGATTTTCTTCTTTTAAACGAGACGGAAGCGGAGGGGCTTCAGCCATGCTTCGACTTAAAAGTCTAGAGTGCAACGGGAACAGCTTGAGGCAAGCTGTTCCCGTTGCACTCTGGTTCTATCGATTTTGGGGCGCCTTCGAGATCAAGTCGGGCCAAGAGGTGGCCCAACTTGATCTCGGAGCAGTCTAAAGCCGGGGCATATTGGTGATGGCGTTGGTTGGGAAGGCGCCCGGGGCGCCCGTCGTTCCCTCATCCCAAGAGGGGACAGCAGGGGTGTTCTGGGGCGCGTCCCCAGGGGTGGACGGGGCCGGTTGCGGCTCTTGGGGCGCGTTGTTGGGATCCCAGGGGGGCGCGTCGCTTAGGCCGCTTGGCGGCGTGGGCGGCTCTGGTGCGACGGAATCTGGGAGCCAGGCCGGGGCCGGAACCTTAATGCGGCCCGGTTGTACCGTTGCTTGGCCTTCTTCGGTTTTGAGGGGCGCCGGGTTGCAGGTGTAGTAGGCCACATTGGGAGCGAGGGGCGTGCAGGCAAATTTGGCGGTCGAAAGATATTGGGCGACCCGTCCCAATTCCGCGCAATGGGCGGCCGCCAAGGATTGGATCTCCCGCGTTTTGGGGTTGTCTCCGGAAAAACAGACGGCCGCCTTCAAACGAGTGCCGTTCATGGGGACGATATTGGCTTCTCGCACCGGGTAATAGTCCAGGAAGGGTTCGCTACCCCCGCAGGCGCTCAGGAGAAAGCCGGTGGCAGCCAGGATGGGCGAGATGCGCCCCATGGACCGCACCATGGGCCAGGGAATTAAACGGCCCATCAATCGCCCCCTGGACTGGCCCTCGGTCTGGCCCTCGGTCTGGCCCTCGGTCTGGCCAGTGGTCTGGCCCGTGGTCTGAACGGCTGAAGTCGACACGGCGGCATCCCCAGGATTTTCATGAACTACGGGTCCCTTTGTACCCGCCTGCCGGGGGAGACAACAAGTTCAAAGGACAAGATCGGTGGAGAGGTGCCTGTGTGCTTGCCTCGCGGGCTTGGTCGGGCTAAACCGGGTGCAACGCGGTTGTGTGGGTGCCAGAACCGGTAAGAGGATTCTGAGGTGCCTGCGCCCGATCGAAGGGAATGATGGAGGGAGAACCAACCCATGGCCGACGGTAAGTTCCGGCTCGTGACCCGTAGTGACTTCGATGGCCTGGTCTGCGCGGCGCTGTTGAAGGAGCTGGGGCTGATAGACGACATCAAGTTCGTCCACCCCAAGGACATGCAGGACGGCAAGATCGAGATCACCGAGCGGGATATCACCACCAACCTTCCGTATGTGGAGGGGGTCCATCTGGCCTTCGATCACCACCTGTCGGAAACGATTCGGGTGGGTAAGCGCGACAACCATGTGATCGACCCCCTGGCGCCGTCTGCGGCCAGAGTCGTCTATGATTACTATGGTGGAAAGGAGAAGTTTCCGCGCATTTCCGATGATATGATGGAAGCGGTGGATAAGGGGGACAGCGCCCAGTACAACATGGAGGAAGTCCTGCACCCCAAGGGGTGGGAACTTTTGAATTTTCTGATGGATGCGCGGACGGGGCTGGGCCGTTTCCGCGAGTTCCGCATCTCCAATTATCAGTTGATGATGGAACTGATCGATTACTGCCTGGAGCATTCCATCGAGCAGATCCTGGAGCTTCCTGACGTGCAGGAACGGGTGGAACTCTATTTCGAGCACGAGCCCAAATTCAAGGAACAGCTCAAGCGCCGGGCTACGGTCCATGGCAATCTGGTCGTTCTGGACCTGCGCGAGGAAGAGACCATCTGGGCGGGCAACCGCTTCATGATTTATGCCCTGTTCCCGGAAACCAATATTTCCATCCACGTGCTCTGGGGCGTCAAGCAGCAGAACACCGTTTATGCCACGGGTAAGTCCATCTTCAATCGGTCCTCCAACACCAATGTTGGTGAGCTGATGCTCAAGTATGGCGGCGGCGGCCACCATGCTGCGGGAACCTGTCAGGTGGAAAATGATCGCGCCGAAGAGGTCCTGGCCGAACTGGTGGCCCGGATCACAGAAGACGGGTAACATGCCCGATTCACCGCTGAGCAAATACCAGCGCAAGCTGGAAGAGGGGGGGCTCATCCGTGACCCCGCCCAGGAAAAGGCCCTGGAGACCCTTCAGGCCTTGCACCACGAGCTGAAGTGCCATCACCCACCCGCGCCGGCCGAGAAGGCCGGGGGCTGGGGGGCGCGCTTGGGCTTTGGCCGCAAGAAGGAGCGCGTGACCCACCCCGCCCCCAAGGGACTGTACATGTACGGCGAAGTGGGGCGCGGCAAGTCCATGCTGATGGACCTGTTCCACTCTTGTTTGGCCCCGGGGGTTGGGCGGCGGCTGCATTTCCATGAATTCATGCGTGAGGCCCATGCCCTGCTGCACCAATGGCGGAGCGGCGGAGGGAAGGGCGGCAAGGTTCCGGATGGCGCGGGAGATCCCATTCCCCGCCTGGCCAGGACCATGACCGAAGGCAATCGGGTCCTTTGCCTGGACGAGATGGATATTCAGGACATCGCCGACGCCATGATCATTGGTCGGCTGTTCCGCGAGATCGTCGATTTGGGCGTGGTGGTGGTCACGACCTCCAACCGGCACCCCGATGACCTGTACAAACATGGCCTCCAGCGCGAGAAGTTCCTGCCTTTCATTGCCTTGATCAAGGAGAAGACCCGGGTGGTCGAATTGGCCAGTGCCAAGGATTACCGCTTGGACCGGATGAAGGGCATGACCGTCTATGTGACCCCCACGGGGGAGGCAGCGGACGCTTGGCTTGACCGCTGTATGAGCCGGGTGGCAGGGGCGGAAAAGCCTGCTCCTGCTGTGGTGGAGGTCCATGGCCGTTCCGTGCCCGTGCGTGCGGCGACCTCCCGAATGGGGCGTTTTACCTTTGACGACCTCTGTGCCCATCCCTTGGGGAGTCATGACTATCTGGCCATCGCAGAACGTTTTGAGACGGTGATCATTTCCGGGATCCCGGTCCTTGGGCCGCGGAACAAGGATGAGGCCCGGCGGTTCGTGGTGCTCATCGATGCCCTTTATGACCATCGGACAGCTCTTATCTGTTCGGCAGACGCCGCGCCGGAGGTGCTTTATCCCGAAGGTCAGGGGGCTTTCGAATTCCAACGGACCGTTTCCAGGCTGATGGAAATGCAGTCCGAGGAATATTTGGACCAAGTCCATTTGCGAAATCTTCCTGCGACCACAGGAACGACCGAGGACATATTGGAGAAGGACGCCTTATGACCGAGAAGCCAATCCTGTTTGTGGTGGATTTGACCTACAAGGTGCCCATGGAGCGGATCCAAACCGTGCTGGAAGCCCATATGGCCTTCGTGCACCGCTGCTATGACGCGGGGGTGTTCATCGCTTCCGGTCCCAAGGAGCCGCGCACGGGTGGGGTCGTCATTGCCAAGGCCGGGGACGAGGCCTCTCTGCGGGCTCTTCTCGCCGAGGACCCGTTCGTTACCGAGGATTTTGTGGAAGTGACCCTTACTCCCTTCCGTCCCTCTCGGGTCGAGCCGGGCGCGTTGGGCGATTGGGTTTAGAGCGGTATAAGGAAAAGTGGGCACCGCGTTTCCGTTACGGTAGACGACAGTGTCTCGTCATTTTTGGGCGATAGCCCAAACCCATTTGGGGGCAAATGCCCCCAAACCCCCATTTTCCTTTTATAAATAAAAGCCTGCGGTCTGGGGCCTTTCGGCCCCAGTGGGGGACGGGGCAAAGCTCCGTGACTTTACGAGAGGGTACAAGGCCCGTCAGGGCGCGAGGAAGAGCCCCCCGGCAGTGCCCAGGGCCAGGACAATGGTCCAGGGAGGCAGGCGCCAAATCCGCAGCCCAAGGAAGCCCAATGCCGCCAGCGCGGCCTCCTGGCCACCGACGACAGAGCGGGCCAGAACAGGGTCCCAGAATGCGGCGGCAAGGAGGCCGACGACGGCAGCATTGATTCCGGCCAGGGCGGCCCGCACATCGGGGCGGCTGCCGAGCGTATCCCAAAAGGGCAGAACACCCAGGAGCAGAAGAAAGCCCGGTAGAAAGATGGCGAGGGTTCCCAGCGCTGCCAGGGCCAGGGCCGAATCGATCCCCATATTCTGCCCGGCGGCGGCGCCCAGGTAGGAGCCGATGGTGAAGAGCGGGCCGGGCATGGCCTGGGCCAGACCATATCCCGCCAGGAAGCTTTGGGGCGTCACCAAGCCGCTGTCCACCACTTCGGCCTGGAGCAGGGGCAGCACCACATGGCCGCCGCCAAAGACAAGGGCGCCGGAGCGGAAGAAAGAATCGAAGACCTGAAAGCCCGCTCCCAATCCGGCGGCGAGGGGAAGCCCCAGGAGCAGGGCTGCGAACAGGACGAGAGGAAGAAGGCCTGTTTTCTGGCTCAAGGGCAAGGAGAGGGCCGTCTGGGCGGGTGGGCTCCGCTCCAGGGCCGCCCAGGTTGCCAGTCCGGCGCAGCCAAGCGGAAGGAGCTGGCCAAGGACCAGTGGAAGGCCCGTGTGGGGCCAAACCAGGACGATCGTCAGGGTACCGATCGCCAGGCTCGCCCGGAATCGGTCTGGGCAGAGGGAGCGGGCCATGCCCAGGATGGCGTCGGCGATGACAGCCACAGCCACCAACTTTAAGCCGGCCAGGGCCCCTTGGGCGAAGGGGCCGTCCACCAAAGCCACCCCCAGGGCCGCCAGGGCCATTACCAGGGCCGAGGGCAGGGTGAAGCCCAGGAAGGCGATGAGTGCGCCGGCCAGACCGGCCCGCCGCAAACCGATGGCAAAACCCATCTGGCTGGAGGCCGGACCAGGCAGAAACTGGCACAGGGCGAGAAGGGAGGCGAAGGCCTCCTCATCCAACCATTTCCGACGGACGACGAAGGTCTTGTGGAAATACCCCATATGGGCGATTGGACCACCAAAGGCTGTGAGGCCCAAGGTGAGGAAGGCGCGTCCCACCTCTCGCAGGGAACCGGCGTTTGGCGTGGGGGGGGCGGCAGGTGAGGTCTTGGATCTGTTCATGGCGTATCAAGAGTGGGGGCATCGGAAAGGGCTGCCAAGAGACGGTTTCGTGACGATGCTTGGGCGACTGATACCAAGGTGCGGTGAGTTTGCCTCACCGCACCTTGGAAGCGGCCAAGTGGCCGCCGCGCCCTATGGCGCGTAAAAGCCCGCGTGGCGTTTGAACGCAAGAAAAGCGGCGTGGGTTTCAACCCGCGCCGCTTGGTATGACTCTCCGGTTGGGCTGTTCAATATCCGATCGTTTTACGCGGCCCGAAGATGGGTGAGGATTCCGTTCAGCTTGTCGCGGAGAGTGTGGTTGTGTTGTTCTATCGCCCTGCTGACCTGCGTGACCCTGTCAACCGCTTGTCCTGTTGACTTGGCGGCTTCCGAGACCCCGGCGATATTGCGTGTCACGTCTTGTGTGTTGCTGACCATGCCCTGGGCATTCCGGGATATTTCGGCGGTTGCTGCGCTTTGCTGTTCCACTGCGGAAGCGATGTGGGCCGTGCTTTCCCGCATTTCGTCGATGGTCTGACGCACATGTGAAATCGATCCAACGGTTTGCTCCGTCGCAGATTGCATGTCGCGAATTTGGTCGGAGATCTCCTGAGTCGCCTTGGCGGTTTGATGTGCCAAAGTCTTTACCTCGTTTGCCACGACGGCGAACCCCTTGCCCATCTCCCCGGCTCGGGCGGCCTCGATGGTGGCATTGAGTGCCAGTAGGTTGGTTTGTTCGGCGATATCCTTGATCAAGCTTGTGACGTCACCAATACGTCGTGCCGCGTTGGCGAGGCCTTCAACGGTTTCGCCCGCCTGTTTGGCTTCTTCGGTGGCCCTTGTGGAGATCGTCCTGGTGTCGTGGGCTTGGTGCAAGATCTCTGCTATGGAGTTGGAGAGCTCTTCAACTGTTGCGGCCACCATTTCCACATTCCCTGTCGTTTGGTCGGCAGCTTTCGCCACGGCGCTGGCCTGCTCACTGGATCGGGAGGCCTCGGCTGACATGTGGTCCGCCGTTCCGCGCAATTCGTCACAGGATGTCCCGAGCATGGAGACAATGTCGGACAGGCTCGCTTCGAAATCATTGGCGATGCCCCGCATCGACTCTCGGCGCCGTACAGCCTCCTGTTCGGCCGCCTTGGCTTGCTCGGTGTCGAGCCGGGTGTTCTCGATGGCTTGATCTCGGAACACTAGGACGGCGCGCGCCATGTCACCGATTTCCGTTTTCAAGTCACTGTCCACGAGGTCAAAGGTGGTGTCTCCGTCGGCCAAGCGACGCATCAACTGGGTTGTTTCTGCGATCGGTCGGCTAATGCTGTGGGCGGTTAGGCCGCCAAGGACGCTGACCGTGAGCAAAAGGGCGACCGCGATTCCAGCCATAGCTGTTTCAGTCCAGGACTGATTCTCAGCCCTCTTTTCTTCGGCCTGGACCATGGTTTCATGGGCGCTTTCGAAGATTTTTGTGAGCGCGGCTTCCATGGTGTCAAAGATCGTGCCGAGGTCTTTGATTTCCGACTTCAGGTCAAGAGTTGTGGCAACCCAGGCTTTGAACGCATTCTGATAGGTATCCATAAGTTGACCAATTTCGGTTTTAAAACCATCAGAAAGGTCCGTTTCTCTCAAGATTTTGTCAAATTCCAACCGCCGCGCGTCGAAGAGGTCCATGTATTTCTGGTCGTGGCGGAGCATGAAATCCTTTTCGTGTCGCCTCATCATCAGCATCTTGATTGTCAGCGGGTCGAGGTGGGCTTCCTTCAATTTGTCTTCAACGGTATGGACCGCGTCTCGAAGTTTCCCGTTCAGGCCTTGGTTCTCATCGAGGCCGATGGTGGTGTAGAGTTGGACTATATGCGAAAAACGCGCGTTCTGATCTACGATTCCCTGTTTGAACTTGGTGAGGATATCCTTGGTTTTTGTCGCTGCTGTCAGGGCAGTCATCTGGTCGAGGAGGCCCATCACGGTTTTGACCTCGGCGTGATATTGATCCGCAATGGCTAGATCGGGCCTGAGGAGGAAGTCTTTCTCCCTGCGACGCATTTGCAGTGCTCCCCTTTCGAGCGCACTGGCCATAACGTCAAGCTCTGTAGAGGTTTTGAGATTGGCTTCCGCACGGTTTATGGCGACGCTTCCCGAAAAATACGTGGCGATCAGGAGGAGGCCGGTCGTTAGTGCGAGACCCACAAGGATCCAAATCCGCAGGCGAACGGTCATTCGTTCCAGTAAACGAGATATCAATGCTGCAGATCCCTTTGTTTCCATGAAAAAAAAGCAGGGTTTTATCTGGCAAGTTTTCGCACGGATTATCCTGAAATGATTTGTGTGTGTAAAATTAAATTTTTCACAAATTTTTATTGAATTTATTTGATATTTAAGGATCGCGTCTGCTCCGGTAAGAATTGTTGGAGTGTATCCTTTATTTTTTCGTGGTTTTTTCGTGAAAGTCGCGGTTGAATGTTTGTGTCGTGAATGAATGTTCGGTGAATCTATTTCTATGCACGCTTGTTTTTCGGAAAATCATTTGATTTGGTAGCGGTTTTCTCGAAAATGGATTATTTTTGTTTTCCAGCCATCTCAAGGTGTATTTTGTGGAGTTGTGCGTCTGATTGTTCTTCTCGTTGAGCGGTGCTGTCCGGAGTGGAACGAAACCTGCTCATTTCAAGGGCAAACACGAACGAACCTTGCCTAGAACTCTTGCCTCTCCCGGGGAATCGCGCTAGGACAACCCCGCCTCTGGCCCCTCGGGAGCGGCCGGAAGGTGCTCCGTATTCGCAAGTCCTCTTGCGGATTCACCTATTTAATCGAGAGGGTTTCAATGGCACGCAAGAAGATCGCCCTGGTGGGGGCCGGTAACATCGGTGGCACACTTGCGCATCTCATCGGCCTTAAGGAACTGGGCGATGTGGTGCTGTTCGATATCGCCGAAGGGACACCCCAGGGCAAGGCGCTTGACATCGCCGAGTCCACACCGATCGAGGGGTGTGATGCGGCCTATTCCGGGTCGAACGATTACAGCGCGATCAAGGATGCCGATGTCGTCATCGTGACCGCCGGTGTGCCCCGCAAGCCGGGTATGAGCCGTGATGACCTGATCGGCATCAACGCCAAGGTTATGTCTGCGGTGGGCGAAGGCATCAAGAACAACTGCCCCGACGCTTTCGTGATCTGCATCACCAACCCGCTGGACGCCATGGTTTGGGTTCTACGCGAGGTCTCCGGTCTGCCCCACAACAAGGTGGTGGGCATGGCTGGCGTTCTTGACAGCGCCCGTTTCCGCTATTTCCTGGCCGAGGAATTCAATGTGTCCGTCGAGGACGTCACCGCGTTCGTGCTCGGTGGCCACGGCGATACGATGGTTCCGCTGACCCGTTACTCCACCGTTGCCGGTATCCCCCTCCCGGATCTGGTGAAGATGGGTTGGACCACGCAGGAAAAGCTGGACCAGATCGTTCAGCGCACCCGGGACGGCGGCGCCGAGATCGTCGGCTTGCTGAAGACCGGTTCGGCTTTCTACGCTCCGGCTGCGGCTGCGGTGCAGATGGCTGAGGCTTACCTGAAGGACAAGAAGCGTGTTCTGCCCTGCGCGGCTTGGGTGGACGGCCAGTATGGTCTGGACGGAATGTACGTGGGCGTGCCCACGGTGATCGGCGCCGGTGGCATCGAGAAGGTCGTTGAGATCGAGCTGAACGACGCCGAGAAGGACGCGTTCGGGAAGTCGGTCGATAGCGTTCGCGGTCTGCTCGCGGCGTCTAAGGAACTGATGCCGAAGTAAGTAAGAGAGAAGTGGGAACCGGCGGATCCTGCCACCGCGCTTCCCCCCGGGTCACCCAATGGATCGGTTCTGGTCCATTGGGGCGGGGCTGGCGTGCTTTGGGCCGTCGATTAGGAGAGGGAAACTTATGAATATTCATGAGTATCAAGCCAAGCAAGTCTTGGCGAAGTACGGCGTGCCCGTACTCAAGGGAGGCGTGGCCTATACGCCTGAGGAGGCAGCTAAGGCCGCTCAGGAGTTGGATGGTCCGGTTTTTGTCGTGAAGTCCCAGATCCACGCCGGTGGGCGCGGTAAGGGGACGTTTAAGGAGGCCGCAGCGGGCGATAAGGGCGGCGTTCGCGTTGTCAAGTCCGTGGATGAGGTCGCGGAAAACGCCAAGCAGATGCTTGGTCACACCTTGGTGACCCACCAGTCCGGCCCCGAAGGCAAGCAAGTCAAGCGCGTCTATATCGAGGATGGCTGCGACATCAAGCGCGAGCTGTACCTGTCCCTCCTGGTGGACCGCGCCACGTCTTCCGTGACCGTGATGGCCTCGACCGAGGGCGGCATGGACATCGAAGAAGTGGCCGCCGAGACCCCGGAGAAGCTGTTCTTCCAATCCATCGATCCGGCAACCGGCGTGTCCGGCTTCCATTGCCGGAACGTGGCCTTTGCGCTGGGCCTGGAAGGCAAGCAGGTTGGCGCCTTCGTCAAGCTGATGTCCGCGCTGTACACCTGCTTTGTCGATACCGATTGCTCCATGCTGGAAATCAACCCGCTTGTCGTCACCGGCGCGGGTGCGGTGATTCCGCTGGACTGCAAGATGAACTTCGACTCCAACGCCCTCTACCGTCACCCGGACCTGATGGACTATCGGGACGAGGACGAAGAGGATCCGATGGAGCTGGAAGCCTCCAAGCACGACCTCAACTACATCAAGCTCGATGGTGCCATCGGCTGCATGGTCAACGGCGCGGGCTTGGCCATGGCGACCATGGATATCATCAAGCTGAAGGGCGGCTCTCCGGCGAACTTCCTGGACGTTGGCGGCGGCGCCACCAAGGAGCGCGTCACGGCGGCCTTCAAGATCATTCTGTCCGATCCGAACGTGGAAGGCATCCTGGTCAACATCTTCGGCGGCATCATGCGCTGTGATGTGATCGCCGAGGGCGTGATCGCCGCGGCGAAGGAAGTCTCGCTGAACGTTCCCCTCGTTGTCCGTCTGGAAGGCACCAACGTGGAACTCGGCAAGAAGATTATGGCCGAATCCGGTCTGCCGATCATCGCTGCGGACAATTTGGCCGACGCCGCCGAAAAGGTGGTCAAAGCGGTGAAGGAGGCTTCCTGATGTCCGTACTTATTGGCAAGGATACCAAGGTTATCTGTCAGGGCTTCACCGGCTCGCAGGGCACCTTCCACTCCGAACAGGCGATTGCCTACGGGACCAAGATGGTCGGCGGCGTGACCCCCGGTAAGGGAGGATCCACCCACCTCGACCTGCCGGTGTTCGACACTGTGGCCCAGGCCAAGGAAGCCACCGGTTGCAACGCGTCGGTCATCTATGTGCCGCCGCCGTTCGCCGCCGATGCCATCCTGGAGGCTATCGCCGCCGAAATCGAACTGGCCGTCTGCATCACCGAAGGCATTCCGGTGCTGGATATGGTCAAGGTGAAGCGGGCCCTGCAGGGCAGTGCCACCCGCCTGATCGGTCCCAACTGCCCCGGCGTGATTACCCCCGGCGAGTGCAAGATCGGCATCATGCCCGGTCACATTCACCGTCGCGGCAAGATCGGCGTTGTGTCCCGCTCTGGCACCCTGACCTACGAAGCGGTGGCGCAGACCACCGCCGCCGGTCTGGGCCAGTCCACCTGCATCGGTATCGGCGGTGACCCGGTCAACGGCACCAACTTCATCGATTGCCTGGAGATGTTCCTGGACGATCCCGAAACCGAAGGGATCATCATGATTGGTGAAATCGGTGGCTCCGCCGAGGAAGAGGCCGCTGAGTTCATCAAGCAGTCCAAGGTGAAGAAGCCCATGTGTGGTTTCATTGCCGGTGTGACCGCCCCCCCGGGCAAGCGGATGGGCCATGCCGGCGCCATTATCTCCGGCGGCAAGGGTACGGCAGGCGACAAGCAGGAAGCCATGAAGTCTGCGGGTATCCTGGTTGCGGATAGCCCGTCGGCCCTGGGCAGCACTATGGTTGAGGCCATGAAAAAGGCCTAATAATATTACGGGAGTACCCCATCCCCCCGGAAAAATTTTCCGGGGGGGTTCCCGTAGCGTAAAAGGGCACCATAGTATGTGAAGGCCGGGGTGTAGAGAGAGCCCTCGGAACTGGTCTACAACGAACACTGTGCCTGTTTGGAACCCACGACCCTCCTGCTCCCTTCCCCTTCGACCCTAGACACTCCTCCGAAGCCTAGACAACGAAGCATGAATCCGAAGCACGGACGGCCGTTGCCCCCTCAGGCCCGCAGAAATGGGTGGTGACGTGGAAACGTCTTTTCTGACCGGCGCGAACGCGGTTTATATTGCCGAGGTTTACAGCCGTTATCTGGAGGATCCGTCCTCCGTCGATCCCAGTTGGATCGATCTCTTCCAGGAATTGCGCGACGGCGCCGACGACCTGTCCGGTGATCTGGTCGGTCCCTCCTGGACGTCCCGAGGCAACAAGGTCATTGGCGCTCCCGATCCGGAGGCCGCTGCGGCCAAACCGGGCAAGGGGAAGGGCGTTCAGCCCCCCCCCGGTGCCAGCCAGGAGGAGATTCGGGCCCGCACCCTGGATTCCATTCGCGCGTTGATGATGATCCGCGCCTATCGGGTCCGGGGCCATCTGATGGCCGATCTGGATCCCCTGGGGCTGCACAAGACCAACGAGCATCCCGAATTGGATTACAGGTCCTATGGCTTTGTCGAGGCCGACCTTGGTCGCGAGATCTTCATCGACAACGTCCTGGGCATGGAAAGCGCGCCCCTGCGCCAGATCATTGACGTGGTCCGCGATACCTATTGCGGCACCATCGGCGTCGAGTTCATGCACATCCAGGACCCCGATCAGAAGAGCTGGATCCAGCGGCGCATCGAGTCCGAACGCAACCAGACCAAGTTCACCCCCGAGGGCAAGACCGCGATTCTGGAGCGCTTGACCGAGGCCGAGGGCTTCGAGAAGTTCCTGCAGGTCAAATACACCGGAACCAAGCGGTTTGGCCTGGAAGGCGGTGAAAGCGTCATCCCTGCTATCGAGCAGATCCTCAAGCGCGGCAGCCAGCTTGGATTGGTGGATGTCAACTTGGGCATGGCCCACCGGGGCCGCTTGAATGTGCTGACCGCCATCATGCACAAGCCCTATCGGGCGATTTTCTCCGAATTCCAGGGGAATAGCGCCAATCCGGACGATGTCCAGGGGTCCGGCGACGTGAAGTACCACCTGGGGACCTCTGCGGATCGGGAATTCGACGGCAATGTCGTCCACCTCTCCCTGCAGGCCAATCCGTCTCACCTGGAAGCTGCGGACCCCGTTGTGCTGGGCAAGGTGCGGGCCAAGCAGACCTTGACCGGTGATCTCGAGCTCGGTCGCAAGAAGGCCATGGCCATCCTGATCCACGGTGACGCGGCTTTTGCCGGGCAGGGTTTGGTGGCCGAATGCTTTGGCCTGTCCCAGTTGAAGGGGTATCGCACCGGCGGCACCATCCATATCGTCATCAATAACCAGATCGGCTTTACCACCAGCCCGCAGTACTCCCGGTCCGGGCAGTATTGCACGGACATCGCCAAGATGGTCCAGGCGCCGATCCTGCATTGTAACGGTGACGATCCCGAAGCCGTGGTCCATGCGGCCCGCATTGCCACCGAGTTCCGGCAGGAATTCGGCGTTGATGTGGTGGTGGATATGGTCTGCTATCGCCGTCATGGTCACAATGAAAGCGATGAACCGGCCTTCACCCAGCCGATCATGTACCAGAAGATTGCCAAGACGGAGACGACACGCACCCTATACGCCAACAGGTTGGTGGCCGATGGTGTTCTCTCTCAGGCTGACGCAGACGCCATGAGCGACCGCTTCACCGCAAGGATGGAAGAGGAATATCAGGCCGGATCCACTTATAAGCCCAACCGCGCCGACTGGCTGGCGGGCAAGTGGGAAGGCCTGGAGGCGATGAATGGCGAGGAGGAATATCGCCAGGACAAGACCACCATCAGCCCCGAGGACCTGAAGCAGGTCGGGACTGTGTTGGGAACGCCGCCAGAGAATTTCGATGTCAATCGCAAGATCCTTCGCCAGATGAAGGCCAAATTGCAGATGATCGAAACCGGTCAAGGCTTCGACTGGGCCATGGGCGAGGCTTTGGCCTTCGGCTCCCTTGTCAAGGATGGCCACCCGGTTCGCCTGTCTGGGCAGGACTCCGGTCGCGGGACGTTCTCCCACCGCCATTCGGTGCTGGTGGATCAGAAGACCGAGGAGCGCTACATTCCCCTGGAGCAGATCTCCGAGACTCAGGCCCGTTACGAGGTGATCGACAGCCCGTTGTCGGAGTTCTCGGTGCTGGGGTACGAATATGGCTACTCCCTGTCCGAGCCCCGGGCGCTGGTGCTTTGGGAGGCGCAGTTCGGTGATTTTGCCAACGGCGCCCAGGTGATTTTTGACCAGTTCATCAGTTCCGGAGAAAGCAAGTGGTTGCGCATGTCCGGTCTGGTCTGCCTGTTGCCCCATGGCTACGAAGGCCAGGGTCCTGAGCATTCCTCGGCCAGACCCGAGCGCTATTTGCAGCTTTGTGCCGAGGACAACATGCAGGTCTGTAACCTGACGACCCCGGCGAACTACTTCCACGCCTTGCGTCGCCAGGTCCTGCGCAATTTCCGCAAACCCTTGATCATCATGGCACCCAAGTCCCTGCTGCGCCACAAGCTGGCCGTCAGCATCGCAACGGACTTCACCGATCATGGCTTTCGCCGGGTGATCGGCGAGACTGCCACCACCTTGGTTGCTGATGACAAGGTCCGGCGTGTGGTGCTTTGCTCGGGTAAGGTGTACTACGACCTGTTCCAGGCACGGGAAGACCAGGGCATTGATGATGTGGTCCTTGTCCGGGTTGAGCAGCTTTATCCCTGGCCCAAGGACACCCTGATGGCCATCCTGAAGCGCTATCCCAACGCTGATGTGGTGTGGTGCCAGGAAGAACCGGCCAATATGGGATATTGGATGTTCGTCGACCTGCGCATCGATTACGCGCTGGAAGAGCTGGACCACAAATATCGTCGCGTGTCCTACGCGGGCCGTCCGGCCTCGGCCTCTCCGGCGACCGGGTCCAACCGCGAGCATGGCCGCGAGCAAAACCTGCTCGTGGAACAGGCCCTCACCTGGAAGCGGGACGTTTTGCCCCAACCTTTCCGGCGGGCCACCAAGCTCAGCATTATTGGTCAGTGATCCCGGCCGCGCTTTAGATCCATCATTCATAAGAACGTAGAGTCCAGGAGACATCCATGGCCACCGAAATCACCGTGCCCCAACTGGGCGAATCCGTGTCCGAGGCGACGGTCGCCAAGTGGTTCAAGCAGGTTGGCGACGCTGTCGCCGTCGACGAACCCCTCCTTGAGCTGGAGACCGATAAGGTCACCGTCGAGGTTCCCGCACCTACCGCAGGCGTCCTGAAAGCGATTATCGCTGAGGAAGGCGCCGAGGTTGAAGTCGGCGCCCTTCTCGCTCATCTGGAAGAGGGTTCTGGCGCCGCTCCAGCCCCCAAGAAGGCAGAGCCGAAGGCCGAAGCGCCCAAGGCTGAGGAAAAGAAGGTCGAGGCCCCTAAGGCCGCTGCAGTGGCGGCTCCGGCCGCCAAGGCCGCCAATCTCGACTACCCCCTGCCACCCGCCGTGCGCAAGCTGGTGGATGACAACGCGCTGGATCCCTCCAAGATCCCGGCGACCGGCAAGGACGGCCGCCTGACTCGGGAGGATGTGGTGATGTACATGAAGGGCGGCGCGTCCGCCCCGGCTGCGGCGGCCCCCGCAGCTGCGGTTTCGAGCATGCCCTCCGGCCCGGGCCGCGAGCCCACCGAGCGCGAGGAAAAGGTCAAGATGACCCGCCTGCGCCGCAAGATCGCCGAGCGGCTGAAGGACGCGCAGAACAGCGCGGCCATGCTGACCACGTTCAACGAAGTGGACATGACCAACGTCATGGCCCTACGCAGTCAATACAAGGACGGTTTTGAAAAGAAGCACGGCATCAAGCTGGGCTTCATGTCCTTTTTCGTGAAGGCCTGCGTCCAGGGGCTCCAGGAATTGCCTGCTGTCAATGCCGAGATCAGCGGTGATTCTCTCATCTACAAGAACTACTACGACATTGGTGTTGCCGTCGGTGGCCCGTCTGGTCTGGTGGTTCCCGTGGTTCGGGATTGCGACGTCAAGTCCTTCGCCGAAATCGAGGGCGCCATTGCCGGGTACGGCAAGAAGGCCCGCGACGGCAGCCTGACCATGGAAGAGATGAACGGTGGAACTTTCACCGTGTCCAACGGCGGGGTCTATGGGTCCCTGATGTCCACACCCATCCTGAACCCGCCCCAGTCGGCGATTCTGGGTATGCACAAGACTCAGATGCGCCCGATGGTGATGCCCGATGGGTCGATCCAGGCCCGTCCGATGATGTATCTGGCGCTCAGCTATGATCACCGGATCATCGACGGCAAGGAAGCGGTGACCTTCCTGGTTCGGGTGAAGGAAAACCTTGAAGATCCGGCCCGTCTGCTGCTGCAGGCCTAAGTCATTGCCCCGGGCGCGCGTTTCCTTCGCGCGCCCGGTTCAATTTTCAGTGCCGGTTTCGGTCTCCTGTACCGTTTATTAATGAAGTCGCCGCGAGGGTCTCCCGGAGATCCCGGCGCCCGAAAGGAAAAGGGACGTGTCCATGTCCGATTATGATGTCGTTGTGATTGGCGGCGGCCCCGGTGGCTATGTCTGCGCCATCCGCGCCGCCCAGCTCGGCCTGAAGGTGGCCTGCGTCGAGAAACGGGGAGCCCTCGGCGGCACCTGCCTGAACGTGGGCTGCATTCCCTCCAAGGCCCTTCTCCAGTCCTCCCACCTTTATGAGGAGGCAGAAAAGCACTTCGACGCCCATGGTATCAAGGTCGGCAAGCTCTCCCTCGACGTGAAAACCATGCTCGACCGCAAGGACGAGGTGGTGAAATCCAATACCCAGGGCATCGAATTCCTCTTCAAGAAGAACAAGGTGGACTATGTGATCGGCGCGGGTCGCATTGAGGACGCCAACACGGTTCTTGCCGACACCAAGGATGGCGAGAAGACGCTGAAGACCAAGAATATCGTCATTGCTACGGGCTCTGACGTCATGCCCCTTCCTGGCGTGGACATCGACGAGAAGCAGATCCTGTCCTCCACCGGGGCGCTTGAACTGCCGAAGGTGCCCAAGTCCATGGTTGTCATCGGCGCCGGTGTGATCGGCTTGGAGCTGGGTTCCGTTTGGCGTCGCCTGGGTGCCGAGGTGACTGTGGTGGAATTCCTTGATGTGATCCTGCCGCCGCTCGATGGCGAGGTGCGCAAGAACGCCCAGCGGATCCTCCAGAAGCAGGGCATGGCCTTCAAGCTGGGCCAGAAAGTGACTGGCGCGGAAACCACCAAGTCCAAGGTGAAGCTGACCATCGAGCCCGCCAAGGGGGGCGACGCCGAAGTGATCGAGGCCGAGACCGTCCTGGTGGCCATTGGCCGCCGTCCCTATACCGAGGGTCTGGGCCTGGACAAGGCGGGCGTGAGCGTCACCGACCGGGGTTTTGTGGAGGTCGACCACGATTTCCAGACCAACGTCCAGGGCATCTTTGCCATCGGTGATGTGATCGGCGGCATGATGCTGGCCCATAAGGCAGAGGACGAGGGGTCGGTGTTGGCTGAGATGCTGGCCGGGCAGAGCGGCCATATCAACTACGATGCCATCCCCTCGGTGGTCTACACTTGGCCGGAAGTCGCGGCGGTGGGCAAGACTGAAGAGCAGTTGAAGGAGGCTGGGGTCAAATACAAGTCCGGCAAGTTCCCCTTCACCGCCAACGGTCGGGCCAAGGCCAATGGCGACACAGACGGTTTCGCGAAGGTGTTGTCCGACGCGGAAACGGGACGGGTTCTGGGCTGTCACATCATCGGCCCCGCCGCAGGCGATCTGATCAGCGAAGTGGTTTTGGGCATGGAGTTCGGGGCCTCGGCCGAGGACATTGGTCGCACCTGTCACGCCCACCCGCAGCTCGGCGAAGTGGTGAAGGAGGCCGCCCTGGCGTCCCACGATAAGCCGATCCACATGTAAAACGGGGACAGGGTGGGCGCCCGCCCATACCCGGCTGGGGAGCAGGGCTCCCCAGACCCCACATTCCTTTTCTCGACCGTTTGTCCGGTCGAGTGTTGGCAAGGGGACATGTTTCCTCTGTGTCGCACCGAGGGGTTTGGGGAGGTCACGCCTCCCCAATTCGGGGGTTAAAGGGGGCGAAAGCCCCCTTTTGTATGCCGGGAGCAATATGACGTGCGCGTTCTCTTCCTACACCAGAACTTTCCGGCTCAATTTCGCCATCTGGCGCCCCGTCTTGCCACGCGGGAGGGGTGGGATGTAAGGGGCCTGGGGGTTCACGAACCGGTCCCTCCCCCCCTGCTTGGTGTGACCAGTTACCGGTACCCCATTCCCGATGCCAATCCCTCGCCTCAACCCCGCTTGCGGGAGATAGACACCAAGCTGCGTCGGGCGGATGGGGTCTTCCGGGCAATATCGACGCTCAAGGAGAAGGGCTTCACGCCTGATCTGGTGATCGGCCACCCGGGCTGGGGGGAGATGCTCCGGCTGGGGGAGGTCTTGCCCGAGGCGAAGGAAATCTCCTATGCGGAGATCTATTACCAGGACACCGGTGGGGACCACGATTTCGATCCGGAGTTTCCCTATCCAGAGTCCAACCTTCCGTTGCGCAACCGGCTGGCCAATGCTGCCATTGATGTGAGCATGGCCCGATGCCGAGCTGCAGTGGCGCCGACGGCTTGGCAGGCCGGGCGTTTCCCTGCCCACTTCCAAGACAAGATCCACCAGATCCACGACGGCATCGATACCCGGATCCTGAAACCTCGGGAGCGGGGGATTCTTGACCTGGACGGTTGGACGGTGGCCAAGGGGGAAAAGGTGGTAACCTTTGCCACCCGCTATCTGGAGCCCATGCGGGGGGTCCATACCTTCCTGCGGGCCCTGCCGCTGATCCAGGCCATGGAGCCCGACTGCAAGACAGTGGTGGTGGGCCGGGACGACAAGTCCTATTGGCGCATGGAAAAGGACAAGCCGACCCATAAGAAACGTCTGATTGCCGAAGTGAGCGACCGCTTGGACTGGGACCGGGTGCGCTTTGTCCCCTGGCTTCAGCGTGACGCCCTGACCCGGCTGTTCCAGGTGAGCGCGGCCCATGTCTATCTGACTTTTCCCTTCGTGCTCTCCTGGTCGATGCTGGAGGCGATGGCCTGCGGCGCGCCGGTCATCGGGTCGCGAACGGACCCCGTGATGGAGGTGATCGAGGACGGGGTGAACGGCCATTTGGTCGACTGTCTGGATCCGGAGGACTTGGCAGAGAGAGTGGTGGCGGTGCTGCGCGACCCGGAAGGGCAGAAGCCCATCCGCGCCCGGGCACGGGAGACGGTGGTGGAGAAATACGACTTGGAAACGGTGTGCCTGCCCCAATGGTTGAAGGTGATCGATCGGGTGGTGGCATCGTGACTGCGGTTCGGCGCAAGGGCGCGGGCAAGGTCGCCGATGTGACGCCGGAGCTCCTCGCCCGACTGCATGGGGGACTTGAGGAAACACTGACGCTGAGCGAATGCTTGGCCGTTGATTTCGCCGAGATGGCGCGGGGCTGCCTGCCCACTGCAAGCGCTGAGGCCGTCGCCGCTGCGGTGGATCCGTCTGCGGGGATCACCAGGCGCATGGCCCAGGCTGCGGGCGCCTTGTCAGTCGAGAGTGTGGAGGGTTTGGCGTCCCATCCCAGCGATACGGTCCGGGGCTGGATGGCCTTCGCGTTGGCCGATCGGTGGGGGAGCGACTTGGAGGCTCTCTTTTCGGCCCTGAGGCCGCTCGCGGCGGATGCCCATTTCGGGGTGCGCGAATGGGCTTGGCTGGCGGCCCGCCCCGCCATCGTCGCCAAACCGATGGAGGCGCTGGTCTTGCTGACACCCTGGACCGGAGAGGACGACGAAAACCTCCGCCGCTTCGCCAGCGAGGCGACTCGGCCCCGAGGCGTTTGGTGCTCCCACATCGCCGGTCTGAAAGCAGATCCGGATCCCGGTCGCGTCCTCTTGGAGCCCTTGAAGGCAGACCCGTCCAAATATGTGCGGGATTCGGTGGCGAACTGGCTGAACGACGCCGCCAAGACGCGTCCCGATTGGGTGCTCTGGCTGACCGATCGGTGGTTGGAGGGGGGCCAAAAGGAAACCGCCGCACTGGTCAAGCGGGCGCGGCGGTCGATCAAGGGATAGGCGGGCTGTGGGCAGGGTCACCCCTGGCCGTCCCCCTTGCCCTCCCGGGCCATGTCCTTGAACTGTTGGTTCAAGGCGTATTCCTCGCTGGTGACATGGCGTTCCATGGAGGTTGCCCGGTGTTCCAGGTCATCGAAGGCCCGGCGCAGCTCGGCGAATTCCGAGTCGGGGTCCACCGGACGGGGCTTTGCGCTCGCCATGCCAGAACCGGGACCAGGGCCGACCGCATTGGCTGTCGGAGGGCTGGAGAAGGTCTCGCGGATTGCAGCGCTCGCCCGATCCGTGGCGCGACGGACCGAATCGGGGTGCTCGGACCAGAGCCACACGCCGATAAAGACCAGAACCGCCAGGGGAAAATTCATGATCACGCCGATAATCAGCAGGGCAAGGATGGCCTTGCGAGGCAATCCCGTCTTGTCGGCGGCGAATTGGGTCACGCGGCGGATCAGGCCCGGATGTCCTTCGCGGAAGGCGCCCTTCGGGCCGGGGCATCCCTTGGCCCAACCCTCGTGCCAATGGGTGTGGTAATGGGTATGGCGTTCCTTAGGGGCGCTCATGATTTGGATCTCCAATCGGGCTTATCGGACGCCAGGATCCGTTCCAGGGTTTCCAGGCGTCCGGCCAGGTCCTTGGCCCTGGCACGGAGGTGTTCCAGTTCTTCCCGGGAAACGGCGATCTTGCCATCACCCAGGTCGGCCATCTTCATGCGTTTCCATTTGGTGATGTAGTGGAAGACCACCCAGGTGGGCAGCACCAGGGAGACGAAGATCACCAGGGGAACGAAGGTGATGGCGAAGAAGGACAGCATGGGTGATCACCGGCGGCGGGAAGGGAAAGGGAAGGGCGGACAGGTCCCGGTTTGGCTGGCCTGGGCTCGTTGGCCAGGGCCGGGCTGAGGGGAAAGGACCGCCCAGCCTAACCCAGGGACCGAGACAAGATCAGCCTTAGGCTTTCTTGCCACCGATCTTTTCCTTGAGTTTCGCCAATTCGTCTTCAACGTCGGCATCGGCTCGCAGGGAAACGAACTCCTCCTCCAGGCTGGGTTTCCCGCCAGTGCGCCCCATTTCCAGCACGTCGGCGTCGGCCTCCAGCTCGTGGATGCGGCGCTCCAGCGAGTCGTAACGGTCGATGGCGTCATCGACGCGCCCGTCGTACAGAGTCTTGCGCACCTGGACCCGCTTTTGGGCGGATTGCATGCGGATCTCGATGGATTTCCGCTTGCTCTTGGCCTCATCCAGCTTGGCTTGCAGTTTGGCCAAGTCCTGGTTGGTCTTGGTCAGGCTTTCGTCGATGACCTGCAGTTCGGCTTCTGCGGCGATGGCCCGGTCAGCCAGTTTGCGCTTGGCCACCAAGGCCCCCTTGGCCAGATCTTCGCGGCCTTTACCCAAGGCGAATTCGGCCTTGGCGCCCCAGTCTTCGGCGTCCCTCTCCAGGGCAGCGAGCGAGCGCTCCAGGTCCTTCTTGTCGGCGATCATACGCACGGCGGAGGCCCGGACTTCCACCAGGGTGTCCTCCATCTCTTGGATCATGAGACGCGCCATCTTCTCCGGATCCTCAGCCTTATCAAGCAAGGCGTTGAGGTTGGCGTTCACGATGTCGGTCATACGGGAAAAGATACCCATCGGTCATGTCCCTTTGGTTTGGGGGTGAGGAGTGATGTCCCCGTTATTGCGAAGACCGTGCCAAAAGGTGACAACCCCCAAATGCCTCGGTTTCTCACAGGAGTAACTCGGAAAAAGTGGCGAAAACCGCTAACTGTTGGCGAAAACATATAGCGATAATCGCTAATCTACTCGTCATAGGGGGGGCCAATGCCCGGTCAGGACGATCATGCAAAGGAGCTTCAGGGTGTTCCCGTAATAGTCTTCGTCGGCAAGGGATCGTTTGGTGATGTCTTTCCAGAGGGCATCGAGCCATTTCTGGTGGTCGGGGTCGACCATGGCGGCGACGGCCATGGGGGCCAGGAAGGCCATTTGATCCTCGCCCTGGTCGGCCATGGGAGCGCCCGACAGCCAATATCCGGCGTTGATTTGGCTGGGGTCGTCTCCGGTGTCCTTGCGAATCCAGGCAATCATCGGCAACAGGGCCGCCCGGGCCCGCTGGTTGCCATAGAGGACCGCGTCCATGGCGATTCGCCAGGGAACGCGGGCGGCGTTCCAGGAAAAGGCGCCATCACCCTCTCCCTCCAGGACGTTGCGGGCGGCTGGTTCGGGGCCCTCGAGTCGGGCAATGATGAAGTCGGGCACCAATCCCGTATCCCGGGCCCAGCGGTGGCGCAGCTGCTCCAGCAGAGCATAGCTCTGGTCGCGGAGATCGTACCATCGCGTTTCCCCGGTGGTTCGGGCGAAGGCGGTGAAATGGCCGGGCATGAAGTCTGAGGTCCGGGTGGTGATGGCCCTGTCGGGGTTCTCTGGATCGGGTGCCTTGGCCCAGTCTCCCAGCAGCATATATCTGTCCTCTGCGGCCACTTCCCGGGCAAGGATTGCCGCAAGGACCGTCTTGGCCTCGGTCTTGTAGGAAATGGCGCCCTTCGATCCCCAGGTCTTGTCGGCGAGTAACAGGGCCATGGCGATGTCCAGGTCCCCGTCGCTGGCCGTCGTTGCCCCGTTCACCCGACCGCTGGCATCGTCGCATCCCAGGACCTGGTTCCAGGCCATCAACCCGGGACCGGAGGCGGCGGGATGGTCCCGGAAAAAGCGCACCATGTCGTCGAACAGGGCATGGGCCTTTGGATCTTTGTCTGCCATCAGAACAGTAATCAGCATGCCGTAGCCATGGGCCTCCGACACTGTAATGGTGTCTTCCGCCGCTCCTCCTTGCATGGCCTTGCCGTCGGCACCGACGTTCACATAGGCCCGGTCCTTGCCGCATCCCTCGGTCAGGTAGAGGGATTTCCATTGGGTGTAAAAGTCGGTCAGGGCCTTGTCCCGGTCCGCCTCGGGACTGTCTGGCAGGATGACCCCCAGGGCATAGGGATGCCCGGCTTGGGTCACTTCTTCCGCCCGGGCGGGGAGGGTGAGAAAGGCGAGGAGAAGGAGGCTGTTGAGAAACAAGCCAGGGGAGAGACCGGGGAGAATGGGGCGAGGATGCAAGGGGGACTCCTGTGGCTGAAGGGCTGTGCGCCATTATCTTCGCATGGTATGGGGAAAATGGAGCGATTTTGGGTATGCTCTCCCCTATGACCCCATTGCCCCCCATTGTCGGCGAGGATCCGGCTTTCCTCGACGTTATTGAAAAGGCCTCCCAACTGGCGCGGTTGGACAGGCCCTGTCTTGTCCTGGGCGAGCGGGGGACCGGCAAGGAGCTGGTGGCGGCCCGTCTGCATTATCTGTCACGGCGCTGGGAGGGACCTCTGGTCAAGGTCAACTGCGCCGCCCTGTCGGAAACCCTGCTGGATACGGAGCTGTTCGGCCATGAAGCGGGGGCCTTTACCGGTGCCCAGCGGCGCCATGTGGGCCGATTCGAGCGGGCCAGCGGTGGCACTCTGATCCTGGATGAGATCGCCTCGGCCTCCATGACCGTTCAGGAAAAGATTTTGCGGGTGATCGAATATGGCGAGCTGGAACGGGTTGGCGGCTCTGCGTCGATTTCCGTAGATACGCGGGTGATTGGCGCGGCCAACGTGGACTTGGCGGCGCGGGCTCAGGCCGGGTTGTTCCGGGCGGATCTGTTGGACCGGTTGGCCTTCGATGTCCTGACCTTGCCCCCCCTGCGCGCCCGCCCCCTGGACCTCTTGCCGTTGGCGGAGTCCTTCGCCCGGGACATGGCGCATGAGTTGGACCGGGAGGAAGCTCCCCGCTTTTCGCCGGTCGCTCTGGCCCAGTTGGCGGCCCACAGCTGGCCGGGCAATGTGCGCGAGTTGCGCAATGCCGTGGAACGGGCGGTGGCTCGCCTGCCAACGGATGGTGCTGTGATCGAAGAGGTGCCCATCGATCCCTTCGCCAGCCCCTGGCGTCTTGGAGCCACCCTGGGAGAGGGGCCCGACGATTCTTCCTCCGACCAATTGGGGAGCGCTTTTGCGTTCCATGACTTCGATCGCGCGGTGGCTGACTACGAGCGTTCCCTGTTGCGGAATGCCCTGAGGGGGGCCCGCCAAAACCAGCGAAAGGCCGCAGAGTCCCTGGGGCTGGGTTACCACCGCTTTCGGCGCCTTCTGGTCAAGCATGCCCTTTTGCCGGACAAATGATTGTTACGATTTGGGGAGATTGCGTCTTTTTGTTTCCGGAGTCGCCGTTCGACCCTAAAGTGAACCTGGATCAGCTTGAGTCAAGCTGGCTCAGTTTCACTTTGATTTTATAAATTTTAGAGTGTCTCTGATGCCAAATTAGGCCATGAAATGGCCCAACATGATTTCGGAACACGCCAGACTGGGATTTCATGTGAAAGATAGTGATAGCCTGGAGAAACAGAGGCCCATGACCAACGGTATAGAGACGGCAACGGTGGGGGAGGTTCCTCCGGTGGCCAAGCGGCCTTCGTCGGGTACGTTTGTCCTATTTTTCCGCCGTCGGCGGCGGCGCCTTTACGTCTTCACGCAGCGTTCTCTGCGGCAGGTGGTCGGCTGGAGCTTGATTTTCCTCGGTGTGATTGTGGCACCGACGCCCTTGCCGCTGGGTCTGCTGCTCATGGCGGTCGGCTTGTATATGGTGGCTCGGGATTCGGTTGTGGCGCGACGTATGGTTCGTTGGATCCGTCGCCACATTTCCCCCCTGAACAAGGGACTGGAGGCTCTTCACCCCAGGGTGAGCAAGGGGATGCGGGTCTTCATCGAACGCACCCATCCAGATCGTGGAGACTGACCCTCCACTTTTTCGCGATCGGCTTCAGACCCAACCCTTGTTGATGTTGCCAAAAGGGGAGCCTGGGACCGGAGTGACATCGTTTCCTCGAAAGTCCGGAAACTGTGCCTCGCAGTTTCTGGGCTCTGCCCAGACCCGCAAAGGGTCGCGGACCCTTTGATCCCAAATGGGGGTCCGGGGCACACTATGATTGACAAGCTGATCCGGTTTCCCTCTCGCCAGGGGGGCGCTGGAACCCCGGGATTGCCCTACTACCTTGCCCGAGGGTGGCTCGCCTTGTGAATGGCCGCGAGTCGGGCTGCGTCCACCTTGGTGTACCGCTGGGTCGTTGACAGCGATGCATGCCCCAAGAGGTCTTGAATCGCCCGTAAATCTCCGCCTTGGGCCAAGAGGTGGGTTGCGAAACTGTGACGCAAGGCATGGGGCGTGGCGGATTCGGGCAATCCCAGGGCGGCACGAAGCCGTCGCATCTGCCGCTGGACCACTCCCGGATTCAGGCGCTTTCCCCTGCTGCCAAGGAAAACCGGAGTCTCCGGCCCGCCTTCGTAAGGACAGGCCTCCAGATAATCGGCCAGGGCTTCCAGAACGACGGGAAGCAGGGGAACGACCCGGTCTTTCCGTCCCTTACCCGTGATCATCATCGTTTCCCCCCGGGGCAGGTCGCGTCGATCCAGGTCGAGGGCTTCTCCCAGGCGCAAACCGCAGCCATAGAGTAAGGTAAAGAGCGCAAGGTCCCGCTTGGCCAGCCAGGGTTCGTCCTGTAGGTCTCCGGAAAGGGCGAGCGCGTCCAGGGCCTCGTCTTCCGTCAGGGCCTTGGGGATACTTTGTGGCTGTTTGGGTGCGCGTAGGGTCCGGGGAACCGGGTTGGTCATGTAGCCTTCCCGGTCGAACCAACGGTACAGATTGCGCAGAGTCGACAGGGCCCGTGCCAGTGAGGCCTTGGAGAGTCCCCCCGACAATCTGCTGGCCATATAGGCGCGGAGGTCTGCCGCTGTCAGGGATTCGAGCAGGGCCCGGCTTGTTTCTTGCCCGTGGTAGTCCCGCATGAATTCCAGGAAGGCCGAAAGGTCCCGGGCATAGGCCAGCAAGGTATGGCGACTCGCTCGTCGTTCATTGGCCAGCCAACTGATCCAGTCGCGCAGAAGGGGCATCAGGTCTGCCGTCGCAGGCAGGGGGATGGCGATCAGCAGCGGGTCATCCCAGGGGGGAGGGCGCGATAGGGAGGACTCCGCGCTGGACATGGCCCTGGTTTCTCCTTTTTCCGCTTACAGGCTCTCCGGCGCCCAACGGCGCACAGCATGTTCGACGACCCGGGCGAGGAAGAGCAAGAGATCCAGCGCCATTTCCGGCTCGAAGGTGCCTTCCACCCGGGTGCCGAGGGCGAAAATACCCGGCGGCAGGTCGGAACCCGCGTCGATGCGCACCAGGGCGTCAGAGCGAATGACTCTGGCAGCTTGGCCATACAGAACCTCTTCGGCGTCGACAGAGGGGCGGAGGACGGCATGGGCTTCGGCGCCGAACAGGGCTTCGACGAAGCCTGCGGGCAGGGTGGCCACGTCAAAGTCCGTGTCAATTCCAATCCCGTCCATGTCTCCCTCCATGTCCGCTGGGGGTTCCACATGGCGCTCCAGGCGCAGGGAGCAGTGATCCACGTCCAGTAGCATGGGCAGGTCTTCGGCGATGACCTGGGCAAGGGAGGACAGGCCTTCGCAATCCATGACAGCCGCCGCCGCCTCAAGCGTGCCTTTCTGGGTGGCCATGTTGGAGCGGGTCGTGATGATCAGTTGTTCGGCGCAATCCTGCAGGTCGGCCATTTCTGTCTGCAGCCGCTTGAGCATGACATGTTGGATATCCACCACCTTGTCGTCTCCGGCTTCCTCGAAGCGGGCGGGCGGGGTGGCCACCATCAGAACCTCCGGATGATCCATCAGGAAATCCGGATTCTCCAACAGGTAACCGAGCACGGAGGCCTCGTCCAAGTCGGCCGAAGACGGTTTGTTCCTAAGCTTGTCACCGGCGTCTCCCACGGATCGCCCTCCCATGCCTGCGGTCAAAAATACGAATGTCACCCATGGCTTGGACCCAAACCGGTGCCGACGTCAAGATGGGTCGCGTCCGGCGCGACGATGGCGTACATCTGGGGGCTTGAGCCCGCGACCCAGGTTCCCTATTGCCTGCCATGTGATGTTTCCGATTTCACGACACTTATTGGACGCCCCTTTGGATGGTGGAGTGTAGACCATGGCCATAGCCCCCGCCAGCCCTAGGCTGCCTCTGTTTTCGGAACGGCGCGTCTCCGTCCTTTTGCCTCTGCCGCTGGCCGGGGCCTATGATTATCTGGTTCCGGAGGGCATGGAAGAGCCGCCTCCGGGTACCCTGGCCCGGGTCCCCTTGGGACGGCGGGAGGTTGTTGGTGTGGTGCTGGGACCTGGGGAAGGGGAGGTGGAGGCCGCCCGACTGAAGCCGCTCAACGCCGTCTTGCCTCTCCCTCCTTTGCCGCCATCCCTGTTGGCATTGGTCGATTGGGTGGCGGCCTATACGGTGCAACCTCGGGGGGCTGTGCTGCGCATGGCGCTCAGCGTGCCCGATGCCCTGGAGCCCCCCAGTGGCACCCCCGCCTGGGTGGCGACTCCGGGTGTGGAGGGAGATACCCTGCGGTTGACGGCCGCGCGCAAGCGGGTTTTGGCCGTCTTGGCAGACCATGGAGCCATGCCCTTTGCCACCGCCGATCTGGCGCGGGAGGCTGCGGTAAGTCCTTCGGTCATCACGGCCATGGGCAAGGCGGGGCTGCTGCACTCCCTGACCCTGTCGCGGGAGTGGGAGCCCCCCCGCCCGGATCCCGACCAAGCGGGTTTTCCCCTTTCCGAAGAACAAGGAGCCGCAGCCAGTCGGTTGCGCAGCCTGGTGTCGGGTGGGTTCTCCACGACTCTGCTGGATGGCGTGACGGGGTCGGGCAAGACGGAGGTCTATTTTGAGGCGATGGCCGAATGCCTGCGCCTGGGACGGCAAGTCCTGGTTTTGCTGCCGGAAATTGCCTTGGCGGCCCAGTGGCCGGACCGATTCGCCGCCCGCTTTGGCGTGGAGCCCGTGCAATGGCACTCCCAAATGGGGCAGGCGGGGCGCAAGAAGGCGTGGCGGGCCGTGGCCCTGGGGCGGGCACAGGTTGTGGTGGGGGCCCGATCGGCCCTCTTTCTGCCCTTTCCGGATCTGGGATTGATCGTCGTCGACGAAGAGCACGACTCCGCTTTCAAGCAGGAGGACGGTGTGACCTACAATGCCCGGGATATGGCCGTTGTCCGGGGGCGCTTAGGCGCCTTTCCGGTGGTGCTCGCCTCGGCTACGCCCTCGCTGGAAACGATCGAGAATGCCCGCCAGGGACGCTATGGTCATATCCTTCTGCCCAGTCGCCATGGCGGGGCGAGCCTACCGCGCATTGAATTGATCGACCTGCGGCGCCACAAACCGGAGAAATGGCAGCCGGAACCGGTGATTGTCGAAGGCGGGGCCAAGGTCGAAGACGGGGCCAAGGACGGTGTTGTCGACGGCAATGGGGCAGCATCAGGAGTGCAGGCCAAATCGGTTGTTCGCCACGAACAGGCGCGCATGGGATGGCTCAGCCCGCCTCTGATTCAGGCCACCCGCGAAGCCCTGGCTGCGGGGGAGCAGGTGCTTCTCTATTTGAACCGCCGGGGCTACGCGCCGCTCACCCTGTGCCGAACCTGCGGGCACCGGCTCCAGTGTCCCCGCTGTACGGCTTGGTTGGTGGAGCACCGCCGGACCAGGCGGCTGCAGTGTCACCACTGTGACTTCCAGATGCCTTTGCCTGATACCTGCCCTTCCTGCGAGGCGCCCGATAGCCTTGCCCCTTGTGGCCCCGGCGTGGAGCGTTTGGCCGAAGAAGCCCTGTTCCGATTCCCCGAAGCCCATCTGGAGGTTGCCGCCAGCGATACCCTGCCAGGCCCCAAGGAGGCCCGTGCCATGGCCGAGCGGGTGCGCTCGGGCGCGGTCAACCTGATTGTCGGGACCCAGATCATGGCCAAGGGGCATCATTTCCCGGCCCTGACCTTGGTGGGCGTCGTGGATGGGGATTTGGGGCTGTCCGGGGGAGATCTGCGGGCCGCTGAACGCACCCACCAGCTTTTGCATCAGGTGGCGGGCCGGGCGGGCCGGGCGGATCGGCCGGGGCGGGTTCTCATTCAGACCGTGGATCCCGGCCATCCGGTCATGGAAGCCTTGGCAACGGGAGACGCTGACCGGTTCATTGATACGGAGACCGAGGAGCGCCGGGCGCTGTGCTGGCCTCCCCATGGACGGTTGGTGGCCCTCATTGTATCCTCGACGGATCCAGCAGCCGCCCAGGCTGCGGCCCGGGCTCTCGGGCGGACGGCTCCCCTGGCTGCGGGAGTCGATGTTTTGGGGCCTGCGCCCGCCCCCCTATCCATGCTGAGGGGACGCCACCGGCATCGGTTGCTCCTCAAGGCGGAAAAGGGGGTTCGGGTCCAGGGAATGGTGGCGGAATGGCTCTCCCGGACGCCAATTCCATCAAGTGTGAAGGTTCAGGTGGACGTGGACCCCCTTTCCTTCTTATAGTCCGCGCCGTCACGCCGTGTCAGTGATCCCCGGGGGACTTGCAAAGTGGGGGGTGGTTGACGGTTGGGACGGCGGGTTTAACAGGGGCTCCCGTGAGAGGCCACGCATGTTGCATGCGAGTATGGTCTGTGCTAGATAGCCCCCGCGCTTGGGGGAAGCGTCTCAGTCCGAGGTCGCGGATCCCCATCAATTTCAATGACTTGCGCCATTCGGGCGGGAGTCGTTCGAACGCTAATATTGGGGCTATCGCACGTGTCATCCGATATGGCAGGAGTTACCGGAGTTGCCGACCGCTATGCGGCGGCGCTCTATGAGCTGGCGGACGAACGGGGCGCGCTTGATCAAGTGGCCACCGACCTCCGCTCGTTGAAAACCATGCTCGAAGAGAGCGAGGATCTGCGTCGCGTCATCGCGAGCCCCATCTTGGGCCGCCTGGAGCAACAGCGGGCCCTCGGTGCCCTTGCCGATAAGGCGGGGTTCTCAGAGGTCGTGAAGAATTTTATGGGCTTGGCCGCGTCGAATCGGCGCGCTTTTGCCCTCCCTGGCATGATCAAGGCTTTCCTGGTCCGCTTGGCGACAGCCAGGGGCGAGGTGACAGCCCATGTGTCGACAGCCAAGGCGATGACGCAAGCCCAGCAGGGCGCGCTTGCCGCGGCACTGAAAGAAGCCATGGGGAACGAGGTGTCCATCGAAGCTACGGTGGACCCCGCCATTCTCGGCGGTATGGTTGTGCGCATTGGATCGCGCATGGTCGATAGTTCCCTCAGCACAAAGCTCAAACGGTTGCAACTCGCCATGAAAGGGGTTGGGTGATGGATATCCGCGCCGCGGAAATCTCCGCGATCCTCAAGGAACAGATCGCCAATTTCGGTGCCGAGGCTGAATCTGCCGAAGTCGGTCAGGTTCTCTCCGTCGGTGACGGTATCGCTCGTGTCCACGGTCTGGATAATGTCCAGGCCGGTGAGATGGTGGAATTCGCCAACGGTGTGAAGGGGATGGCCCTCAACCTGGAAAGCGATAACGTCGGTATCGTGATTTTCGGTAATGACTGGGGCATCAAGGAAGGCGACGTCGTCAAGCGGACCAAGTCCATCGTGGACGTTCCCGTTGGCAAGGGCCTGTTGGGCCGCGTCGTTGACGGTCTGGGTAATCCCATTGATGGCAAGGGCGATCTGACCGATGTCACCCGTGCCCGGGCCGACGTGAAGGCGCCGGGCATCATTCCCCGGAAGTCTGTGCACGAGCCCGTGCAGACCGGCATCAAGGCCATCGACAGCCTGATCCCCATTGGACGTGGTCAGCGCGAATTGGTGATTGGTGACCGTCAAACTGGTAAGACTGCCGTCATCCTGGACACCATCCTGAACCAGAAGGCGGTGAACGATAAGGCTACGAACGACAGCGAGAAGTTGTTCTGCGTCTACGTGGCCATCGGTCAGAAGCGGTCCACGGTTGCCCAGGTGATGAAGGTTCTGGCCGAGCATGGTGCGCTGGATTACACCATCGTGGTCGCAGCGACCGCGTCTGATCCGGCCCCGGTGCAATATCTGGCGCCCTATACCGGCTGCACCATGGGTGAGTTCTTCCGCGATAACGGCATGCATGCGGCCATCTTCTACGATGACCTGTCCAAGCAGGCCGTCGCCTATCGCCAGATGTCCCTGCTGCTGCGTCGTCCTCCCGGGCGCGAGGCTTTCCCGGGCGACGTGTTCTATGTTCACTCTCGTCTGCTGGAACGCGCCTGTAAGCTGAACGACGATCACGGCTCTGGATCCCTGACGGCCCTGCCGGTCATCGAAACCCAGGCAAATGACGTGTCGGCCTATATTCCGACCAACGTGATTTCCATCACCGATGGCCAGATCTTCCTGGAGACGGACCTGTTCTTCAAGGGTATCCGCCCGGCCGTGAACGTTGGTCTGTCTGTCTCCCGTGTGGGGTCTTCCGCGCAGGTCAAGGCGATGAAGCAAGTTGCGGGCTCCATCAAACTGGAGCTGGCCCAGTATCGAGAGATGGCTGCGTTCGCACAGTTCGCCTCTGATCTGGATCCGGCTACCCAGAAGCTGTTGGCTCGCGGGTCCCGTTTGACGGAGCTGTTGAAGCAGCCTCAGTACTCTCCGCTTTCGGTGGCAGAACAGGTCTGCGTGATTTTCGCTGGTACCAAAGGGTACATCGATGGTCTGAAGCTGACAGACGTCAACCGCTATGAGGCATCGCTGCTGAGCGAGTTGCGTAGCTCTGGGGCCGACATTCTGGAAACAATCCGGACGGAGAAAGTCCTGTCGAAGGAAACTGAGGCCAAGCTGGTAAGCTTCCTTGGTGACTTCGGTAAGAAGTTCGCCTAAGTCTCAATCCGCGTCATATGGGGATGCCATGTGACGCGGATCCTGTGACCTAGAAAATAGGTGAGTGGTGGACGGAGCGGACATTCGGTTTTCACTTTTCCGCCCGCCACTTTGATCTCCGACGGACGGGATTAACCCGAAAGGGACCATTAAACCATGGCCAGCCTTAAAGACCTCAGAAGCCGGATCACCTCGGTCAAGTCGACCCAGAAGATCACCTCGGCGATGAAGATGGTCGCCGCATCGCGTCTGCGCAGAGCGCAGGAAAACGCCGAAGCGGCGCGGCCCTATGCCCAGCGCATGGAACGCATGCTCGGCAACTTGGCGGCTTCGGTTGCCGGGACCGCTGGGGCTTCCCCGCTCTTGGCCGGGACCGGCAAGGACGATACCCATTTGGTTGTCGTGATGACTGCGAATCGCGGTCTTTGCGGCGGCTTTAACGGCTCCATCATCCGCGCTTCTCGCCTTCTTATTCAGGACCTGAAGGCCCAGGGTAAGACGGTAAAAGTCCTATGCGTGGGTAAGAAGGGGAACGATGCCCTGAAGCGGGAGTACGCCAAGGATATCGTTGGGTTCACCGATGAACTGGGAACCAAAGCGATCGGGTTCTCCGTGGCCGACGACATCGGCACGAGGGTTCTGAAGATGTTCGAAGCGGGCGAGTTCGATGTCTGCACGATCGTCTACAATACCTTCAAGTCGGCGATCTCTCAGATCGTCACCAAGCAGCAGATCATTCCCTTCGCTTTGCCCGAGGCCGTCAACGATAATGACGCGGTGTCGGCCGCCGGAGCCAAGGCGATCTACGAATATGAGCCGTCCGAGGAAGGGATCCTCGACGCCCTGCTGCCCAAGAACGTGGCCATCCAGATCTATCGGGGTCTTCTCGAGAACTTCGCTTCTGAGCAGGGTGCGCGTATGACCGCCATGGACAACGCGACCCGCAATGCGGGCGATATGATCAAGAAGCTGACCCTTACTTACAACCGCACGCGACAGGCGCAAATCACCAAAGAGCTGATCGAGATCATCTCCGGTGCCGAGGCCCTTTAAAGCGCGACCGATATTCAGGAGTAGTACTTATGGCGAAGACCAACGTCGGTACGATCAGCCAGGTGATGGGCGCTGTCGTTGACGTGAAGTTCGAAGGCGAGCTTCCCGAAATTATGTCGGCCCTGGAAGTCGACAACAATGGATCCCGTCTCGTTCTCGAAGTGGCGCAGCATTTGGGCGAAAACACCGTCCGGACCATCGCCATGGATGGGACCGACGGATTGACCCGTGGGCAGGATGTGACCGCCACCGGGAACCCCATTATGGTTCCAGTGGGTCCTCAGGTTCTGGGTCGTATCATGAACGTTCTAGGCGAACCGGTGGACGAGCGTGGCCCTGTGGTCACCGAAAAGCGTTATCCGATTCACCGGGACGCCCCTCCTTTCGCCGATCAGGCCACGGATACCGAGATCCTGGTGACGGGCATTAAGGTCATTGATTTGATCGCCCCCTATACCAAGGGTGGTAAGGTTGGTTTGTTCGGCGGTGCCGGTGTGGGCAAGACCGTGTTGATTCAGGAATTGATCAACAACGTCGCCAAGGGGCATGGCGGATATTCCGTGTTTGCGGGCGTCGGTGAGCGGACCCGCGAAGGCAACGACCTGTATTATGAAATGATCGACGCCGGCATTATTGACCTTGAAGGCGATAATTCCAAGGTGTCTCTGGTGTATGGCCAGATGAACGAGCCCCCAGGCGCCCGTGCCCGTGTCGCTCTGTCCGGTCTGACCCAGGCCGAGTACTTCCGCGACGAAGAAGGTCAGGACGTGCTGTTCTTCGTGGACAACATTTTCCGCTTTACCCAGGCCGGTTCGGAAGTGTCGGCTCTGCTGGGTCGTATTCCTTCTGCGGTGGGATATCAGCCGACGCTGGCCACCGACATGGGAGCCCTGCAAGAGCGCATTACCTCGACCAAGAAGGGCTCGATCACCTCGGTTCAGGCCATCTACGTGCCTGCCGATGACTTGACCGACCCGGCGCCTGCCACGTCGTTTGCCCACTTGGACGCCACCACCACCCTGAACCGCTCCATTGCCGAGCTGGGCATTTACCCGGCCGTGGATCCGCTGGACTCCACCTCCCGCGCCCTGGATCCGCATGTGGTTGGTCAGGAGCACTACACGGTGGCCCGTGAAGTGCAGCGGGTTCTGCAGACCTACAAGTCTCTGCAGGACATCATCGCCATCCTGGGTATGGACGAGCTGTCGGAAGAAGATAAGCTGGTCGTGTCTCGCGCCCGTAAGATTCAGCGCTTCCTGTCTCAGCCGTTCCACGTGGCCGAGGTCTTCACCGGATCGCCGGGTAAGCTGGTGTCCCTGGAAGATACCGTCAAAGGCTTCAAGGGTCTGGTCGAAGGTGAATACGATCACATGCCTGAGCAGGCTTTCTACATGGTCGGCAACATGGATGAGGCCATCGAAAAGGCCAAAAAGATGGCTGCCGAAGCCGCGTAATGACGCGGATGTCGCACGCGGAGTGTCCTTCGCGTGCGGCTTTCCTTCCTGTTTAGACGAGCGGAGGGCCGGTAATGGCCGAGACGACTGAATTTGAACTGGTGTCGCCGGAACGGCTACTGTTCTCTGAGCCGGTGGAGATGGCTGTCATCCCCGGGAGCGAGGGAGATTTCGGTGCCATGCCGCGGCACGCGCCCCTTCTGTCCACCGTTCGCCCCGGGGCGATTGCCATTTATAACGGTGGCAAGGTCGAGCGTCGTATCTTCATCGCGGGCGGTTTCGCCGAAGTGAATGAAGAGCGCTGCACGGTTCTAGCCGATGAAGCCATCGATTTGGCTGAGATTTCCTCAGAGGATATTCAGAAGCGCCTCCAGGCGGCGGATGATCGCCTCAAGGAAGCCAGCAGCGATGAGGAGAAGGCTGCGGCAGCCTTCGCGAAAGACATCGCCCAGGCCCTGGCGGATGCTGCCAAGGGCTGAGGTCTCCTCACAAAGGCGAAAGATATGGGCCCGGACGGTAACGTTCGGGCCTTTTATTTTGAGCAGAGCGGAAGGGACGCCTGAGCAACAGGTGGAGCCGAATCCTACTCCAATCATTGCCTCTCGATCGCGCGACACTCTACTGAGGCCAAGTTGGTCGGCGAACCACGGCGCACGACAGCCGGTGCTTTCCCGTCACGGGGCTTTGCACCGTCTCCCACCGGGGCCGCAAGGCCCCAGCCCCGTGGGCTAAAAAAAAGGGGGGTTGGGGGCATATGCCCCCAAATGGGCTTGGGCAATCGCCCAAAAAAGACAAGACACTGTCGTTTACCCTGTCCGCCAATGCGGCCCAATTTGATCACGAACGACTCCAGCATCTCGGTAAAAAGTGCAGATTATTCGGAAGTCAGGACCAAACGGAAGGGATGGCTCCAAAGGAACGGAGCCATTCTCTGGTGTTTTTACCCGGCCCGCAGCCGATCCAGGAAGCTTCCTACGGCGTCCCGGAGCTGGATGGATTGGTCGGAGACTGCTCGGCTTGCGGATAGCACCTTGGCCGAAGACTGCTCTGATGACGTTGCCGCATCCATGACCTTGTCGATATTCTGATTCACATCTTCGGTTCCTTTCGCGGCTCGTAGGGCGCTTTGGGCGATTTCATTGGTGGCTGAGGATTGCTCCTGGACTGCAGAGGTCACGGCGCCATTGATCTCATTGATGCGGCCGATGACTTCGCCCACGGAGCGGATCCCCTCCACAGCGCCATCGGTTGCCCCCCGCATTTCGGCAATCTGTTGGCCGATTTGTTCCGTCGCCTTGGCTGTTTGGTTGGCGAGGTTCTTCACTTCATTGGCAACAACGGCGAACCCCTTGCCGGCATCTCCGGCACGGGCGGCTTCGATGGTGGCGTTGAGCGCCAACAGATTGGTTTGCTCCGCAATATCCTGGATCAGGGTCAGCACTTCGCCCACTTGGGCGGCGACGGACGCCAAGCCTGTAATCCGCTCCGTCGAGGCGGAGGAGGCGGTGACGGCTTCGTTGGATGTTTCGGAGGAGGTCTGGACGTTCTGATCAATTCCTCGGATGGAGATGGAAAGTTCCTCTGCTGCTGCCGCAACGGTTCGCACCCCGTCTTCGGCGACGGCTGAGGCTCGAGACACCTCCGCCGCCCGTTCCTTGGTCTCCAAAGCGGAGCGGGTCATGATGTCGGCTTCCTCGCCTAACCCGCGGGCGGCTTCGGCCATGTTTTCCAGAAGGTGGCGCACCTCCCCTTCGAACTCCTGCGCGGTTTGAGCCAAGACGGCGCGCTTTTCCCGCTCTGCAGCTTGGGCAGTGACTTGCCGCTCGCGCTCCATTTCCTGCATGCGCAGGGCATTTTGGCGGAAGCGCTCGGCTGAGGCCGCCATCCGCCCGATTGCATCATCGTTGGCAGGCGGAATAGTCACATCAAGATCGCCATCGGCCAGGGAGACCATGACGGCACCAATTTCTTGCAAGCGACGGTTCAGGTAACGCACCACGAAGAAGATGATGATCAAGAGGGAGAGGATCACACCGGCGACGGCCAATCCGGTGGCGGTAGCCAGCATCGTCTCCGCACGTTTATTGGCTTTGGCCGCTGCAGTTGTCGCGGTATCGTTGGCTTGGCCCCCGAGACCGCTGACCAGGGTGGCAAGGCGGGCGGAGCTACCATGATTCTCCATCATGAGGGTGGAGAGTTCCTTCTCCAAGTCCAGCTGTTGCGTCCGAATACTGATGGCGCTGCCTTCTCCTTTACCGGTGATCCCCTTCAAAGAGTTGAACATCTCCGTCAGGGCTTTGACGACTCCACCGGGTTGACCCGTGACGTGCTTCGGTAAATCGTTGAGGATCAGTGACATCCGGAAGGCGCGGGCGGCCAAGAGATTGGGGTCGGTTTCCGTGAGAACCCGGTTCAGCTCCACTCGGAAATCGGTTAAGGCGCTGCGCACCCAATTCATATTGTCCAGGTTCGTCGTGACTCGAACGCTATCTTTCAACAATTTGACGAGATCCTGACGGGTCGTGCCGAGGGCCAGATCATCGAGTTTCTCGGCCTTAGCGGCAAGACTATCGGCGGCCTGACGGTCAACGCTGATCATCAGTCGGGTCAAGTCGGTCACATTGTTTTGGGCTTCGTCAACCTTGCTGGACAAGGCTTCTTCCCCGCTTACCAGTTTTGTGCGCTTGCCCAGCAGTGCGCGTACGCGTTTCAGGTTGTCCACCAACGCGGCAATCTGGGCGCGCAACTCCGTGATTTTTTCATCTGGTACGCCTGTTGCCGCCAAGGAAGCGATGATCTCCTTGCTTAAGTTCAATTGGGTTTCGACAGCGTCCCATTCCTTTTCCGGCTCTTCCACGTTTCCTGTCATCAGGACGGTGACTTGAGAGAGAACCTGATTGACGGCGCTGTCCAGAGTATAGGCGGTGGTGACCCGAGGCAGACTTGTCGAGGCGACCTCGGATAGCGCTCGGCGAAGATCGCCTATGGCGTAAATGCCAACGCCAGAAGTGAGAACAATCAAAAGGGTCACGGCCACAAAGGCAGTGATCAATTTCATTCTGATTCCGAAATGCATGCGTTTCACTCTTTTGATTTTTTAGACTCCCTTGGCATGCCCTTGCCTAATGAGTCCCGTTTCTTCCCTGAACCCGGAGAGCCCCTTCGGACCCGGGCCGTCCACCGATGTGGTACCGGTCATACTATTAAAGCGATGATATGATGAGAAATGATATCCGTGTTTTCCCTTAGAATGAGGTGAACTTTGCGCCTCTGGTCGGAGATGTTGGTACTTTAGTCCCGCGCTGCGGAGATTTCGGCCATGCGGATTTGGCGGTACTCCTCTTTCTCTCTCGGGTTTATACCCCCGGCCAACGTAATAGACATCCGGTTGACGAAGTCCCGTTACTGAAATGGGGACGCCTATTGTCGGCCACCAAACGAGCTTCAAGAAGAAAAAGAGAGCATGATGCGTACCGGACTTTTAGACCACCTTCTCGCCGCCCTTTCGCACCGCGTCGAAATCTGGAAGGCCCGCCAGGACCTGCACCGGTTGGACGACCACCTGCTGGCCGACATTGGGTTGCGTCGCGCCGACATCAACCGGGTGGTTGATTACCGGTCAAGGACCGCTCGGGTCAACGGAGCCGCTAGGGATGAACGCGCGGTGGCGATCCGTGGTGTCGCAACCCAGTAACGGGAATTGGGACGAGAGGGCTCCGAGATCAAGTTGGGCCACTTTGCGGCCCAACTTGGCCTCGAAGGCACTCTAAACTCTATATAATTAGAGTGAAATGGGGCCAGCTTGTTCCAAGCTGATCCCATTTCACTCTAGGATTGTCCCTTCTGTCTCCTGCGGGAGGGGAAGGGTATGTCACAAGGGGGCCTTGGACGGGATGTCGTCCAAGGCCCCTTTGTTTTGCCTAATACCAAGCGGCGCGGGTTGAAACCCACGCCGCTTTTCTTGCGTTCAAAGGTCAGGCGGGCTTTTACGCGCCATAAGGCGCGGCGGCCACTTGGCCGCTTCCAAGGTGCGCTGAGTCAAGCTCACCGCACCTTGGTATAAGGTTTGGGCGTCAAGGGGGCGGTCTTGTGATTTAATAGGGGCAAAAGGGGCCAGATTTGACCGTGACTTGGTCGAGAGCAGAAAGTCTACAGGTTGCGTAGAAAAACCCCTCTCTAGGAGCCTGTCGGATTTGAGGGGATTTCAGGCAAATCGCGCAAAAATGGATCTTTTTCTCGCAAAATAAGAACGCAACTTTCAACAGCTGCTCCCATTGCGCATGTTTCGTCCCTGATTTGGCTAAATTCGACAGCCAGCCAAGTGGGGGAGGAGGGGGAATCTTGGATCATATATACACCGCGTCCTCGAAAATCCGGAAACTGTGTTTCGCAGGTTCTGGGCTCGGCCCAGACCCGCAAAGGGTCTCGAACCCGTTGATCCCAAATGGGGGTCCGGGGTAAAGCCCCGCGTTTTTCGGCTTTTCAAGGAGACAGAGTATAACACGATCATCCCTCCTCGCTTCGTTTTGCAGAGGGTGCCGGATTCTCGCTTTGCGGCAATTTGTCTGTTTCTTAACCTTTCTCCCCGCTCTTACCGTTCCTACATACAACGGTGGTTCATCAAAATTGGGAGGCGGATTTGGGTATTATCGCGTGGATTGTTTTTGGCCTGTTGGCTGGCGTTGTCGCAAAGATGCTGATGCCGGGGAAGGATCCCGGCGGCTTCATCATTACCGTTATCCTGGGCATCGTTGGTGCGGTTGTTGGAGGCTTTATCGGTCGCGCGCTTGGGATCGGTGCGGTGAGCGGATTCAATTTTGTGAGTTTCGCGCTGGCTGTCCTGGGGGCGGTGATCCTGCTCTTTGTCTACCGGACGATTAAGAAATAGTGCGACGTCAATATTTTGGGGCGGGCTGTGTGACATGGGGGTCACACAGCCCGCCTTTGTTATTTCCGTCGGTCAGGGAGATCGAAGAGGTTTGGCGACCGTGGCATGGGGGATGCGGTTGGGCCTGTCCGGTTTAATGCGGATCACGATACACGACAGGGGGTGTTTTCCCGTCACGGGGCTTTGCCCTGTCCCCCACCGGGGCGTAAAACCCCAGATCCCATGCCCTTATAGATCAAACAAAAATGGGGCTTTGGACAATCGCCCAAAAACATACAAGACACGATCGTGTTCTGTGAAAGCCGATGATTTGATCCAAAGCCAATGGTGCGGACCGTCTGCTGGCGAGCAGAAGCACGAGGCCGAACAGATGTAACCAGAGCCCGCGCAGAGTCGGTGGCGTATCGCGAGAAAGGAGCCTCGGCATGACCATGGCCGCAGGTAAAAAATGGATCATGGGCTTGGCCCTTCTTCTTTTGCTGGGGGGTGGGGCGGTTGCGGCTTGGTATTGGGCAACCCGTTCCGATGTCGCCAAGGAAACGCAGGTGCTCACCACTCCGGTGACACGGGGCGATATCGAGGAAACGGTTTTGGCCACGGGCACCTTGAAGCCCGAGAAGCTGGTTGCCGTGGGGGCTCAGGTGTCCGGCCGGGTGTTGAATTTGGCCGTTTCCCTGGGGCAGGCGATCAAGGAAGGGGAACTGGTGGCCGAGATCGAGTCCACCAGCCAGGAAAATGCCCTGCGCACGGCCAAGGCCTCGGTTGATAACCTGCGGGCTCAGAGGGCAGAGAAGGAAGCGACCCTGGTCCAGGCTGAGGCCGACCGGAGCCGACAGGCGAAGACCTTGGCACGGCGGGCCTCCTCCCAGGCCAATTATGATCTGGCAGTGGCATCGGTGGCCACGACCCGGGCGCAGATTGCGGCCCTGGAGGCCCAGATTGTCGAGGCCGAGGTGGCCGTGGAAACCGCCGAATTGAACCTGAGCCATACCAAAGTGACGGCACCCATGGATGGGACGGTTCTGGCCATTGTTACCCAGGAGGGGCAGACGGTGAACGCCACCCAGTCTGCACCGACCATTATCGTCCTGGGCCAGTTGGAACGCATGACCGTCCGCGTGGAGATCTCCGAGGTCGATGTGCTCAAGGTGGCGCCAGGGATGGCCGTGCGCTTCACGGTCCTGGGGGATTCCAAGCGGGTACGGGAGGCCAAGTTGGATGCCATCGAGCCCGCTCCCACATCCATCACCAGTGACAGCGCCCTGGGTGGGACCTCCAGTACGTCGTCCACTTCGGCCTCGGCGATCTATTACAACGGTGTCTTCACCGTACCCAATCCGGATGGCGCCCTGCGTACTTATATGACAGCAGAGGCGAAAATCGTCGTCGGCTTTGCCAAGGACGTGCCCTTGGTCCCCGCCTCGGCCCTTGGACCCGTCGGTCCCGATGGGGCTTATCGGGTCCGGGTACTTGTGTCCGATGGCACCATGGAGGAGCGGACGGTTACCGTTGGCTTGAACGATAAATCCCGGGCCCAGGTTCTGTCCGGGCTGGAGATCGGGGACAAGGTGGTTACCGGGGTCGCTCCGGTGGAAGGGAGCGGGTTTCAAATGCGCGGCCCGCGGATGAGGTTGTAGGCCATGGCGCGGACTCCTCTTATCGAACTGCGGGGGATCACCCGGTCATTCACTGCGGGCGAGAGCCTGCTGACGGTCCTAAAAGAGGTGGATTTGACCATTCACCGGGGCGAGATGGTGGCCATCATTGGGGCCTCCGGTTCCGGGAAGTCCACCCTGATGAACATTCTTGGACTGCTTGACCGGCCAAATCGAGGGCACTATCGCCTAGATGGCAGGGATACGGCAGCCATGGGGCCGGATGCCCTGGCCACCTTGCGGCGGGAGCATTTCGGTTTCATCTTCCAGCGCTATCATTTGCTTGGGGAACTGGATGCCACGGGGAACGTGGAGATCCCGGCTACCTATGCCGGACTTTCCGTATCAGAGCGCAAGACCCGGGCCGAGGCTCTGCTCGACCGCTTGGGTATGGCCGACCGTCTGGGGCACCGTCCGGGGCAACTCTCCGGTGGCCAGCAGCAGCGGGTGTCCATCGCCCGGGCACTGATGAACGGGGCGGAGGTGATCCTCGCCGATGAACCCACTGGCGCCCTCGACAGCCACAGCGGGGCCGAGGTTCTGCGCATCCTCGATGAACTCCACGCCGAAGGCCATACGGTGATCCTGGTCACCCATGACCCCTCCGTCGCCGAGCGGGCTGAGCGGATCATTGAAATCAAGGACGGGGAAATCCTGTCCGACCACCGCACCGAGCGCCCGGAACGGGGGGCAGCCGGTCCGGCCCAGGTCGAGGTGGTGCCCAAGTCCGAGACGAGGCAGGCGCGTCTTTGGGGAGAATGGCGCCGGTTGCGTGATAGTCTGCGCATGGCTCTCCTGTCCATGCGGGCCCATAAGGTTCGTACCTTCCTGACCATGCTGGGGATCACCATCGGCATCGCTTCGGTCGTCTGCGTCGTCGCCCTGGGGGAGGGATCCCGGCAACAGGTGCTGTCCGACATCCGGGGCCTTGGGACCAACACCCTGGAGGTTTTCCCCGGAGGGGGTTTCGGTGATGTGCGGTCGGGTAAGGTGAAGACCCTGGTTGTGGATGACGCCGAGGTTCTGAAGGAACAGCCCTATGTGGCGGCGGTGACACCGACGGTATCGACCAACGGTACGGCCCGTCGCGGCTCCATCGAGGCGAATGCTCTGGTCAATGGCGTGGGAGAGCAGTATTTCGACGCCGAAGGCATGATCTTGATGCGGGGGCGATTGTTCGATGAAGGCGAAGTGGCCGCCATGGCCCAGAATGCCGTGATCGACGACAGCACCGCCAAGACCCTGTACGGTGATGAGCCCAATGGTGGACTGGGGGAGGTCCTTTTGGTGGGCAGCGTGCCCAGCCGGGTCATTGGCGTCGTTAAGGCCAGGGAAGGGGGGTTCGGTGGGCGCAACAACCTGAATGTCTATTTGCCCTATACGACGGTGCAAGCCCGGTTCACGGGGAGCACCGCCCTGCGGGGGATTACCGTACGGGTCGCCGACGATGTGGCGCCTTCGCTGGCCGAGGCGGCGGTGACCCAATTGCTGACCCTGCGCCATGGCTCCAAGGACTTCTTCATCATCAATACCGATGATATCCGCGAGACCATCACCAGTGCCACGGAAACACTGACCTTGATGATCGCCGCCATCGCGGTGATCTCTTTGCTGGTCGGAGGCATCGGGGTGATGAACATCCTGTTGGTCACGGTGTCCGAGCGGGTGGGGGAAATCGGCATCCGCATGGCAGTGGGCGCGCGGCGCGGGGATATCCTGCGCCAGTTTCTGATCGAAGCGGTTCTGGTCTGCCTGATCGGTGGTGTTTTGGGGATCGCTGCGGCCTTGGGATTCGGTTTTGTCTTTTCCATGGTGGGGAGCAGTTTCACTCTGGTCTATTCCGGCAATGCCATTCTTCTGGCCGTCCTGTCCTCGACGGTCATCGGGGTTGTGTTTGGCTATTTGCCCGCGCGCAATGCCTCCCGCCTGGATCCGGTGGTGGCGCTGACACGGGATTAGAGTGATCTGGGATCAGGTTGGGTCGCTTTGCGACCGCAGCTCAGGACGGTGTCTCGCATTTTTTTGGCGATGGCCCAAGCCCATTTGGGATCAAAGGGTCCGCGACCCTTTGCGGGTCTGGGCAGAGCCCAGAAACTGCGAAGCAGGTTTTCCGGATTCTCGAGGAAACGGTGTATAAAAGTAGAAGCCCAGTTGAGGACTTGGCAAAGCCCTGTGACGGGAAAATACCCCCTGTCACTCTACCCCCGCCAAAAACGGGGCATAATCAGGACCAGGACGGTGAACAGTTCCAGCCGCCCCAACAACATACCCAGGGACAGCAGCCATTTGGCCGCGTCGGGCAGGGAGGAGAAATTGCCTGCGGGGCCAATGATCTCTCCCAGGCCCGGACCCACGTTGGAAATGGCCGTCGCCGCGCCCGAAAGCGCTGTGACAAAGTCCAGTCCCAGGGCGCCCAGTGCAATGGTGAGCAGTGCGGTGCACAGGCCATAGAGGAAGAAGAAGGCCATGACCGATTCCGCCACGCCGTCCTCGATGGGCCGTTTGTTGTAATAGGGGATGAACACCCCATGGGGCTGGAGCAGGCGCAGAAGCTGGATCCGCGCCGTTGCGGCCAGGATCTGGAAGCGGAAGATTTTGATGCCGCAACTGGTCGATCCGGCGCATCCACCGACGAACATCAGGCAGAACATCACACTGACCGCGACCCCGGACCATTGCCAGTAGTCGGCGGTGGCAAAGCCGGTTCCGGTCATGACCGAAGTGACGTTGAAACTGGCATAGCGCAGGGCTTGGGCAGGGTGCATCCCCCCATCCCACCAGAGCCACGCGGCCACACTGAGAATACCCAGGCCCAGGGTCATCAGGTACCAGCGGACTTGGGTGTCCCGGATAATCGACAGGGGTTTACCCCGGGCGACCTGGAAGTACAGCAGAAAGGGAATGCCCCCGACGACCATGCCCAATGTGATGATCACGTCGATCCGCCAGCTTTGGAAGTACCCCACCGAGGCGTCGGCGGTGGAATAGCCCCCGGTGGCAATGGTCGTCATGGCATGAACCACCGCTTCCAGGCTGGTCATGCCCACCATCCACAGCATCATGGCCCAAAGGGCAGTCAGCAGGACGTAAATGCCCACCAGGGCGGAAGCCAGGGAGGTGGCCCGGGGAAGGACCTTTTCCTGGGCTTCGAAGGCCTCAACCTTGAACATCTGCATGCCACCGACCCGCAGCATGGGCAGGACGGTCAGGGCCATGATGATGATTCCGATCCCCCCCAACCACTGAAGGATCCCCCGCCAGAGCAGCAGACCGGGCGGACTGACATCCAGCCCAACGATGACGGTCGCTCCGGTGGTGGTGATTCCGCTCATGGCCTCGAAAAAGGCATCTGCGTAATCCAGATCCAGTTCGGAAAAGGCAAAGGGCAGGGCGGCGAAGGCGGGCAGGATGACCCAGATCAGGGTGGTGAGCAGAAAGGCCTGGCGGATGGTCAGGCGGACGATGTCCGTACGGCAGGTGAAAACCAGGGCCAACCCGATGAACAGGGTGACCATTGCGCTGGTGGCGAAGACCCTCCAGTCCCCATTGCCCATCATGGCATCCACTGCTCCGGGAATGATCATCCCCGCAGCCAGGATACACAACAGGACGCCGTTGATGAGCGCGACGGGTCGTAGGTCTAGCAAGAAGAAACCCCCGGAAGCCCGGCCTGGAGCCGCGCTCTCCTTTTTAATGAAACGGGGGGTATCATCGCTCCAGTTTGGTCCCCTGTCCATCACGGAGGCGCAGGAGACTGGACCTGGGGACGGCCTTTGGCCGGAGCCGCTTTCGTGCCGAGGGTCTTAGAGAGAGCCGCTTCCCGCGCGATTTTGACCAATCAGATGCAGGAATTCCCGGCGTGTGTCCGAGTTTTTGCGGAAGGCACCCAACATGCGGCTGGTCACCATGGTGACACCGGGTTTGCGGATACCGCGGGTGGTCATGCATTGGTGGGCGGCTTCGATGACCACGGCGACGCCCTTGGGTTCCAGCACCGTGTTGATGGCGTTGGCGATTTGGGCGGTCATTGTTTCCTGGATTTGCAGACGTTTGGCATAAACCTCGGCGACGCGAGCCAGCTTGGAGATTCCCACCACGCGCTTGTTGGGCAAGTAGGCGATATGGAGCTTGCCGATGATGGGCACCATATGGTGCTCGCAATGGCTTTCAATGCGGATGTCCCGCAGCAGAACCATTTCATCGTACCCTTCCACCTCCTCGAAGGTGCGGCGCAGGATGTCCTCCGGGTCGGATTCATAGCCCTCGAAGAATTCCTCGTAGGCCCGGGCAACCCGGGCGGGGGTATCGAACAGTCCCTCTCGGTTCGGATTGTCCCCAGCCCAGCGGATCAATGTCCGCACCGCAGCCTCAGCTTCCTCGCGGGAGGGTTTGTGGGTCGGCCAAGTGGTCGTGGCCTTGGCCACCTGCGGAGCGTTCGAAGTCTTCGAGGTGCCTTCATTTGAAGAAAGGCCCGGGGGGGAGACGGGCGTATGGGTGCTCACGGATAGGATCCCTTCGGTTGTCCAGCCGACCCGCCGTGGCCAAAAGCGCCGGGGGGGAGAGGTGCGGGAGGGCGTGTCATCTTTCCGATACATGGAGAGTAATCTTGAACGGGGCAAGCGGTCCTATGGATCAGAAAACCGGTAAAAAATCATGGGATCCGTATCACGGTGAGGTTTCCTCCCGATGTCAGTCGGAATCAGTGAACGGCGCCGGTCGCATGGGGGCTGTCCAGACTGAAAGACGGAATGGTCGCGCGGAAATCCTCGCCACTGTCCAGGTCCCGGAACAGGTAGGTTCCACCCATGAAGCCTGAGGCCGTTGCCAAGGGGGTGCCGGATGTATACTCGAACTGCTCTCCTTGGCTGAGAGTGGGCGTTTCGCCAACCACACCGGCCCCTTCGACCTCTTGGGTACGCCCCAGGGAATCCGTTATGATCCAGTGGCGGCGCAGCAGTTGAACCGGTCTGGAGCCGCCGTTGACAATGGTCACATGGTAGGCCCAGACGTATTGCCCCTGGTCGGGGGTGGATTGGTCCGGTAGATAACGGGGTTCCACCCGGATGATCACATCCCGTGTGGTTTCTTCATACATGATTATCCTCTCCGGGAACGATCCCTGCTCGGGCGTTCCCCTTGTTTGCAGGGGAGAGGACATCATGGTTGGGGCCCTGTCGGCTTTTCAAGGGAAAAGCGGCAACGACAGGTCTTATTGCAGGGGGATGCGGCTCTTTTGCGCGTGTCCCGATAACGTCCTATTTCTGCGAGTCCACGCCCGTCATGGACTGTGGGATTTGGGCCACCAAAGGCGCTCCCTCCGCAGTCGGAGGGGGAGCGCTTGCGACAGCCGGATCTTCCAAGAAGAGTTCAACCCGGTGGCCCAAGGGGTCGGGCAAGGGGTCGCCGGGGATGGGCATGATCTCGGCGGTCTGATCGACCTGCCCAGACAGCGCGATCCGATCCGCAGGAACGCCAAGGTCCCTCAGACGCCAAGCAGCGAAACGCGCCCGTTCCAAGGCCAGGTCGGCGGTCCGGGGAAGTGCTTTGTCTCCGGTCTTCATCTCTTCGTCTGTGGCGTAACCGGTGATCAGGATTCGGGTTCCGTTGCTTTGAAGTAAAGCGGCAAGGGCACCCAGGACGGCATTGGCGTCTGGATCGGTCAACTTGGCTGTGCCCGCGTCATTAAACAGAACGACCAATTGGTTCAGGCCCAAGTCGGTGGCGCCTTGAAGCCCCCGTAACCCTTCCAGTCCAGCCAGGGTTTCCCTGGCATGCAGTCGAGCTTCCTGAGGAGTGCCCGAAGACCGGGCGTTCTCCCAAAGGTCGATCCTCTGCTTGGTCCAGGCCACGAGGCCACCGGCCCGTTGCGTTCCAGGCGAAGCGGAAAGGTCCTGCAGAGCGCGCCGAGCGGCGTTGGGGCTGTCGATTGCCAGCCGGTTGGCCAAGTCGTCCAGGGCGGAAGAGGTCACGTTTGAAGGCGCAGGGACCCCATCAGCCTGATTGTAGGGGGAGGGCGTTTGGGCCAGTGCGGCTGTGCTGAGGGAAATGCCGCCGCCAAGGCACAGGGCCGCGGCAAGGGCCAGGGTGGATGCGGTATGGCGGATCGGGGCGATCATGACGGTCTTCCTTCTGGTCCAACGAATCCTGTAGAGCGTTCGGACTCGTTTTGGGAAATCCAACATGGAGGAAACGCCTTCACCCGCCGACGGTTCCCTGAAGACATCAGGCCAGAAAAAAAGAGGAAAATAAAAACCCCCGCCTTTGGGGGCGGGGGTGACCCTATGTCCACCAAACCCCTTGGGGAAAGAGACCGAAGGGGCGCGAGGACTAGATCAAACCGCCTTAAATCGGAATCGATTTAAGGCGGTTTGATCTAAAATCATATAGTTAGAGCATCGAGTGGACCGGAAAACTGGTACCCACTTTTCCGCTCGATGCTCTAGTCGGGTGCGGATTGAGGAAAAGTGTGTCGCGGGTTTCCGTCTCATTCCGCTTTAACCATATAATTTAGATCACGGTTATGAAAACCGGTTGATCAGACCTCATTTCATCGTGATCTAGAGTGTCTTCGAGGCCAAGTTAGGCCATGAAACACAATACGCGACAGTCTCTCGTGTTTTTTGGGCGATAGCCCAAGCCCATTTGGGGGCCAATGCCCCCAAACCCCCATTTTTCTTTTACAAATAAAAGCTTGGGGTCTGGGGCCTTTCGGCCCCAGTGGGGGACGGGGCAAAGCCCCGTGACGGAAAACACAGGCTGTCGTGGACCGTGGCCATGAAATGGCCCAACTTGATCTCGGAACACTCTAGTACATGTGTTGACCGCCATTGATCGACAGGGTTGCACCGGTGATGAAGTCGGCTTCATCGGCCACCAGGAAGAGCACACCGCGCGCGATGTCCTCGGCCCGGCCCAGGCGGCCCATGGGGATCTTGGCGATGATCTTTTCCAGCACGTTGGGGGGCACGGCGCGGACCATGTCGGTGTCCACGTAACCCGGGGCAATGGCGTTCACGGTAATGCCTTTGGCCGCCCCTTCCTGGGACAGCGCCTTGGTGAAGCCATGAATGCCCGACTTGGCCGCAGCATAGTTCACCTGACCGTACTGACCTGCCTGACCATTGATGGAGCCGATGTTCACGATACGGCCGAAATTCCGCTCGCGCATGCTTTCGATGACACAGCGCGAGAGGTTGTAACAGGAGGACAGGTTGGTCTGGATCACCGCCTCCCACTGGTCCGGGCTCATGCGGTGCAGGGTGCCATCCCGGGTGATTCCGGCGTTGTTGACCACAACGTCGATCGGCCCCAACTCTTCGGTGATCTTGGCCACGTTTTCCTTGACCATGTCGAAGTTCGACACGTCGAATTTGTAGACGGCGATACCCGTTTCATCCTTGAAACGCTCGGCTGCCGTATCATTCCCCGCATAGTTCGCTGCGACGGTGTAGCCCGCATCGCGCAACGCCGTGCTGATGGCCGCGCCAATACCACGCGTTCCACCGGTAACCAAAGCAACACGCCCCTTAGACATTTTCATTCCTCCAAACGCTGATTTCATTACTGATTATTTCGCGACTTCCAACCCGAGAAGATCGATTGTTACCATGGGTCGTCCAGCGGGAAAAGTCCGGGACGGAATTCCGGTGATTTTTCCGAAGGGTCGGTGACCTTTTCGTCAGGCGACAGGGGGAGTCGACGACCCGGGCGGTCGATCGGGTTGGATGGTGGATGCGGGGGCGGCTCTCTCGATCCTGTCCCCCGCGCCCAAAGGTGCTTTTTTCAGGGGAGACACCCATGGTGCTCCCCGTCTGGCGTCGACCGTTTGACGGGCCGATGCGCGTCTTCTTTCTCTAGCGTTCCACACACATGGCGATACCCATGCCGCCGCCGATGCATAGGGTGACCAGACCTTTTTTCGCGTCGCGCTTGATCATTTCGTGCAGCAGGGTTACGGCGCAGCGGGCGCCGGAGGCACCAACCGGGTGGCCGAGGGCGATGGCGCCACCGTTCACGTTGACCTTGGCCGGATCCCAGCCCAAGGTCTTGTTCACGGACAGGGCTTGGGCGGCGAAGGCCTCGTTGGCCTCGATCAGGTCGAGGTCGTCGACGGTCCACCCTGCCTTCTCCAACGCCTTGCGAGAGGCCGGGATCGGGCCGGTGCCCATGATGGAGGGATCAACGCCCATGGTCGCCCAGGACACGATGCGGGCCAGCGGGGTCACGCCGCGTTTGGCGGCATTGGCGTCGCTCATCAGCACCAGGGCGGCGGCGCCGTCGTTGATGCCTGACGCATTGCCCGCCGTGACCGTGCCGGTCTTGGAAAAGGCCGGGCGCAGCTTGGCCAGACCCTCGGCGGTGACGCCTGCCTTGGGGTATTCATCGGTGTCGACGATGGTGTCGCCCTTGCGGCCCTTGATGGTCACCGGGGTGATTTCGTCCTTGAAGCGGCCCGCAGCCATGGCGGCTTCGGCCTTGTTCTGGGATCCGGCGGCGAAGGTGTCCTGCTCCTCGCGGGTGATCTGGAACTGTTCGGCCACGTTCTCCGCAGTGGTGCCCATGTGGTAGCCGTTGAAAGCGCACCACAGGCCGTCCTTGATCATGGTGTCAACCATTTCGGTCGGTCCCATTTTCACGCCGGAGCGCAGGTAGGAGGCGTGGGGGGCTTGGCTCATGCTTTCCTGGCCACCGGCGACCACCACGTCGGCGTCGCCATTGCGGATCGCCTGGAAGCCCAACGCGACGGTCCGCAGACCCGAACCGCAGAGCTGGTTGATGCCATAGGCGGTCTTTTCCACCGGGATCCCGGCGTTGACGGCGGCTTGACGGGCCGGGTTCTGGCCTTGGGCTGCGGTGAGGATCTGCCCCAACACCACTTCGTCCACCTCGCCAGCTTCAGTCTTCGCGCGGATCAATGCCTCGCGGATGGCGACTTCGCCCAGGAAGTGGGCGGGGACGCCGCTCAGGGCGCCATTGAAGGCCCCCACGGGCGTCCGAGCGGCGCCGGCGATGACGATATCGGTCATGACGTTTTCTCTCCATGCGTTGGTAAACGCGGGCGACTTCCGGAAGTCGCCCCTTGCTTTTTGATCCCTCAACCCCTTTGGCCGAGCGCGCAGGGCTGAGGTAGAGCCTCCCTCTCTCCATCAAATACTGTCCTTCGATGGGGTGATGGAGCGCTTTTCATAGTGGTACTCTAAGCATCCCCGTTGCGGTGCGCAAACCTCTCGGGGAAAGTCAGTGAATTTTTCCTTCAGTAACATTCGATCCTGGTGGCAAACCGGCAAGAGGGGGATTTCCCTGGCCCGTCAAGCGATCGTCTGTTGTGTGGCTAGAGTGAAACGGGATCAGCTTGAGTCAAGCTGGCCCGGTTTCACTCTCATTCTATAAGTTTTAGAGTATCTTCGAGGCCAAGTTTGGTCGCGAAGCGACCCAACTTGATCTCGGAATACTCTAGGTGAAACGGGATCAGCTTGAGTCAAGCTGGCCCCGTTTCACTTTCATTCCATTGGTTTTAGAGGCGCTGAGAGGGGGGTTAATCCTGGGAGAGCTTGTCCAGCCAATGGCGGATGGGCCGATGGACCCGGGCGACGGCTTGCCGCCCGACGACCATGCCCACATGACCCAAGGGAACGGTTCGGACATGCGCTCCGGGAAGGGCTTGGGCCAGGGCCAGGGCCGATTCGGGGGGGACGATTCGGTCCCGTTCGGGAATGATGACCAGACTGGGCGCCGTCAAGGCCTTCGGGGTGATGACTTGTCCACCCACATCCCAGGTCCCCCGGGCCGTTTCATTGCCCATATACCAGCGGTCCAGGGCCTCCCGGGCTGCGGGACCGGCCAGGGGAACGCCGTCGTTCAGCCAATCCTCCACGGCCATGAAATCCAGGGCACGGGGGGTCTGGGGGTCAAGGTGGCCAAAGCTCTCATATTTGCGAGCCAGGGCGAGGGGGTCGAGCAGAGAAAAGGGCAGTTGGACCAGATCCGCAGGCACAGCTTCTTCCCGGTCGGCGAAGCGGTGAACCAGTGGGGCCAGGGCGCGGGACAGGGCGATCAAGCCGCTGTCTCCGGCCTCGAAATCCCAGGGCGTGGCCAACAGGGCCAGGCCGCGGATGCGGTCCGATTGCCGCTGCGCCAGGGCCATGGCCAGCAATCCGCCCATGCAATACCCTAGAAGGACGGGCCGTCGTCCGGTTCGTTCGATGACCGCTTCCAGAATCGGTTCCAGGCGGCGCAAGACATAGTCTCCGATGGAGAAGGACCGTTCTTCCTCGCCGGGAAGGCCCCAGTCTACCAGGAAGGGGCGGTGCCCCCGGTCCGCCAAATGGCGGCACAGGGACCGTCCGGGCGTCAGGTCCAGAACCTGGGCGCGGTTGATCAGCGAGGGGATCATCAGGATTGGCGGTGCGTTCAGGAAGCCTCCATAGTCCCTCAACCCTGTCGTTCCTGACTGCCAGATCGGTGGGGGGTCCTCCAGGGGCCGACGGTAGGGGTGGGCGTGGTAGGCCTCGACCCCGGCCAGGAAGCGGTCCATGCGCCGCCGCGCTTCCCGGTCGAGGGCGGCGATCAGCTCCGACCGCCGGGTTTCGCCCATGGCCTGCCTCAGCCGGTCAGCCAGCTCTTCGGGTGGGTCAATCGCCGTTGCGCCGTCCTGACTGGGCGAGGATGCCGCCCAAGGCGGCTTCGAGGAGGGCAACCCGGCGGTCAAGGGAATCAATCCGTTCGGCCAACCCATCCATGTCAGCCCCTGAAGGGCCAGATGCAGGGCCAGTGGTCGCGGACCCAGGCGCTGCGCTGTCGGTGTCGGGTGGTGTTGCGTCATTGGCTGAAGCCCCGTTTGGTGTCATTCCAGGGGGCATGCCCGGCCCAGGGGACATGCCCGGAGGCATCCGTCCCCCGGACTTCGCGGTTTCGGCCATGAAGTCCATGGTTTTTGACATGGCTTCGGCAAGGCCAGGATCCGCAGCCATGGCGGAGACCTGCTTGCCCCACAACTCCATATAGCGTTTGGCGAGTGTTTCCATGTCCGGAGGGTCGTCTTGTCCGCTTCGGGTGCTTCCGGACCCCTTTGGTCCATCGGTCTGGTCGCTCATCCTTTTCCTCCCATGAATTGTCGGTTGTTGGCACCAAGGTCTGGTTCCAGTCGAATAAATCGGTTCTTTCCCCTGGCTTGTTATGGCCTTCCCGCGCTATTCTTGCATTGCGAAGGGCTAAAGCGTGGTCCGATCCGGCCCCGTCCGGAGGTGAACCGACGCATGGTCCAGAAAGGGGGCATGACCCGTTTGGAGTCCAGCCCGGTGCCCCACCCGGTGCGCTGGGTTCGAACGGTGGGTATGGTCCAAGAATGGGGATCCGCATGGCGTGGATTTCCGGCGGAAAGGGATGAGGCCGTATGACGTCTAAGGGAACCAAGTCCGGAGGCGCAGACGCGCCGATCACAATTAAAAAATATGCCAATCGCCGTCTGTATAACACGGCTACCAGCAGTTATGTCACGCTCGACCACTTGGCTCAAATGGTCAAGGAGAATACGGACTTCGTCGTCTTTGACGCCAAGTCGGGGGATGATATCACCCGTTCTGTCCTGACCCAGATCATCGTGGAAGAGGAAAACAAGGGGCAAAACTTACTGCCCATTGGTTTCCTGCGCCAACTCATCGGCTTTTACGGGGACAGCCTTGGGGGGGTGGTGCCCCAGTATCTGGAATATTCCATGCAGTCCTTTGCCCGGAATGAGGAACAGATGCGCGGCATGATGACCAGCGCTTTGGATGGTCTCTTCCCCTTCCAGAATTTCGAGGAAGTGAACAAGCAGAATATGGCGTTTTTTGAGAACGCCATGAACATGTTCAATCCCTTCCAGATCGACCAGATGAAAAAGTCGGCTCAGTCCTCATCCAAGGAGGAAGGACCCAAGGACGAAGCAAAAGACGTTGATGCCCTGAAGGAAGAAATTTCTGCGATGCAGCAGAAGCTGGACAAGCTGATGGGGACCAAGGAAAACGGGTAATCGCGTGGGGGGGTGTTCTCCTCGTGATTGATTTGTTTCTTTTTTCCTTTCTGCGCGTTAATATATCCTTCTCAAGGCTGGGAGGGGGATCCGTCCTGAATCACCCGGCTTCTGGATTGCAGTGAACCAATCGGGTCCAGAAAGTCTCCCGTAGTTCAAGGCGAGAGATGCGAGTTACGGGATGGTTTCCCTGGGAAGGGTGTCATGCTCCAGGTTAATGGATTGGGATCGACCATTCGTGACGTGCTGGCTTCCGGCGCAGGACGTGGTGGCGTGGCCGGGTCGAGTGCTTCCGCTCCCTTACCTGCCGGTCAGGCCTCATCGCCGGATGCGACCCAGGTCGCCGCCGTCCGGCGGGCTGCGGATGGGACTCTGGCCTTTCAGCAGGCGGTGGGCGAACCCCTCCAAGGGGGCCGCTCTCGCGGCATCGAACGGACGAAATCCCGGGGACCGGGGATCGAAAGTCGGGGGGATACGGATGCCTCCGAAAACTCTCAAGCAACGGCAGAGAGCTCTGCGCCCCCTTCCCATCAGACTGTGTCCGCTGGGGAGGGTGGGACCAAAGGCGTCAATGCCCTTGGTGGAAAGGGGCGAGCAACGGCCTTTCAGGCTCAAAGGATTGCTCAAGAGGTCACACCCGAGGCCTTAACGGGCAGCGCCGAGGCCGAAGGTTCGGGCGCTGTTCAAGGCATTTCGGCCCTGGCCCGGCGCGTCGTCTCGCAGCTCTATGATTTCGTTCGGGATGCGGTGGGGCGCCCCTCCTCTCAGAAGGGGCTTCAGGGCGCGGTGCAGGTGCTTGTTCGAGATGGCTACCCTGGACGGGTAGACCTGGAGGCCTGATTTGTGACTCTCCAGTACAGGACTGTGTCTTGTCTTTTTTGGGCGATTGCCCAAGCCCATTTGGGGGCATTTGCCCCCACCCCCCCCCTTTTTTTTTAGCCCGAGGTCTGGGGCCTTTCGGCGAATAAATGCCTGGGGTCTGGGGCCTTTCGGCCCCAGTGGGGGACGGGGCAAAGCCCCGTAACTGGAAAACATCCCCTGTCGTGTACAATGCTGTGAATCGGACAAGATGCTCTAATCGCCAGAGTATCGGTGAGGAATGGGCTTCGATCTTTGGCGGATTCTGTGTCTTGATCGGTGGTTTTTTACAATTTTCTAATATTAAAGACATTCTAGAACGCAATTTACTGGGATTTTTTTTGAGCGGCCTCCCCATTTGGTTCATTCTGTAAGAGTGATTTGCTAAAAATTTTCTCTAAGTGAATTCAGATCTATCGCTTACTATGATTTGCCAGAGGTGAAGCGTTCCATTTCGAGGGTCTATCGGACTGGGGGGCTCTGGGTTGCCCAGCGTGGCAGTTCAGCGTAACTCTAGTTTGATTGTTTCTCGTTTTGGTTGTTCAAGTGTGCTCTTCGCACAAACAGAAGTCCAATTGACTTCTAGAGTGCTCCGAGATCTGTAGAAGTAGAGTGAAACCGGATCAGCTTGGCTCAAACTGGTCCCATTTTACTCTAGAGTATCGTGCGGAAAAGTCGGAACCGGTTTTCCAGTCCACGGGATACTCTAAGGATTATTTGATGTAACACATCTGGAAAGGTGTGAGCACCGGGTGGGGTGGAGGTGGTCCGCTCATTTGTCTAAGGGGGTATGGAGTAAAATGGATAGAGTAACTCTGCTAGAGCGTTCCACAGCGGGGACGAGTCGTGCCAGCGATGCTGATCGTCATGTGGGCAAGCGGATTCGGGAGCGGCGGGTCATGCTGGGGCTGTCTCAGCAACAAATGGCTGATATGATCGGGGTCACCTATCAGCAAGCCCACAAGTACGAACGGGGAATCAATCGGATTTCAGCGGGTCGGCTGTACGAGATCGGACAGGTGCTGAGCGTGCCGGTGAACTACTTCTTTGAAGGGCTGGATGACGACCCGCCGGAAAATGTGAGTTCACGTCAGCGCATGTGTCTGGAGTTGGCCCGCAATTTTGCGCTGATTCAGAACGAGCGCCACCAGGAAGCTTTGAGCCAACTGGCCCGTGCCCTGGCGGCCCAAGCCGGGGCATCTGACGCAGACACAGGTCAAGCCGAGGATAACGTCATCCGTTCCGGCACCACGGGCTGACGGGGTCCGCCCTGGCGATGCTCTGGTATTGAGCCGTTATAAAAAAAAGCCCGCCTTCCGATAGGGAAGAGCGGGCCTTCTCTTTTTTGGGATGGCGTGTTTCCGTCCCTATTTTTCGACAAAGGCCTTTTCGATCACGTAATGTCCTGGATCGTTGTTGCTGCCTTCCTTGAAGCCGTTGTCCTCCAACCAGGAGGTCATGTCGTCGAGCATAGCCGGGCTACCACAGAGCATCACCCGGTCGTTCTCGGCGGAGAAGGGGGGGAGGCCCAGGTCGGCGCTGACTTTTCCGGTTTCAATCAGGGTGGTAATCCGTCCTTGATTGCGGAAGGGCTCGCGGGTAACGGTTGGATAGTAAAGCAGTTTTTCAGCGACCATCTCGCCAAAATACTCGTTCCCCGGCAGGTCTTTGGTGATCTCTTCCACATAGGCCAGTTCGGCAACGAATCGGCAACCGTGCATCAGCACCACTTTTTCGTAACGCTCATAGACCTCGGGGTCCTTGATGATGGACATGAAAGGCGCGAGGCCCGTGCCGGTTCCCAGCAGCCACAGCACCTTGCCCGGCAACAGATTGTCCACAACCAGCGTGCCCGTGGGCTTTTTGCTGATCAGGACTTCGTCGCCGATTTTGATGTGCTGCAGACGGGAGGTCAGAGGGCCATTTGGGACCTTGATGGAGAAGAACTCCAGGTTTTCCTCATGATTGGCACTGACGATGGAATAGGCACGCAACAGGGGGCGCCCTTCCACTTCCAGGCCGACCATGGTGAATTGGCCATTGTCAAATCGGAACCCCTGGTCTCGGGTGGTCTTGAAGCTGAACAGCGTGTCGGTCCAATGGTGGACGTCGGTCACGGTTTCCTTCAACAGATTGCTCATGGTCTTCCTTGAAACCCCTTCCGCTCTTCCCTTGGACTCCTGAAACCTCGATGCGGCCTGAATTGGCGCTCGAGATTTCGGATGTCGCCGGATGGCGGCGTATCAGACAACGGCCCCTGCTTCGATCCCCTGTCCTGGTCCGTCGGAACGGAAAACGCCAGCACGCGGATCAGCCTTGACCATCGAAGTGGGAGTGCCCGAACGCCGGCCCCTGGCCCCGGACACCAAATATACCCCCAGCGGGTTGGTCGGCTATAAACGAAACTTGGCGCGGATGCAAAGCGAATCCAAGCTTCGAGCCCATGAGAAAAACGCGGGCCAGCCATATCCTTGGGTACTGTGGCGGGGCCATCGACAAAAAGTGGTTATCGAATGCCCTAATCCTCCTCCTGGCCCCGGTCGAGCAGGTCGAGTACCGCTTGGGCACCTGTCTGACCGGAGAAATCCAGTTTTGCGGCCTGGGACAGGGCGATGCGGCCTTCCTCGACCTCGCCCCCACGCAGCAGGACATAGCCATAGGCCGCCAGGGAAAAAACATAGAGTCGGGGGGCGGGCTCCAGGCTGTCGAAGGCGGCGTCGCCGGGCTCCACCAATCGCCAATCCTGGCAGAGACCCAATTCCCGCCCCTTGATACCAACGACGGCCAGGGCGTGGGGGGCGGCGTCCAAGTGGCGGTGGCGGTAGAACAGGGATTTGTAATGGGCGAGATGCACGGCCAAATGTCCCGGTGCCAGGGCCATGGCCGCCGCGAGGTGGCTGTCTACTGCATCGGGGTCTTCCCAGGCCAGTCCGGCCAGATGAATTTCCCGTTCGGCTTCAGCAGGCAGATCACCGCCGTAGTACCGGCGGTCCGCCCAGGCGTCAGCGTCCATAATCGACATGGTGATTGTCCCCCCAAATCTGCTTTTCGACGTGGCGACACCTCCCCATCCTGGCGTCCCCATTTCACTTTAATTATACCCCGTCTCCTTGAAAAACCGAAAAACGCGGGGCCTGAGGCCCCGGACCCCCACTCGTTTTTTGACCAAAGGGATCAAAGGGTCCGTGACCCTTTGCGGGTCTGGGCAGAGCCCAGGAACTGCGAAGCAGGGGTTCCGGATTTTCAAGGACACAGAGTATATATACGGTTCAGAGTGCCCCGAGGCCAACGTGGCCTCTGGCACTCCCGTGGGGATATTCGCCCGTCGAGCGGGCCGCTGTCGAGTCCGAGGGGCGTGCTGATGCTCAGGGTGGAGCCGGGGGAGGACTTTCCTCGGCGAGACGCTTCTGCATCAGCTCCAGCAGGGTGGCGGTCAGGCGGCGGCGGGGGTGGTCCACCCGCTCGAGCATGCCGAGGCCCCGGGTCAAAGGGGGATCACCGAAGGGGGTGAGCCAACATTGACTCTCGGTTTCCGCTTTGCGTTGGGCGTTCAGGGGCACGATGGCCACGCCCAGGCCACTGGCCACCATGTCGCGGGTGCCGGTCAGGGTATTCAGCAGCATGGTTTCCTGGGGGAACAGGTCTCGATCCTTCAAGCTCTGGTCGATGAGACGGCCAGCCCAGGCGATTTTGTCCATGCGGATGAGGGGACGACTGGACAGCAAGTCGACGTCCCCCTTCCCCGCGTCGGATAGGGGGGCGAGGACATAGAAGGGCTCCCGGAACAATTCGACGAAACGCAACCGATCCGAGGGCGGGCGGGGTGGGGCGGTCAACAGGGCCATGTCCAACTCTCCCTGTTCGACCTTTTGGGACAGCTCGTTTGACATGCCACTGAAAACCCGGGGAATGACAGCGGGATGGTCGGTCCGGTAGGTCGCCAGAACCTGAGGGAGAAAGCCCGATTGCAGGGTCTGGATGGTGCCGATGTCCAGGGTGCCGGTCAGGGGGCCGTCGCCGGACAGCTCCGTGGCCAGATTGTCGTAAAGGGTCAGAATGGTCTCCGCCCGGCGCAGGACGGTCAATCCGGCCTCCGTCAATTGGGGGCTGCGCGCGCTCCGGTCGAAGAGGGGAACGCGCAGGTCTTCTTCCAACTGCTTTACCCGCAGACTGATGGTGGCCTGGGTTAATCCCAGGGCCTCCGCAGCGCGGGCGAATCCACCGTGTCGACCAATGGCGACCAGACCGCGGAGGGCACGCAGGGACATGGGGGCGACTCCCTTTGGGGAAAAGGATCAGAAGGCGGATGGGTATCAAAAGGGGATGGGGCGGTGGGGTCAAGGCAAGCTTGGACTGAATGAATCGGACCGGGAAGGAGTGCTCCTCACCCACCTTTTTGGAGGTCCAAGAGGACGTTTTTGCCATTGAGAATGCGTTGCGTTTGAGTATAGTATCCCCTTATTAATTGCGGATAAAGCGATTGGGCATTCCGGAAGTCGTTGGGTTTCCAAAGGTTATGGGAGGGTGCGGCTCGGCGTTCTGGGTGAATGGGGATAATGAAAATCACTTGCATTTTCATATATTGCCCCTCTAAGCTCTCAGGACATTCATTCGAGGGAGGGGGCCAAGCGGTTCCTTTCCGCCTCCGACCACCCGAATCGCATGAGGGGAAGTATGTTCAAGACGATGACCGCCGCCGCCGCCCTGGCGCTGGCCCTTGGCGCCCAGACCGCCCAGGCCGTCGAGCCCGCCGAAGTGCTGGACACCTACGTCAAGATCGCGGAGGCCACCTACGCGGACAGCTTGGCAACGGCCAAGGTGCTTCAGCAGAAGGTGGACGCGCTGATCGCCGCCCCCACCGAGGACAATCTGGCCGCCGCCAAGGTGGCGTGGAAGGCCGCGCGGGTGCCCTATCAGCAGTCCGAGGTTTATCGGTTCGGCAACGGCATCGTCGATGATTGGGAAGGCAAGGTGAATGCCTGGCCCCTGGACGAAGGCCTGATCGATTACGTGGACGGCGCTCTTTACGGTGCGGATGTGGGCGAGAACCCCTTCGCGGACGCCAATGTGATCGCTAACCCCAAGGTCGAGGTTGCGGGTAAGACCATTGATGCCTCCAAGATCACACCGGCCCTGCTCTCCGAGCAGTTGCATGAAGTCGATGGGATCGAGGCCAATGTGGCCACGGGCTACCATGCCATTGAATTCCTGCTTTGGGGTCAGGATCTGAACGGGACCGGTCCGGGTGCGGGTGCCCGTCCGGCCACGGACTTTGATCCGGCCAACTGCACCGGCGGCCATTGCGACCGCCGCGCCGAATACTTGAAGGCTGCGACGGATCTGCTGGTCAGTGATTTGGAATATATGGCCGCAGCCTGGAAAGACGGTGGCGAAGGGCGGACAGCCCTGTTGGCCGAAGGGCCGGGTCAGGGGCTGCGCACCATTGTCATGGGTATGGGCTCTCTGGCCTATGGCGAGCTGGGCGGCGAGCGGATGAAGCTCGGCCTGATGCTGCATGACCCCGAAGAAGAGCATGATTGCTTCTCCGACAACACGGTTTATAGCCATTACTACGATGCCAAGGGCATTCGGAACGTCTATTCCGGCACCTACACCCGGGCCGATGGCAAGGTGCTGGTCGGCCCCTCCCTGCACCAGTTGGTGGTGGAGAAGGCCCCGGCTCTGGCGGCCGAAATGGACGCAAAGCTGGAGGCCACGGAAGAGGCCATGGCGACCTTGGTCTCCACCTCTGAGGATGGCGAGGCCTATGACCAGATGATCGGCATGGGCAACGTGGCTGGAAACGCCAAGGTACAGGCCGCCGTCGATGCCCTGGTCGCCCAGACCAAGACCTTGGAAAAGGTTGTCGCTGCCTTGGATATCCCGCCTGCGGCCTTCGAAGGGTCCGACAGCCTGGACGCTCCGGAAACTGTCGGGAACTAACATCCTGAACGGTGCGGGCCGCTGTCTCTTGGACTGATGTCCTTGGGGTTGGCGGCCCGTCACTCTTTTTTGACGTTTAACGAGTCTTTCGTTTTTGTTGGGTGCCTTTGGATGACGGGTGGTGAAACCATGGGGAGCCGTTGGAAAGGTCAGGGACTGATTGTCGGAGTCGGCCTGGGTGTCGCCTTCGCCCTTGTGGCGCTGAGCGGAATCGGCGTGAGCCGGGGCGGATCCGTTGCCTTTTCCGGCGAGACAGCCGCCTTCCTCACAGATCCGGCCGCCGCCCGCCCGGGGGGAGCCTCCACGCACAGCGGCCCCTTTGGCCGGGATGCCTTCCTGCGGACCACCCCGGGCCTGACCGACGACCAACGCATGAATGTGACTCTGGGCAACGCCCTGTTCGCCCGTCCCTGGGTCTCTGCGCCGTCCTCCACGAAGGCTGCAGATGGTTTGGGTCCCCTCTACAATGCCCGCTCCTGCCGCCAATGCCATTTGCGCAATGGCCGGGGGCATCCCCCTGAGGCCGATGCCTCCAATGCCGTTTCCATGCTGCTGCGCCTGTCCCTGCCGGCAGAGACGGACGCAGAACGCTCCGCCATGGCCGAGGGCCGTTTGAAGGTTGTTCCCCATCCCATCTTGGGCACCCAGCTCCAGGAATTTGCCATTCAAGGCCTGAAGGCTGAGGGGAAGCCGGTCGTTACCTATGAGCCGGTGGAGGTCACCCTGGCGGGGGGAGAGACCATCACCCTACGGAAGCCCAGCTTTACCATTGCCAACCCCGGCTACGGGGCCATCGACCCGGCAATGCTGACCAGTGCCCGGATCGCGCCGCCCATGATCGGCCTCGGTCTTCTCGACGCCATTCCCGCTGAAGCCCTCGAAGCTCGCGCCGATCCCGAGGACCGGGATGGCGATGGCATCAGCGGACGGACCCAACGTATTCCCGATCCGGCGACGGGTGAGTCCGGGCTCGGCCGGTTCGGCTGGAAAGCGGGTGAGCCCACGGTCAACGCCCAGAGTCAGGCCGCGTTCAATGGCGACATCGGAATGTCGACGCCCTTGTATTCCTTCCCTGCCGGGGATTGCATGGCGGCCCAGGAAGACTGTCGGGCCGCGCCCACTGGCGGGGATCCCCAATACGAGGGGTTGGAAATTCCCAGCCAGATGGCGGCCTTGATCGTTGAATACGCCTCCCATATTGCCGTTCCCGCCCGGCGGAATGGGGAGGACCCCCAAGTCCGTGCCGGGGGTGTTCTTTTTGCCGAGGCCGGATGTCCCGCCTGCCATGTGCCCCGCCAAGTTACTGCGACCGATTATCCTGACCCGACCTTGGCCGGGCAGACCATTTGGCCCTTTACGGATCTTTTGCTTCACGACATGGGGCCGGATCTGGCCGATGGGCGGCCCGAGGGGCGGGCCAGTGGATCCGAATGGCGGACGCCTCCCCTATGGGGGGTCGGTCTGACCCAGGAGGTGAGCGGCCAGATTTCCCTTCTTCACGATGGACGGGCGCGCTCCGTCCCCGAGGCCATCCTGTGGCACGGGGGCGAGGGAGAAGCCGCCCGGGAGGCCTTCCGCGGAATGGACGCCGCAGATCGGGCTGCCCTCGTGGCTTTCGTTGAATCCCTATGATGACCTTTCTCCGGCCCTGGAAGAAAAAGAGCATGACCCTGACAAAAACACCCAAAGACCAATCGGGACCCAAACCCACGCTTCCGAACCAAAAGGGGATGAAGCGCAAGGGTTTGGGGCGTCGGCTTCGCCCCAGCGTGATCATGGGATTGTTGGCTGCGGCGGTGGGGTCGACCTCGGCGAAGGGGGCGGATGTGACGCCCGAACTGGCGGCCGTCCTCTCCGAGACCATCCCCGCCCACGAGGCCCTGGTGGCCCGGACCGGGGCCCTGTCCCAAACCATCGATGCCATGTGCTCTGAAGGCAAAGGCGCGACGGAGGCGGAGATCACGGCGGCCCGCGAGGCCCTGGGGAACACATTGGCCGCTTGGGCGCGTCTGCAACCCTATACCTTTGGTCCTGTGGAGGACCAAAACCACCGGGCCCGGTTCGAGTTCTGGCCCGACAAGTCCAATGCCACGGGGCGCCAGATGGAAGGCCTGCTGCGCCAACGCAATGAGGCCCTTCTGACCGAAGCGGTCTTCCCCACAACCAGCGTCTCGGTGCAGGGGCTACCGGCCTTGACGGTGCTGCTTTATCCCCGGGACGGTGCCAAGCCGGAAACAGCCCGGACCGATGAGCGGGGCGCCTATGCCTGCAAATTGGCTCAGGCCATCGACACCAATCTGACAACCATGTCCAAGGACATGCTCGACGCCTGGACCAAACCCGACAAGGGCTGGCGTGACCGGCTGGCCGCCACGGCGGAAGGGCAGGGACCCATGGGGGACGTGGCCGCCCTGGAGAGCCTGTTTCTGGCGACCGTTGACCAGGGGTTGGCGCTGGTGAAGGATCTGAAATTGGAGCGCCCCTTGGGAGACTCCTTCAAGAAAGCCCGCCCGACCTTGGCTGAATCCCCCGAGACCGGGCAATCCCTGCGGATGGCGGAGGAGACCCTGAAGGCCTCCTCAGCCCTGTACAAACTGGCCCTCGGCCCCAAGGTGGCCAAGGTTGACGCTGCGTTGGATGCCAAGGTGCAGGCCGATATGGCGGATATCGAGGATCGGTTGGGAGCCATCGATCCCCCCTTGAGCGCCGTGGTCGGCGACCTGTCCCGCCGCTTCCGGGTTGAGGATGTGACCGGTCGTCTGGATTCCCTGAGAGCCCGTCTGGCGCTGAAAGTGGCGCCCTCCCTGAACATTGTTATGGGGTTCAATAGCCTTGATGGAGATTAATCGCCGCGCTGCGCTGACCCTGGCGGGCGGCGCGCTTGTCACATCGGCCCTGTTTCCGCGTCTTGGACTGGCCCTCGGCAACGGGACCGGCACACCGGGGCTCCTCCGAGCGAAAAGGCCGGAGGAGGAGACTTTGCTTTTGTCCGGGCGGATCGGCCCCGACAGCTACGCCGCCGTGGCGCTTGATGCGGATGGTGCCGAACGGTGGCGTCACGTGATGCCGGGGCGCGCCCATGGCGTCCATTGGCGGCCAAACCACCCGCAAGCGGTGGTGGTGGCGCGCCGCCCCGGATTCTGGATGGAAGTGCTCGACGGCCATGATGGGGCGGTGCTCGCGACCATGGCTCCCCCCGCCGGGCGCCACTTCCAGGGCCATGCCGACTTCCTGCCCGATGGCCGTCTGGTCACGACGGAGAATGCCTTCGATGAGAAGCGGGCCGTTCTGGGCTTGTGGGAGATCTCGCCGGAAGGCCAGCCCATCCGGGTCGCCGAATGGGACGCCGGAGGTGTCGGAGCCCATGACGTGTTGGTGAAGGCTGACGGCTCGGTTGTCTGGGTCGCCATCGGGGGCATTCTGACCCATCCGGACATGGGGCGAACCAAGCTGAACCTGCCGACTATGAATCCGGCCCTGGTGGAACTGGATGCCACAACGGGCGAGATCCGCCGGACCACCCGGTTGGCCCCCTCCCTGCACCAGTTGGGTATTCGCCACTTGGCGGAGGCACCGGATGGCTCCCTCTGCGCCGCGCTGCAGTACGAGGGACCGGCGGAGGATTATCCGCCGTTGGCCATGGTGGTTCGCCGGGATGGCAGGCCGATGCTGCTGGACATGCCCCAGGACATGACCGTCCGCTGTCGGAACTACACCGGCGATGTGGCGGTAAATGCCGAGGGATCGGTGATGGCGTTGTCCTGTCCCCGGGGCAATGCGGTGCTGCTGTGGGATCCTCGGGATGGCCGATATCTTGGCCACCGCGAGACCCCGGACCTCTGCGCGCTGGGAACCCTGCCCGATGGGCGGATCGTCGGAGCAGGAGGAGATGGTGCGGTGCGTTTGTTGGAAACAGCGCAGGTTTTCAAGCGCTATGACCCCTTGGTCAGCCGGTGGGATAACCACTTGGCGGCGGGCTTGGGGTAGCCGGGGTGCGGCGGTTATTGAATAATCGAATAGCCAAATGTCCGTCGCGCAGAATGCCGAATTCCAGGTGGGATGGGCGCGTGGTCCGGTCCGCGTATAGGGGCCGGGAAAATAGGAAGACGCCGGGGTTATTGGCGCAGTAGCGTTCCATATCTCGAAATTGGCGCCCCTCTTCCGACCACCCTCGATTGAGACGACGATCTTGGGGAAACCATGCGACACTATCTAAGACATCTCCCCCTGCGGAATGGGCGATGAAATGCCCCTTGTCGGTGTCTGGGCCAAAGACTTCGTAGGTCTTGCCTAGGTATCCCCGCATGCGTGCCGCGTCCCTCCCGGTCTGGGGCGGGGTAGAAAGCCCATGAACGGCGATCACGCGGTCTTCCCGCCAGTCCGCAGAATGCTCTTCGGCTTTGGAGGTAAGGTCGAAAATGACCTGAAAGGACTTGATGTCAATGAACATCGGATTGCTGTCAGGGAACCGGATTGCGTATGCCGCGCACCAAAGGTCGGGAAGACTGGACTGGAGGAAGGGTATTTTCTCCTCTTCCCCCATGGTGGTAAGCCTCTGGTGCATGGCCGAGTAATCGATTTTCATTCTTTTTCTGCCGTCTAGAGTGTCTTTCCCGCCAAGTTGGGTGATTTCACATGCTACACGACAGGGAGGGGCGTCACGGGGCTTTTTTGCCCTGTCCCCCACTGGGGCCGAAAGGCCCCAGACCCTAGGCTAAAAAATAGGGGTTTTTGGGAGCATTTGCCCCCAAATGGGCGTGGGCAATCGCCCAAAAAAGACCAGACACTGTTGTATACAGCAGTCATTTTATGGTCCACCTAGGCCGCGAAGATACTCTAGAGCATCGAGCGGAAAAGTGGGTACCGGTTTTCCGGTCCACTCGATGCTCTCGCTATATGATTTTAGATCAAATTACCCGCCTTAAATCGATTCCGATTTAGGGCGGTTTGATCTAAGGGCGAATGGGAGGCTTAGGTTGGCGGCAGGGAGTAGGTATGGGAACACCTCCGGTTGTCCGGGGTCCTCAGCAGGGCTAAAAACTGCGCTTGGTCGTTCCCATATGCTCCGAAACCTTTGAATGGGAAAGGGGGCACCGACCCATGACGTATGAGTTGTTTTATTGGCCAAGTTTACCAGGGCGAGGCGAAGTTGTGCGTCTCGCTTTGGAGGACGCGGGGGTGGATTACTTCGATTACGCCCGCCTGCCCGAGGAAAAGGGCGGGGGAGTGACCGGGATCATGCGGATCCTGGGGGAGGAGGCGGGGGGGCGTCCATCCTTCGCCGTACCGGTTCTGCGGGACGGGTCGCTGGTGATCGGGCAGACGCCGGCTATTCTTCAATATCTGGGGGACCGGTTGGGGCTGGCCCCCCGGGAGCCGTCGGACCGGCTCTGGTGTCACCAGATCCAGCTCACCCTTGGGGATTTCATGGACGAAATCCATGACACTCACCATCCCCTGGGCTCGGCCCTGTATTACGCGGACCAGAAGCCCGAGGCTCTGAAGCGGTCCCAGGTTTTCCGCGAGCATCGCTTGCCCAAGTTCCTGGGCTGGCTGGAGCGGGTGGCGGCGGTTTCGGGGGCGGCTTGGTTGGTGGGAGACCGGGTGGGCTATGCCGACTTGACCCTGTTCCAATGCGTTGAAGGGCTTAAATATGCCTTTCCCAAGGCAGCAGGCCGCGCGCTGGCGGAAACCCCCGCCGTGGTGGCCCTGTCCGCCCGGGTGGCCGAGCGCCCGAACATTGCGGCCTACCTTGCCAGCGATCGGCGTCTCCCCTTCAACGAGGACGGACTGTTCCGCCATTATCCCGAACTGGATGGCTGAGGGGAAGGCGCTACAGCTCCCTTGTCCAGAAGCGCAGGGTCTTGGGGCTCTGGCTGTCTTCGTCCAGGTCTTGCCACGTCATCTGGCAGGTCATGGACTCTTGCCGCACGTAACCCCGCTTGGTCCAGAAGGCGTCCAGGGGCCGGTAGTCCGCTGGGCGGCGTGGATGGTCTTCAGGCCGGATGATGGCGCAGAAGGCCGAGGTCGTGTAGCCCAGATCCCGGGCATGGTTTTCCCGACCGTCGAAGAAGGCATGGCCAAGCCCCCGGCCCCGGTAGGCTGGCTCCAGAACCGATTCCCCGAAGTAGAAAACCGTCTCCGGTGCGATCCCCGCTTCACGGAAGGGGGCGGCCATGTGATCGGGCTCGGCTGTCAGGGGCAGGGCCGTGGCCGCACCGATGACCCGATCCCCGTCAAAGGCGGTGACAACCACGCCGTCCCGGGCCTTGGCATAGGTCTCAAGGTATTTTCGCTCGTATTCCGTGGTCCCGTCGTAGAGGTAGGGAAATTCCCGGAAGACGGAGATCCGCAGGCGGGCCAAGTCATCGGCGACCGCTCGGGCGGCCTCTCCGGTCAGGTTTTTGACTCGGATGGTCATCGTGGATCCTCTCGGTGGGGAAGGCAAAGGACGAGAAGAGGAGTGTATCGCTTCGCCTCGCGTCTGCGCGACCTAGACTTAGAGCGTATTCGTGGCCAAGGTGGGCCAGGAAGCAGGGGGCACGACAATGTTCTGTATTTTTTGGGCGATTGCCCAAGTCCGTTTGGGGGCCAATGCCCCCAAACCCCCATTTTTTTAGCCCGGGATCTGGGGCCTTTCGGCCCCAGCCTCGCCAAAGAGGGGGGGGACGGGGCAAAGCCCCCTGGCGGGAAACACCCCGGTCATGTCCCTTGGCGAAGAAGGGGGGCGGCTTGATCTCGGAGCATTCCAGGCGGCATTTTACAGGTGGGGGACGCCTGAGGTGGTCGAATGCTCGAAATGGAGGGCTTCGCCTGGACGGCAGTCCTTGAAGGCGTTGTGGGCAGCCGCAGAGGCCTCGGCGAAACCGGTCAGGATCAGTTTCAGCTTGTCCGGATAATAGGCCACGTCGCCAATGGCATAGATGCCGGGCTTGCTGGTGGCGCAGGTCCGCTGGTCCACGGGGATGGTATGACGCTCCACGCCGAGACCCCAGTCGAGGATTGGCCCCAGATTCGACGCCAGCCCGAAGAAGGGGAGCAGCACGTTTGTCTCCAAAACCTTTTCGCCACCCGCCAAGTCGTCGATGATCACGGCATCCAATTGGCCTTCGGCGCCACGCAGGGCCTTGAGTTGCCCGGGGACCACCAGCTCCACTTTGCCCTCTTTGGCCAACATGTCCAGGCGGGCGGCGCTTTCCGGTGCGCAGCGGAACTTGGCCCGGCGGTGGACCAGTTGTACTTTCGCGGCGACGTCAGAGAGGGAGATGGCCCAATCGACGGCGGAGTCTCCACCACCGGCGATCACCACGGAGCGGTTGCGGAAGGCCTCCCGCTTGGACACCATGTAGAAGACGCTCTTGCCTTCATAGGCCTCCAGGCCCTCCAACGGGGGGCGTTTGGGTCCGAAGGCACCCGCACCCGCCGCAATGATCACCGCAGGTGCCTCGATGACCTGACCCTTGGAAGTGGTCAAACGCCAAAAGGACAGGTCGGGATCGGTGATCCGCTCCATCCCGTCCACCCGCTGGTCCAGGTGATAGGTGGGGGCGAAGGGCGCAGCCTGTTCCAGCAACCGCTCCACCAGATCTCCGGCGTTGATGGAGGGGAAACCCGGAACGTCGTAGATGGGTTTTTCCGGATAAAGGGCCGTGAGCTGGCCGCCGGGGGCCTCCAAAGCGTCGATGACATGGCAACGCAGGCGCAACATGCCGCATTGAAAAACGGCGGAAAGACCGACCGGTCCGGCGCCGATGACGGCGACGTCCGTACGGACGGGGGAGGGAAGGGACATCGGAGGGTTCCTGGTGTTCGGTTCTGGTTGTGACGTGTCCGGAAGTGCTCTCAGATGTACGGATCCTCACCTGTTCTGACAACCCTTCTGACCCATTCCGTTGAGCCGTTACCGGTCCCATCTGTTGCAGCGCGACGCCAGGGGCGCTAAAACCCATGTCACGGTCGGGGGGCGGAAGGTCTCGCCGCCGCTTTTCCCGATTTTCCGGATTCCGCTTCATGACCCTGCCCAGCAGTTTACACCCCACGGATCAGGCCACACGTGACGCAGCCTTGACCACTTTATTGGAGGCGTCCGGCTGGAGCCAGGCCCAGCGGGGATTGCTCGCCGGGGATGCCAGTTTTCGTCGCTATGACCGGTTGGAAAAGGCAGACGGATCCCGCGCCGTTCTGATGGATGCCCCTCCGCCGGTGGAGGACACCCGCCCCTTCCTGGCCATCGCCCGTCATCTGGCTGGCCTTGGCTTCTCTGTCCCGACCATCCTGGCCGAGGATGTGGCACACGGGTTCCTGTTGCTTGAAGACTTGGGCGACGACACCTATACGCGGCTCCTTGCCCGGGGTGCCGACGAGGAAGCTCTCTATGCCCTGGCAGTGGACACCCTGGCCCGGCTCCATGCGCTCCCCCAGGATCAGGTTCTCGCCGTTGCGGTGCCCCCCTACGATGATTCGCATTACACTGACGAAGTCGCCCTGCTGACAAGGTGGTATTGCCCCGGGGTCGGGCTGACGCTGACCGATGCGGCGGTTGCAGATTATGTCCGGATCTGGGAGGCGCTCTACCCGGTGGCCCGGTCCGTGCCGGAAACCCTGGTCTTGCGGGATTTTCATGTGGACAACCTGTTGCTGTTGCCCGGGCGGGAGGGGGAGGCGGCCTGCGGGCTGCTCGACTTTCAGGATGCCCTGCGGGGACCGGTGACCTATGACTTGATGAGTTTGCTGGAAGACGCCCGTCGGGATATCGATTCGGATCGGATCGCCCGCATGAAGGCCCGCTATCTGGCTCGGATGCCCCATGTGGATTCGGAAGCCTTCGCCGCCAGTTGGGCCGTCCTCGCGGCCCAGCGCCATGCCAAGGTCATCGGAATCTTCACCCGTCTGGACGCGCGCGATGGGAAGCCCCACTATCTGGGGCATATCCCCCGTCTCTGGCGGTTGATGGAGGGCGCCTTGACCCATCCCGTTCTGAAGCCTTTGGCTGACTGGTTCGCCCAACATGTTCCGTCGTCCGCCCGTGTGATTCCTCCGTCCCAATCCGGGGCGGTTCACCCAGCCCCTTAAAAGGAGCCGGCATGACCCTCGCCAAGGCCCCCGCCCGGACCCCCGTTATTCCCAAACGCGCCATGGTCCTGGCCGCAGGTCTGGGGACTCGCATGCGTCCCTTGACCAACAGTCTGCCCAAGCCCCTGGTCCGGGTGCACGACAGGCCCCTGATCGACTGGGCGCTGGATCATTTGGCGGAGGTCGGCGTCGAGGAGGCGGTGGTGAACCTGCACCACTTGCCCGATTTGATCCGCCGTCACCTGGCCGACCGGACCCACCCCCGGATCCTGTTCAGCGATGAAACAGGCGAGCGGTTGGAGACCGGGGGCGGAGTCGCCCGCGCCCTGCCCCTGCTGGGGGAGGATCCCTTCTTCGTGGTCAATTCGGATGTCCTTTGGCTGAATGGGACCCAATCGGCCCTGAAGTTGATGGCACGGGCCTGGGATTCGGAGGCCATGGATGCTCTGCTGTTGCTCCACCCTCTGGCCGCCGCCCATGGCTACGACGGTTTCGGGGATTTTACGCTGGACGAGATCGGCCGCCCCCAGAGGCGGACCGAATTGCACATGGCCCCTTTTGTGTTCGCAGGCGTGCAGATTCTCCACCCGCGGCTGTTCGAGGCCCTGCCCGATGGGCCGTTCTCCCTCAATGTTCTCTATGACCGGGCCCTGTCGGAGGAGCGTCTGGCCGGTGTCGTGCACGATGGGGAGTGGTACCACGTGGGGACGCCCCTGGCCCTGGCCAATACGGAAGCCATCCTGGGTCAGCATAGCTCTATGAGTGACCAATAGGGCGCGCCGGTCCTAGAGTGAAACGGCGCCAGCTTGACTCAAGCTGACCCCGTTTCACTCCAAGCTGACCCCGTTTCACTCCAAGCTGATCCCGTTTCGCTCTAAGACAGCTTTTCCAATCGGGAGGGGGGTGTTCTCAGTCGTTCAGGAGGAAGGAAGACCGAGACCGTGGTCCCCTGTCCCAGGGTGCTTTCGATGGTCAGACGGCCCTGGTGGGCCTCGGTCAGTTTGCGGGTGAGGGGCAGCCCCAGGCCCGTGCCGCCCTGGTGGCGGGTGTAGGCGCTCTCTACTTGGCCAAAGGCTGTCATAGCCACACGGATACCGTCCTCGTCCATGCCGATGCCGGTGTCGGAGACCTTGAGAATGAGCCCTTTGGGAGTGGAGGGGGAGGCAGGACTTGGTTTCACCGTCACGGTCACAGTGCCTTCGTCCGGGGTGTACTTGACGGCATTGGACAGCAGGTTGATGAGGATCTGCTTGATCCGCAAGGGGTCACAGTAAATGGCTTCGGGGGCGTCGTTCAGGATCGTGTTCAGCGTGATCCGCTTCAGGGACGCCCGGGGAAGCACCATTTGAACGGCCACCTCTACCATGGCTTTGGGGGCGGCCCATTCCTCGTCCAGGCTCAGCTCTCCGGCTTCGATCTTCGACAGGTCGAGGATATCGCCGATGATGTCCAGGAGGTGACTGCCCGACTCGTTGATATTGCGGGCGTAATCCAGATAGGCCGGGTTTTCGACGGGGCCGAACATTTCATGCAGGATAATGTCGGAAAATCCGATGATGGCGTTCAATGGCGTGCGCAGTTCGTGGCTCATGTTGGCCAGGAACTCGCTTTTGGCATGGTTGGCCAGTTCCGCAGCCTCCTTGGCTTCGGCGAGCGTCCGTTCCCGGATCTTCAAATCCGTGATGTTCGTATGCAGGATCAGGGTGTACCCCCGCGCGGTGCGGCTTTCCCGGATCAAGAACCACGTGCCATCCCGGCGTTGGACCTCGAAGGGAGCTGGCTTGCCCCGGTGGAGCCTGGCACGCCAAGCGCTCCAGGCCTGGGGATCAGGATCCATCTGGGTGAAAACATTGGCTTCCATGGTGGCGCGGTTCAGATCCTGGAAGGTTACGCCCAATTTAAGGACGGAAGCCAGTTCCGGCATGGAAGCGGTGAAGGCGGAATTGGTCAGGACCAGACGGTCCCGGGCGTCGAACAGCAACAGTCCCTCCGACATCAATTCCGCCGCTTCGAGCATATGGGTCTCGGCGGTGCGGGCTCGCTCTTCCGCTTCCCGGCGTTGGGTGATGTCCTGGACATGGAGGACGAAATAGAGGGGATCGCCGTGGTCGTCGCGGACCAGGGAGCCCGCAGCATGGATCCATCCCCGGCTGGCGTCTCCTCGTAGGACCCGCCGTTCGACCGAGCAGTCTTCCCTGTCGCCTGTGACCATTGCCTCTAGGGAATCCTCTTGGTCGGATGCGTCTTGCCTTGTGTCGTCAAGGACATGGAGGTCCATCGCCAGCAGCTCATCCTGGCTCCGGGCAAGGATTCGGCAGAGCGCCCCATTGACCCGAACCAAGCCGCCCTCCAAGGAGAGGAGTGCGATGCCATGGACGGCACCGTCAAAGGCACCCCGCAGGCGGGCCTCGTTTTCCAAGAGCTGTTGTTCGGTTTCCCGCCGCTTGGTCACATCCCGGGCGTGGAGGGTCACGCCCATGGCTCCACCAGCACCGTCCACCACCGGGAAAATCACCACATCCATCCAGCGGTCCGCCCACCGTTCTTCATGGTTGATGGGCAGCATGGTGGTCATGACATCGCGGAACAGCCTTCGCCTCTCCAGGGCTTCGCGGTGGTCCAGGAAAGAATAGAACGTCTTGCCCGTGACCCGACGGATGGTCGACCCCAACAGTCGCGCCCCCGATCGATTGATGACACGGACCACGCCGTCGGCATCCAAAAGGCAAATGGCGTCAGTGGTTGCGTTAATCATGGACCGAAGCCGTGCTTCGTTGGCCGCCTGGGCCTCCTCCCACCGCTTGCGGTCGGAAATGTCCTGAACGAGGATCAGGACCTGGGACACCTGTTCGCTTCCCTCCCGAATGACACCAAGGGAAAGGCTAACCGCCAAGTATGAGCCGTCCTCCTTAAGCAGGCGCGTCTCGAGGCTCATACTGGACCCATCGATGGAATGGGAGAGGGCGCGGAACAGGTGGCCTTCCTTGGCCTGTTCGTCTGGGTGGATCCGGTCTTCCCAGGCCGTGTTGATCAGGTCCTTCTCCGTCGTGGCGAGCATGCGGGTCATCGCCCGGTTGGCGGCCACCCAGCGGCGGTTGCCGTCCAGCACGGCCATGCCCACAAGGTCCAGGTCGAACAGGGCCTGGAAGCGATCGGACAGCCGTTTGGCCCGGGATTCTGTTTCCAGATTGGCGCCAATGTCCCGGACGATGGCCAAAAGCCGCTTTTGGCCGTCTTCGAAATAGGCGCTGACCCGGATGTCTACGGGGAAGGTTGTGCCATCCTTGCGACGGTGGATGCCGTGGCGGTTGATCAAATCTCCAACGGCGTAACTCCGGATGTCGTGGATCAAGTCCTCGGGCTCCAGACTGATGTCCAATTGGTGGATGGGCATGGTCAGGAGTTCGGTGCGACTGTAGCCCGTTGCTTCGATCACCTGAGGGTTGATGTCGACGATGCGGCCTTCGGTCGACACGATGAAGACCATGTCTGCGGCGCCATCCAGCAGACTCCGTAGCTTGCTTTCGCTGGAGACGAGGGCGTTGGTCGCTTCCATCAAGTCCGTCACGTCCTGGCAAACGCCCTGTAGACCAGGTGGCCCACCCAGGGGGGAAGGCTGGACTTCCAGGATGGCGCGCAGATGGATCCGCCCCCTTGGCCCATTCAGTTGGAAGGTGAAGGAGCCCACCCCCGGACCGTTTTCACCCGCAATCGTGGGGTGGGTCAGGGCGCGTCGCAGGGAGCGAAGGACCCCTGGACGGTCATCGGCGGGAATGAGGCGAAGAATGGTTCTGGGGGAGACCGATTGCTCCGGCGCTGTCCCTGGCGTCAAACCCAGCAACCCGGCCATGGTTCGGGAGATTCGAAGCGACAAGATGTCCGGGTTCCAGGCCCAATAGCCGATGCCGCCGATCCGTTCTGCGGTCTTGGCCAGGCGCTCGGCGTCGCGGTCGGCTTCCCGCAGGGCATGGGCTTCGCTGATATCGACAATCAGCAGAGGTGTGCGGGAGGCGGCTTCCGGCCGGTTGGAGGGGGAGGACAGGGAGAGGAGAAGCCGCTTTGCCCGCACCTCTTCGGACCGGGAGTCGTCGGGCGAGGCCTCCAGAGGACGAACCGCCTGACCCGATCGAGCGAGGGTTAGAGCTTCGTGCAGGGCCGGGCGGTCTGCGGGGGAGATCAACTCTGAAAGCGAGGGAGGGCTGCCTTCGGGGCTTATCGGTTCCTTGTTCAGGCCGAACAGGGCGCGGGCCCGGTCATTCATGCCAACAATTCGAATATCTTCTGGCTTACCCAGGCTCAGGTCCACCTCCATCAGGCCGACCACTGGGTCTGTGAAAAGGGATAGATAGCGTGCGGCTTCAGCCCCGAGCCGGGCTCGTTCCCGTTCCCTCTGACGCTCCTGGGATATATCCCTGCCAACGGATTGGAAGCTGACGATTTTTCCATTGGCGTCGAGGATGGCCCGGCGGCGCCAGACGATTTCCTGGGTCCGTCTTGACGGGGCGTCGGCGAGTTCAAAGGACTCCTCGCCATCACGGACCAGCTCCTCTCCGGCGAAGGAGGACAGGTAGTCCAGGAAACGGATGCCCTCGTCCTCATCCAATAGATCGACCAGGCGGCGACCGATAAGCTCTGGTGCCGTTTTGCCCATGACCTTGGCGAAGGCCATGTTGACAAAGGTCACGGTAGTGTCGGGCAGGAACTGGCAGACCAATTCGGTTTGGGCGTCGAAGGCTTGGCGGTAACGGTCACGGCTTTGCTTGATGCGGCAGGCCAGGCATTTGGTATCGGTGACATCGGTGATGGTCAGCAGATGTCCCCCCAACTCCGCAGAGAAGGGGCCGAGGGAGAGCATCACGTCCAGGGTTGCGCCATCAATGCGGCGGATGACCCCGTCTCCTTGGAAGGGCAACAGCCCCTGGGCGATGATCCAGGGGAGGGGGCGGGGTCCTTGGGGGGAGCCTGCGTCGGCATGGAGGACGGGGCAGGGAAGGCCTGGCGAAATCTCGGGGGGACCTTCTGGGGTGCCGGAGTCCCCGCTTTCTCTGCGGGCCAGATCTGAGGAGATGGATGCCGTCACAAGGCGAACAAGGGCGGAGTTGGCGCCCAGCATCAGCCCGTCGGCGTTGATTACCGCAGCGGGGGCCGCCAAGGCATCCAAAACCGCCGACCGTATGGTGTTGCCCTCTGGACCGATGCCCTGCTCCCCCATATCGCTTCGGCTTCCCTCCAGAGAATGTGATTGAGCGTTGCCCAGCTTGAGTATTCTTCCCGTGGGAAGAATACTCAAGAATCAAAATTTTAGACCACGAGAGTCAAAGAGCCAACGCGATGATTGAGACGGATTCGATCCGGCCTTTTGGTTGCGCTTGCCACCTTCATTTGGGGAGAGCACCCTGTGTGGGGTATTCAGTATATTCAGAAGAGCTGTTTTGGGGGAAGCGCCTTTCGCGGAAGGAGAAGTCGGCATATTCTGGAATGCCAAGACATCGGGGAAACCGGCAAGTGGTAAAAGCCGTTGGGAATGAAACCTAATCTTATGGACTATAGCGGCAATGATCGAAGGCCGGAAACGCGGAGTTCCAAAATGAAGAAGCTGGGGCGGGCGTTTCACGGATCTGAACAGAGGCCGAAGGGCCATCAGGCGTTTCTCGTGGTGGCGGGGACTGTTCTGACAGTTGTGACCATTCTGACGGGGCTGATGGGACCGCCTGGAAGTGGTCCCGGTCAAGCCATGGGGGCTGTGCGGTCGGACATCTCTGTGGCCGATTTACCCCCTGTCGATGACGTCCGCCCTCTCACCGGAAGTCCTTCAGAAAGGGTGACTCCCAGCTTCACGCCCCAATCGGACCCGGGGGGCAGGAGGGAGGTGTCTATGAATCCTGCGCTTGAGGGCGTGGCTCCTCCCCCGGTCTTCTGGGGGAGCGATCCATTGGTGCTTGGGGGGATTGGGGGGGGCATTCTTGCTGCCCTTGTGGCTTTGGTCTTGGTGGTTCGCCATCAGGTGGCGCTCGTCTCTGATACCCGGAAAGATCTGAGGGAAACCCGAGGCCGATTCAGGGCACTGTTTGAAAACGTGCACGAAGGGGTTCTTATCAGTCGGGATGGCGAGATTCTGGAGGCCAATCCGGCCATGGAAATTCTATCCGGACGCCCGAGACAGGCGTTGATTGGGTCTTTGGTGACCGACCTTGTTGATGTTGCGGATCGGGAAACGGTTGTGGGGCGTATCCTGTCCGGGGATGAAAATCCGGCCATGGTCACCTTGCTTGGTCCCGATGGCGCACGCCTGCCCGTGGAGGCCCGGGCCAAGGGGGTGATCTATGCCGATGGTGCGGCGCGCATGACCACCATCCGGGACATGTCCGCCCGCATGCGTCTGGAAGACCGGATGCGGCGACTCGCAACGGTGGACACCATTTCCGAATGCCTCAACCGGCGGGCCTTCCTGGATCAGGCGGAAATGGAATTCGAACGGTTCCGCCGCTATGGCCGAACCCTGTCCGTGGTGATGGTCGACGTGGACGACTTGCGGGGCATCAACACCAGGGAGGGGTATCGGGCCGGGGACGCGGTTCTGCGCCATTTGGTCCGCCGCTGTGACGCCCTTTTGCGGGTCTCCGATGCGGTGGGCCGCTATGGGGGGGCGGAATGCGCCATGCTGCTGCCCGAAACGCCGTTGGCCGGAGCCATGAATGTGGGCGGTCGCCTTTGTGCCGACGTTCGGGTTGATGGGGCACCCTACCAGGAAAAGGTGATTGCCTATGAGGTCCATGTCGGCGTGGCGGAGGTGAGCCCCGGCGATACCTCGGTCATCGCTGCCTTGGAGCGTTCGGAAATAGCCATGCGGCGCGCCAAGAAGGAAGGGCAAGACATGCTCGTCGGCTAGAGTGAAACGGGGCCAGCTTGACTCAAGCTGATCCAGTTTCGCTCTCATCTGATAAATTTTAGCGGGCTCCCCTGAGGACCGAATGAGGGAGAGGGGGGGGGACGGCTTGAAAATGGCAGGTCGGTGGGTGGTTGGCGGGGTGGCGTGGTGGGACGCCCCGTGGTACATCCTCCCCGATTTTCCGCGTCTTACCCTTCGATCTGGCCCTCCGATCTGGCCCCCGGACGAGGTCGAGGCCGAGCCCTTTGTCAGAGAAGATCACGCGCCATGACCGTCCCTTCCCCCTCCGTTTCCCCCGACACTGCGTCCTTGCCCGTCGAGGTGTCTTCGGGCAAGGACGCCGACTACGAGAATTTCCCCGTGGGGTCGATCCTGTTGCCCGCGCGTCTGCGGCCCCATGTGGCCCGCTTCTACGCCTTCGCTCGGGCCATTGACGACATCGCCGATGCCCCGGAGCTCCTTCCGGAAGAGAAGTTGGCCCGCTTGGACGGATTCGAGGCTGCGGTCACTGGACGGGAGACCGTCGATCCGGCCTATGTCAAAGCCCACGCCATGCATCAAAGTTTGGTTGAGACCGGTGTTTCCGACCGCCATTGTGTGGATTTGATCCGTGCCTTCAAACGTGACGCGATCAAGAGCCGGACCCACGATTGGGCGGATCTGATGGAGTACTGCCTGCTGTCCGCCGCGCCCGTTGGTCGTTATCTGATTGACCTGCATGGGGGGGCCCGGTCCGGCTATGTGTATTCCGATGCCCTGTGCAATGCCCTGCAGGTGATCAATCATCTGCAGGATTGCCAGGACGATTACCGGACTCTGGACCGGGTCTACCTGCCTGAAGACTGGATGGTCGCAGAAGGGGTCTCGGTCGAGGCCCTGGACGCGTCGACCAGTTCTCCGGCCCTAAGGCGGGTGATTGATCGCTGCCTGGAGGGAACCCGGATGCTGTTGGAAGACGCCAAGGCTGCGCCAGGCGATATTGTGGATCGGCGCCTGGGGTTGGAAACGTCGGTCATCGTGGACATTGCCCTGGCCCTGACGGCGAAGCTGTCCCGCCAGGACCCCCTGGCCACACGGGTGAAACTGTCCAAGGGCGAGACGGCGTTTTGTGCGGTGAAGGGCGTTTGGCGTGGCCTCTTCCGTTCCAGCGCTCCGGGGCAAAGGGAACAAAGCCAGGGAGCTGCAAAATGAGCAGTCTGACCCTTCTTGCGCTTCTGTCCCTGGTTGCCTGGGCCGGAGTTCTGGTCAGTCGTCGGGGGTTTTGGTTGTGCGACCAACGGTTGGACAAACAGTCCACCACGCCGGGGCTGCCGCCCGAGGTGGTCGTGGTCATCCCAGCCCGGGATGAAGCGCCGACCATTGGCGAGACGGTGCGCTCCCTGTTGAACCAAAGTTATCCGGGCAAGCTGCGGATGATCGTTGTGGACGACAACAGCACTGACGGCACGGCCAAAGCCGCCCGGGATGGGGCTGTCCTTGTGCCCGATGGACCGGACCGGTTGACCGTGATTTCGGGCAAGCCCTTGGAAGCCGGTTGGTCAGGCAAGCTCTGGGCCTTGCACCAGGGCCTCAGCGCCATTCCTGAGGTCTTGCCCGGGGCCAGCTATGTGCTGTTCACCGACGCCGATATCGAGCATGCGCCGGGCAATATCGCCCGCTTGGTCTCCCAATGCGAGCGCAAGGGGCTGGCCATGGCCTCATTGATGGTCAAGCTGCGCTGCCGCTCCCTCTGGGAACGGCTGTTGATTCCCGCCTTCGTCTTCTTCTTCCAGAAGCTCTATCCCTTCCCCCAGGTCAATGACCCCAAGAACCCGATGGCGGGAGCGGCGGGGGGCTGCATCCTGGCCCGTCGGTCGAGCCTGGAGGCTATCGGGGGTGTCTCCGCCATTCGGGGCGCCTTGATCGACGACTGCACCTTGGCTGCGCGCTTGAAGGAAACCGGCCCCATCTGGCTGGGATTGGCCGGTCGCACCCGGTCCCTGCGCCCCTATGACGATCTGTGGGATGTCTGGAGCATGGTGGCCCGTACGGCCTATGTGCAATTGCGCCACTCCCCCTTGCTGCTGACCGGTTCTGTCCTGGGCATGACTCTGATATATCTGGTCCCGCCTCTGGCCGTGGTTCTGGGGGTGATCCAGGGCGACTGGTCGGCCCTGGTCGCCGGTTTGGTCGGTTGGCTTGGCATGGCGGTACTCTACCGCCCCACCTTGAAGCTCTACCGCCAATCCATGGTCATGGGCGTGCTGCTGCCCGTCGCGGCCTTCCTCTACACGCTGATGACCCTGGATTCCGCCCGCCGCCATTACGCTGGTCGGGGGGGCGAGTGGAAGGGGCGGGCCTATTCGGTTCCGGGGCATGGTGACGCAGGCAGCGAAACCGGTCCCGAGCCTCCCGCCGTCGCGCCAGAGGATCTGGATGCCCATGTGGAGGCCATTACCCGGGCCTCTGGCACGTCTTTTTTCCGGGCCATGCGCATTTTGCCCGAAGAACGCCGCCGGGCCATGTATGCAATTTATGCCTTTTGCCGGGTGGTCGACGATATCGCCGACAATCCGGGGGAAGAGTCGGTGAAGCGGGCGCAACTCGCCCAATGGCGCGACGAGATCGAGGCCTTGTATGACGAGGGGCGAAAGCCCACCCTGCCAGTCGCCCAGGCGTTGGATTTGAAGATCCGCCGGTTCGGGATGCGCAAGGAGGATTTCCTGGCGGTCATCGACGGCATGGAAACCGATGCCGGTCCCTCTGTTCGGATCAAGGACATGGACGACCTGGAGCTTTACTGCGACCGGGTGGCCTGCGCCGTGGGGCGGTTGAGCAACCGGGTTTTCGGCGTCGACCCGGCCCTGTCGGACGATGTCGCCCGCCATACGGGGCTGGCGCTCCAACTGACCAATATTCTGCGCGATGTGGTCGAGGATGCGGGGCGGAATCGCTTGTACCTGCCGGAAAGTCGTCTGAAGGTCCACGGTCTGAACGCCTTCGGCGATTTGGGGCATCTGATCGGCCATCCCGCCACGGCCAAGGTCTGCGCCGAACTGGCGAGCAAGGCCCAGCACGAGTTCAAAGAGGCCGATCGGGTCCATGCCCTCTGTGATCGCAAGGTGGTGCGTCCGGCGATCCTGATGAAGGAAGCCTATCGCCTGATTCTGGAGGCCCTGTTGGTCCGGGGGTGGAAGCATTTGGACAAGCCGGTGTCCATCTCCAAGGCGGCGAAAATCTGGGTGGCCATCCGCCACGGATATTTGTGAGGGGCCAGTTTCCATGACAGAAGCACGCTCCGCCGCCCCGTCGCGGCGTGTTCATGTGGTGGGCGCGGGGATGGCCGGCTTGGCCTGTGCCGTGCGTTTGACCGCCAAGGGCGTTCCGGTCTCCCTATGGGAAGGCGCCGGACAGGCAGGGGGCCGATGCCGCTCCTTCCACGACGCGACCTTGGATCGCCATATCGACAACGGCAATCACCTGCTGCTCTCCGGCAATCGGGCCGTGGGGGAGTTCCTGGCCACGATTGGCGCCCCTGCGGATGTCTTGGCGGGGCCGGAGCGGGCCAGCTTCCCCTTTCTCGACCTCTCCACGGGAGAGCGCTGGGTGGTGAGGCCCTCGGCTGGCCTGATCCCCTGGTGGGTGTTCTCCCCCAGGACCCGCATTCCGGGAACGGCGATCGGTGAGTACCTGGCCGGAATTCGCCTGGCCCGGGCCAAGCCGGGGGACACCATTGCCGAGCTGTTCGACACCGGGAGTCCCCTCTACAAGCGGTTCTGGGAACCGTTGACTATCGCCGCCCTGAACACCGACCCGGAGGAGGCCGCGGCCGAACTACTCTGGCCGGTGATCCAGGAAACCTTCGGCAAGGGCGAGGCCGCCTGCCGTCCCCGCTATGCCCCCGACGGCCTGAGTGCCGCCTTCGTTGATCCGGCCTTGGCTTGGCTGGCGGGCCGGGGGGCGAAGATCACCCTCAAGCGCCGTCTGTCAGGGGTGGAGTTTCAGGGAGACCGTGTCGGTTCCCTGTTGTTCGGGAGCGAGCGAGTTGTTGTGGAAGAGGGAGAGGCCGTGGTCCTGGCCTTGCCGCCCGCCGGGGTCGCGGGGCTTCTGCCGGACCTGGATCTGCCGGACCAATACCGGGCCATCGTCAATGTGCATTACCGCCTGGATCACGCGCCGAAGGGCTTTGTCTCGCCCCTGGGGATTCTGGGGGGGACGGCGGAATGGCTGTTCGTTCGGGGGGATATCGCCTCGGTCACCGTCAGTGCTGCCGATGCTTTGGCCGAGGTCGATGCCGGGGAGGTGATCGCCCGGGTCTGGCGGGATGTCGCCCGGGCCTTGAATCTTGATCCGGCGAGCCCGGCGCCGTTGGCCCGGGTGATCAAGGAAAAACGGGCGACCTTTGCCCAGACGCCCGGGCAGGTGGCCAAGCGACCCGAGGCGCGGACTCGCTGGCGGAATTTGGCTTTGGCCGGAGACTGGACGAATACGGGCTTGCCCGCAACCATCGAAGGGGCTATGCGTTCCGGTGAATCCGCTGCCGTTGCGGTCGATTCTCGGTAGGCCTTGAATAAGGACCTGATCTTCCTATTGGTATAAGACCTTGTGGAAGTGAGAGTTTTAGGAAGGAGTGTGTTGGGGAAGGCACAGTGGGGCGCTGAATGTTGCAGTGCACCAAGGGTCTACTTGACTCAATGCCGTCTTTTCTTCACAAAGGGCCCTTGGCGTTTGACAGGTTTTCGAAATAAGAAACTCTGCGCGCAGAATATTTTTTCAGTTCGTACAGTTAGAGAGTGGGGCACATGGACGCGACCTTAGACCCGAGGGAATTGGGGGCGCCGTTTGCTGGTGTGGATGGTATCGACCGCAGTGATCTGGATGCCATTATCTCCGAGGCCAGCGGATGGCTGGGCGAGCGCCAGAATGGCGACGGACACTGGGTGTTCGAGTTGGAGGCGGATGCCACGATTCCCGCCGAATACATTCTGCTGAACCATTTCCTGGACGAGATCGACGACGCGCGCGAAGCGCGGTTGGCCAACTATTTGCGCCGTATCCAGGGCTCCCACGGGGGATGGCCCCTGTTCCACGACGGCGATTTTGACATGTCGGCCAGCGTGAAGGCCTATTACGCATTGAAGATGGTGGGCGACCATGTGGACGCCCCCCATATGGTCCGCGCCCGGCACGCCATTCTGGCCCATGGTGGGGCGGAACGGACCAACGTTTTTACCCGCTTCACCCTGGCCATGTTCGAGCAGGTGCCTTGGCGTGCCTGTCCCGTGACCCCGGTGGAAGCCATGCTGCTGCCCAAGTTCGCACCCTTCCACTGGACCAAGGTCAGCTATTGGTCGCGGACGGTGATGACGCCGTTGATGATACTCTATTCGCGGCGGGCCAAGGCGATCAATCCCCGGGGCGTGGGTATCCGTGAGCTGTTCCGCCGGGATCCGGAGATCATCCGCGATTGGATGAAAAATGCCGCCGGGCATTGGATTGCCGAATCGCTGATCCACATTGACAAGATTCTGCGGATCGTCGAGCCGCCAGTGCACTGGCTGTTCCAGAAGAAGGCCGAGGCCTGGGCTCTGGATTTCATCGAGACGCGCCTGAACGGCAAGGATGGACTGGGTGCCATCTATCCGGCCATGGCCAATGTTCTGATGGTTTATCAAACCCTGGGTCTGTCGAAGGACGATCCCAAGTACAAGATCGCCCGGGAGTCTGTGGACCTGCTGTGCGTCGTCCATGGGGAGGAAGAGTATGTCCAACCCTGCGTCTCGCCGGTTTGGGATACCTGTTTGGCCAGCCATGCCATGCAGGAAGCGGGATTGACGGCAGCGGATTCGGAAGTGGCCAAGTCCAATGAATGGCTGCGCGACCGGCAGATCCTGGATGTGGTTGGCGACTGGGAGCACAATCGCGGTCACCTGCGCCCCGGCGGCTGGGCTTTCCAGTATAACAATGACTATTATCCGGATGTGGATGATACGGCGGTGGTCGTCATGGCCCTGGCCCGCTCCCAAGAGGACGAGGCCAACCGGGAGGCCATCGCCCGGGCCGAGGAATGGATTGTCGGCATGCAGTCCTCTAACGGGGGGTGGGGGGCGTTTGACGCCGAAAACCAGCACGACCTCCTCAACTACATTCCCTTTGCCGACCATGGCGCCTTGCTGGATCCGCCCACGGTCGATGTTTCGGCCCGCTGCATCGGGATGCTGGCCCAACTGGGGCGCAAGAAGGACGATCCCGTTGTTGCCAGGGGGATGAACTACCTGTGGCGGGAGCAGGAAGAGGACGGCTCTTGGTTCGGGCGCTGGGGCACCAATTACATCTATGGCACCTGGTCGGCGCTCAATGCCATCAACGCCGTGGATTGGGATATGACGGACCCGCGCGTCCAGAAGGCCGTGACCTGGCTGAAATCCCGCCAGCAGCCGGACGGCGGCTGGGGTGAGGATTGTGCCAGCTATTGGAAAGAGCGTAAGGACGAGGTGAAGGGGTCCACGCCCAGCCAGACTTCATGGGCGCTGTTGGGTCTGATGGCTGCGGGCGAGGTGGACAGCCCGGAGGTCGAGCGTGGCATCCAATATCTGATGAACGCCCCCCGGAATGGCGGAAAATGGGAAGAGGAGCTTTATAACGCCGTTGGCTTCCCGCGTATTTTCTACCTGCGCTACCATGGCTACTCGGCCTATTTCCCCCTGTGGACATTGGCTCGTTACCGCAACTTGACCAGCGGCAACAGCAAGCGCACCATTCATGGAATCTGAGGGTTCGGATCGCGCCGCTTTTGGACGGTCATGCGCCCCGATAGAAGGGGAGCGGAAAGATGTCCACGTCGGTCGGTGCGAAACGACTCCATTACAATGACCGTTCTCTGACCACTTTGGGGGTGGTGACCGGGCTGGCAATGGAGGCAGCCCTGGTTCCGGTTGGCACCAGCCCCCGCTTGATTGCCCATTGCGCCGGTCCTGGTCCAGCGGCTGCGGCCAAGGCCGCCTGGCACCTCCTGGAAAAGGGGTGCGAAGGCTTGGTGAGTTATGGGACGGCGGGGGGGCTGGATCCGGCCTTGGCCTCCGGCACGCTGGTTTTGGCGACAGAGATCCTGGGGCTTCGTGGGAGTCTGCCGCTCCCTCTGGATAGTATCGCCCGGGCCGCCCTGCGCGAGACTTGCGAGCGACGGGGCATTCCCCACGCCGAGGGAGCCTTGCTCGGGTCCGACACCGCTATTCTCTCTCCGAAAGACAAGGCCGCTCTTTTCCAGGAGACGGGTGCCCTGGCCGTGGATATGGAAAGCCACCGCGTTGCGGAGATCGCCCAGGATGCGGGGTTACCGTTCCTTGCGGTGCGCGTGGTGGCCGACCCGGCGAATCGGACGGTGCCCTCCTGGGCCCTCAAGGGCGTCGATGCCAAGGGTGAGACCCGGGCGCTTCCCATCCTGTTGGCGGTGTTGATGGCGCCTTGGCGGATCCCTGCGCTCATCCACCTCGCCAAGGATAGTGCTCGGGCGTCCACGACGCTGGAGGCGGCGGCGAAGGAAGGCTTTCGAGTGTAAAGCAAAGCGCGAGAGTATTTATATATACCCCGTCTCCTTGAAAAACCGAAAAACGCGGGGCGTTGCCCCGCCCCCAACCGGGGCCTGAGGCCCCGGACCCCCATTCGTTTTTCACCCAATGGGATCAAAGGGTCCGTGATCCTTTGCGGGTCTGGGCAGAGCCCAGGAACTGCGAAGCAGGGGTTCCGGATTTTCAAGGACACAGAGTATAGTTGGAGTGAAACGGGATCAGCTTGACTCATGCTGATCCCGTTTCACTCCAAGAGCTCTGGTCCGGGCAGCCGGACTTGAACCGGCACGACCTTGCGGTCGAGAGATTTTAAGTCTCTTGCGTCTACCAATTCCGCCATGCCCGGACAAAGGGCTTTCCCCGAAAGCATCTTCGGAGAAAACGAAAAAACGCGGATCGGACGCTACATCCTTCGGCAACCCAACGCAAGGTCGCGTGTTTCCAAAAATTCAGTAAACTGCGGATCCTCGCAGCGTTCGCCTGGAGTGAAACGGGATCGGCTTGGCTCAAGCCGATCCCGTTTCACTCTGGTTATATGGATTTTAGAATGCCTAGGAGGCCAAGTTGGCCTCCTAGGCATTCTAGTGAGGTTATTGTTCGTGTCCGGTCTCGGTGGTAGCTTGCGCACCCTCAGACACCTTCTCCTGCCCTCAGCCGGAATCTCACCATGTCCCTGACCTGTTCCCGCCGTGCCTGCTCCAAGCTCCGCGCCCATGGGGCTTGGCTGCGCGTTCATCCCCTGTTGGGCCTGTTCCTCTACCTCAGTGTTTTTTGTCTTTTTCTCATGGTCTTTGTCGATAAACCCTTGGAGCTATATCTGAAGGCCAATGTCCATGGCCATGTGGAGGGGTTCTTCAAAGTCATCACCAATTTGGGAGGGGGGATGTTCTGGTATCTGGGGGCGATTCTGGGCACCGTCGTTTGCTTTGTCGGGGCTCAGATGGCCTTGACGACGGAGGTCCATAGCCGTCTCCTTTCCTGGGCACGGTCCTGGGCTTTTCTGCTAGCGGCCATCGCCTCGTCCGGTCTGGTGGTGACCATGCTGAAGCATGTCTTCGGTCGCCTGCGGCCCCGACACCTCTTCGATCAGGGGCTTTATGGGTTCGAGCCCTTCAGTCTGGCGTCAGGGGCGAACTCCTTTCCTTCGGGCCATTCCCAGACCATTTGCGCGGCCATGGCGGCGTTGACGGTGCTCTTCCCCCGTCATGGCATCTGGTTTGCCGTGATCGCTTTTTTGGTGACCCTTAGTCGGTTGATGACCACCGTCCACTTCCTCAGCGATACTCTGATGGGGGCCTATATCGGCGTGGCCGCGGCCATTCTGCTGAAACCCCTGTTCGAAGCGGGTGGGCACGACCTCAAGATCGGCAAACCGCGCTAGAGTGAAATGGGGCCAGCTTGGAACAAGCTGGCCCCATTTCACTCTAATTATATAGAGTTTAGAGTGCCTCGCTTGATTGGTGTCTCGTGTTTTTTGGGCAATAGTCCAAGCCCATTTGGGGGCTGGGGCCTTTCGGTCCCAGCCTCGCCAAAGAGGGGGGGGGCGGGGTAAAGCCCCGTGACGGGAACCCCCCCACTGTCGTGTACAGTGTCATGATCTCGGTATAGTCTAGGGTTTTGTTTCATCCCCTTTTTGCGCAAAACCGGTGCCCAGTTTTCCTCATTCCACGTTAACGCACAGCGAAATGCGTTTCTGTGATTCGGGGCAGGTGGGTTTGATCCTGCTCCGACTCGCCAACCAGATCGGCGAGAACGGACAGCACGTCTGGCATGTCCCACTCCTTGAAGCCCTCGTGACGGGCGACCTCCCGTCCCTGAATGTCAAGGATCAGGGTGGTGGGCAGGCCGCGGAGACCGAAGATTTTCCCGGCGCTTAGGGTCGGGTCCAGGGCAACGGGCAGGTGGGTCAGGCCTGCGCCCTGGTAATAGGCCGGAACCTTGGTTTCCCCGCCCCGATCCTGGGACAGGGTCAGCACAACCACCCCTTGGCCAGCGGTCTTTTCCGCCAGCGAATCCAAGGTCGGCATTTCGCGAACACAGGGTGCGCACCACGTGGCCCAGACGTTCAGCACCACCACCTGCCCCCGCAGGTCGGAGAGGTGACGCTCCCGCCCATCACCATCCTGATAGGTCAGGTCCACGGGATTCTCCCGGTCTGCCAGGGGGGTTACGGCAAGGCGCTCGTTGGCCACCGGTTGGGCCACCGATTGGGCGAGCGCGGCCCTTTTGTCCAGCGCACAGAGCGTATCGGCCGTCTGCGCCCTTGCATCCTGGACGGAAATGGTCAAGATCACCCCTCCCAGGGCGAGAAGACTCGCTCTGGCCAGTTTTCGCGCCCAGTTCCGGAACAACGGTTTATCCATCATGTCCTCTCCCAATACCGAGACCAATGAGACCACCCGATCCGCCAGCACCATTTGGGGCGGCCGCTTTGAAAGCGGCCCGTCGGCGATCATGGAAGCGATCAACGCTTCCATCGGCTTTGACAAGCGTCTCTACCGTCAGGATATAGAGGGCTCCAAGGCCCATTGCGATATGTTAGTCGCCGTCGGCATCTTGACTGAGGAAGATGGGGCGGCCATTCAGGGCGGTCTCGATCAGGTTCGGGCAGAGATCGAATCGGGCCAATTCGTCTTTCGGACCGAATTGGAAGACATCCACATGAACGTGGAAAACCGCCTGCGAGAACTGATTGGCGATGCCGCTGGGCGGTTGCATACGGCGCGCTCCCGCAATGATCAGGTGGCCACGGATTTCAAGCTTTGGGTGCGCGATACCCTGGACGGTGTCGATGGGGCGTTGGCCAAGCTGATCCATGTTCTCATCAATCGGGCCGAGGAGCATGCCGAAACGGTGATGCCCGGATTTACCCACTTGCAAGCGGCCCAGCCGATCACCTTCGGCCACCACATGCTGGCCTATGTGGAGATGTTCGGCCGGGACCGGGGACGCCTTGCAGACTGCCGGGTGCGCATGAATGAAAGCCCGCTGGGCAGCGCGGCGCTGGCCGGGACCTCCTTTCCCATCGATCGGGAGAAGACGGCGGCGGCGCTTGGCTTTGACCGGCCCACGGCCAATTCCCTGGATGGGGTCTCCGACCGGGATTTTGCCCTGGAGTTCCTGTCGGCGGCAAGCATCTGTGCCATCCACCTGTCCCGTTTGGCCGAGGAACTGGTGATCTGGACCAGTGCCCAATTCGCCTTCGTTCGCCTGCCCGACGAATATTCCACCGGAAGCTCGATCATGCCGCAGAAGCGCAACCCGGATGCCGCCGAACTGGCCCGGGCCAAGGCAGGGCGGATCATCGGTGCGCTCAACAGTCTGCTGATTGTCATGAAGGGCCTGCCGCTGGCCTATTCCAAGGACATGCAGGACGACAAGGAACCGGTCTTCGAAGCCGCAGATACCTTGGAACTGGTGCTGGCCGCCATGACCGGCATGATGGAGAAGGTCACCCCCAACACCGAGCGTCTGCGCGCCGCCGCAGGCGTGGGCTTCACCACGGCGACCGATCTCGCCGACTGGCTGGTGCGCGAGTTGGGCACCCCCTTCCGCCATGCCCACGAGGTGGCAGGCAGTCTGGTGAAGATGGCCGAGAAAAAGGGTGTCGGGCTCGAGGATCTGACCCTGGAGGAGATGAAGACCATCGAACCCCGCCTGACCGAGGATGCGGTGAAAGTCCTGTCCGTGGACTGGTCCGTGCGAAGCCGGACCAGTCAGGGGGGGACCGCACCGGACAGGGTCCGCGCAGCCTGCGCCGCAGCCCGTGACCGTTTCCCCCCGCCCCAAGCGTAAAAGAGGACGTTGGCCATGCGCTCCCTCAGTACCCCTCTTCTCCTGTCTCTGGCTCTGACCACGGGTTTGTTGGCCGGATGCGGCAAGGTCGCGCCGAACAAGTCGTTCAAGGGTGAGGACGTTTATCCCCTACGCTATCCTTACGAGCCGAGCGATCTTTATGCGCCCTACTATCCCAAGGATCCGGCCCTCCGGTCCGTTTCCAGGGCCGAACGGGATCAGCGGGAAGCTGAGAAAAACGAAAGTAACACCCAGGTCATTGTCCGAAAACGAGTCGAGACCGCCCCCGGACGGGTCATGACTGCCCCTGCGGGGTCGGTGATCACGGCCAATCCCTCAGGTGTGACCACGACGAGGACTGTTCCGAACACGCCCGCGCCCAGCACGCCTGCGCCCAGCTATTCAGCGCCGACTACCTCGGGGACATCCTATCCGGATGGGTATAAACCGCTTTGAACCGTCGATCGATTTTCTCCCATCCTCTCCCGTTTGCTTCTTAGATCAGGCCTTATTCCATGGATCATTTTGCCTATCGCGATGGCGTATTGCACGCCGAATCCGTCTCCATGACCCGCATCGCCGAGGCTGTGGGGACGCCCTTCTACGTTTATTCCTCTGCGACTTTGACCCGCCATTTGACGGTCTTTACCGAAGCCTTCGCCGGGCTCGACGCTCTGGTATGTTTCGCCACCAAGGCCAACGGCAACAAGGCCGTTCTGAACCTGTTGGGTAAGCTGGGGGCCGGGGCGGACGTGGTCAGCGTTGGCGAGATGCACCATGCCATTGCGGCGGGCATCCCGGTTGACCGCATTATTTTCTCCGGCGTGGGCAAGACCCGGGATGAACTGGCCGCAGCCCTGACCGCCGGGATTTTCCAGATCAACGTGGAATCCCTGCCCGAGTTGGAATCCCTGTCCCAGGTGGCCGTCGAGATGGGGGTGGAGGCTCCGGTCTCCATCCGCGTCAATCCGGACGTGGCGGCCGATACCCATGAGAAGATCACGACGGGCCGCAAGGAAAATAAGTTCGGCATCGAGTGGATCAATGCTCCGGCCATCTACAAGCGCGCCCAGGCCCTGCCCGGGATCGCGGTGAAGGGCGTGGCGGTTCATATCGGGTCGCAAATCCTGGATCTCGCTCCCTTCCGGGCCACTTTTCAGCGTCTGCGTGACCTGATCTTGCAACTGCGCGTCGAGGGCATCCACCTGGAGCGGGTGGATCTGGGCGGCGGTTTGGGTGTCCCCTACCGGCGGAGCGATCCCAGCAGCCCACCGCCCGCAGACTATGCCGCCATGGTCAAGGAGGTGCTGGGCGACCTGGGCATCAAGATTGTTTGCGAACCTGGACGGCTGATCGCGGGCAATGCGGGCATGCTCGTGTCCAAGGTGATCTATGTGAAGGAGGGGGAGAGCCGGTCGTTCCTGATCCTCGACGCGGGCATGAACGATCTGGTGCGGCCCGCCATGTACGAGGCGTTTCATGACATCCTGCCCGTGGACGAACCGGCGGCCGATGCGGAAAACGCACCGGTCGATGTGGTTGGACCCATTTGCGAGACCGGGGACTTGTTCGCCCGCCAACGCCTTCTGCCGCCCATCCCGGCGGACGCCCTGGTGGCCTTCGCCACGGCGGGAGCCTATGGGGCGGTGATGGCGTCGACCTACAACGGCCGTCCGTTGATCCCCGAGGTTCTGGTGGATGGGGACCGCTTCGCTGTCGTCCGTCGTCGCCCGACGCTGGAGGAAATGACCGCCCTGGAAAGTTTGCCCGACTGGCGCTGTTAAGGGGAATCCCATGGTCCGGGAGATGGACTCCCTTCGCCACGAAAACGCCACGGATTGACCCCGGTGCTGACCTTGAGTTGGACGCCGGGATGTGGTGTTGTGACACTCGCGTGATCATTCCACGCACCAGACCCATTCCGGGCGTCGGGACCCGGGCTTCGCCACATCCGTTCCGGGGTGCGGAGCCCAGGGGTCTTTCAAACAAGACGCACTTCAGAACAAGACAAGGAACAGTGTTGATGCTTTCCACCCGCGTCCGCCGCGCCACCCTGGCCGGATTCCTCGCTCTGCCCCTGCTCGCCGCCCCCGCCCTGGCGCAGGACGATACGAAAGCCGCGCAGGCGGACCCCAATGCGGTTGTCGCCAGGGTCAATGGGCACGAGATTCCCTATTCTGCGGTTGAAGACCGCTTCGCCGAAATGAAGGCCGCCCAGCCCCAACTCGGCGCCATGCCCCTGAGCATGGTTTACGATCATATCCTGAATTCTGTGGTCGAGGCCGATCTGGTGACCCAGGCGGGTCGGGACGAGCGGCTGGAAAATGACCCCGAGGTTCAGAAGCGCATGGCCGCTCTGCTCGACCGCTTGATCGCCGGGGCCTACATGCAGAAGGTGGTGGATGAAACCGTCACCGACGAGGCCATCAAGGCCGAGTACGAAAAGCGCAAGGCCGAGTTCGTTCCCGCCAAGGAAGTTCATGCCCGGCATATCCTGGTGAAGACGGAAGACGAGGCCAAGGAGATCATCAAGGAGCTGGACGGCGGTGCCGATTTCGTCGAGCTGGCCAAGACAAAGTCCACCGGTCCCTCCGGCCCGCAGGGCGGCGACCTGGGCTTCTTCACCAAGGATCGCATGGTGCCCCCCTTCGCTGAGGCAGCCTTTGCCATGGAGCCCGGCACGGTCTCCAAGGAACCGGTGAAGACCGACTTCGGCTGGCATGTCATCAAGGTCGAGGAAATTCGCGATACGGCCTTCCCGGCGCTGTCTGAGGTTGAGGAGGACATCAAGAATGAACTGGCCAACAAAGCCGTTGGCGACCGTATTGAGGCCCTGAAGAAAAAGGCAGAGATCTCTCTCTTCACCCCTGACGGGAAGCCCCTGGAAGAGGCCAAGACCGAAGGTGAGGACAAGGCGGCCGACGAGGCCGCCAAGGACGAGGCTCCCAAGAAGTAGGCGTTCCAGCGGGAACTTGCTATATACGAGGGGGAGGGGCGAAGTGTTCCTCCCCCTTGTCTTATGCGGGTTCGGGGTTTCGAACCCATCGACGGTTTTCCTTCCACCAGGGGCATCTGTCCCGCTTCTTTCTTCGTGAGCCGCCATGAGCACGACCGCTTCTCCCCTCGCCCCCGCCGCTTTCCCCGAGATGCCGCCCATCGCCGGTGTCGAGCTGGCCGCCCATAACACCGGGCTTCGCTACAAGAACCGGTCGGATCTGCTGGTGGTTCGCTTGGCGGCGGGCACGACGGCGGCGGGTGTTTTTACCAAATCCAAGACCCGCTCCGCGCCGGTGGATTGGTGCCGGGCCGCCTTGAAGGCGAGCGATGGTCAGGGCCGGGGATTGGTGGTCAATGCCGGAAACGCCAATGCCTTCACCGGCAGCCACGGCATTGCCTCGGTTCAGCGGACGGCGGCCAGCGCCGCCAAGGCCCTGGGCTGCGCCGAGACCGAGGTCTATATCGCGTCGACCGGCACCATCGGCGTGACACTGGATGACAGCAAGATCAGCGCCGTGCTGGAGACGGTGTCCGACAGCCTGGGCAAGGCCACCTGGGAACAGGCAGCCGGCGCCATCATGACCACGGATACCTATGCCAAGGGCGCCACGGCTACCGCCGAAATCGACGGCGTGCCCGTGACCATCTGCGGCATCGCCAAGGGGTCGGGCATGATTGCTCCGGACATGGCCACCATGCTGTCCTATGTCTTCACGGACGCCGCTTTGCCCGCTGACGTGTTGCAGGAGCTGTTGGCCAAGGGCGTCGACAAATCCTTCAACGCCATCACCGTGGATGGGGATACCTCGACCTCCGACACCTTGATGTTGTTCGCCACCGGGCAGGCCGGAAACGGTCCGATCATGAAGGCCTCCGACGCCAAGCTCAAAGCCTTCAAGACGGCTCTTCTTGCCGTGCTTCAGGACTTGGCCCACCAGGTGGTCAAGGATGGGGAGGGCGCGACCAAGTTCGTCACCGTGACCGTGAGCGGTGCCAAGTCGAACAAGGCGGCCAAGACCATCGCCCTGTCCATCGCCAATTCTCCCTTGGTGAAAACCGCTGTGGCCGGGGCAGATGCCAACTGGGGCCGGGTGGTCATGGCTGTGGGCAAGTCCGGCGAGGAAGCGGACCGGGATTTGCTGGAAATCCGCATGGGCGGTCATGTGATCGCTGCGGCGGGGATGGCGGTCCATGACTATGACGAGGGCCCCGTGGCCGCACATATGAAGGGCGAGAGCGTGGACATCGAGGTCGAGTTGAACCTGGGCAAGGGCAAGGCCACCGTTTGGACCTGTGACCTGACCCATGGCTATATCAGCATCAATGCCGACTATCGGAGCTGATCGACCGATGGTGTTGTCCGACGGGATCGTGGAAGAGGGATGCTGGGCGGCGGAAAACCGCCCGGCCAAGGGGGATCTGCCGATTCTTCTGGTGTCTGCTGTGGCTTTGGTCGACGTGGATGGGCGGATTCTGCTCGCCCAGCGGCCAGAGGGGAAAAGTCTTGCCGGGCTGTGGGAGTTCCCCGGAGGCAAGGTCGACCCGGGCGAAACACCGGAGGCCGCTCTGGTGCGGGAGCTGGAGGAGGAATTGGGCATCGACACCCGGACCAGTTGCCTCGCGCCGCTCGCCTTCGCGTCCCATTCTTACGAGCGTTTTCATTTGTTGATGCCGCTCTTCGTCTGTCGGCAATGGAAGGGCACGCCAATGGGAAGGGAGGGACAGACCCTGGCCTGGGTTCGGGCCGCCCGGTTGCGGGACTACCCCATGCCGCCGGCGGACCTGCCGCTCATTCCCCTGTTGCAGGATTGGCTGTAAAAGGATCCGGCGTGTCTTCTCCAGCGTAGGAGGAGTACTGCATAACCGGGAGATCCTCTATGTCCGCAGCCACCTCTACCGTCGCCCCCATTGCCGCTCTCGTCATCATCGGCAACGAGATTCTTTCGGGTCGAACCCATGATGTGAATGGCCAATGGCTGGGCAGTCGATTGGCGGGGATGGGCATTCCCCTCAAGGAAATCCGCGTGGTGGCCGATGACAAGGACGCCATCGTCGAGGCCGTGAATGCCCTGCGGTCCCGCAATACCTATGTCTTCACCACCGGGGGCATCGGCCCCACCCACGACGATATCACCACCGAATGCGTGGCCGCCGCCTTTGGTGCGAGGGTGGTGTTGAACCCCGAGGCCAAGCGTCGGCTAGAGGCCCATTATGGCGAGCGCCATACGGACCTGAACGAAGCCCGTCTGCGCATGGCCCATATCCCCGAGGGGGCCGATCTGATCGACAACCCGGTGAGTGCCGCGCCCGGGTTTCGGTTGGAGAACGTCCATGTCTTGGCCGGTGTGCCGTCCATCATGCGTGCCATGTTTGACGGGATTGCCCATACCCTGACCGGCGGCGCCCCAATCCGTTCCCTGGCTGTGACGTCCCATGTGCGGGAAGGGGATATCGCTGGATCACTGGGCGATCTGCAGAACCGCTATCCGGACACGGATATTGGGAGCTATCCCTTCGCCAAAGGAAATCGGATCGGCGCCAGTGTGGTGATTCGCGGAACAGATCCCCACATGTTGCAAGAGGTCGGGGACCAAGTGGCCAAGCTGATGCGCGATTTGGGAGAAGACCCGGAAATGGGCGAGGTCGCCTGAGGCTGGGGAGCTTGCTGCTGGCCCGCCTTGCGATTGATCAATGACACCGCACAATAGGGCGGCCAGGGTTAGCCTTGGATCACGGCTTTGAAATTCGGTCTGATCGACCGAATTTCAAAGCCGTGATCTAAATTGTAGTAATTTTAGAGTGTCTTAAAGTTTGCTCGCCTTTGCCTTCTTCGCTTCGCCGCCTTGTCAGAAGGATGGATTGTCATGCCCCTAAAACCCTATGAAATCCGCGCCCTGCGTTTCATGCTGGGGCATCTCGCTGTGGGAGTGCTTGGAGCCTTTGTCTTCGGAGGCTTGCTCCTTTACCTTGATGTCGGCTCCATCCGCACGCTGATCATGGCCTCCCGCGAATGGTATATCTATGGGGGATTGTTGTTCTTCGGCCTGATCGTGACCTTCGGCGGTGTCGCCATGGCTATCGGTGTCATGGGCCTGGGCGAAGATAAACACTGAAGTTTGACCTTTCGATTTTCAGAAGGGGAAACCGGAAGGAGATGGGAGCTTCGCGGCAAAGCAGCATTTTATTTGGGGCGATCTCTCACGCATCCCGGATATATGGGCGATTGTGCGGTGCAAAAGAACCAAGAATCGGGTCTTGAGTAATATCGTTACAGATTAGTCGAATTGTCGGTAAGAATATGAAAAATCAGGCGATTTTGTGATTTCCCCCTGAAAAACCAAGTTTTTGCCATCTTGAATTGGGTGGGGCCCTGGCCTGCAAGCGGTTTTTCCGCTTTTTTTCAGCGTTGGAATCGATATGCTGTGCGCCGTGGGGCCAGCTACGGAACAATAATAAGAAGAATTTAGGGGGGAGTGGGTTCCGATGTCTCCTCCTGGTTTTTCCGAATGAACGGCGGCCCCTGGGCGCTTTGCGCGTCCTGTCTGTCGGAGTGGGGATGAAAACCTTAAAGGGAGGTGATTCACCATGAGTGATCCCAATAAATCGGGAGCGGCCTACTGGAAGGCAACTCTCAAATTGATCATGACCTGTCTCGTGGTCTGGTTCGTCGTGTCCTATGGCTTGGGCATTCTCCTTGTGGAGCCGATGAACAGCATTCAGATCGCCGGCTTCCATATGGGCTTTTGGTTTGCCCAGCAGGGTTCGATTTACGTCTTCCTTGTTCTGGTCTTCTACTATGCGTGGAGGATGAATAAGTTAGACGAAGAATTCGACGTGCAAGAAGACTGAAGTCAAAGGGACAGATATTATGGATCTTAAGACTCTCACATATTTGGTGGTGGGTGCCAGCTTCGTGCTGTACATCGCCATTGCCATTTGGGCCAAGGCTGCGAGCACGGGCGAATTCTACGTCGCGGGCAAGGGGGTGCACCCTGTCCTTAACGGCATGGCCACCGGCGCCGACTGGATGTCTGCGGCCTCCTTCATCTCCATGGCGGGCCTGATCGCCTTCCTGGGCTATGGCGGTTCCGTTTACCTGATGGGCTGGACCGGTGGCTATGTGCTGCTGGCGATGCTGCTGGCTCCCTATCTGCGGAAGTACGGTAAGTTCACCGTGCCGGAGTTCATTGGCGACCGGTATTACTCTTCGGCGGCGCGGATTGTCGCCGTGGTCTGCCTGATCTTCATCTCCTTCACCTATGTCGCCGGTCAGATGCGCGGCGTGGGGATCGTCTTCGCGCGCTTCCTCGAGGTGGACCTGCTGACCGGCTTGATCATCGGCATGGGTATCGTCTTCGTCTATGCCGTGCTCGGCGGGATGAAGGGTGTCACCTATACCCAGGTGGCCCAGTACTGCGTGCTGATCCTGGCCTATACGGTTCCGGCCGTCTTCATTGCCTTCCAGCTGACCGGCAATCCGATACCCCAGTTGGCCTTTGGATCCACCGTTGTGGAAGGCAAGGCCGGTGGCGGTGCCTACATGTTGGACGCTTTGAACAAGATCGTGCAGGACCTCGGCTTCCTTGAGTATACTGCCGGTGGCAAAAGCATGATCGACATCTTCGCGATCACAGCGGCCCTGATGGTGGGTACGGCGGGTCTGCCCCATGTGATTGTGCGCTTCTTCACCGTTCCCAATGTGAAGGACGCCCGGTCTTCCGCTGGTTGGGCCCTGGTCTTCATCGCCCTGCTGTATACCGTCGCCCCGGCCGTTGGCGCCATGGCCCGGTACAATCTGACCACCACCATTCAAACCGGTGAAGTGGGCAGCAAGGACGGCAACCTAGCCATCGCCGACGTGCCCGAATGGATGACCCGCTGGCAGGCTACCGGCCTGATCGACTGGGAAGACAAAAACGGCGACGGTCATATCCAATACTACAATGACAAAAACGCCGCGATGCAGGCGAAGGCCGAAGCCTTCGGCTGGAAGGGCAACGAGCTGCATGTTGACCGGGACATCATGGTTCTGGCCAACCCGGAAATTGCCAAGCTTCCCAACTGGGTCATCGCCCTGGTGGCTGCGGGCGGTATCGCTGCGGCGCTGTCAACCGCTGCGGGGCTGCTCCTGGTGATCTCCTCCTCCGTCTCCCACGACCTTCTCAAGGGCGTGATGCTGCCGGATATGTCGGAAAAGGCAGAGCTGATGGCCGGTCGTATCGGCGCCGCCGTCGCGATTGGGATCGCCGGTTATCTGGGGTACAACCCACCGGGCTTCGTCGCCCAGGTGGTGGCCTTCGCCTTTGGTCTGGCGGCCTCCTCGCTGTTTCCGGCGATCATCATGGGGATCTTCTCCAAGAAGATTAACCGTGAAGGCGCGATCGCGGGCATGCTGACCGGTTTGGTCTTCACCATGGGGTATATCCTGTACTTCAAGGGCGTGTTCATTACCCCGATGGCGGAGAACATTCCGGCGAACTGGTTGTTCGGCATCTCTCCGGAAGGTATTGGCTTCATTGGTATGATCCTCAACTTCGTGGTGGCCTTCGCCGTCTCGAGGGTGACCAACGAGCCTCCCGCGCATATCCAGCATTTGGTCGAGGACATCCGGACGCCGCGTGGCGCTGGGATCGCCCACGACCACTAAGGATGGGGAGTGGGTCCGGGAAACCGGACCCAGGCACCGAAAATTCCTGGGCGGATCCCACGGCTGTCGTGGGGTCCGCTTTTTTCTGAGCTGAACACCGCCGGGAGAGAGACTGCGGTGATCGGCCCCATGGAAGCAGGGGAACCAAGATGGATGTGGAACTGATCGAAATACGGGACTTCCTGGCCGCGACCCATCCCTTTGACGTCCTGCCCGTCGAGGAGCAGGACCAGTTGGCCAAGGAGGTGGAGATCCGCTATGCCCGCAAGGGCACGGAGCTGATCACGCCGGGCAAGCCCGCCGAATTCCTATACATCGTACGCACCGGTGCGGTGGAAACCCATGACCCAGAGGGGGAATTGCTCGCCCGTCTGTCCGAGGGGGAAGTCTGCGGTGTGCGTGCCCTGATCCGGGGGGAGGCGATCAACCGCAGTCATGCGATTGAAGATAGTCTTCTGTACCAGCTTCCGGCCAAGCGTTTTGACACCCTGCGCAAGACCTACAAGCAGATTGATTTCTTCTTCGCCCCCATGGTGGGGGGACGATTGTCCACCGCTAAAGGCGCCGAAGGGGCCGAGCCGGAATTGAACATGCTCTCCATTCGCTTGGAGGAGATGCTGACCCGGGACCCGGTGACCGTCGATCCCGGAACGACGGTTCAGGGGGCTGCCCAATGCATGCGAGACAACCGGGTGTCCTGTGTCCTGGTCACCGAAGGGACGAGGTTGGTGGGAATTTTCACCGATCGGGATTTGCGCAACCGGGTGGTCGCCGAGGGGATCGCTTACGGGACCCCCCTGAAAGAGGTCATGACCGCCGATCCCATCCGTCTCGACGTGGGGGCCTATGCCTTCGACGCGCTGCTGACCATGTCCCGCTACAACATCCGCCATCTTCCGGTGGTCCGGGGGGCGGATATTGCGGGCTGTATCACCACCACCAACCTGATCCGCACCCAAACCAATTCTCCGGTCTATCTGGTGGGCGACATCCATAAGCGGGCCGATGCGGATGGACTGAAGGAAGTGCTGTCCCATATCCCGGAATTGGTCCATCAGATGGCGGAGTCCGGGGCGACGGCCCATAACATCGGCCATATCGTTTCGACCTTGACCGACGCAGCGACGGTGCGGCTGATCCAGATTGCCGAAGCCCAACTGGGGCCTGCGCCCATTCCCTATGCCTGGGCTGCCGCAGGATCCCAGGGACGGCACGAGCAGACTGCCCAATCCGACCAGGACAATTGCCTGATCCTCGATGACGCTTTCGACGAGGCCCGCCACGGCGACTATTTCGCCCGGCTGGCCAAGATTGTCTGCGATGGCCTGAATACCTGCGGCTATGTCTATTGCCCCGGCGAGATGATGGCCATGACGGACCAGTGGCGTCGCCCGTTGAAAACCTGGAAAGGGTATTTCAGAAAGTGGATTGAGGAGCCGGAGCCGAGGGCTCTCATGCTCAGCTCCATCTTCTTTGACTTGCGCTTCATCCACGGTGAGCAGGCCTTGTTTGACGCTCTTCAAGACCTGGTTTTGGAAAAATGTCAGCAGAACAAGATTTTCCTGGCCTATATGGCCGGTAATGCCCTGACCCACCAACCACCCGTGGGGTTCTTCCGTAACTTCGTGCTGATCAGGGGAGGGGATCACAATCGGACCCTGGACATGAAGCACACCGGTGTCGTCCCGATCATCGATCTTGCTCGGGTCTATGCCCTTTCGGCCGGAGTGAAGGCGGTCAATACCCATGAGCGGTTGATGTTGGCCATGGAACGCAAGGCCATCAGCCAGGACGGTGCCATGGATCTGCGCGACGCCCTGGAATTCATCAGCCTGACCCGTCTGCGTCATCAGGCGCGGAAGATCCGCCTGGGCGAGAAGGCAGACAACTACCTGGAACCGGAGGCCCTTTCCAGCTTCGAGCGGTCGCACCTGAAGGATGCCTTTGGCGTGGTCAAGACCATGCAGGCGGCCATGTCCAATACCTATCAGGCGGGGCGGTTCTGACCATGACCCAGGAAAAGCCGCCGGAAGGGAGCCCTGCTGATGCCCCTTTCCCCGATGAGGGCCCACCCCGTAAGGGCGCCCCACCCCGTAAGGGCGCCCCACCCCACGAGGATACCTCACCCCATGAGGATACCTCACCCCATGAGGGCGCCCCGCCCCGCGAGGACGACTGGGAGGGGATCGAGGAAACCCGTCTGCGCACCGGCATGGTGGACAAGGCCTATGACAAATATGTCCACACCATGGAGCCCCTGTGGCGCCATGTCTTCGGCATCGACCTGCGCCGCTGGTGGTTGGGTATGCGGGCGCCCCATGGGCCGTTGAAGGAATACTATCGCAAGGATTATGGCACCCATGATCTGCCCTGGGATCGGGTGGAATTCCTGGCCATCGACCTGGAAGCCACCGGCCTGGATCCGGACCATGACGAGATCCTGTCCATTGGCTATGTACCGGTGATCAAAGGGCGTGTGAAGCTGTCCGAGGCCGGGTATCACCTGATCCGGCCCCACCGCCCGGTGCCGGAGGAAACGGCGGTGATCCACGGGATCCTGGATGGGCATCTGGAGAATGCGCCCAGTCTGGGCGAGGTTATGCCCCATGTGCTGAAGGCCATGGCAGGGCGGGTGCCCATTGCCCACCACGCGCGACTGGAGCGGTTTTTCCTCAGTCGGGCTTGCCGCCAACTTTATGGCAATCCCCTCGATATTCCCTTTGTCGATACCATGGTGCTGGAGCGCAAGGCCTTCGCGCGGAGCAATCGGGAGATCAAGCAGGGGGACCTGCGGCTGGCCCGGATCCGGGACCGTTATGGTTTGCCCCGCTATCGCGCCCATGATGCCCTGGTTGACGCCATTGGCACCGCTGAATTGATGCTTGTCCAGGCTTCGGCCCTGGAAGGCCGGAAGAAGGCCGTCCGAATGGGCGATCTACTGAGCTAGAGCGCAACGGGATCAGCTTGAGTCAAACTGGGCCACGATACACGACAGGGGGTGTTTTCCCATCACGGGGCTTTGCCCCGTCCCCCACTGGGGCCAAAAGCCCCCAGGCGCCGAGCTCTTATTTGTAAAAGAAAAATGGGGGTTTGGGGGCATTTGCCACCAAATGGGTTTGGGCAATCGCCCAAAAAATATAAGACATTGGCGTGTACCGTACGCGAAGTGACCTAACTTGATCTCGGAATACTCTAATTGGAGTGAGACCTTTCCATGTTGTTTGATCTGATTGTCGTTGCCTGCGTGGGTCTGGCGGCGGCGGGACTGCTGATGCTTGTGTTCCGAATCACCGGACGTAAGGCGCCCAAAACCCTGCTTCTTGTGACCGTCGGAGTGACGGTCATCCTTTTCAATTCCTGGAACCGATACACATGGGCGGATCGCATTGCCGCAGCCTTGCCGAAGGACGTGGCGGTGATCCAGCGCATTCCCTCGGAAAGTCCCTTTGAACCTTGGACCTACATCTTTCCCCAGGACTCGGGGTTGGTGATTTTTGATAAGCCGGAAACGCGCACCAATCCGGACTATCCCCAAAAGGTCTGGGTTCAACTTCTGTTGATCGGACGGGATGAACCGGAGCCCCTGAAACTGCAACGGATAGTCGATTGCGCTTCAAAAAGCTGGGCGAGTGTGGGCGAGGGAAACACTTTGGGAGAGGATGGTCTGCCCCCGGCCAGGGCCTGGAACAAGGGAGGCCAACCGGCCTATTTATTCGATGCGGTGTGTCAATAGACGGAAGATGTGGTGGGGCCTGTTCCTCAATGAAAGGAAACGGCGCGAAGCGCTTGCCTGAATCTACTGGCGGGAAGGCTGGGACTTCTGAACTTTCCGCCAAGCCCGGACATTGCGGTTGTGCTCATCCAGGGTCCGGGCGAAGGCGTGTCCTCCTGTGCCATCGGCGACGAAGTACAGGGCATCGGTGTCCGCCGGGTGTAGAACAGCAGCGATGGCGTCGGTTCCGGGGTTGCAAATGGGGGTGGCGGGAAGGCCGCCAATCCGATAGGTGTTCCAGGGGTGCTCTTTCCCCAGGTCCTTGCGGGTCAAGCCCCGCCCGAGGAGGCCGGTGCCCTCTGACAGGCCGTAGATAACCGTAGGGTCAGACTGTAGCGGCATGCCCTTGCGCAAGCGGTTGATGAAGACACCGGCCACCATGGGCCGCTCCGTGGCGACTCCCGTCTCCTTCTCAACCACAGAAGCCAGGATGAGGGCTTGTTCTTTGGTGGAAATCGGCAACCCTTCGGCCCGCCCTTCCCACAGACGGTCCAGGGTTTCGGTCATGGCTCTTTCCATGCGTCGAATCACCGAGTCCCGGGTGTCACCTTTCTGGAAGTTATAGGTTTCGGGGAGGAGGGCGCCCTCTGCAGGGGCTAAGGTGATGGGACCCTTGAGGCCCTCGACTCCGCGAATGATATCCAGGATGGTCGCGGTGGTCAGCCCCTCGGCCACAGTGAAGCGGCGCTGGACAACCGCGCCGGCCACGAGAAGATCCATGACTTGTGCGGGGCTTACACCCGGTTCGAACTGATATTCACCGGCCTTGAGCTGGCGTCCGGTCTTAGACAAGCGGACCCCAATTTTGAACACCAGCGGCTCGGCGATGATCCCTTCCTGGGCAAGGGTCTGGGCAATGGCGTCAACCCCGCTGCCCGGGGGAATCACAACGGTCCGTTCTTCGGCCAGCGGACCCTTGGCCCGGAATTCACCGGTCACATAGGCATAACCCATGAACCCGGCAAGCCCCAGGGTCGCAATGAAGAGGAGGAGGGCAAGAAAGGCGCGCAAGGTCGTCATGCTCCCCGTTTCGGCTTGACGGGATGCTCCCGGGGCGAAGCGGGGAGGGGCGGGTACCAGCCAACAGCCGCTATCCGGCCACTCCCTCCAACGCTTCTTGTTTTAGAGTATTCCGCGGCCAAGTTGGATCGCTTTGTGACCAAACTTGGCCTCGAAGATACTCTAAAACTTATGGAATGAGAGTGGAATGGGGCCAGCTTGTCCCAAGGTGATCCCATTTCACTCTAGGGTGCTTCCGCAATAATCAGGGAGGCGTTGGTGCCGCCAAACCCGAAGGAGTTGGACAGGGCGCGTTTGATCGGGCGCTCCTTGGCCACTAACGGTGCCAGATCGATATCGCAGCCGTCATCCGGATCATGCAGGTTCAAGGTCGGCGGAGCGAGATTGTTCTGGATCGCCAGGATAGAATAGATGGCTTCCACCGCGCCCGCAGCGCCCAGCAGGTGCCCGATGGCCGACTTGGTCGAGGACATGGTCAGCTTATAGGCATGATCACCAAACACCCGCTTCACGGCGTTCAGTTCAATGACGTCGCCCATGGTCGCCGTCCCGTGGGCATTGACATAATCAATGTCCTCCACGTTCAACTTGGCGTTCTTTAGGGCGGCCCTCATGGCCCGGGCTCCCCCGTTCCCATCCTCGGCCGGCGCCGTGATATGGTAGGCGTCCCCTGACATGCCATAGCCGACGATTTCTGCGTAGATCTTTGCGCCCCGGGCTTTGGCGTGCTCGTATTCCTCAAGCACCACAACGCCGGCGCCTTCTCCCATGACGAAGCCGTCGCGGCTGCGGTCATAGGGTCGGGATGCGGTTTCCGGGGTGTCGTTGAATTTGGTCGCCAGTGCGCGCGCGGCGGCAAACCCGGCGACGCCGATCCGACAGACAGCCGCCTCAGCGCCCCCGGCCACCATCACATCGGCGTCTCCGAACATGATCAGGCGGGAGGCATCGCCAATGGCATGGGCGCCTGTCGAGCAAGCGGTGACCACGGCATGGTTCGGGCCCTTAAACCCATAGCGGATGGACACATGACCGGAAACCAGGTTGATCAGCGCCGACGGAATGAAGAAGGGGCTGATCTTGCGGGGGCCGTTTTTTTCCAGATGCAGGGCGGTGTCTGCGATGGAGGGGAGACCGCCAATGCCGGATCCGATCATCACGCCCGTGCGTTCGAGGGCCTCTTCGTCCTCGGGCATCCAACCGGAATCTTCGACGGCTTCTTTGGCTGCAGCGAGGCCATAGACGATAAAATCGTCCATGCGGCGCCGCTCTTTGGGCGTAACCAGGGCGTCTGGATCAAACCCATTGGGTTGGTCCTTGCCGGGGATCAGTCCGGCCACCTGTGCGGCCAAGTCTGAAACCTCGAAGCGGTCAATCTTACGAATGCCGGAGCGGCTCTGGGTCAGTCCTTCCCAGTTGGCCTTCACCCCCAGTCCCAGGGGCGAAACCATTCCCAGCCCGGTGACGACAACTCGTCTCATGGCGTGCCTATGTCCCATTAATAGCGGCGGTCAAGTTTAAAGTGCCCGGTGACCGGCGGCAAAGCTTTTCAGCCAGCCGACCACCAGACAGTTCGTCAGCGCATTGTGCGCTCGATACCCTCTTTGAAGATGGTTCCAGAGGAAAGCGTCTCCACAAGACTGCATCGTGACCAGTCCGGAGGGGTGACACGATGGCGGAGACTGCCTCCCCCCATCGCCAACCCGATAGACCCGCGCCCCAAGGCGGGGTAGTCGGAAAATGGCCCAAACGGAACAGAAGGGATTTCGGGGGACGGCGCCAGAGCGGCCATCTCCCGACTTCTCCTGATCCACTGCAAGGCCGTCAACCTATCGGGATCACTGTCCATATAGGTTGCGGTCAATCCAAAACCCGGGAAGGAACGCTGGCCGAAACGAAGGGGTCTCCTTCGGGTCGATGAGGCCTGAAGACCGCTCCACGTCTCCTTCCCAAAGGCTTGGGATTATCCGTTGTTCGACTGGATGAAGTCGATGGCATCCTTGACGGTGAGGATTTTTTCGGCCGCATCGTCGGGGATTTCGCAGCCGAATTCTTCCTCGAACGCCATGACCAATTCCACGGTGTCCAGGCTATCGGCGCCCAGATCGTCGATGAAGCTGGCGTTTTCCGTCACCTTCGCTTCTTCGACACCCAGGTGCTCGACAACGATCTTCTTAACGCGGTCGGCGACGTCGCTCATTTTCGTCTAATCCTTGGAAGTCACTGTTTTTTGATGGATGCGGCGGTCGGCATGATCGCCACCTTGAAGAAGGATCGGCCTCCGCACGGAGCGCCTTGCCTAACACACTTGTTCTGGGAAGACCAGTGCAAGGGCGAGAGTGGAAGCACAAACATCCTGTTTCCGGCCCTCGCTGTCAAATCTTCCAGGAAATCCTGTTGGATTTCCATTACCTAGATCATGGCCATTCCACCGTTTACGTGCAGGGTTTGGCCGGTGATATAGGCGGCTTCCGCGCTGGACAGGTAGGTAACGGCAGAGGCAATGTCCTCCGGCGTGCCCATCCGGCCTGCGGGAATATGGGGCAGAATTGCGCTCTTCTGCTTATCGCTCAACTTGTCGGTCATGGCTGTCGCAACGAAGCCTGGCGCCACGCAATTGATCGTGATCCCACGTGTGGCGACCTCGGAGGCCATGGACTTGCTCATCCCGATTATCCCCGCCTTGGAGGCGGCGTAGTTCGCTTGCCCTGGATTGCCGGTGACGCCGACGATGGAGGTGATGTTGACGATTCGTCCCCAGCGGCGTTTCATCATCCCCTTGAGGACAGCGCGGCAAAGGCGGAAGGTCGCGGTCAGGTTTACGTCGATGACCTGGGACCACTCCTCGTCTTTCATGCGCATGGACAGCATGTCGCGGGTCAGTCCTGCGTTGTTCACCAGAATGTCAAGACCGCCCAGAGCGCTCTCGGCGGCTGGGATCAAGCCTTCGACGGCGTCGGGGTCTGACAGATTGCAGGTCAGGATGGAAGACTCGCCCGAAATTGTGGCCGCTGTCGTCTCCAAAGCGTCCTGTCGGGTGCCCGAGAGCGCCACGGCGGCGCCTTGGTCGGCCAGGGCTTTGGCGATGGCAGCGCCGATCCCGCCGGAGGCGCCGGTCACCAGAGCCTTTTTGCCGGTCAAATCGAACATCTTAAGATCCTTAAGCTCTTAGTAGATGGGTATATGGGGAATTGGATGTCTGGACAAGGGCGGTCAGGGGACGACTATACGTCCTTGGCGAAGGCTTCGACATCTGCAGGGCCCTGGATCGAGCGGGCGGTGAGGTCTTTGTGGATCCGTTTGGCCAGCCCGGCGAGGACCTTGCCCGACCCCAGTTCCACCAGTTCAGTGACCCCGTTTTCGGCCATATGCAGCACGCCTTCGCGCCACCGCACCGATCCGGTAACCTGTTCTACCAACAATTGGCGAATTTCCTCGGGGTCGGTGACCCGGGCGGCCCGCACGTTGGCCACCAGGGGAACCGACGGCACGCGAATGGTGACCTTGGAGAGTGCCTCCGCCATGACCTCGGCTGCGGGGGCCATCAGGGCACAATGGAAGGGGGCACTGACTGGCAGAAGCATGGCCCGCTTGCACCCCTTTCCTTTGGCGATTTCAATGGCCCGGTCGATGGCGGTCTTGCTTCCGCTGATCACCACTTGGCCCGGCGCGTTATCGTTCGCGGCCTCGCAGACATCGCCCTGGGCGGCTTCTTTGGCCACGGCTTGGGCGTCTTCCAGGCTCAGGCCCAACAGGGCGGCCATGGCGCCCTCACCGACGGGGACGGCTTTCTGCATGGCCTCGCCGCGGATACGCAGCAGGCGGGCCGTGTCGGCCAGCCCAAGGGAGCCGACGGCGGCCAGAGCCGAATATTCTCCCAGGGAGTGGCCTGCCACCATAATGGCCGTGTCGGCGACCTTTATGCCCGCGTGGTCCAGCACCCGCGCCACCGCCATGGAAACGGCCATCAGTGCAGGCTGGGCGTTCTGCGTCAGGGTCAGCTCTTCAAGCGGGCCATCGAACATGAGGGCTGACAGCTTCTGCGACAGGGCATCGTCGACCTCCTCAAAGACTTCGCGGGCCAGGGGGAAGGCTTCGGCTAGGGCTTGGCCCATGCCGACGGCCTGGGATCCCTGTCCGGGGAAGACGAATGCGCGAGTCATGGTGTGCTCCCGAAAAGCTGTGTCAAAAAGCCGCTGATTATTCTGATGCGCTGTCATCGGAGCGATCCGAATTTTCGCGCGTGGGCGGCTAGAAAGACGGTAAGGGAGCGGAATGTCAAGCCGGAGGCACCTAATTCAGCTGCCTCTCGGCAAGATCTGCCCGGTTATGCAGATTTTTTCTGTTCGCTCGCCTTTTCGCGGTGTTGGTTTCCAAGCGCGGTCTGGTCGGCTTCCTGCAGGACGCGCAGGATATCCTGATTGGGCGCCAGGGTGCTGGATAGAAAGGAGCCGGTCTTGCCGTCGTTTTGGCTCTCTTTCCCGTCGGCCCCATTGTTCTGTTCGTTGATGACGGAGTTGGCGGTCATCCGGCGCTGGATTTCCTGGGAAATGAGGGTTTCTATGGCTTTCCGTTCTTCCGGTGACATCTTTTCTAGGGCATCCTCATCCAGCCCCATGGCTTCGAGGATTTTGTCGCGCATTTCCTGTCTTTTCTGCTCCTGTAATTCCGCGACATAGGTGGAGAAGCCTTTTTCCTTGATGGTGGCGATGTCCGCCTTGCGTGCGGCCTCCTTAGCGGCACTGCGCTGGGCCGCCAGTGTCGCGGGGTCGGTGGTCGGTGCCCCTAAGGCCATGCCACCCAAGACGGCGGCTTGGGTTGAATCAGTCGGCATATTCTTCCTCCTTCTGGATGACACTGGGGGATGGGAAGCAAGGTTCGGGCCAAGGGAGGGTCGCAGTGGATTTCGGATTCGCTTGCGTCAAGCCGTTGGGTGTGTATAGTCCGCCCCTTCCAGAACCCTTGCCATCGATGACCCCATCGATCGGCTATGCCTTAGTTTCGTGATCTTTCGGATGACGGAACGGGGGAAGAGAAAAGCCATAAGGGACCACAAAATGGCCTTGTACGAATGCACGCTTATTGCGCGCCAGGACATCTCCAACGCCCAGGTTGATACCTTGGGTGATGAAGTGTCCGCCATGATTTCCGAGGGGGCCGGTTCGGTCACCAAGCGGGAATACTGGGGTTTGCGCACGCTCCACTTCCGGATTCAGAAAAACCGGAAAGGGCATTACCTGTTCCTGAATATCGATGCGCCGGCGCCTGCCATCCACGAGATGGAGCGGCGTTTGCGTCTGAACGAGGACGTCATCCGCTATATGACCGTTAAGGTCGATGAGCTGGAGGAAGCCCCCTCGGCGATGATGCAGAAAAACGATCGACCCGAGCGCGGCCCCCGTCGGGGTGGCGAACGGGGGGATCGCCCCGACCGTGGTGATCGCGGAGACCGGGGAGATCGCGGTGACCGGGCCCCTCGCGGTGACCGTGGCGACCGTCGTCCACAGCGTGAAGGAGGCGAATGATGCCCGCTCCCCGTCGTCCATTCTTCCGTCGTCGGAAGACCTGTCCGTTCTCCGGTGCCAACGCCCCGAAGATTGACTATAAGGACATCAAGCTGCTGCAACGGTTCATCTCCGAGCGTGGCAAGATCGTTCCCAGCCGTATCACTGCGGTGTCCGCAAAGAAGCAGCGTGAGCTGGCCCGCGCGATCAAGCGCGCCCGGTTCCTGTCTCTGCTTCCTTACGTGATGAAGTAAGACCGGACCGTCGACCCTGCTCCGCCCGTGTTCAAGGCGGGGTGGGGTCGACATCCTGTCTATCCCTTCCCCGATTCTCCTCCGCCCTGAAGGGCTCCTTCCCCAGGTATGTTGCGGGAGGGGTCGAAGGGGGGCTGGTGGAAGGCACGTCTCAAGTCACCCTCTTGCATTTCGGAATTGGGTCCGTTCCAGACCGGACCTGGGGAGAGAGAAGGTCCCATGACCCGGATCCCGCACCAGGCGATCCTCGCTGGTTTGGCGAGTGCCATGTTGTTTGCCTCGGTGCTTTATGTTCCGGTGCTTGGCTTGATGTTGATGCAGGCCTCGGTGATCCCCATCATGGTCAGCGGTTTGCGCTTCGGGGCCGTGGGGGCCTTGGTCGCCGGTTTGGCCGCGGGCGCAGCCACCCTGATCGTTCTTCCCTCGGCGATGCTTCCGACCTACGCTTGTCTGCAGTTGCTGCCCGCTTTGGTCGTCGCCCTTTTGGCGATGCGCCCTGTTCCGGGGCTTGGGCGGCCGCTCACCCCCCAGGATGGGCCGGACGCTTGGTACCCGCCAGGACATATCCTGGCTTGGCTGTCCGCTTCCGGTGTGCCGTTCCTGATCCTGTTTGCCCTGGGGTTGCCCGCTTACGCTGCGGCGATCCTCCCGTCTGATAGTGGCTTGCATGAAGACGGCGCGTTGAGGGATTTGGTGACGGAGGTCATGGCTGCCATGATTTCCGAGTTTTCCGCCAGCGCCGATCCGACGGTTCAGGCGGAGTTGTTGAAAAGTATTCCTGCCAATGTGCCAGGGACCTTCCTCGCTTATTGGTTGACGCTGGTGGCCGTTGGGGGAGTGGTTGCTCAATGGTGGGCGGCGCGGCGCGGTGTGGCGCGGCGGCCAACGCCGAACTACCGGACCCTTGCCTTGCCTGGGTGGCAGCCGGTTCTGTTCCTTGTTTTGGGCGTCGCGGGGGTGGTTCTGCCCGGTGATGTGGGCTATTTGGCGGCCAATGCCGCGATCATGCTGTCTGTACCGCTGGTCTTTCTTGGTCTCGTGTTGGTGCACGCGGCTGCACGAACCCTTCCCCAGCCCAAGATGGCGCTGGTTGGGTTCTACATCCTGTTTATCCTGGGATCGTCGGTGTCGCTTATTGCCCTGACGGTCGCTGGATTTGTGGAATTCGCCATAAAACGGCGAATTGTCGTTCCCGGACCACCGCGTTCGGGAGGGGCTTGAATTCGTAAACGATCTAAACCCTTGGGCAACGCCCAAGACCGGATAGGGTCCATAGGGACCCGGGAGACATGACGATGATGGAAGTGATTCTTCTCGAGCGGATCGAGAACCTTGGGTTTATGGGCGATGTGGTGAAGGTGAAGGACGGCTATGCCCGGAACTTCCTGCTGCCCCAGAGCAAGGCTCTGCGGAAGAGCAAGGCCAACATGGAGTACTTCGACTCCAAGAAGGTCGAGCTGGAAGCCATCAATCTGAAGCGCAAGGAAGAGGCCCAGGCCGTTGCCGTCAAGATGGAAGGCCTGAATCTGGTCATGATCCGTCAAGCCGGCGAGAGCGGTCAGCTCTATGGGTCGGTGACCGCCCGCGATATCACCGATGCCCTGAAGGAAGATGGGTTCACCGTCAGCCGTCAGCAGGTGCTGCTGAATCAGCCCATCAAGGAACTGGGTCGGTTCGACACTCGGGTCTCCCTGCATCCGGAAGTGGTGATCACCATCACCTGCGTGATCGCCCGTTCCGCCGCTGAGGCCGAAGCTGCCGCCGCCGCGCTGCTGGCGAGCACCGAAGAGGCGACGGTCGCCGAAGCCGAAGGGGGCGAGGAGCAGGTTGACGGAGTCGTGCACGAGGATGAGGAGGACCTTCCCTCCTACGAAGGCGACATCGACCAGGCTTAAGGGCCTAACGGTCGCCCGCCTGGGGGCCGTTGAAGATCAAGGACGGCGCGGTCTCCCCGGAGGGCGCGCCGTTTCCCTTTTTTATGGGAAATGTCCCGATGTCTTCAGGGAGGTTTTCCAACACCCCTTTCTGACTGATACACTCCCGCCATGACCGATACTCCCACGGACCCCCCCATGGATGATGGTGCCCTTCCTCCGCCGGATCAGCCCATTCCGGATTCGGCTTATGCCGATATGCCCGACCACGACATGTCGGAGGCCGGTTTTTCAGGGTATGAGATGTCGGGTACTGTTGAGCCGAGCCCCGTTGCAGTCGGCCAGGGGGCGTTGGGCCATGCGGAGTTGGGCCAGGGGGAGGATGGCGAACTGATGAGCACGCGCCAACCACCGGCCAATCTGGAGGCGGAGCAAGCCTTGCTGGGGGCCATTCTGACCAACAATCGGGTGTTGGAGAAGGTCAGCGACTTTCTGCGGGCCGATCATTTCTCCCATCCGGCCCATTCGACGATTTACGATGCCTGCCAGACCCTCGTGGAGCGGGGGCATCTGGCCAATCCAGTGACCTTGAAGCCCTATCTGGAGCACAAGGAGGAGCTGGCGGAGGTGGGGGGCGCCCGCTATCTGGCCCAGTTGGTCGATTCGGTGGTGACCATCATCAACGCCGAGGATTACGGCACCCTCATTCACGACCTGCATCTGCGGCGCGAGCTGATTGCCATGGGGACGGATCTGGTCAACGAGGCCTTCCAGGCGGAATTGGATAGCTCGGCGGTCCTTCAGATTGAAAACGCGGAAAAACGCCTGTTCGAACTGGCGACCACGGGACAGCAGGACGGTGGGCCGAAAACCTTCAAGGAATCGCTCATTGGCGCCATTAATTTGGCGGAACTGGCCCATAAGCGAGACGGCGAACTCTCGGGTGTTCCGACCATGCTGGCCGACCTCGACAAAAAGCTGGGTGGTTTGCACGACAGTGACCTTTTGATCCTGGCCGGGCGTCCGTCGATGGGTAAGACAGCGCTGGCCACCAACATCGCTTTTAACGCGGCCTCTTTTTTCCGGGAGAGGGCCCAGGAGGGAGAGCCCGCGAAATCCGTCGTCTTCTTCTCCCTGGAAATGTCATCCGAACAGTTGGCCACCCGTATTCTGTCCGAACAAGCCGAGGTGAACTCCCACCGTCTGCGGACCGGCGATTTGGCGAACGAAGATTTCGACAGGGTGCTTCAGACGGCCACGAACCTGCATTCGGTGCCGCTTTATATTGATGATACGCCCGCCCTGTCGGTCGGTGCCATGCGAACCCGGTGCCGTCGCTTGGCCCGGACCCACGGGGGGCGGGAAAATGGTCTGGGGCTGATCGTCATCGATTACCTGCAACTCCTTCAGGGCAATCCCGGCGAGCGGAGCGATAGCCGTGTGAACGAAGTCTCGGCCATCACCCGGGGCATGAAGGCTCTGGCCAAGGAATTGAACGTTCCCGTTCTGGCGCTGTCCCAGTTGTCCCGTCAGGTGGAACAGCGAGAAGACAAACGCCCCCAACTGTCCGATCTGCGTGAATCTGGGTCGATCGAGCAGGACGCCGACGTGGTGATGTTTGTCTATCGCGAGCAGTATTACCTGGAGCGCGTTGAGCCGTCCCAAAGGCCGGAAGAAACCCGGGAACGGTTCGATGAAAGACATGCTGCCTGGGTGGAGCGAAGCGAAAGGGCCCATAATAAAGCTGAGGTGATCGTCGCCAAGCAGCGTCACGGTCCGATCGGTATTGTCAGCCTGTTCTTCGACGGCAATTACACCCGCTTTGGCAATCTGCAGGGCGGCGAACCCCCACCCGAGGAGTATTGATGATCCCGGAACGCGCGACGGCAGCCCTCACCATTGACCTTGACGCCCTGGTTGGCAACTGGCGCAAGCTTCGTGCACGTATGGCACCGGAGCGAGCCTCTGGAATAGACTGCGCAGCGGTGCTGAAGGCCGATGCTTATGGCACGGGCGCCCGCCAGGCTTTGCCTGCCCTGGTGGAGGCCGGATGCCGGACCTTTTTCGTGGCCCAGGTGGACGAGGCGCTGACTCTGCTGGACCTGTTACCCGAGTCGGTACGGATCTTCGTTCTGTCCGGGCCGCCCCCGGGTGGGGCTGCGGAGATGGTGGCTCATGGCGTGATTCCCGTGCTCAACAGCCCCGATCAGATTGCCACCTGGGGCGAGGCCTGCAGTAAGGTGGGGCGTCGCCTTCCCTGTGCCCTCCATGTGGACACGGGCATGACCCGGTTGGGGCTATCCTGGAGAGAAACCCAAACCCTGATCCATGACCGCAGTCCCCTTGCGGCCATGGAGCCGGTCCTTCTGATGAGCCATCTGGCCTGCGCTGATGAGCCAAACCATCCCCTGAATGCCCAGCAGTTGGCGACCTTTCAGCAGGTATCCCGGGCCTTCCCCCAGCTTCCGGCGAGTCTCGCCAATTCCTCGGGCCTGTTTCTGGATCCGGCATTCCGCTTTGAGCTGGGGCGGCCCGGGATCGCCCTCTACGGAGGGAATCCGACCGCTGGTGCACCCAACCCCATGGGGCAAGTGGTTCGTCTGCAAGGGAAAATCCTGCAAATCCGCCAGATTGACACCCCATGCCCCGTTGGATATGGTGCGACCCATCATGCCGGAGCCGGGCGACGCTTGGCGACCGTGGGTGTGGGCTACGCGGATGGGTATCCGCGGGCTGCGGGCAACCGGAGCATGGGTCGTCTGGGGGGATGGCCGGTGCCCCTCGTCGGACGGGTTTCCATGGATTTGATCACCTTCGACGTGACGGACGCGCCGGAACGTTTGGCGCATCCGGGAGGATGGATCGAGTTGATCGGTCCAGGACATGGCGTGGATGACCTGGCCGACGAATGCGATGCCGTCGGCTATGAGATCCTGACCCGCCTTGGGTCACGGTATCCCCGGACCTACCTTTTCAATGGCGGGACCCAATCCAGTGCAGGGCAGGGGAACGCCCCATGATGGCGTTTCTGGCGGTCATCGGTCGGTTCTTCCTGACTTTCCTGCGTCATGTGGGCCGACTGTCCATTTTCACCGGAGCTGCGGTCAGTCACTGTTTTCGTCCTCCGCTCTATCCCCGGTTGATCTTCAAGCAGATGGTCGAGATCGGCTATTACTCCCTGCCGGTGGTTGGTTTGACGGGACTGTTCTCGGGCATGGTGCTGGCCCTGCAGAGCCACACCGGGTTTGCCCGGTTCTCCGCCGAGGGGGCCATCGCCACCGTGGTTGTTCTGTCCATCACCCGGGAGTTGGGGCCGGTGCTCGCCGGTCTCATGGTTGCCGGGCGGATTGGCGCGGCCATGGCGGCGGAAATCGGGACCATGAAGGTGACCGAACAGGTCGATGCTTTGACGACCTTGTCCACCAACCCGTTCAAGTATCTGGTGACACCCCGTTTGATCGCGGGGGTGATGATGTTGCCTCTTTTGGTTGTTGTTGCCGATATTCTAGGGGTTTTCGGCGGGTATCTGATCGGGACCTACAAGCTGGGCTTCAATCCAGGGAACTACATTGCCCGGACTTGGGAATTCCTGGAGCCCTTGGATGTGATCAGCGGTCTGTGCAAGGCTGCGGTCTTCGGCTTCCTGATTGTGCTCATGGGCTGCTACCATGGCTACTATTCCAAGGGTGGGGCCCAGGGGGTGGGCAAGGCGACCACCAACGCTGTGGTCAGTGCCTCCATCCTCATCCTGGTCTTCAACTACATCATCACCGAACTGTTCTTCGCCCAATGAGCAAGACGCCGAAAATCGAACTGCGCGGCCTGAAAAAGGCCTTCGGGACCAAGCAGGTGCTCAACGGGGTGGATTTGTCCGTCCAGTCTGGGGAATCTGTGGTGATCATCGGCGGGTCGGGGACGGGCAAGTCGGTGATGCTGAAATCCATCCTCGGCCTGATGCGACCTGACGCTGGCTCCATCTGCATTGATGGTCGGGAGACGATTGGCCAATTGGGGCGGGAGAAGGAGGAGATGCTCGCTCGGTTCGGCATGCTCTTCCAGGGCGCGGCCCTGTTCGACAGCTTGCCCGTTTGGGAAAACGTGGCCTTTGGCTTGATCCAAAGCGGCAGGGCCAAGCGCAAGTATGCGCGGGATATCGCCATCGAGACCTTGGGTAAGGTGGGCCTGAGCCCCGATGTGGCGGACCTGTCTCCGTCCGAATTATCGGGGGGCATGCAGAAGCGGGTGGGTCTGGCCCGGGCCATCGCCACCAATCCGGATGTGATTTTCTTCGACGAGCCCACGACCGGTCTGGATCCGATCATGGCCGACGTGATCAACGATCTGATCGTCAAATGCGTGCGGGAATTGGGTGCTACGGCCCTTTCGATTACCCATGACATGGCCAGCGCCAGCAAGATTGCCGATCGTATCGCCATGCTATACCAGGGCAAGGTGATCTGGGTGGGGCCGTCCGACCAAGTCTACAATTCGGGCAATCCCTACGTGGATCAATTCGTTCATGGCCGGGCCGAGGGACCGATCCAAATGACAGTGCGTGCCTGACATGAGTCTCCACCATGCGTAAGGGACCTTCCCCCATCCCCGGCTGGACGGTTGACAAGCTTCTGAAGGCCGACCTGTTCAGCAAAATCGAATTGGGCCGGGCGCCGGAATTGGGTGACCGTCCCGTTGTGCGACGGGACATTGGCCATTCCCGCTGGTGGGTTCGCCCTCTAGCCCTCTGGCTTGGCCGCAACGAAGGCAAGGCCCTCAAGCGCTTGGGTATGGTGGATTGGGCACCGGCCCTGTTGTCCGACAGTGGGGGCGACCTCTACCGGGCATGGATTGACGGCCACCCCATGTGGGATGCGCAACCCCGGGATCCGGCCTATTACGCCCAAGCTTTCCGTCTGTTGCGTAAGATCCATCGCTTGAACATTGCCCACAACGACTTGGCGAAGGAGCCGAATTGGTTGGTGCGTCCCGATGGGTCCCCGGCTTTGATTGATTTCCAGATCGCGAGCACGCACAAGGCGCGGAGTTGGTGGTTTCGCACCCTGGCGCGGGAGGACCTGCGGCATCTGCTTAAGCACAAGCGCAAATATTGCCCTGAGGCAATGACTGCCCGCGAATGGGCCATCGTCAAAAGCCCCTCTCCGGCCTCCCGCTTGTGGCGCAAATACTACAAGGGGCCCTACCTGTTCATCACCCGGAAAATCCTGCATTGGTCCGATCGGGAGGGGGCCCATGATCGCTCCTTTGTGGAGGCGGAGGCGCAGGGCAAGGCGGCTCGACGCCAGTTTGATGATGGCGGGACCGCGTCCCAGACGCCGACTTCGCCCAAAACACCGGATAGGACCTGAACCCGGCTATGGCTAAGCTGTCCCCCCGCTTTGTCTGCCAGTCCTGCGGTTCGGTCACCTCCCGCTGGATGGGGAAGTGTGAGGCCTGTGGCGAGTGGAATTCCATCCAGGAAGAGGCCCCAGCCGAAGCTTTACCCAAGGGGCAAACCGGGGGCAGGGGCGGGCGCAAGATCGAATTCGTTCCCATGAAGGGGGCTGCGGCCCCACCACCCCGTCTGCCCACGGGGTTAGCGGAACTCGACCGGGTGGCCGGAGGAGGGCTGGTTCCCGGGTCCGCCCTGCTGGTGGGCGGTGACCCAGGCATTGGTAAATCGACCATTCTGTTGCAAGCCACAGCAGGTCTGGCCCGGGGTGGCGCGAAATGCGTTTATATCTCCGGGGAAGAGGCGATTGATCAGGTGCGCCTGCGCGCCCTGCGGCTGGGGTTGGAGGAGGCTCCCGTCGCTCTGGCTTCGGCCACCAACGTGCGGGATATCATCGCCAGCCTGGATACGGGCGCGCCACCGGATGTGGTGGTTATCGACTCCATCCAGACCATGTACCTGGACACCATGGATTCCGCCCCGGGCTCGGTTGCCCAGGTGCGTGCGGGATCCCATGAGTTCATTCGCTTGGCCAAAAGGCGCGGCTTTGTCCTGTTCCTGGTGGGCCATGTGACCAAGGAGGGCCAAATGGCTGGCCCCCGGGTCATGGAGCATATGGTCGACGCCGTTCTCTACTTCGAAGGGGAGAGGGGACACCAGTTCCGCATTCTGCGGGCGGTAAAGAACCGATTCGGTGCGACGGACGAAATTGGTGTGTTCGCCATGTCCGACGCGGGGCTGACGGAGGTTCCCAACCCCTCGGCGCTTTTCCTGGCGGAACGGCGGGGCAATGTCACCGGATCCTGCGTTTTTGCCGGGATCGAGGGCACTCGCCCCATGCTCGTGGAAATTCAAGCCCTTGTGGCCCAGTCCGGCCTGGGCACCCCGCGGCGCGCGGTGGTTGGCTGGGACAGCGGACGCCTGTCCATGATCATGGCCGTGCTTGAGGCCCGGTGCGGCCTTGCCATGGGCGGAAATGACGTTTATTTGAACGTGGCCGGAGGGCTCCGGATCTCTGAACCTGCTGCAGATTTGGCCGTAGCCTCGGCCTTGATTTCCTCTTTCACCGGCATTCCCGCGCCGCCGGATATGGTGATCTTTGGGGAAATCGGTCTGTCGGGCGAGGTGCGCGCCGTCTCGCAAGGGGATTTACGGCTGAAGGAAGCCGCCAAGCTGGGCTTCGAACAGGCCCTGGTTCCCAACCGCCCCCGTGAAACGAAGGGGCGCAAAGGGAACACCCAGAAAGATGGCCTGCGAATGCGGGAAATTGGTCATCTTCAAGATCTGCTTACCCTGTTTGATGTCCCGAATGCGCAACCCTCGGAGGGGGAATAGATGGAAAGCTGGCCGGTCAATCCCGTGGATGCCCTGGTGTTGTTGATCCTGGTGATCTCTGCGGTGCTGGCCTTCTTTCGCGGACTCGTGCACGAACTTCTGTCGGTGCTTGCCTTGGCGGGGGCGATTCTTGTTGCCTATTTCGGTCTTCCTCTTCTCGGTCCGGTGTTTACGGACTTCGTTCCCAGTGCCCCCATGGCTGCGGACATCGGGGCGGTTGTTGTCCTTTTCCTCGTTTCTCTGCTGGTTTTTTCCATTCTCGCAACCCAAATCTACAAGCACATCCAAATGGCAACGCGGAATTCCCTGGATCGAACCCTTGGGTTTGCCTTTGGGCTCTTCCGGGGTGGGATGATCGTTATTGGACTGTATGCGGTGCTGGCATGGTTGCTTCCGGTGCAAGATCATCCGGATTGGATGCGACAGGCCAAGAGCATGCCTATGATCGAACGGGGCACGGCGACTGTCATGGCCATGCTGCCAGCGGCGTGGCGGGCGCAGGGACAGCGGCTGGAAGGCGACGCCCAGGCCACCAGAAAAGACGCAGAAGATCTGTTGAAGACAGGTCGGACCCTGAATGAGGTCCAAAAGGAATTCGAGCGCATGAACACCCCCCGGCCCGAGGCGCCGGATGCCCCCGCGAACAAGGTGCCCGGTTACGGCCAGGGTCAGCGCGAGGACATGAACCGCCTTATCGAGAGCACCCAGTAACCCTAGCCGCCGGGCGTCGTCCCCTTTCGGGCGCCCCACGGGAAACCGAGACAATGGCCCTGAGCGAAACCGACATCTCCACCAATCCCTTCGACGATGATAAACTGCAGGAGGAATGCGGCGTGTTCGGCGTTTTTGCCGACGCGGACTCCGCAGCCCATGCGGCGCTGGGACTGCATGCCCTGCAGCACCGGGGTCAGGAAGCTGCGGGCATCGTCACCTACGACGGTGCCCAGTTCCACTCCGTGAAGGGACCCGGCCATGTGTCGGAGAACTTTACCTCCGAGACGGTCATGTCCCAGCTTACGGGCGCCTCGGCCATCGGGCATGTGCGCTATTCCACCAGCGGCGGCACCGTGATGCGTAACATTCAGCCGTTGTTCGCAGAATTCGCTTTCGGCGGGCTGGCGATTGCCCATAACGGCAATCTGACCAACGCCATGACCCTGCGGGATAAGCTGGTCCACCGGGGATGCCTGTTCCAGTCGACCAGCGACACCGAGGTGATCATCCACCTGATCGCCATTTCCATCTGTTCTTCGGTGGAAGACCGTATGATCGACGCTTTGCGTCAGGTCCAAGGCGCGTATTCGATCGTGGCGCTGACCAACGACGCCCTGATCGGGGTGCGTGACCCCATGGGGATTCGTCCCCTGGTGCTGGGGCAGTTGGATGGCGCTTATCTCTTCGCGTCGGAAACCTGTGCGTTGGATATCATCGGTGCCGAGTATATTCGCGATGTGGAGCCGGGCGAGCTGATCGTCGTGGATCAATCGGGAATGCGCTCGATCCATCCGTTCCCCCGGACACCGTCTCACTTCTGCGTCTTCGAGTACATCTACTTCGCCCGTCCCGATAGCTTTGTGGAGGGACGGAGTGTGTATGATGTGCGCAAGGCCATCGGCAGCGAGCTGTCCCGGGAAAGCCATGTGGAAGCCGATGTGGTTGTTCCCGTTCCGGATTCGGGTGTGCCAAGTGCGCTCGGTTACGCCGCAGAAGCGGGTTTGCCCTTCGAATTTGGCATCATCCGGAACCACTATGTGGGCCGCACCTTCATCCAGCCGACGGATAAGACCCGTCATTTGGGGGTGAAGCGCAAGCACAATCCGAACCGTGGCCAGTTGGAAGGCAAAAGGGTGATTTTGGTGGATGATTCCATCGTTCGCGGGACCACCTCGACCAAGATCGTTGAGATGGTCCGTCAGGCCGGAGCGACGGAGGTGCATATGCGCATCGCCAGCCCTCCGACCAGTTGGCCCTGTTTCTACGGCATCGATACGCCAGAGCGGGACAAGCTGTTGGCGGCCAACCATTCGCTCGAGGAAATGGCCAAGCTTCTGGGTGTGGACAGTTTGGCTTTCATCAGTTTGGAGGGGCTGTACCGGGCTGCGGGCGTGGCCGTGCGGAATACGGAGCTGCCCCAGTTTTGTGACGCCTGCTTCTCGGGGTTCTATCCGTTGCAGAACGAAGACCGCCGCCGGGATCCGATCCGCCGCATGACTCTGTTGAACGATTAATCAGGACGTCGGCGGGGCCTGCGGGCCTCGCCGTTTCCTTCTTTTTCTTCCCTTTTAAGACTGATTTTCAGGAGAGAACCCCCATGGTCGGCCGCCTGCAAGACCGCATCTGTTTCATCACCGGTGCTTCCCGGGGAATCGGCCGGGCCGTGGCCAAGCTGTTTGCCGCCGAGGGGGCCCATGTGATCGCCATGGCTCGGACCAAGGGCGCGCTTGAGGAATTGGACGACGAAATCCAGGCAGACGGGGGCCTTCCTCCCACTTTGATCGCCGAGGATTTGAACAACTTTGATGCCCTCGATCAGATCGGCGCGGCCCTGTTTGATCGGTTCGGCAAGCTGGATGTTCTGGTGGCCAATGGCGGGCTCTTGGGGAGTCTCACGCCAATCAGTCATATTAAGCCGACGGAATGGGATCAGGTGATTGCCACCAACCTGACCGCAAACTATCGGCTGATCCGTTCCTTCGAGCCCCTGTTACGCCAGTCGGACGCCGGGCGGGCGATCTTCGTGACTTCGGGGGCGTCGGATGGGCGCCGACCCTATTGGGCGACCTATGGCATCACCAAAGGGGCCCTGGAGGTCATGGTCAAGACGTGGTCCCAGGAGATCCTGAAGACCAATATCAAGGCGAATTTGATCAATCCGGGCAAGACGGCAACAGGCATGCGCGCCCGTGCTTACCCTGGCGAAAATCCGGAAACCCTGTTAAAGCCCGAGGACATCGCGCCGACCTTCCTGGAACTGGCCGTTGCCGAATGCACCCGCCACGGAGAAGTGGTGAACGCGCAGGAGTGATGCCGGAAGTCGCATGTGGTGTTTTTTCAAGCTTGGACAAGGGGAGCGGCTCAGTTCGGAAGCAAGACTCCCCTTTAGTAACCCGAATTATTTAATAGAAAAAATTGTAAGTCTCTGATTTTTATGCTGTTCAATTGGCGTGGTCAGTCAATTGGGTCCGCATCATGAAAGCGCAATGGTAATGATCTTATAGTGTAACACTAAATCGCTACTGTCTGTCCGTATGGCAACCCCTCGTTCTGGCGGGTTGTTTTTCTCTTCCTGAATTTAGAGGACCTCGGACATGACTAGCTCCACTGGCACCACACGTCGTGCGATGCTTCGCATCCTGGCGGGAGCCCCTTGCCTTCCCATCCTGCAATCGACGGTCCTTTCCCTGGCGGGTGGCATGCCCGCCTGGGCGGCGTCTCCGAATAAGGCGCTCAAGTCGGTGGACTTCATTGGCATGGCGGCACCCGCTACGGCCAAGGATCAGGCTCTCACGACGGTTGGATCTAAACTGGTTGCCACCTACGACGACGGCGCCCAGCAGACTTTTGATCTGGGCCACACCCCGTTTTTTGTGACAGGCGATTCCGTGCCGGACGGCAAAGGGGGACAAGTCATCGCTGGCGGGTATTTGGACATCAACAACCAGCCGATCCACGACCCCTCGGCTCCGGATAAGCGGCAGTTTTTCTCCGATTGCCCCGATGGGAGCAGTCTGCTCAAGGTCGATGGCGCCAAGGTGCCGGGTGTCAAAGGAAATCCTTTATTCGCCGTGGTTCAATTCGAATACACCTCCCGTGCCTACGACGGTTCAGACATGTATGGCAAGCTGCCCTCTCCCATCGCCGTGCTGACCCTTGACCAAAACCCGGACACGGGCGAGCTGTCCCTCGTTCAATACCACCCGGTTGATACGAGCGGTGTGAACGGTTTGTGGATCACCTGTGGCGGCAGTCTGTCCCCTTGGAATACCCACCTGTCCAGCGAGGAATATGAACCCGACGCCACCAAGGCCAAAGACGACGACGAGTTCAAGGCGTTCAGCGCCAACCTGTTTGGCGATCCGGCCAAGGCCAATCCCTATCACTACGGCCATCTCCCGGAAGTCACTGTGAACACGGACGGAACCGGTTCGATCAAAAAGCACTATTGCCTTGGGCGCATTTCCCACGAGTTGGTACAGGTCATGCCGGACCAGCGGACCACCCTTATGGGCGATGACGCCACCAATGGCGGCTTGTTCATGTTCATCGCCGACAAGCCGGCCGATCTGTCTTCGGGGCGACTCTACGTTGCCAAGGTCACCCAGCAGGATGGGGTGGAGCTGGACAAGGGCGGACGCTTCGATCTGGATTGGGTCTTTCTGGGCGAGGCGACCAGTGATGAGATCATGGGGCTGGCCGACAGCCTGACCGCCGCTGATATTCTGGATGTCGCCCATGAGGATCCGAAGGACGCGTCCTTTACCAAGATCCGTCGCAGCGGCAAGGAAGAGTGGGTGAAAGTGAAGCCGGGCATGGAAAAGGCTGCTGCCTTTTTGGAAACCCACCGCTACGCCCCTTTGGCGGGCGGAACCTTGGCATTCACCAAAATGGAAGGGACCACGGTCAACGCCAAGGACAAGATCGGCTATTCGGCCATGTCTTACATCTACAAGTCCATGAGCGACGGGAAGAACCCCATTAAGGTGGATCAGATCAAGGCCGGTGCCGTCTACGCTTGGCCCATGGAAGGCGGGAAGACGGATACCGCCGGAAACGCCATTCCCAGCGATTGGGTCCCGGTCAGCCTGGCCGCCGTTCCTGCATTGGTCGGCCGCGATCTTGCTGAACCGGATGCGGTGGGGAATACCGCCGACGTGGACCGGATCGCCAACCCCGACAATATCAAGTTCTCGGAACGCTGGCGGACCCTCTTTATCGGTGAGGACAGCGGGATGCATGTGAACAACTTCCTGTGGGCCTATAACGTGGATACTCAGAAATTGTCCCGTATCCTGTCCTGCCCTGCTGGAGCCGAATCCACCGGTCTACACGCCGTGGATGACCTGAACGGCTTTTCCTATGTCATGAGCAATTTCCAGCACCCCGGCGATTGGGGGAAAGGACTCCATGATAAAGTGAAGGCCGAACTGGAGCCCTTGGAAAACGCGGCCTACCATGATCGCTTCGGCGGTGGTGTCGGATATATCCACGGTATCCCGAAAGCAGGCTGATCAATCGGGGGTGTCGCTGAAAGTCGATGCCCCCATTTCGGTGATACGGGATGAAGAGATGGGGGGACAGTCGTCGGGCGAATCGCGACCAATTCGGAACAGATTGCGACGACGATTTCTTTCTATGTTGGAGGCTGAGCGTATGTCGCGTGACGCATATTTCACGCGACATACTTTGATCGTTCATGGTGCTTATACCAAGGTGCGGTGAGTTTGACTCAGCGCACCTTGGAAGCGGCCAAGTGGCCGCCGCGCCTTATGGCGCGTAGAAGCCCGCCTGGCGTTTGAACGCAAGAAAAGCGGCGTGGGTTTCAACCCGCGCCGCTTGGTATTATAGGCCGGCGGCCAGACCCAGGATGCCCACCAGAATCAGATAGCCTGCCACGACATAGTTCAGCAGACGTGGCATGATGAGGATCAGAATCCCCGCGCCCAAGGCGATCAAGGGGGACAGAATGCTCATGTTCAGGGTGATGGTGGCCATGGTGTCCTGATCCTTTGTGATTGGAAATCACAGGGTCAATGCGGCTGAGGGGAGAAGGTTCCCCCGCCATTACCCCTTATGGGGCGTTTGCGCCAGAACGGGGTCCGCCAAGACGGTGGGCAGGGCTGAGAGCAACCAGGCGACAAAAGCCATGGGCCAGGGGAAGGCGATACGCCCCCGGTTGGCCGCCAAACCCCGGATCACCCGGCGGGCGGCCTCTTCTTCGCTCATCAGGAAGGGCATGGGGAAATCGTTGGCTTCGGTGATGGCTGAGCGGAAGAAGCCGGGCATGATCACATTGACCTCCACTCCCTCGGGCGCGAGCCGCAGGCGGGTGGCTTCCCCCCAAGCGCGGACCCAGGCCTTACTGGCGCAATAGGCCGGAGCCCCAGGGTAGCCCCTGTATCCGGCCAGGGAGGAAACCAGCGCCACCTGTCCCCGGCGGCGCTCCACAAAGCGGGGGAGGAGGGGCTCTGCGGTGTTGAGGACGCCGCTGACATTGACCTCCAGGATTCTGCGGCTCTGGTCTTCGCTTTCCCCCCCCTGTCCGGCCGATCCGGCGGAAATCCCTGCGTTGGCGACGACAAGATCAAGGGGGGCCTCCCCATCGGCCGCCAGAACCCAGGTGCGGGCGGCTTCCCGGTCGGTCACGTCTACGGAGGCAACCGACACCTCGGCCCCCTTGGTTTGGCAGGCAACCGCGACCGCTTCCAGCAGATCCAGGCGCCGGGCGCCCAGGACGAGGGAGACTCCCGGGGTGGCCATGCGGCGGGCCAGGGCGGCGCCTAAACCGGAGGAGGCACCGGTGATGAGGATTCGGCGGGGATTTTTCATGGGGCCAGTCTACTTCCGTGGCTGAGGAGGCGCCAAGGGATTACCAAGGTGACGTCATTTTGAGCTTGGGCAGGGCTTTCCCTTTGGTCGCTCCCGCGCGTATAAAGGCGCATTGCTCTATCCCCTTTTGGAGGTCTCCATGGCTCCCCGTAGCATGACCGGTTTCGCCCGCGCTCAAGGAACCCTAGGGTCCCACGCCTGGGCTTGGGAAGCCCGGAGCGTGAACGGCAAGGGGCTGGACCTGCGCCTGCGGATGCCGCCGGGCAGTGATGCCCTGGACCAACCCCTGCGTAAGGCAGTGGCCGAGCGATTCAAGCGCGGCAATATGACCGTCAACCTGAATGTGACCCGCGCGGATGCTGAACCGGCCTATCGTCTGAACGAGCCCCTGCTCCGCCAATTGGTCGCCCTGGCCGCCGATTGGAAAGTCGAGGGTGTGGATCCGGCCCGCATGGACGGCCTATTGGCCATGCGCGGTGTGCTGGAGCCCATGGCCGAGGACGACGAGGACGAGGCAACCAAGGCGGCGCGGGAGGCGGCCATGATCACCTCGCTGTTGGAAGCCTTGGATGGCCTCGCCGCAGCCCGGGCCGAGGAAGGCGCGCGGCTGACGGCCATTCTGTTGGGCCATCTGGATCGCCTGGAGAGCCTGCGGGCCGAAGCGGCAGCGGTAGAGGCCCTTCGGCCGGACGTGGTCAAGGAGCGGATGCGCCGCCAAATCGCGGACCTGCTGGAAACCACCCCTGATGCCCTGAATAGCGATCGTCTGGCCCAGGAACTGGCCCTGTTGGCCGTGAAGGGCGATATTCGTGAGGAGCTGGACCGCTTGGGCGCCCACCTGGACAGTGCTCGGGACATGCTGGGTCAGGGGGAACCTGTGGGCCGCCGCCTGGAATTCCTGTCTCAGGAATTGAACCGGGAGGCCAATACCTTGTGTTCCAAGTCTCAGGATGTGGCCTTGACCCAGATCGGTTTGGAGATCAAAGCCGTCATCGACCAGTTCCGCGAGCAGATCCTGAATATTGAATAGGCCCCAACCCATGCCCCAACCCGCTCTCACTACCGCTTCTTCCGTTTCTGGCGCTGGCGCGTCCGTAAAAGTGGAGATCCCCCGTCGGGGGCTGATGTTGGTCCTGTCTTCGCCTTCGGGTGCGGGCAAAAGCACCATCTCACGGGCCTTGCTGGCCGATGAGGATCGGCTGGACATGTCCGTCAGCGTAACCACCCGTCCACCCCGCCCCGGGGAGAAAGATGGCGTCCATTACCACTTCATTTCCGTGGAGGAGTACAAGGCCCTGGCCGACAACGATGGCCTGTTGGAGCACGCTCGGGTCTTCGATAATTTTTATGGGACTCCCCGGGATCCGGTGGAGACGGCTCTGCGGAGTGGCCGGGACATCCTGTTCGACATCGACTGGCAGGGCACCCAACAGGTGGCGGAAAAGGCTCAGAACGACCTGGTCTCTATTTTTATCCTCCCGCCAAACGTCGGCGAGTTGGAACGGCGACTGAAGGCCCGGGCCCAGGACAGCGACGAGGTGGTGGCCAAGCGCATGGCCAAGGCGCTCGACGAAATAAGCCACTATTCGGAATATGACTACATCATCGTTAACGATGATCTGGAGCGCTCCATCACCGAGGTGAAGGCTATCCTAAGGGCCGAACGATTGCGCCGCCACCGCCGGATCGGGCTGGCGGATTTCGTCAACAGGATGCGCCACGCAGAAGGGTGAGGGGGCAGCCCGGGCACCGCTTTTTGACCTGGGGTCAGGGGCCTTTCGGCCCCAGTGGGGGAACGGGGCAAAGCCCCGTGGCTGTGGAAACCACCCCCTGCCGTGTCCCGTGGATGCACAAATCAGGTAAGACGCTCTACTGAGCACCGGGTTTGGAAATGTGGTCCCCATACCCAAAGTCGGGGTCATCTGGCTCCATCAACGGCCCGCGCAAGGGCGGCGAAGCCCTCGACGGAGATGGTCTCTGCCCGGGCGGTGGGGTCTAGGCCCGCCGCAGCGCACAGGGCTTCGGCGTCACCCAGCGACTTCAAGCTGGCCCGCAACATTTTGCGCCTTTGGCCGAAAGCCGCAGCCGTGACCTTCTCCAGGGTTTCCATGCGCGCGGGAGCCAGGGGCTCGGGGCGGGGATCCAGGCGGACCACCGTGGAGGTCACCTTGGGCGGAGGGGTGAAGGCTCGCGGGTTCACCTCGAACTGGGGGCGAACCTCGGCCAACCATTGGGCGATCACCGACAACCGGCCATAGTGTTTGGTTCCCGGTTTGGCCGCGAGGCGGTCTACGACTTCCTTCTGGAACATCAAGACCAGACAGTCGAAGGCCTGGGGGGTCTTGAGCCAGCCGAGCAGCAGGGGAGTCGCCACATTATAGGGCAGATTGGCGACGATCTTCCGGGGCGCATCGCCCAGGGTGGCAGCGTCGATTTTCAAGGCATCGGCTTCGATGATCTCCAGGCGACCGGGGTAAGCTGCAGCGATCTGGGCGTGGATCCCCTGGCAGCGGGTGTCCCGTTCAATGGCGATGACCCTTTGAGCCCCTGCACCGAGCAGGGCGCGGGTCAAGCCACCGGGACCGGGACCGACCTCGATCACCGTGCCTTGGGTTAGATCGCCTGCAGCCCGGGCGATACGGCCTGTCAGGTTCAGGTCCAATAGGAAATTCTGGCCCAAGGATTTGCGGGCGTTCAGACCGTATTCAGCGATCACGTCTCGCAAAGGGGGGAGACCGTCGAAGGGTTTTTCTCCGAAGCTCTCGGTCATGCCCGGGCATCCGTTTGGGGCTGAGACCGGGCGCGGGCCATGGATCCGGCGAGTTGCAGGGCTGCCAGAATGCTGTCCTCCCGGGCCACCCCTTGGCCCGCGATATCGAAGGCCGTCCCGTGGTCTGGCGACGTGCGAATGAAGGGAAGGCCGAGGGTCGCGTTCACACCCCCGTGGAAATCGAGGGTCTTGATAGGGATGAGGACCTGGTCGTGATACATGCCGAGCGCCACATCATACCGTTCGCGGGCTTCGGTGTGGAATAGGGTGTCGGCGGGCAGGGGGCCCCGGGCGTCGATGCCGTCCTCTCTCAGGAGAGCAACAGCGGGGCCGATGAGGGTGGCATCTTCCGTTCCCATGCGACCTTGTTCCCCAGCATGGGGGTTCAAACCGGCCAGGGCCAGTCGCGGGGCGTCGATGCCGAAATCCCGGCGTAGGGCGGCGTCGGTGATGCGCGCGACTGTGAGAATACGCTCCAGGCTCAGGGTCTCGATGGCGCGACGAAGCGCCATATGGACGGTCACGGGAACAACGCGCAATTGGGGGCAAGCCAACATCATCACCGGTTCGTGGGGGGCGTCAGGCCAATGGCGGGCAGCCAACGCGCCCAGGAACTCGGTATGGCCGGGATGCGGGAAACCCGCGCTCTGGAGAACATGTTTGTTGATGGGCAGGGTGACCAGTCCCGCTGCGCCACCCTCAGCAACCAAGGCAACGGCGCGCTCGATGGAGTGCAGGATGGCTGGGGCGTTTTCCGGATCTCCCTGGCCTAAGCGGACCGGATTGGCCAGGGAGATGGGGAGAACGGGGAGGGCGCGGGGAAAAACCAACGGGGCCTGGGCCGGATCGTCCAGGACCTGAACGGGGCAGAGGGGGGCAAGCCAATCCGGATCCCCGATGACGAAAAAGGCTGGAATTGGCTCTTCGCCGGGGCGGCACTCTTCCCGGCGACACCAAGCTTTGGCCAGGACTTCCCCTCCGACACCCGCTGGATCCCCCATGGTTACGGCCAGGGGCAGAGTGGGGGCCAGGGCGCTTTGGGAGGAGGTCATGTTTGGGGCACGATCAGACACGGATGTCGATAATGGCCTGTTGGCGCAGGTCTCGCAAACGCCGTTGGGCGATTCCTTGGATCTTCTGTTCGATCAAACGCGCCCTCAAGGTCTCCTTGTCTGGCAGACCACCGCTGTTCTGTCCACAGACCATCAGATAGACTTCCGCTCCGTCCTGTTTGATCCCCGTGGAGGGCTTGCCGATGGGAAGACCGCGAATGGCCTGTTGACCGTTTACCGGAAGCAAATTCGGATCCACGTTACCCATGGGGCCGGAGGGGGAACCGACTTCTTGAGCCAGGGCGTTGAAGGCTTCGCAGGAATTGGTCTCCTGGATTTGGGACCTGATGGACTTGATGCGGCCTGCGGTGAGAGCCCGGCTCCCCCGGGTGGGAAGGACGATGCGGGAGAGGGCGATCGTCGGCGCAGCTTGGCCTCCCTTGGAGATCCGCTGCTCGCGTAGCAGGAGAATGTGATAACCGCCAAAGGTGCGAATAGGTTGGGACAGGTTGCCGGGGCTCATGGCACGCAGGGCCTGAAGAACCTCCTGGTCCACGTCGCCTGGCCCAACCCAACCCAGATCTCCGCCCCTTTGAGCACTCGCCCCGCGGGAAAACTGCTGGGCTAAGGCAGCAAAGTTCGCGCCCTGGCGCATCTGTTCGATCATGCGTTCGGCCGCCGTGTGGACTTCCTCGTCCTGGGCCGGAGAATCAACGGGCAGGAAGATGTCCGCCACCAAGTATTCGGGCTGTCCGATATTCCGCTGAAGTTCCCGCTCGTAGAGGGCGACTTCTTCGTCAGAGACCTTGACGCTACGGGCCATGCTGGTCTGGATGGCCTTAACCCAGGCCACTTCTGCGCGAATCTGGTGGATCAAACTGTTCCAGTCCAGCCCGGCCTTTTTAAAGGCGGCGCTCAAGCCACCGGGGGGCATCTTGTTGCGCTGTTCCAGGCGTTGGACACCGTCTGCGATGTCGTTATTGTCGATCGCGACATTGACCCGCTTGGCTTCTTGCAGCTTCAGGGCTTCGTCGATCAGAGTCCTTAGGATCTGGGGGGCCAGCCGCTTCCGAACCTCCGGCCGGTTGGGCAGGTTGGATGTGGCGATCACGATGTTCAGCCTGGCATCCAGATCATATTCGGAAATGGCGTCTTCGTTCACCACGGCTGCGATGCGCTGGGACTGGGCCAAGGCTGGGCCGGGGGGTAATCCGACCAATCCCACCAAGACCATGGCGAGGAGCGCGACAGAAGAGAGGACGCCGACCACCCATGATCGCCGACCTGCACGGTCCGATCGGATCGTCGCGTTGAATGGGCGTTTGGTGGGGGATAGGAGTGTCACGGGGAAGCCTCGATTAGTTGCTGTCGCTGGAACTGGAGAATAGGCCTGGCTTAAAGGAATAACTACCCAGGGTTTTCAGGGATAGATTGACCAGGAATGATGTGCCCGCCTCCTCTCCGAACTTACTCGTGTAGTCCCGCTTGAACAGGGTTTGGACCCGAAGACACTCATCTTCGTAATTCAGGGTAATACCTGTAGACACGGGTTCGTTCAAATTGATGCTGTACTTGTTGTAGCCGGAAGCACTCCAATATCGGCCGAAGCGACTGCTCAGCGAGCCGGTGATCTGATTCCGTTCCGAAATGGTGGTCCCCGTTGTCGTTTCCGTTTCTCTGGCAAAAAGATATTCCAGGGACCCTTTTATTAACGCTGTGCCAGCTGAAACGGTAAATTCGTGACGGTTTGGCAGAAGAGTGTCGATTTCCAATTGAGTGCTATAGGAGGTGGTGAGGTAGCTACCGTAATTATACTGTATCCTGCCAACAATGTCGGAGAGGTTGCCCTCCATGCCACTTCCCTGACCGAAGAGAGAAGGATCGCGGGTGAGACGGTATGTTTGGCCCACTTCGACTTCCACGTTTTGGTTGTCGTCGTCGTAGTAACCATATCGCATGGAATAGGAGGCCCATTGCCCCCCTTCGACTCTGTCGTACCCAGGCAACCGAGAGGGGTTGAACAGGTTCGTGACGTCTAGGTTGAAAGCCTGGCTCTCTTCGTTGGGGATCTCATCGGGATTGTTGTGGGGCATGGCCGTGAAGAACCCGACCTTGGGTTCGATAACTTGTCGGCTTTTCTGGGCGGCGCGCACCAGTGGGTAGCGCCAGATGATGTCGGCTTGCGGGACAAAGCGGGCCTGGCTGCCCGTATAACTGCTGCCATTGTCGAGGATGACATCCTCGGAGTTGTAAAAATCCCCTCGCAGAGAGGCGTTAAGCAGCCATTCGCTTCCAAGGCCATCCTCAATGGGTTGTTCGTAGCCAACGCGCCCAATCACGCGGTTCATGTTGGTGCCTTCCCCACGGCGGAGGACGGTACCATTAAGGTCGGCTTCCAGGTGTCCGTTCCACCACAGGGGGTCGGTTACCAGGTTGTAGTCCATCATGAATGGCACATAAGCTGTTTTATCCTGGATCAAGGGCTCGCTCACATCCTGGAAGTAGAAGCTTTCGGCCGAGAATGCACTTCGCCCTCGAGAGCCGCGAAGAAATAAGTTGTTGGTTAGGAAAGCAGCGTCATTCTGCGGGGTCAGTCCAGCTCGGAACAGGTAAACGGGGTCAGAAGTATAGGCGCTTTCGAAGCCAGCCCGCCATGTCTTGTCGAGGTCATAGGCGCCGCTGGATTCCTGATCAAATTGGAAATATCCGTCCTGGTCATAAGGTGCCATGGACCCACGTAACATTAGGGCTCCATTGTATAGGTTCCGGTTGTATGTGCCGTGGAGAAGGACGTTTTGCTTTTCGGAATATTGGGCCGCAACCAGGGAGTCCGCGTGGTCGTCCCAGACAATGTAATAGGGAACGTAAAGCGTGGTACCCAATTGCTCGGAAGAGCCAGGGGAAATGTTCATCAGGCCCGATCGGCGATAAACTGTCGGATCGGGTTGGCTGAGGTAGGGCGTGTAGAGGACCGGAATGCCAAAGACTTCAAGCCAAGCGTCGTGGTAAATGAGGTCTTTGGCCTGCTCGTCGTGGGTGATCCGCGCCGCTTTCAATTGCCAGACAGGGGCGGGTTGGCGGGGGCCTTCCCGCCGTCCTGTTATGGTGGGGAGGGGGGAGTCCGTACCACTACAGGAATTGCAGGCCGTGTAAACGCCCTTGGAGAATTCCTTGCGCTGGCTTGCTTCATCCCGCTCGCCATAGAGGGCGGCCATGCGAGCCCCATTGGTCATCAACATCTGAACCCCCCGGATGAACCCGCTTTTCAGGTCACCGGTCAATTCCACATACTGGGCAAAGGTGGTTTCACCATCAAGGGGGTTGGTGGACGTCACCGAAACATTGCCTGAGGCCGTGACCAAGTTTTGCACGGTATTGTAGGTGACAACGTCGGCGCGCAAAGTCTGCTCGCTACTGACCACGGACACATTGCCTCGGGCCGTGACGATCCCCAGGTCATCGTCCTGAGTCATTTCGTCGGCGCTGATCAGTGTGCGATCACCTGTGGATTGGGCCAGGTCGTCGTTCTGAAGATTGGCTGGTGCAGGGGGGGCCGGGGAGCCTGTGAGGCGCTCCGTCGTCGTCGGGGTAGTTCTTCCCTTTGCCGCAGTCCTTCCCTTTGCCGCAGTCCTTCCCTTTGCCTCTGTGGGGCCCAGGGAATTCAATTGGCTTAAATCATTGGTATCAATGGGCTGGAGGGTGATTGCTCCCGGCACCGGACTGGTCGTGTTTAAGCCCAGGTTTTGAAGGGGCGCCAACGTGGTCGTGGGCGAGGCCTGGGTCAGGGGGGTGTAGTTGGGTATCCCCGTGGGGCCGACCGATTGACCCTGAGCGGCAGCGCTGTCCAAGCCGCCGACCATGGGAAGGCCCGCACCGACGCCGACTGCGTTGTTTTGAACGGTTATGTTGGAGGGACTCTGGGCCCGTCCGGGATGGGGGGTCAGAGCGAATACAGCCAAGGCCAGCGCACTCACCGCCATGGGGCGGAACGAGCGAGGGAGGCGCAACCGGTTGGCGCGGTGAGAGGGCGGGGCACACGCCGGGTTTCGGTATGTGTCGTGTCCTGCTTTCCCAAACGTCATGGACGGTACAATGCTCCCCGGGATGGCGATACGGCGGCGGGATTATAGAAGCGGCTCGAGGCGGAATGCCATGGAAACATGAAGCTGGAAGCGGGGATTTTCTCACCGCTCCCATCCTTCACGTTTCTTCTACACCAAGCCGAAGGCGTCTTCTACACCAAGCCGGAGCGTTCCCTACACCAAGTGGGAGGCGTCTTCTAGGTCAATCCGCCTTAAATCGGAATCGATTTAAGGCGGATGAATTGATCTAAAATCTAGTGCTTGGAGTATCGCATGGACCGGAAAACTGGTTCCCGTTTTTCCGTTGGATGCTCTAAACCGGGGAGAGTGCGTCCTCGTCCAGGGCCATCAGGTCCTCCGCCCCGGCGCGGATGGCTGCAAGGTGGCCACCGGTCGCAGGAAGAAGCTGGCGCAGGAAGAAGCCGGCAACAGTCAGCCGTGCCGTGTCGTGGTTCGGATCTCCGGTTCCTGCCTTGGCGTTCAGGGCCAGTTTGCCGAGCAGCCAGCCCCCCGTGGCCAGACCCATAAGGTTCAGGAAGGGGGTGGCGGCAGACTGCATGTTCACTGGGTCGCTGTTTTCCAGGATCCAGGCCTGGGCGGCTTCCACGTCGTCCAGGGCGAGGCCAAACGCCTGGCCGAGATCGGGCAAGACCTGGGTCAGATCTGCCTGGGTGGTTCGCATCTCGGCGACCAGCTCCGACAGGGCTGTCCCTCTGTCTCGGATCAGCTTGCGGCCCACCAGATCGATGGCCTGGATGCCGTTGGTCCCCTCGTAGATGGCTGCGATGCGGGCGTCACGCAGGTATTGGGCGGCGCCCGTTTCTTCAATAAAGCCGAGGCCGCCGTGAACCTGGATGCCCAGGTTCGCTACTTGGATGCCCACATCGGTACTCCAGGCCTTGGCGATGGGGGTCAGCAATGCAGCCCGGGCTTCCGCTGTGGCCCGGACGGCCTCGTCCGGATGGGCCTTGGCTCTGTCGAATTCTGCGGCCGTCTGGAAGGTGATCAGTCGGGCCGCCTGGGTCAGGGCGCGCATGGTCATCAGCATGCGCCGCACATCGGGCATGTGGATGATGCTGACCGATACCTTCTCCCTTTTGGCGGGATCGGGGCCCTGGACGCGATCTTTGGCGTAGGAGACGGCAGCTTGGGTGGCCCGTTCGGCGATGCCAACGCCTTGCACGCCGACGGCGAGGCGGGCGTTGTTCATCATCGTGAACATATACTCGATCCCGCGATTTTCCTCGCCCACCAGATAGCCGATGGCTCCGCCCTTGTCACCGAAGGCCATGACACAGGTTGGGCTGGCATGGATTCCCAGCTTGTGTTCCAGGGAAACGACCCGCAGGTCGTTGGGGTCGCCCGGCTCTCCGGCCTCGTTCAGCAGGAATTTTGGCACAATGAACAGGGAGATCCCCTTGATCCCCTGGGGGGCATCGGGCAGGCGGGCGAGGACCATGTGCACGATGTTCGCGCTCATATCGTGGTCGCCATGGGTGATGAAGATCTTGCCGCCTTGAATACGGTAGATGCCTTCGCCCAGCTCGGGGGCCGCAGTGGCTTTGGTCCGGACGGCCGCCAGATCCGACCCCGCTTGGGGCTCGGTCAGGTTCATGGTGCCTGTCCACTCGCCGCTGATCAGTTTGGGGAGCCAAGTGCTTTTTTGCGCGTCGGAGCCATGGTGGGTCAACAGTTCAATGGAGCCCACGGTCAGCATGGGACAAAGCCCAAACGACATATTGGCTCCCTGCCACATTTCGAACAGGGCTGTGCCCAACAGCATGGGAAGGCCCTGACCGCCGAAATCGGGGTCAAAGGGAACGCCATTCCACCCCCCTTCAACGAATTGCTGGTAGGCCTGGGGGAAGCCGTCGGGGGTGGTGACGCGGCCGTCTTCGGTTATGCTACAACCCTGGCGGTCGCCCAGAGCGTTCAAGGGAGAGAGAACGCTGCCCGCCAGTTTGCCTGCTTCTTCGAGGATCGCTGCGACCATGTCGTCGCTGGCGTCTTCGTACCCCGGAAGAGAGGCGATATCGGCCATGCCGACCACGGATAGGGCGGCAGTCATGTCGGATACGGGGGCTCGGTAATCGGTCATGGATAGTCTCCCGGGGTGGGACGGCGCCGCCTTGGCCGACTGTTGAGGGCCGGGAAGGGAGAAAATGCCGCCCATATCTTGATTAAACATGTCTTGCTGACATGTCTTGTTTCATTCTTAAACTCTTCGAACTTAAACTCTTGGGGTTTTCATCCAGCCCCAGTCCATATGGAAGAGGGCGCGGCGGAAGGTGGCTTCGAAAAGAGAATGGAAGGGGTGATTGGCGAATCCAGGATGTCAAATGGAAGGGTGCCCAAACTTGACGGCTCACGCAACTGCGAAAGGCACAATGCTGATGTGGGAAAAGCCCCGATATCCCAAAAATATGGCGCTTTCCGAGTCCGGGATAAATTGAGGGCTGGCCAGAAAGCCGTTCGCGTGATAGGCAACGGGGAGAGACCTTGGTAGTAGGATGCCAGTCAAAGGTATTGGTCTAGGTCGTGACCGGAGCAGAAAAGCCATATTCCCGGAGACAGGGATGGCGAGGGAAGGCGAAAGTCGTCCACCGCTCCACGAATTTCCAAAGGCGGAGATCGGGCATGGCTCGGGTCTTCTTACATCGGGAGGATGTTTTCGCATGGTGACCCATCGCGCGAAAGGGAAAGGGGATCGTTGGATCCGGGGATTAGGTAAGGCCCTCGTGGGTTTGTCTCTGTTGGGATTCGCCGCGCCTTCCTTCGCCTGCAATCCGGACAAGGGCGTCCAGGCATTGAACGTGCGCACCCTGCAAAGCCATTTGATGGTGGCGGGCCTGTCCTGTGGTCAGTCGGCCGAATACAATCAGTTCGTTGGGCATTACCAAAAGGAACTGATCAACCACGGCAAAACTCTGAAAGCCTATTTCAATCGGAATTATGGCGGGGCCGGGCGGCGTGAGTTGAACGCCTATGTGACGCGCATGGCCAATGAGGCCTCACGCAGTTCCATGGTCAACCGTCGGGCCTTCTGTGATGAAAGCCGGGCCGTCTTCCAGACCCTGGGAACCCAGGAAAAAATTACCTTGGTGTCCTATATTCTGGAGGCCGCCCCCTTCGCCATTCGTCCTGAGGGTTGCCCCACCCGCACCGCCCAAAGGCCTTAAGACAAGAGCGGTTTAAGGTCGCTGAAACGCCGTACTCTGTCTGATTCACACCTCAGGACACGACAGTGTTTCGTCTTTTTTGGGCGAGTGCCCAAGCCCATTTGGGGGCGATGCCCCCAAACCCCCATTTTTCTACTATAAATAACAGCCTGGGGTCTGGGGCCTTTCGGCCAGTAAATGCTGGGGGTCTGGGGCCTTTCGGCCAGTAAATGCTGGGGCTCTGGGGCCTTTCGGCCCCAGTGGCGGACGGGGCAAAGCCCCGTGACGGAAGAGTACTGACTGTCGTGTACCGTGGATTTACAAATCAGGCTAATTGATGGCGCTCGACACCCGTTTAACCGCGCGCGCCCAGCCTGCCAGCTTGCGTTCCCGGTCCACCGCAGCAAGGCGCGGCTGGAAGAGCCGGTCGCGACGCCATTTGTTGGACAGACTGTCCAACCCCTCGAAGAGCCCCACCGTCAGTCCTGCCAAATAGGCCGCGCCCAGGGCTGTGGTTTCGATGACCTCGGGGCGCTCCACATCAACGCTGGTCACATCTGCTAAAAACTGACAGATCCAATCATTGACCACCATACCACCGTCCACCCGCAGGGAGAGAAGCGGGGTTCCGCTATCGGCGGCCATGGCGTCGAGGAGATCCCGGGTTTGATATCCCTGGGCCTCCAGAGCGGCGCGCACGATCTGCTCCAGCGAGGTATCCCGGGTCAGGCCGATGATGGCACCCCGCGCCGCGGGATCCCAATGGGGGGCGCCCAGGCCCGTGAAGGCGGGCACCATGTAGCATCCCCCCGTATCGGACACGGACCGGGCCAACTGTTCGGTTTCATTGGCCGAGGCAATCAGCCGCAAGCCATCCCGTAGCCATTGCACGGCCGCTCCGGCGACGAAAATGGATCCTTCCAGGGCGTAGCTGGTTCGGCCCTCCAGGCGGTAGGCGATGGTGGTCAGCAAGCGGTTCCGGCTGAGCCGGGGGGTCTCGCCGATGTTCATGAGGGCGAAGGCCCCGGTCCCATAGGTGGACTTCACCATGCCCGGCTCGAAACAGGCTTGTCCGATCACCGCCGCCTGCTGATCCCCGGCCACACCGGTAATGGGGATGCTGCTTCCGAAGAGGGCCGGATCCGTTTCGCCGAACCGGGCGGCGCTATCGAGAACCTCGGGCAGAATCGCTGCGGGGATATTGAACAGGGCCAGAAGGTCCTCGTCCCAGCGGTTCCGGTGGATATCGAACAGCTGTGTCCGCGAGGCGTTGGTGGCGTCCGTCACATGGACAGCGCCGTTGGTCAGCTTGAAGATGAGCCAGGAATCAACGGTTCCGAAGGCCAGATCCCCGGCGTCAGCGCGTTTTCGGATGTCCGGACCGGCGTTATCCAATAGCCAGGACAGCTTGGTGGAGGAGAAATAGGGGTCGATCAGCAACCCCGTGCGGTCGCGGATCAGGGCTTCGTGGTTTCCGGCGACCAGCTCCCGGCATTGGGCGGTTCCCCGCCGGTCCTGCCAGACGATGGCGTTATGGACGGGCTCTCCCGTTGCCCGGTCCCACAGCACCGCCGTTTCGCGTTGGTTGGTGATGCCGATGGCGGCGATGTCCTTTCCCGTCAATCCAGCCGAGGTGATGGCCTCCCGGCAGGTGGACAGGGTGTCGTGCCAGATGTCCATGGCATCGTGCTCGACCCAGCCGTCCTGGGGAAAGTGCTGGGGCAGTTCTTTCTGGGCGGAGGCAACCGCGTGGCCCTGGTCATTGAAAATGATGGCTCGCGAACTGGTGGTACCCTGATCGATGGCGAGGATATGGGGCATGGGACGTGCCTTTTCAGTTCAGTCGTGTCCCGGGCGGGACGCATGAAATGGGACCGGAGAAGGTGTCTCCGGTCCCAAAAATCGACAGGTCGAGTGGGCTACTTAACGTTGCCGTCCTTCCAGCTCTTGACCAGTTCGTCATAGTCCACGGTGATGCCCTGGGGCTTCTCGTTGGCGAGCTTGGGCTTGGGCGCACCCGGCTGGTCGAACCAGTATTGGGCGTCCCTGGGCTCGTTGAGCTTGGGACCGCAATCCCCTTGGATACCAGCGCGTTCGATGCGCTCCATCACATTGTCCTGCTGCTCGGCGAGGCTGTCCATGGCTTCCTGGGGCGTCTTGTCACCGGTCACGGCGTCGGCCACGTTCTGCCACCACAGTTGGGCGAGCTTGGGATAGTCGGGGACGTTGGTGCCGGTCGGCGTCCACTGCACCCGGGCCGGGCTTCGGTAGAATTCCACCAGACCACCCAGCATGGGCGCCCGCTCGGTAAAGGACGGATCCCGGATGTCGCTGTCGCGGATGGGCGTCAGGCCCACATGGGTCTTTTTGAGCGACACGGTTTTGGAAACCACGAACTGGGCGTAGAGCCAAGCGGCCTTGCGGCGTTCCACCGGAGTGGACTTCATCAGGGTCCAGGACCCGGTGTCCTGATAGCCGAGTTTCATGCCCTCTTCCCAATAGGGGCCATGGGGGGAGGGGGCCATCCGCCATTTGGGAGTGCCGTCGTCATTGACCACCGGGGTCCCTTTCTTGGCCATGTCGGCGGTGAAGGCGGTATACCAGAAGATTTGCTGGGCCACGTTGCCCTGGGCGGGAACGGGACCGGCTTCGGAGAAGGTCATGCCAGCGGCCTCGGGCGGCGCATAGGCCTTCAGCCAGTCAATGTATTTGGTCAGTGCGTAGACGGCCGCCGGGCCATTGGTGGCGCCACCCCGGGTGACCGAGGAGCCGACCGGACGGCAGCCTTCCACACGGATGCCCCATTCGTCGACGGGCAGGCCGTTGGGAATGCCCTTGTCCCCCTCGCCGGCCATGGACAGCCAAGCGTCGGTGAAGCGCCAGCCAAGGGAGGGATCTTTCTTCCCATAATCCATGTGGCCGTAGATGGGCTTGCCGTCGATTTCCTTGATGTCGTTGGTGAAGAAATCCGCGATATCCTGATAGGCGGACCAGTTCACCGGCACGCCCAGGTCATAGCCGTATTTGGCCTTGAACTTGGCTTTGATATCCGGGTCGGTGAACAGGTCGTAGCGGAACCAATACAGATTGGCGAATTGCTGGTCCGGCAATTGGTAGAGTTTGCCATCCGGACCGGTGGTGAAGCTCAACCCCATGAAGTCGTCGAGGTCGAGCATGGGGTCGGTGACGTCCTTGCCCTCGCCCGCCATCCAGTCGGAGAGCGGCACCACCTGCTGATAGCGGAAGTGGGTACCGATCAGGTCGGAGTCATTGATGTAGGCGTCATAGATGTTGCGGCCCGATTGCATTTGGGTCTGCAACTTCTCGATGACATCGCCTTCGCCGATCAGGTCGTGGGTGATTTTGATGCCGGTGATTTCGGAGAAGGCTTTGGCCAGGGTCTTGGATTCGTATTCATGGGTGGTGAGGGTTTCCGACACCACGTTGATTTCCATGCCCTTGAAGGGTTCGGCGGCCTTGATGAACCACTCCATTTCCTTCTTCTGGTCGTCCTTGGAGAGCGTCGAGGGTTGGAACTCGTCGTTGATCCATTTCTCGGCTGCCGCCATGTCGGCCCAAGCTGGGCTCGCCATGGCGAGAACCGCAGCCGAAGCCATGGCCATGAGAGCTGATTTATTCACGTTAATCCTCCCAATTCTTCCGCGCGCTACTTGGGTTTTCCGGCCGCGCGCGCTTTGTCGGCCGGGTCCGGGCCTGTCAGGGAAAGGGGGATACCGGCTTTCCTGAAGAGATAGGCCCCATTGAAAGAGGGGTCGTTACGCCCAGCGAAAAACGCAGGCGGCGTAGACGAGGGAAATGATGGAGGCCACCCAAAGGGGTGACCCGACCAGGCCCAACCAGGCCAAGTGGATGAAGGCACTTCCCAGAAGGGAAATGAACAACCGGTCTCCCCGCGTGGTCTTCAATCCCAGCACACCCACCCGGGCCACCGTGGGACAGCGGATTTCCAGCACGGTCATGGTGATCAGGGTTGCGGCAATGGCGATGAAGAACAGGGCGGTCGGCCAGGTCCAGGCCATCCAGTCGAGAGTCATGGTGCCGTTTCCTTCCGTTCGATCAGACGCGGCCCAGGGCGAAGCCCTTGGCGATGTGGTTGCGCACGAAGTAGATGACCAAGGCCCCGGGAATGATGGTCAGGATCCCCGCCGCAGCCAGCACGCCCCAGTCCAGGCCCGAAGCGGAGACCGTGCGGGTCATGGTGGCGGAAATGGGCTTGGCATCGACACTGGTCAGGGTGCGGGCCAGCAGCAGCTCCACCCAGGAGAACATGAAGCAGAAGAAGGCGGCGACACCGATACCCGGGGCAATCAAGGGCATGAAGATCCGCGTGAAAAAGCGCGGGAAGGAGTAGCCATCGATATAGGCGGTCTCGTCAATCTCCCGCGGTACGCCGCCCATGAAGCCTTCCAGGATCCACACGGCCAGGGGCACGTTGAACAGGCAATGGGCCAGGGCCACGGCCAGCGGCGTGTCAAACAGACCGATGGAGGAATAGAGCTGGAAGAAGGGCAGGGCGAAGACGGCGGGCGGGGCCATGCGGTTGGTCAGCAGCCAGAAGAACAGATGCTTGTCGCCCATGAACCGGTAGCGGGAGAAGGCATAGGCCGCAGGCAGGGCCACCGTCACGGAGATCAGCGTGTTCAGCACCACGTAAATGGTGGAATTCACATAGCCCATGTACCAGGCGGGATCGGTCAGGATTACCGCGAAATTGGCGAAGGTCGGATTGTCCGGAAACAGGTTGAAGGTGGACAGGATTTCCTGGTTGGTCTTCAACGCCATGGTCAGCAGCCAGTAAATGGGCAGCAGCAGGAAGACCAGATAGGCGACGATCACCAGGGCCTTGACCGGAAATCCCCGGCCTCGGGTGCGAAGTGTGGTCTCGGATGGGGTGCCCGTTGCGGCCCCCGTTGCGGGCGTGGTGTTGGTGGACATGGTCCGTTTCCCTTGGTTCCCTGGTACACAGTTCGGCCTGCGCGGTTTATCCGCGTCGTTCGGTATGGTGGCGGCGGTCGACGGAAAGGGGGGGAGGGCTTACTCCCCACCGCCGGTCTTTACATGCGTCTGCCCCTCGTCCTGTTTGGTCATGACCGTGTAGAACACCCAGGACATCAACAAAATGATCAGGAAGTAGATGAGCGACATGGCCGCCGCAGGACCCAGGTCGAACTGACCAATGGCCATTTTCACCAGATCAATCGACAGGAAGGTGGTCGAATTGCCCGGCCCACCTCCGGTCACGACGAAGGGCTCGGTATAGATCATGAAGCTGTCCATGAAGCGCAGCAGCACGGCGATCAACAGGACCCGGTCCATCTTGGGCAATTGGATATGGCGGAACACACTCCAGCGGGAGGCACCATCGATGCGTGCGGCCTGATAAAAGGCGTCGGGGATCGACTGGAGCCCGGCGTAGCACAGCAGGGCCACCAACGAGGTCCAATGCCAGACGTCCATGACCACCACCGTGATCCAGGCCGACAGGGGATCCTGGGTATAGTTGTAGTCGATCCCAAGGTTGTAGAGGACATGCCCCAACAGACCAATATCCACCCGCCCAAAGATCTGCCAGATGGTCCCCACCACGTTCCAGGGGATGAGCAAGGGCAGGGCCATCAGCACCAGACAGATTGGCACCCAGATGCCCTTGCGCGGCATGCAGAGGGCGACGGCGATACCCAAGGGAACTTCAATGGCCAGGATCAGGGCGGAGAACAGGATTTGGCGGATCAAGGCCTCGCCAAAGCGCTCGGAATGGAGCAGCTTTTCAAACCAATCGGTGCCCGCCCAGAAGAACTGGTTGTTTCCAAACGTATCCTGGAAGGCATAGTTCACCACCGTCATCAGCGGCAGAAGGGCACTGAAGGCGACCAACAGAAAAACCGGAAGGACCAGGAACCAGGCCTTATTGTTCAGGGGTTTATCCATGATCACAGGCTCCCTTCCACCAGATGGTCATTCACATAAAGATTGATCCGGCCCGGATCGATGGACAGGTGGGCGCGGTCCCCATCGAAGGCGGCGCTTTCCGGCGCCACCACCGCCATGGGGTGGCCCTCCAGGGTCACCCGGGCGATCTTGTAGCGGCCCACGTCCTCCATGGCCTGGATGGTCACCGGAACCCCGGTTCCGTCGGAGGCCAAACTCAGAAACTCGGGCCGAACGCCCAGTTCCACCTTGGCTCCGGCGGCGGGTGGGGCGTAGCCGCGGCCCAGGTCGAGGGCCAGACCGCCGACATGGGCGGTGCTGCCCTCCACTTGGCAGGGCAGGACGTTCATACCCGGAGAGCCAATGAAATAGCCGACAAAGGTGTGGGCCGGACGTTCGAACAGCTCTTCCGGCGTGCCCACCTGAACCACCTCACCGTCGTACATCACCACCACCTTGTCGGCGAAGGTCAGGGCTTCGGTCTGGTCATGGGTGACGTAGACCATGGTGAAGTCATAGCGGCGGTGAAGGTCCTTGAGCTGGCGCCGCAACACCCACTTCATGTGGGGGTCGATCACCGTGAGCGGCTCGTCGAACAGGATCGCCGCCGTGTCCTGGCGCACGAGACCGCGACCCAGGGAGATCTTTTGCTTGGCATCCGCTGTCAGGCCCCGCGCCTTGTGGTCGAGTTCTGCGGTCATGTGCAGGGCCTCGGCGATCTCGGCCACACGGGTTTTGATCTCGGCTTCGGGCACACCGCGATTGCGCAGGGGGAATTCCAGGTTCTGGCGGACGGTCATGGTGTCGTAGATCACCGGGAACTGGAAGACCTGGGCAATGTTGCGGTCTTCGGTGATGACCTGGGTCATATCCCGGCCATCAAAGAGCACCTGCCCCTGGGAGGGGACAAGCAGGCCGGACATGATGTTCAACAGGGTGGTCTTGCCGCAGCCCGAGGGTCCGAGCAGGGCGTAGGCCCCTCCGTCTTCCCAGGACAGGGTCATTTCCTTCAGGGCGTAATCGGCGCGGCGCGTCGGATTGCGAAAATAGGAGTGGGCGAGGTCGACAAGGTCGATGCGGGCCATGGCGGTCTATCCCTTCCGTTTCAAGCGGCTTCGGCGTGGTCGGGGACCACCACGAGTTGGTCCTGGGCGTCGAAAACGAAGCACCGGTCGGTGTTCACATGGACCGTCACCTCGGAGCCCGGCGCGGCTTGGGTCACGCCATGGCTCAGGGACACCCATTTCTGTCCCAGGACGTCCAGGTGGATGAAGCTCTCCGACCCGGTGATTTCCGCGACGGAGACCTGACCCCGGGCACTCAACACCCGGGATTCGGTCTGCGACGGGGTCAAGCCCAGCAGATGGGGGCGGAAGGCCAGGGTATAGGCGCCGTCCGGCAGGTTCGCCAAAGTCGCGCCAACGGGAACGGCGGTTCCGTCCGATGTTTGCACAGAGGGTCCCCGTTTGGTCACCGGCAGGCTGTTGAGCGGAGGGTCGGAGAAGGCCCGGGCCGTGCGCAGGTCCACGGGGCGGCGATAGACTTCCAGGGTGGGCCCGAACTGGGTGATGCGCCCCTCGTGCAGGGTCGCCGTATTGCCGCCCAGCAGCAGCGCTTCCTCCGGCTCGGTGGTGGCATAGACCAGGATGGCGCCGGAGGCGGCAAAGATGCGCGGCAGTTCAACCCGCAATTCCTCGCGCAGCTTGTAGTCCAAGTTGGCAAGCGGTTCGTCCAAGAGAACCAGATCCGCCTGTTTGACCAGGGCTCGGGCCAGGGCACAGCGTTGCTGCTGGCCGCCGGACAGGTGGAGGGGGGTGCGCTCCAGCATGGGGGCGAGGCGCAAGAGTTCCGCCGCTTCGCGGACGCGGCGGTCGATCTCCTCGCGGGGTAACCGGGCCACCCGCAGGGGCGAGGCGATGTTCTCGTACACGGTCAGTGTCGGATAATTGATGAACTGCTGGTAGACCATGGCGACGTCACGGTCGCGCACGCCGACGCCGGTCACATCCCGGTCGTCGATCAGAACCCGCCCGGAGGTGGGCGCGTCGAGGCCCGCCATGATCCGCATCAGGCTGGTCTTTCCCGATAGCGTGGGGCCGAGCAGGTTGTTGAGGGTTCCCCGCTCCAAAGACAGCGAAACGCCGCTCAGGTGGTCCTCCCCGCCAACACGCTTGCCGACGTTCTCAAGAGTCAGCATGAGACATTTCCTTGTGTTCCCTATTCCGTTCCAACCTCTGGATATTCAGAGGCGTATCCGACCCGCCGGTTGTCCAACGTTGTATCGGTCTGCGTTTTTGTTAGTGTCCGTAGCGGTCCGGTCAGGCCGCGCTATGGGCGATCCGGGGGGCGTTGTCTTTCATCCAGTCATCCAAATCGGCGATTTCGGCTTGGCTCATCCGCAGGCCCAGCTTGGTCCGACGCCAGACCACGTCTTCGGCGCGGCGGGCGAATTCCCGGCGAACCAAGTAGTTGACCTCCCGCTCGGTGAGCCCAGACCCGAAGGACCGGCCCATGTCTGCCGCGCTCCGCGCATCCCCCAACAATTCCCTTGCCCGGGTGCCGTACAGGCGGGTGAAGCGGCGGGCCTGGGACTCCTCTAGGAAGCGGTAGGACCAGCGCAATTGCGCCTCCAGGGCCGTCCGCCCATCCACGGGAAAGTTCCCTCCGGGCAGGGCCCGTCCTGCCGTCCAGGGGGCTCCCATATTGGGGAGGGTGGGGCGGATCTTCTCCAGGGCGGCTTCGGTCAGTTTGCGATATGTGGTAATTTTGCCACCGAAGACGGACAGCAGCAGGGGCGTTTCCCGGCCATCGCCATCGGTGGACAGCACATAGTCCCGGGTGGCCTGTTGGGCGCTGCTGGCCCCGTCGTCGTGCAGGGGCCGCACGCCCGAATAGCTCCACCGCAGGCTTTCGCGTGGTATCGGCGCCTTGAAATATCCACTGGCTGCGGCGAGCAAGTAATCGATCTCGTCGTCGGTGATCGCCACCGCAGCGGGATCCCCCTTGTAATCGACATCGGTGGTCCCGATGAGGGTGAAATCCTCCTCATAGGGAATGGCGAAGATGATCCGACCATCGGCATTCTGGAAAATGTAGCAGCGGTCGTGCTCAAACATGCGATCGACCACGATGTGACTGCCCTTGACCAGACGGATCCGCTCGCCGGAATTGGACCGGACAACGCCCGTCAATACCTCCTGGACCCAGGGTCCGGCGGCATTCACCAGAACACGGGCGCGCGCGGTTTCGCGCTCACCGCTTTCGTTTTCCAGGGTCACGGTCCAAGCCCCGTTCTCGCGGACGGCGGAGACACATTTGGTCCGCACCCGGATGTCGGCGCCCCGCTCCAAGGCATCCAGGGCGTTGAGGGACACCAGACGGCTGTCCTCTACCCAGCAATCCGAATATTCGAAGCCCTTGGTGAAGCGGGGATCGAGGGGCGCCCCCCTGGCATCGTTGGTCAGCGAAAGGATCTCGGTTCCGGGGAGGATCTTGCGACCGCCCAGGTGGTCATAAAGGAACAGGCCGAGCCTTAGGAACCAAAAGGGACGCAAGCCTTCATGGTGGGGCAGAACAAAGCGGAGGGGATGGATGATATGGGGCGCAGCCTGCAGCAGAACCTCCCGCTCCTTGAGGGCCTCGCGAACCAGCCGGAACTCGTAGTATTCCAGATAACGCAACCCTCCATGGATCAGCTTGGTGCTGGCGGAGCTGGTGCCTCCTGCGATATCGCCTTGCTCGCACAACAGGACGGAGAGACCCCGTCCGGCAGCATCCCGGGCAATGCCGCAACCATTGACACCACCACCAATGATCGCGATGTCGCGCATCTCGCCGGTCCCGGCTTCTCTTTTCGCCATGGTCTCAGTCATCTTTCCGCTCGCTTTCCTCTGGTCCCGTCTCATGGATGACGGTCCCGGCTTCCCGACAGAGGGTTCGGATCGCGTCGGAGGGCACGCTATCCGTGATAAAAACGTCCATCTGCGACAAATGGGCGACGCGAACGGGGGCGCGTCTTTCGAATTTTGAGGAATCCGAAACCAAAATGGTCCGCCGCGCGTTCGCCATAATCGCCTGGGTAATGCGGACCTCGCGATAATCGTAGTCCAGCAGAGAGCCATCCCCGTCGATGGCGCTGGCCCCAATCACTGCTGTGTCCACCTTGAACTGGTTGATCATATCCAAGGCGGCCTCGCCGACGATCCCGCCATCGGACTTCCGCAAGACCCCGCCCAGGATCACAACCTCGACGGCGGGAGCTGCCTGCAAGGTATTGGCCACGTTAATATTGTTGGTAATTGCGAGCAGATCGACCCGGCCCACCAACGCCCGGGCCACCGCTTCTGTCGTGGTGCCCAGATTGATGAAAAGCGAGCTGTTATCGGGAATCAGTTCGGCCGCAGCCAGACCGATCCGCTCCTTCGCCTCAGAGGCAACCAGCCGTCGCGCTTCGTAGCCAACATTGGCTGCACCCGTTCGCAGAAGTGCACCCCCGTGGGTGCGCGTCAGATCCTGGTTTTCGCAGAGCTCGTTCAAGTCCTTTCGGATAGTCTGTGGCGAAACAGAAAACCGCGCCGACAAATCCTCGACCATCACCCGCCCATGTTCCCGGGCTAGGGACAGAATTAGTTGTTTTCTGGGCGGCGTTGGGGACATTCGGAAGCTCTCTTCGGCGCGATAGGAACGCTTTACCCCCTTAGAATTCCCGTAGCGGACTTTCGTGTCAAACTAAATCTTTCTATATTGCAGTGCAATACGAAACTTTGCGTGTAAAAAGTGAACCTTTTCGGAGCCGACGATGCCCTTTGAGTGGATCCGGATTTGGTGCAATTTTGTTTGAATTGAATAGGTTGAAGGGGGGTGGGCCACCGGTTTGTGGGAGCTCTGCCTTTGTTTCGCTTCCCGCCGAGGTCGGAGGTTGGGCTCTTCTTTCTTTTCGAAGGGGGCCTTTGTGGGGCAAAAAAAAACGGGCGCCCGCAAGGGCGCCCGTTTCTCAGATACCGATTCTCTCCGCTACCAGCGATGATGGAGAGAAGGGAAGGAGGATCCTACTTCAGGACGATGACAACGCGACGGTTCTGCGGCTCACGCACGCCATCGGGGGTCGGGACCAGCGGGTCGGTTTCGCCCTTGGCGTAAACGGCAACGTCGCTGCGGGGGATACCATTCCGCTCCAACTCGGCCAGGACAGCATCGGCGCGACGCAGGGACAGACCCATGTTGTATTCGGCGGAACCGGAGCGGTCGGCGTGGCCGGTCACTTCGATCATGGAAGAGCCGGTGGCCTTGGCATTGGTGGCTGCCGTGCTGATGATGCCGCCGGCTTCCGGGGTGATGGCGGTGCTGTCGAAGTCGAAGAACACCAGGTAGGACTCGGGAACTTCGATCACCTGCTCCTCAACCACTTCCTCAACCGGAGGAGCGGGGGGTTTGGTGAAGGAATAGCGCAGGCCAGCCATGATGGTGTGGTTGTAGTAGGCGTCATAATCGACGTTGCCTGCTGAGGACGAGAAGTTCAGCGGGGTCGTGCCCAGGAAGCGGTAGTCGAGGGTCACGCCAACGTTTTCGGTGATGTTGTAGCCAACGCCTGCGATACCTTGGTAGGCGAAGGCGATGTCATCATCATTCACGCTGGTTCCGGTCGAGGGCTCGCGCATGTCGGCCATCACCCAGGACATACCGACGCCAGCACCGACATAGGGGAAGAAGTCCATGCCCAGCGGAATGTCGTAAATGGCATTGGCCATCACGCTGACGGAATTCAGGTCGCCGTTGGTGCCGAAGGCCCCGACGGAATCAACGCTGTTGGAGCGCCATGTGGTTTCCAATTCGACACGGGGCCCGCCGCCGAACGCGTAGCCGGCCGCCGCGCCAGCGGCGTAACCGACGTTGGTCTCCACATCGCCGGAGGCACCAGCGACGGAGGCCTTTTCATTCATATTGAAGTTCACGCCGCCCTGAATGGCGACGTAGGCGCCTTCCGGGGTCTGGGCCTGAGCCACGGCTGGCAGCAGGGCTGCAGCGCCGAGCAGGCAAGCGAGCTTAAAGGTATTGGTCATGGCAATCGTTTCCCATATGCCCAAAGAGATGAGATGCGGTGCCCCTTAGGAGGCGAAGCGGGAATGGTGGATCGTCCCCTCCATTACCCGACTGCCGCATTAATAGGAACAATTCGTCCCTAGCACTAAAAACGCAAGACTCGTCATTCGGTTCCGGAAACATTCTACAACCAACGTGGCTATGCGGCAACAGTGTGGCCCGGGTGTGCCACCTCGCCTTTCCTGATTGCCCCTTCGTCAGGGGGCATCCGCCGGTCAGGGGTATGGGTGTACTCAGGGCTGGGACGGGCTGGCAAGGGCTGTTGAGGCACGCATCGGGGCGATTCGCGGGATGGTGACGGTAAAGGTTGTGCCCACCTCGGGGGTGCTGTCAACGGTCACCCGTCCCCCCAGGGTGCGTGTGACCAGGTTGTAAACGATGTGCAATCCCAACCCTGATCCGCCCTGGCCCCTGCGGGTTGTGAAAAAGGGCTCGAACACCTGTTCGCGGATTTCCGGTGTCATACCCCGTCCCGTATCGGCCACAATCAGTTCCACTTGGTCGCCGGGAAGGCAGCGTGCTGCAACACGAAGGGTTCCGGCTTGGTCGGGAAGGAAGGCATGGGTCAGGGCGTTGAGCAGCAGATTGGTCAGGATCTGGGAAAGGGCACCGGGATAGCTGTCCATGATGGTGTCCGGCGGGAAGTCTGACGTCAGGGAATGGGGGCTTTTGCGCAGGCGTGGGCCCAGGCTGACCAAAACCTCATGGGCATATTGGGCCAGATCATAGCGTCGTCGCTCGTCGCTGGTCTGATCGACGGCGACTTGCTTGAAGCCCTGGATCAGCTCCGCAGCCCGGTTGGCGTTGGACAGCAACAGGTCTCCGGCTTCACCCATTGCATTCAGGTAGTCCAGAAAGCGGGATTTGCGCATTTCGCCTTTCTCGAACAGGGCACGAATGGCCTTGGATTCGTCGGCGATATGGGAGGCCGCCGTGACAGTGATCCCCACGGGGGTGTTGATTTCGTGGGCAACGCCTGCCACCAGTTGACCGAGGGCTGCCATTTTCTCGGCTTCCACCAAATTACGCTGGGCATCGCGCAGGTCCTGGAGGGCCTGTTCTGCGGCGTCTTTGGCCCGGGTCAATTCCGCACGAGAGCGTTCCCGCTCGGTGACATCCCGCACGCTCCAAACCCGCCCCGCGATCTCTCCGGCGACGCGGAAGGGGGCGCAATATCGTTCCAATTGGCGTCCATCGGCCATGCTGACCAAGTCGAATGCGACCAAGTCTCGATCCGCTTCCACCTGAAGGACGCGCTTCTCAAAGGCGGCGGGGTCGGTGGTTTTGGCCGAGACCTGATGCAGCCGCTCGTGTCGGGGAAGCGCCGTTGGGGGGGCTCCGGAAAAACCGAGGATCTGGAAATACTTCTTATTGGCGGAGATGACGCCGCCCGCCAAGTCCGAGACCATCAAGCCATCCGCGGTGGCTTCCTGTGCGGCGCCCAGCAGGGCGAGGAAACGTTCGCGCTCGGCCTCCGTTCGCTCGCGTTCTGATGTGTCGCGCAGGGTTACGACGTAGAGGCGCCTGTCGTCCCGAATGATTCCATCAACGGTCATTTCCGCTTGGATTGCCGGTCCGTTGGCTTTTTTGATGGTGACGGGCAGGGGCCGTTTGGAACGAGCTGCGTTCGACAACTGGGCTGGGGTAGCCGGAGAAAGATCCGTCCCGTTTGGCGCTTGTTGTGCACCATCTGCCGGGGTCCCCGTCGTTGAAGGCAGAGGGGAGCCGATCACTCGGGCCAGGGGAAGGCCAGCCAGACTCCGATCCGAGCCCAATAGCCGGTCGGTCGATCGGCTCGCTGATTGCACGATTCCTTCGGGATCGACCGTCAGGATCCCCTCGGGTACGGCATCGATGACCGCGCGCAGGTGATCTTCGCTGGCCTGCAAGGCCTTTTCTCGGCTCGTGATCTTGGCAACGAAAACCTTGAGGGCTTCGGCCATGTCGCCGATCTCGTCATCGACAAAGTCAGGTATGGGGCTGTGAACGCCAGAAGCGTGGGAGGCCATGGTTTTGCGCAAAACGGTCAGGCGACCGGATATGGTGCGGTCAACGAACAGGGCCAGGAACAGCGCCCCGAGCACCGAAAGCGCAGCGATGGCCATCAGGGCAAGACCTGTGTCGCGCAGTTCCTGGTCCAGTTCTTGGCTTGCGACATGCATCTGCTCGGTTATGGTCGTCGCCAGGGCGTTGGCGGAATAAACAAGGCGGTTGGCGTATTGCGTATAGGCGACCAGCAGGGCCTTGGCCCGGCGATTCGCCTCCGCTTCCTCAGCGCGGAGGGCGAAGAGGTTGTCCGCTTGGGTGCTTTCTCTTTCCAAGGTTTCGAGAATGGCCAGGGGTTCCGTCAAATCCTCGGTTCGGGACAAGGTCCTGAGGAGCCGTTCCGCAGAGGTCAGGGCCGATCGGTAGGTTCCTTCCACCTTTCGAAGGCGCATGCCCTGGGCCGAGGATAATTCAGCCAAAGCCACGTGGGCGGTTGCTGTAGCCAGCAGGGTGAACGTGATTGTCTCGTCCGCCGATCCTGACGGCTCGTCCGCCGGTTCCGACTTGGGTGTCATGTGCTCCCTGGCATGCGCAGCGTCCAGGTGGGTCCGCAGGTCATGAAGGGCGTCCCGGGTCCGTGCGGTCCGCGCGGCAAAAGCTTGGCCGCTGACAATTCGGGTTTCCACCCAGTGGTCCAAGGCGGTCAGGGCGTCGGCCATGTCCAATCTTTGGCCTTCAAGTGTATCCAGGAACGCCGGGTCGGCGAGCCGGGGGCGTAGGTTCGCCAAATGGGAATCAAGGGCGGTCAATTGGGAGGCCAACCGTTCGGCGGCGGATTGCCGTTCTGCCGAGCTTTCTGCCACGAGCAATTGGGGGGCCGCCGCTGCGACCGCCTGGGTTTGGTGGGCCAAGGCCTGGGCCATTTCCACCGTTGGCAGGTATTCGCCGAGCAGGATCCCCTGGGCACGCTCAACTGTGGAGAAGGCGCCCAAACCCATGGCGCTCGCCCCCACGGCGAATAAGGCCGCACAGCCGAAGCCCAAGAGAAGGCGCACGCGAACGCTGAACCGTCGTGTCACTCTGTCGTTACCATTTCGAGTTATCGGCTACGGAAGGATACGGCACTTGAAAGATCCAAGATAGCGGGCCAGGGCTCGAGCCAAAAGACTTTCCTGGAAACGGGGCCTTCGGTTGCCCGAATCCATGGGATCTTCTGAATGGATGATGCCTTCTCTCCGGGGGGGCAGGCATGGTACGTTTCGCTCGGTTGATTTGTTTTTCCTTGGGGGGGGAGTGTTTATGGGGCGCTTCGGGTCTGTTGGTCAGTTGTCCCTTGCTGCTCTCATCTCCCTGGGACTTCTTTGGGCCAATGGAATGGCATGGGCTCAAACCATCGCGGACGGGGATGCCCTGTCCGCTGGGATGACGGTTGAGGCCATCAAGGACCGGGGACTTTTGAAGTGCGGCGTGAATGTGGGGTTGGCCGGAATGAGTTCGGTCGATCCTCAAGGGAACTGGGTGGGGTTCGATGCAGACTTCTGTCGCGCCGTCGCCGCCGGGGTTCTGGGCGATGGGGAACTGGTGGAATTTGTGCCCTTGAGTGCCTCGGTCCGTTTACAGGCCCTGACCGAGGGGGCCGTCGATCTCCTTGCGCGGAATACCACATGGACCCTGAAACGCGACGCCGGCATGGGCCTGTCCTTTCCGGGGGTCAGTGTCTATGACGGCCAAGGGCTGCTGGTCTGGAACAGCACGCCCGGGGAGAAGGCCAAGGATCTGCCCGCTGGCACGCGGGTTTGCTTGCAAAGCAATACGACAACCGCTCGGAACATTGAGGATGTGATCAAGGCCCGTAATCTTCCCCTCGTTCCGGTTTTTCACAATAACTTGAATGACGCCCGCGCCGGGTTTTTTCAGATGGAATGTCAGGCCTATACGGGGGATCGGACGGCGCTGGCCTCTCTTGTCATGGCCGAGGCGCCTCGCGCCAGAGACATTCGCATCCTTCCCGATGTGTTGTCCAAGGAGCCCTTGGGGCCGGTGGTGCGGGAGGGGGATGACCGCTGGTTCGATATTGTACGCTGGACCCTGAACGCTTTGATCCAGGCGGAGGAATACGGCCTGACCCGGGCCAACGTGGATCAGGTTGCGGCCAAGGCCAGCAATCCCCCCCTGCGCCGCTTCCTGGGCGAAGACCCTGGGGTGGGCGCTTCCTTGGGGCTGGATGACCACTGGGTGCGGCGGGTCATTAGCCAAGTGGGATCCTATGGCGAGATTTTTCAGAAAAACCTGGGCGATGAGAGTCCGCTCCGACTGGACAGGGGGTTGAATAAGCTCTGGACCGAAGGAGGATTGCTCTATTCGCCGCCCTTCCTGTGAACGACAAGGAGTGCTGATCTCTGTGGTTTTCGATGGGGTCGCCCGTACGGTAGAACAAATCGGAAGCAGCCTGGGGTGGAGTCCCGCGACACTGTGCTCCAATACAAGGTCCTTAAGGCCTGTCTCGTGAGCCAAGTTTTCCACGATAGGCTCTGGCGTAGCGACGTTTGCCATCGGTGTCACCGGACAGGGCGCGGTGTCGTGAGTTCAGGCATCTCCTTTCCGAACTCGGGCCCTTTCCAAACTTGGGCTGAAGCCTTTCTCGATTCACCCTGAATGAAATCGGCTCTCGGCAACCGTCCCTGAAGGCGGATAGGTCTTTTGGTCTTTACAGTGGATCACAAAGGATGTACTCGTTCAGATCTGTGGTCGATGCCTGTATGGGCGGTTGGGCTGTAGGTGTGGTTCGCTTGGCAATGAATGCCCTGCATGGAATGTCAGGCCTTGGCCTATGGTCGTAGAGTAAAACACGCCTATCATCGGAGGTTATGAGTATGTTCATGTCTAAGCGCGGGGCGAAGGTCCAAGGTCAGGAAAGCGAACTGATTGCCTTGCTGAACGAATACGCTGGCGTTGGTCTTTGGGATGCCCAACTGGTGAATGGGGATCCGGCGCATCCGAACAGTATATGGCGTTGGTCTCCGGTTTTTAGGCGCCTTTTGGGCTTCGATGGACAGGATACAAGGGATTTTCCCGACCGCATGGAGTCCTGGTCTGACCGACTTCATCCCGAGGATGTGGACCCGACTTCCAGCGCCTTCCAAGCCTGCCTTGCGGATGTTTCGGGGCGAACGGGCTATGATGTGGTGTATCGTTTGCGGATGAAGAATGGCACCTATCGGTGGTTCCGTGCCGTTGGTGGCGTGGCACGCACACCCAGCGGTTTGGCCGAGCGGGCCTGTGGAGCCTTGATTGACGTTCACGAACAGCGCGAAGTCGAGGAGCGGCAGGCCTTGCTTGATGCCCATGCAGGTGTTGGGCTTTGGGATGCGCTTTTGTACGAAGGGGATGCCGCCCACGAGAAAAGCCAGTGGCGGTGGTCGCCGGAATTCAGGCGGCTCGTTGGGTTCGACAGCGAGGCGTCTTTTCCCGATCTTATGACCTCTTGGTCCGATCGGTTGCACCCGGAGGATGTGGACAACACCTTCGCCAAGTTCAGCGCCTGTATCAATGACAGGACCGGGAAGGTTGGCTATGACGTCAGCTATCGACTGAAGTGTCGCAATGGGGAATACCGTTGGTTTCGGGCCATCGGGGGTGTTTCCAGAAACGGGCAGGGTGTCGCTGAACGGGCTTGTGGGTCGCTGATCGACATTAATGATCAGGTCGTCGCCGAGCAGCATCAGGTTGCGGCCGAAGCCGAGCGGAAGTCGATGATCGAGAAAACCGCCGACGTCTTGGAAACCACGGTTTCCGCAGGCAACAGCCGGGTGGCAAGCAGTGCCGAAACGGTGGCCTCTGCTGCTGAGGAGCTTTCCGCCTCCATTAGCGGAATTTCCGAACAGGTGGAGATGACTGCAGCCCGTTCCCTGGACGCTGCCGAAGCCGTGTCGGCGACGGAAAGCACCATGACGGAGCTGTCCAGCGTGACGGAAAAAATCGGGTCAGTGGTGAAACTCATCAGTGATATCGCCTCCCAAACCAACCTATTGGCTTTGAACGCCACCATTGAGGCCGCTCGGGCCGGTGAGGAAGGGAAAGGCTTCGCCGTCGTCGCCAATGAGGTCAAGGTTCTGGCCAAGCAGACTGCGGACGCTACGGGCGATATCACCCTGCAAATCGACACGATTCAAAATACCACGCGGCAAGCGGTCACAGCCATTGGCAATGTTGGAGAATTGATCCAGCAACTTCGGGACATTTCTGGTCAAGTCTCCGGTGCTGTTGCGCAGCAGAATGAGGCCACGCGGGAAATAGCTCGGGAAATCGGCCAAGTGGTCGGGGATATCAATGACTTGTCGGGAACCATCAATGAGATGTCCTCCCGGTTACGGTCCAGCTAGATCACGTTGGACACGGGACAGTTAGGGGATGACTTTCCGTCACGGGGCTTTGCCCCGTCCCCCACTGGGGCTGTACGGGCCCAAACGATTATTTTTGGCCGAAAGGCCCCAGATTTCAAGAAGTTATTGGCCGTACGGCCCCAGGCCCCTATTTGTAAAAAAAAAGGGGGTTTGGGGGCATTTGCCCCCAAATGGGCTTGGGCAATCGCCCAAAAAGGACGAAACAGTGTCGTGCGCCGTCGGGCTCGGATCACGCAGTCGGTAGGATCTTCCCCGGATTGAAGGTATTCCGAGGATCCAGGGCGGCTTTGATCGCCCGCATCATATCCATCTCCACCGGCCCCTTGTGGCGGGCCAAGTCTTCGACCTTAAAGAGGCCGATGCCATGTTCAGCGCTGATGGATCCACCCATGGCGGTGGCGATGTCGTGGACGATCCGGTTCATTTCTGCCCAACGGTCCAGGAAGGCCCCAGTGTCCATGCCTTCGGGTTGGGTCAGGTTGAAGTGGATATTGCCATCCCCCAGATGGCCGAAGGGGCAGGGGCGAATCCCCGGCATGGCCCGGAGGACTGCGGCGCTGGCGGCCTCGATGAACGCGGGAACCTGGGCCGTGGGCACGGAGACATCATGTTTGATGGACCCGCCCAGGGGTTTTTGCGCGTCGGACAGGCATTCCCGTAAGGCCCAGAGCGAGGCGGCTTGGTCCTGGCTGGCTGCGACGGTGGCATCGGCAATGATCCCGCGCTCCAGGGCTTCGGCCAAGGTGGCCGTCAGGAGCTCGGTCAGGCCGCCATCAGCCCGGGCGGAGGTCATTTCCACCAGGGCGTACCAAGGGTGGGGCGCTTCCAGGGGATCCCGGCCGTCCGGCAGATGCGCAATGGCTGCCTCCAACCCCATACGGGGGAGAACCTCGAAGGCGGTCACCGTATCCCCGCCCCGTTCCCGGGCCAGCGCCAACAGATCCACCACTCTGGGCAGGGCGTCCAGAGCGCAGAAGGCCGTGGCCGTCTCGCGGGGGGCGGGGAAGAGCTTGAGAACAGCTCCGGTGATGATCCCCAGGGTTCCCTCGGCACCGATAAACAGGTGGCGCAGGGCGTAACCCGTATTGTCCTTTCCCAGGGCGCGCAAGCCATCCCAGATCCGCCCATCGGGCAGGACGACCTCCAGACCCAGGCAGAGGTCCCGGGCCGGGCCATAGCGCAAAACGCCGACACCGCCCGCGTTGGTCGACAAGACCCCTCCAATGCGACAGGAGCCTTCCGCTGCAAGGGAGAGGGGGAAAAGGCGACCCATATGGGTTGCAGCGCTTTGGACCTCTGCCAGGAGGCATCCGGCATCGCAGGTCAGGGTGAAGTTCAGGGGATCGATGGTGCGGATCCGGGTCATTCGATCCAGAGAGAGGACCAATTCCCCCTCTCCGGCAACGGCTCCCCCGACCAGTCCCGTATTCCCCCCCTGGGGCACGATGGCCACTCCGGCCTCGGCGCAGAGGCGCACGACGGCGGCGCAGGTTTCCGTCGTATCGGGGCGGGCGACGGCATGGGCCCGGCTGGTCAGCCGCCCCCGCTGTTCCTTGAGGTAGGGGGCAAGGTCCCCCCCCTCGGTCAGCAGTCCGCGTGGGCCAAGTCGGTGCGAGAGGGTCTCGAGGAGAGCGGAGGGAAGGGACAAGGAAAGGGCCTTTCCAGGTCAGGCTGCGACCGTCGATCCGGCGGGTAACCCTTGGGCGATGAAATGGGGGTTCAGGAAATCCGCCCGCTTGGCATAGGTCAGGGGGGCTCCGTCCAGGGTGGTGACGCTTCCCCCTGCGGAGAGCAGAAGCGCATGGGCCGCAGCCGTATCCCATTCGCAGGTGGGACCCAGCCGTGGATAGAGATCGGCGATCCCCTCGGCCAAGCGACAGAATTTGAGGCTGGAGCCCGCAGCGATCCGCTCCTTGACCGTATAGTCGGCCAGGAAGCGGTCCATGGCGTCGCCGGTCCCATGGCTGCGGCTGCCCAGGACGGTGATGCCCTCTTCCGGTGGAACGCGGCAGGAAATGGGGTGGTCGCTGCCATCGGCTTCGATCATCCGTGCCGTGCCCGGATCGGCGCCCAGGTAGGTGGTGCCCAATGCCGGACAATGGACGATGCCCAACACCGGAACCCGGTTCACGATGAGGCCGATGTTGACGGTGAACTCGCCGTTGCGCTTGACGAATTCCTTGGTGCCGTCGAGGGGGTCCACCAGCCAGAAAGGGGCGTCTCCGACGGTGGGAATGCGCCCTGCGGCGACGGATTCCTCGGCGACGATGGTGACATCCGGGGTCAGGGTCTTCAGCCCCTCCAGGATCACCGCTTCCCCTTTTTGATCGGCTTCGGTGACCGGGGAATTGTCCCCCTTGGTCTCGACGGCAAAGGGTGTGTTGTAGACCTCCATGATGACCTCCCCCGCCCGCAGCGCGATGGGCAGAAGGGCGGAAACCAGGGCGAGGCGGGAGGGGGCGTCATACATGGAAAGGGAGCGTCCTGTTTTGGTTAAGCCGATTGAGCGTCTTTGGCGTTTTGGATGGTCCGCCACAGGTCTGGCGGCGTGAGCGGCATGTCCAGACGCCTGACACCCAAGTCCCAAAGGGCATCGAAGGCGGCGTTGACCAGGGTTGGCGTGGCACCGATGGTCCCGGCCTCGCCCGCGCCCTTCACGCCCAGGGGGTTGGTCGTGCAGGGGATGTTGCGGGTGGAGAAGTCGAAGGCGGGGAAATCGTCGGCCCGGGCAATTGCGTAGTCCTGCAAGGTGCCGGTGAGCAACTGGGCCGTTTCCGGATCGTAGATCACCTTTTCCCGCAGGGCTTGGCCGATCCCCTGGACCGCTCCGCCAATCACCTGTCCCTTGAGCAGAACCGGGTTGAGGGTTACGCCGACGTCATCGACGATGGTGTAGCGGTCGATGCGCAGGTGTCCGGTTTCCGGGTCGATCTCCACTTCACAGATATGGCAGCCGTTGGGGAAGCTGCCCGTGTCCGGACGCCAAGTCCCCGCTGCGGTCAATTCTCCGTCCTTGGCGTGGGCGGCACGGGCCAGGTCGCTCCAGGTGACGGTTCGGTTGCCCGAGCGCATGCGGAAAATGCCGCCGTCCAGGGTGACGTCCCCTTCTTCGGTTTCCAGCAATTCCGCAGCGATGGGCAGGGCCTTGGCGATCAGGGCGTCGTTGGCCTTGTCGAGGGCCGCTCCGCCCACCGGGATGGAGCGGGATCCGCCGGTGCCGCCCCCGGTGGCGATGCGGTCGGTGTCTCCCTGGACGACGGTGATCCGCTCCGGTGGCAGACCAAGGGCATCGGCGGCCATCTGGGTATAGGCCGTTTCATGGCCCTGGCCGTTGGATTGGGTGCCGATCAGGATGGTTGCCCCACCCGTTTCGTCCATCACCAGGGTTGCGGTTTCCGGCGCGCCCCCGGCGCAGACCTCCACGTAGTAGGACAGACCCCGGCCCCGCAGCAGTCCTTTGGCGGCGCTGTCGGCCTTGCGTTTGTCAAACCCGTCCCAGTCAGCGCGCGCCAGCGCCGTGTCGAGGACGGCAGAGAATTCACCGCTGTCGTAGACCTTTCCGCCCGCCGTCTTGTAGGGCATGGCTTCGGGCGGGATGAAGTTGCGGCGGCGGATTTCTGCGGGGGTCAGGCCCAGTTCCCGGGCGACCTTGTCTGTCAGTCGCTCGATCACATAGGCTGCCTCGGGCCGTCCGGCGCCCCGGTAGGCGTCCGTGGGTGCGGTATTGGTCATGACTCCGCGCACCCGGGCATGCATGGTGGGAATGTCATAGACGCCCGGCAGCATGCCCGTGCCCGCAGCGGTGGGGATAAAGGCGCCGAAGTGGCTGACATAGGCGCCCATGTTGGCCAGCGTATCCACCCGCAGCGCCAGATAGCGGCCATCGGCGTCCAGGGCCAGTTCGGCTCGAGTCAGGTGGTCGCGGCCATGGACGTCCGCCTGGAAACTCTCGGAGCGATCCGCCGCCCATTTCACCGGTCTTTGGGTGACCATGGCCCCGAGCAGCACCAGGACATGCTCGGGGTAGAGGAAGATTTTCATGCCGAAGCCACCGCCCACGTCGGGGCAGAGGACATGCAGCTTGTCGGTGGGAATGTTCAGCACTTTCCCGGCGATAATATCGCGGAGGCCATGGGCCCCTTGACTACAGGTCGTCAGTTCCAGTCGTCCGGTTTCGTCCACGCGGGCTTGGGCGGCCCGGCCTTCGATGGAGGTCGGGGCGATCCGGCCATTGACCAATTCGATGGAGACCACCCGGGCGGCTTCGGCGAAGGCGGCGTCCGTCGCCTCCCGCTCGCCCATTTCCCAGTCGTAGAGGATATTGCCCGGGGCTTCGGTTTCCCAGAGGACCGGGGCGCCCTCGGCGGTGGCGGCGGTCAGATCGCCCACGGCGTCGAGGGAGTCGAACTCGATCTCGATCAGTTCCAGGGCATCTCGGGCGGCGTTGGGGGTCTCGGCGATGACCGCGACGATGGGTTGACCGACGTAGCGCACGCGCCCCCGGGCAAGGGCCGGGCGGGGCGGGATAGCCATGGGGGAGCCGTCGGAACTGGTCACCATGAAGCCCACGGGCAGGTCGGCGATCTTCTGCGCGGTCAGGTCCGCTTCCGTCAGCACGGCAATGACGCCGGGGGCGGTGCGGGCCTCCGTCACGTCCAGCGCGGTGATCTCCGCATGGGCGTGGGGGCTGCGGAGCACGGCCAAATGGGCCGAGTTCGGATAAGTGATGTCGTCGGTGTAACGGCCCTGGCCGGTGAGGAACCGTTGGTCCTCCACCCGACGCATGGCTTGTCCGGCGCCGAAACGTCCCATAGTCAATGATCCCTGGTGATGAATAACGATGTGGTGTGGGCAGAAAAGCCCTGGCCCTTAGGTAAGCCCCCTTGGCCTTTTCGGCAATGGGGAGGAGGTTTTTCCCAAGGTCAATCCTGGCATTTGCGATAGCGTCGGCTGGTGTTGGATTTCAGATTGGTCTTGCGCAGGGTGCTGCCCGAAACGGTCAGGACCGAGTCATACCCGGGGGTGGGAAACAGGTGGCGCACCTTGAACAGCACCCGATAGGAGCGGGGATTGGAATAGGCGAAGGACCCGCGGGCAAAGCCCCAACTGCCATCGGGCTTGCTCCAGCGGTACCCGCCGTTGGAGAAGATCAACAGCTCCAAGCCATGTCCTTTACATTGGCCGTTGACGCTCCAGGTGCCTTTCAGGGTTGGGGGAACGTCGCTGGTCCAGTCGATGTCCTGGGCCCAGGCGGAGGGGGATAAAGTCCCAAAGAAGGTGACCAGGACGGCGAGGGCAAGAAAGACGGATCCGGGTCTCATGACGGCTTTTCCTTCTGGCTTTCCTTCGGGCCGGTCCCCTCTCCGACCATTTGGGGGAGGGGGATGGGCCAGTGGTCGGCGGTGGCGCAGCGGGCTTCGAACCGTTCGACCCGGACGCTGTCGGACCAATGGTCCAGGGGCAGTCCGGCCTTTTGCTTCAAATGGGCGAGGAAGGCCGGAGCACTGGGCAGGCTCTCCCAAACCTGGGGCAGGAAAAGCCCCCGTCGCCCCGCGTCCATGAAAATCAACCCGTCCACCCCCGGTCGCATTTGCGACAACAGGTCCTTTTGATCGGTAAAGGTCATGGGAACCGGCGTGGTCAACACCGAGACGGAGAGGGCCAGATCGGGCAACTCCTCCACCGTGACCGGGGGAAACCGGGGGTCGCGGCGGGCTGCGGCCCAGGCATTGGCGGCCACGTCCAGGGCGAGGGGGCGACTGGCGCCCACCGATCCGATGCAGCCGCGCAACTGTCCGTCCTTGGTCAGGGTGACGAAGGACGCGCCCTGTGCCCGCAGGGGGCCGGGTTGGGAGGCCAGATCCGGAGGGGTGGGCGCGCCCTCCACCAGCCCTTCGGTGATGGCCTCCGCCGCCAGGGCGATCAGGGTCTCCCCATGGTCCCGGGTCGCCAGGATCAGGGGGTTGGTTTTAACTTCGACCTCACGCGCCTGTGTGTCCTGGGGGGAGTCCTTATCCGTTGGAGTCATGGCGCCTTCCTTATGCATGGGGGTTTGAGCCTTCCCATAGACACCAGGAGCCATAGCCGACCACCCGGTCTCGGTTGCCTGCGGTGTCTCCCGAGTTACGCAGGTCGATGCGTTCGATGGACAGGCCCCGGGTGCGGGCCAGGGTCAGCAGGCCCGACAGGGGCACATGGCCGCAGGCTTCATGGGGGCCGAGGGCGGAGTCATCCAACCGGTCTATGGCCGTTGCGGTTTCGGCGTCCTTGGTCTGGCAGGAGGCATAATCCAAATAGTGGCTCAGGTCCGTGCTGATGACGATCAGGGTTTCCGGCCCGCCCCACAGGCGGTCCAGGGCCTCGGCTACCACGCTGGCCCGGGCCTGGCCGCAGACGATGGGCACCAGGGAGACGTCTCCCAAGACCCGCTTCAGGAAGGGCAGGTGGACCTCCAGGGCATGTTCGGCGGCATGGGCCTGATCCAGGCGGCCGACGGCGGGCATGCCGTCCAGTCGGGCCATCCACTCCCGGTCCACGGGCAGGGGACCCAGGGGCGTGTCGTAGGCGTCCAGGTCACAGGCGGCAAGCCCGCCAAAGCCGACCCGGTGGGAGGGACCCAGAAGGACCACCCGGGTGATGGTTCCGGCGAAAGGCGCCAGCGACGCATAGGCCCGGGCTGCGGTCAGGCCGGAATAGATATAGCCCGCATGGGGCACGATCAGCGCCTTGGGGGGAGAGGCGGATTGTGGAGGGCTTTGGTCCCCACTCTGGTCCTCCCTCTGGCCCTCCCTCTGGCCCTCCCTCTGGGACGCCTCGCCCAGCAGGCTGTCCAGGTCCCGCAGCAGGGTTGCCGGGTCCTTGGGGTAGAACAGCCCGGCGACGGCGGTCGGGCGGATGGCGGGGCCGGTATCGGAGGGTCCGGGGCTTGTGGGAACGCCTGTGATCATGGGTTCACTCCGCTACGTCTTTGAATGGAAAGACGGATAGATTACCCTACCACAAAGCCCGCCCTGCGTTTCAATTGTTTGAGCAAGCCGTGGGTGGATCCTGTTCAGGAAGGACCCTGCCATGACGGAGACCTGTCCCCCCTCCCCACCCCGCTTTCCCTTCGGCGCTCCGGCCCATCAGGTGCCGGGACGCTATTGGCATGCCCTGGGGGACGGGCGGGTTCAATGCGATCTCTGTCCGCGCCTGTGCAAGATCCACCCGGGTCAACGGGGGCTCTGCTTCCTGCGGGCCAATGATGGGGTGGGGATGGTGCTGACCTCCTACGGGCGGTCCAGCGGCTTTTGCATCGATCCGGTGGAGAAAAAACCGCTCGCCCACTTCCTGCCGGGCACGCCGATCCTCTCCTTCGGGTCGGCGGGCTGCAATCTGACCTGCAAGTTCTGCCAGAACTGGGATATCTCCAAGGCCCGCGCCGTGGACCGCCTGAACGGCGAGGCCACGCCCGAGATGATCGCCGAGGCCGCCGTCCAATTGGGCTGCCGTTCCGTTGCCTTCACCTATAACGATCCGGTGATCATGCTGGAATACGCCGTCGACGTGGCCAAGGCCTGCCACGCCCGGGGCATCCGGACCGTGGCGGTCACCGCAGGCTATATCATGCCCGAAGCCCGGGCCGAGTTCTTCGCCCATATGGACGCCGCCAATGTGGACCTGAAAGCCTTCACGGAGGGCTTCTACCACGAGTTGGCCACGGCCCACCTGGAGCCGGTGCTCGACAGCCTGCGCTATCTGGTCCACGACACCACCTGCTGGGTGGAGATCACCACCCTGCTGATCCCCGGCAAGAACGATGGAGAGGCCGAACTGACGGCCCTGTCCCACTGGGTGGCGACGGAACTGGGAACAGAGGTGCCCATCCACTTCTCCGCCTTTCACCCGGACTACAAAATGCGCGACCTTCCGGCCACACCGCCGGACACGCTGCGGCGGGCGCGACAGATCGCCATGGCTGCGGGGCTGCGCCATGTCTATGTGGGCAATGTGCACGACCGGGAGGCCGACAGCACCTATTGCACCGGCTGCGGCGCCCGGGTGATCGAGCGGGATTGGTACCAACTGGGCGCCTATGGCCTGGACGACAGAGGCCAGTGCCAGAGCTGTGGCACCCCCATGGCGGGGATCTTCGACGGGCCGCCAGGGACCTGGGGCCGGAAGCGCCAGCAGATCAGGCTTTCTATGACCTGACGGCGGCGCTGATCCCGGTTTTCAGATTGGAATGATCAGGGCGGACAAACGCCAGGGATCGGACAGCGCCGAAAGCTTCGGCCCGTCCGATCCCCGCGTTGTGAGTTGAGCGTATTCGCTCCAACTGTCGCTTTCGCTTTATTCCATGGATATCCCGAAAGGCGAAAACTTCCGGGAGTACCGTCCCACACGGTCATGGTAGAGTGAAAGCAGAGTAGCATGCCCCTGGAACTTGTAAAGGGGGAAAGGTGTAAAGGGGGCATGACGAAAATGGCCGTGATTGAAATCGCGAGCCGGGGGACGGTGGTCTCGGTCCGGGATCGTCTGCTCGCAATTGGTGACGCCCGCTTGCATGTGGACGACATCGATCTGGTGATCGTCCAGGTGCCCGCCGTCACCTTGACCGGGGATGCGCTGGCTTTGTTGGGGCGGGCCGGGATCGATGTGGTGATCTGCGACGACCGCCGAAAGCCGCTGTCCACCCTGGTGCCCGTCTGCGGCTCCGCCATTGTGTCTGCCCGCCTGCTTCGGCTACAGGCGGCCATGATCCCGCGGAGGAGGGCGGCGCTGTGGCGGGGGCTGGTCCGGGCGAAGATTACCGAACAGGCCCGGGTGCTCGATACCATTGATGGCGCGCTCTCCTCCCCCCGGGCGGCCCGCCTGCGCAAATTGGCCGAAGGGGTGGAGGCGGGGGATCCGGAGAATCTGGAGGCCCAGGCCGCGCGCCTGTATTGGCCTGCGCTGATGGGAGCGGCCTTCCGCCGCCATGGCGGCAGCGAGGCGGACACCATGCTGGACTTTGGCTATGCGGTGCTGCGCGCGGTCGTGGCCCGGCGGCTGCATGGGGCGGGGCTCCACCGGTCGCTGGGGCTCCACCACGACAACGCCGAGAACGACGGCAATTTGGCTGACGACTTGATCGAGCCCTTTAGGCCAGCGGTGGACCGCCTCGTCCTGGCCCTGGTGAACCGAAGGGGAGGGGAGGAGGCCATGAGCCTGGATCCGAAAATCCGAACGGCCCTGGCGGAGGTCACCGATTGGCCGGTGTACATGGGGGGCGAATGGATCCGCCTGCGCACGGCGGTGGCGCGGGTGGCCCTGTCCCTGCGTGCGGTGGTCGAGGGTGGCCCGGCCAGGCTGGACCTGCCCGAGAAAATAGGGAGTGTGGAGGATGCCAGAAGGATGGCGGAAGATGTGGGTATTGGTATTTTATGATCTGCCCGTCGTGAAAAAGGACCAGAGGCGCGCCGCGACGCGCTTCCACAAGTTCCTGGTCGGCGATGGGTTTGAACGGATGCACTACTCCATATACGCCCGCTATTGCGGGTCCCTGGAGCGGGCAGAAACCTATGAGCGACGGGTCGAGCAAGCCCTTCCCAGCGTCGGGCATGTGAACCTGCTAAAGCTGACGGATCGGCAGATGACCAACATGCGCAAATGGGTCCGCGGCGATTATCGAGCCGCCGAAAGTGCAGAGTTCATGCCGCCAGAGCAGTATAGATTGTTCTGATGACCACGAACCGTGCACGGAAAAACACCGATATCTCCTTTGGAATCAAGGTGATATCGGTGTCTCCACTCTAGCATGACCGTGTGGGACGGGGCCATGGAACCGCTGGCGTCAATCGCCGCAGAGGCTGCGCACTCTAGCATGACCGTGTGGGACGGGGCCATGGAACCCAGCCGCAGGAGATCATATCAACTCCGCAAACTCTAGCATGACCGTGTGGGACGGGGCCATGGAACATTCCATACGATCTTACCGTGGAAAAGTCGACTCTAGCATGACCGTGTGGGACGGGGCCATGGAACTCAGCAGATCCTCGCCCGCAGCCTCGCAAAACTCTAGCATGACCGTGTGGGACGGGGCCATGGAACTCCGGCTGGCGTTGATCAGAATTGCGACGACCTCTAGCATGACCGTGTGGGACGGGGCCATGGAACAATCCAGGGGAAAGGCACCTGCTACCCCTCACTCTAGCATGACCGTGTGGGACGGGGCCATGGAACCCTCAGGCAGACTTTCCCGCTCCTCGGGGCACTCTACCATGACCGAGTGGGACGGAGCCATGGAACCACAAACGCCCTCCTAACCCCTGCTACACAAGAGTTTAACATTTCCCGCTCTTGGGCTTGCATGCGCATGGCCTATCAGATGTCGTGAAGGCGTCCGAGGACCGAAAAGGAAAACCGAGTCACGTTGAGTTTGCGAAGGATTGCTCCACTGCTAAGGTGATATCCCTGATCGCCCGTCAAATGAACGGCGGGGTGGCTTAATTGGGCGAAGCGGACGTTCGCTCTGACAGGGCGTTGGGCCTAGGTCGTGAGCGGCTAATAGAGGTGATGCGCACAAATGGGGTTCAATGTTTCCTACATGGCAAGTCGGCATACTATGGCAAAGCTTGCCGAGATATATCGGGTCGAGTTGGGGCAAGAAGCAACGAACATTGATCAGTGCGGAGAAAACTGGATTGCGGAACTGTCTAACGGTTGGTCGATTTGGTGGGTGGAAGAGCCGGAGGGCTTCAATCTGCAAAAGCTTAATCCCCACTTGGCTTGTCAAAATGGCGAGGCTGCTTACACTGTATCGATTGCTGAATTTTGCATGCATGCGAGCTTTGCCAAGTACACTGCGACTTCCAAAAGATGGAGCGTTGTGCATCACGGGGACGAGTACGCAGAACATATCAAAACCACAGGCAAGCCGCCAAAAATCTTTGATACGCTGTGTGATGAGTTGCTTGAAAAACAGAGGAACCAGACAGTTGCACCGGTCGCTGAAAAGCCTGCTTCGACTGAATTGCAGGCTATTGCGAACAAGCTGGGAGGCACAATGGCCCCGTTCGGTGGTGCTAAAGCAGATTTCGTTTTCGATCTGCCAGTGAGACTAGGGGAACACTTTTTCGGTTTCCGCTATGATCGTGAACCAGTGCCGGGAGCAGTCGTTCGTTGCGCTGAGGTTCTTGGTCCCCAAACCGCTCCAACTCCCAAAGCGCCGCTGTGGCGAAGGATAGTAGGGCTTTAGGTGCCTAGAACATCTCTTAGCCAGCCTAGCCAAAGCTGATCAATTAACCGAGTGCGTTCATTCAGATCATCTTTGCGAATGGCAGCACCATGACCGTGTGACGCGGGGCTGAATTGCCGTTCTCGAGTTTCGAGAAGCGCGATTCTAGGTCGTAAGTATGACCGGCCATCAAGGTTAGGATATGGGGGATGCCATCTATCCGGGTGCCGACATCACCCTGCACCTTCCCCATTTCCTGGAGGAGGTGGTGGGCGTGATTGTCCGGAGCATCCATTTTTGGTTTCAGGTCACTGATGCGTTTGTATGGGCCTGGATAAGGTGCAGGGGGAAAAATGACACATGTGATGATGGTTTCGTGTGGGACTTGGCCATGGAACCACAAACGTCCTCCTAACCCCTGCTAAACAAGAGTGTAGCATCTCCCGTCTTGGGCTTCCATGCGCTTGGCCAATCAGTCCCGGCGAAGACGTCCGAGGAGCGATATGGAAAACCGTGTCACGTTGAGTTTGCGCAGGATTTCCCCGCTGTTGAGGCAATATCCTTGATCGCCTGTCAGATTAACGGTGGGATGGCTTAATTGCGCGAAGATCGCGTTCGCTCGTCCCGTTCCGATGCGGGCGGGCCAGAGATAAAGCCGTCCGTCGACCACCATCTTTTTCACGACAAACAGTTTGTCACCTTGCGCTTCGGGTAACAGAACAAGATCGCCGCGGCGCAAACACATGATCAAATGCCCTCTATTTTCCTCCTTCTTTGCATGGCCGCTGGCCGCTACGGTTGAAATCATATCGAAACGGGTGCGGACGCGGGCTTCCCACTTCACGCCGCCTTTCCCATCCGGCACCTCCCACACCTCGTAAACCGCATTGCCCTGGGTGCGGACTGCGGCCTTGGCGTTCCCCCGGAAGGGCGTGATCAAGCCGCCGCCGTCTCCGTCCTCGGCCACGGACCCCGCCAGAACCGTATTGCCGGTCATGCCCCGGGGGCCGAAGCTTGTGTGGCGGGCCACGGCCATGCAGGACTCCGCCAGTTTTTCTTCCGGATGGGTTGCCTGGCGCTGGTCGAGCAGGGCTTGGAAGCGCTCTCGCATGCGGTCCGAGGCGAAGGAGGCCAGGACCTTCTCCACCTTTTCGGCGGGCAGGGATTTGCCGTTGGGATCCAGGAACAGGGCGCGGACGGATTTCCGCTGGACCAGCGTGGTTCCCTCTGGTCGTCGCCGCACACCGAAGACCGTTGCGGCGTGCAGGGCACCGCCTTCGCGGTGGGCGGGACGGAGGGAGGGCCAGACGTGCTCCCACTGGCGGATGACTTGGGCACGGAAGCCCGGATAGGGCTCCGGAACATTGGTGCGGTCGTCGTCTTCGCTGATCCGTCTTTGGGCATTGGCGGTATTGACCCGCTGGACCACGCTTCGGGTTGTCATGGCGATGACGGCGGCGTCGATATAGTGGTGCCGGTGGTCCGCCCGGTTCTTGCCTCCGCCGGGCAGGCTGTAGAGGGCCACGCGGAGAGCATCATGCAAGCCTGCGTCCTTCACCTCCGTCCGGCCCAGGGCGGTCAGGGTGTCATTCACCAGCCCCTTGACCGCCTTCTGGACATGGGCCGGTTCCAGGCCGTCGAGGAAGCGTTTGGCCGCTTCGGGATCCTCCAGGGCCTCCCTTGGGGCGGGCAGCAGGTCGCGGGGGGAGGGGCCGGGGAACAGGTCCCAATGTTTCCGCAGGAGCCCGGTCAGGCGGCCCGGGGTGCAGACCACGCCGCTGGGCTCGACGGTCACCAGCTCCAGATAGCGCTTGGCCACCCGGGCGATATAGCCGGTGTCGGTGAGCTGGCGGTTGAGGAAGCCCTCTTCACTGTCGTCCTGCCCCGCGGCCATGCGGGTGGCCTTTTCGCCCGCCTGTTCGGAGAAACGCCAGTCCAGGTCGATCCGCACATCCCGGTCCAGGTCGGCAAGCCAGCGGTCCTTTTCCTGCTCCCAGGTGCCTTGGTCATGGAAGGCCTCCCACGGGGTGCGCTTGCCCTTGGCCTTGTTCGCGCCGGCCTCGCACAGGACCTTGTTGGACAGGCTGTCCCGTCCGCCCCGGCCCAGGGGGATGACATGGTCGATGTCATAGGTTTCGGTGAGCAGGGCGGACATTTCGATCCGGTGGAAGGTATAGGGGCATTGGAACCTTTGGCGTTTGGCCAGCCGGTAGCGTGTCCTCCGCTCCCGCGCATTGGCGGCCCATTGGCCCTGTTTGCGCAGCTCCGTGTCGATGGCGGCGTTTTCCCGCTCCCGGTCGGCTTGCTCGAACACCAGTTTTTTGCGCTCCTCCGCTCCGGCCTTGAGTTCCCTTGTGGTTTCCAGGGTGACGCGGATCAGGTTGGGGCCATGGCGGTGGAGCAGGGCATTGACGACCTTGCACACCTCGTTGAGGGCGATATGGACGGAGATATTCATCACCCGCCCATAGAACCGCTCCAACCCCGCCTGGACCTCCTGATGGTCCGGAGGCAGCAGGTCGGCCTTGTCGTGGGAGCCGCCCAGTCCCACGTCGGGCAGGGCTTCGGCGTAATAGGGCAGGCGGTCCAGGCGCTCGGCCCGGGGGCGGTGGGAATGGTGGACGCCCAGGGCTTTGAGGATGGCCTCGTCCGTGCGCACCCCGGCGACCAGTTCCGCCGTGATCAGCCGGGCAGCCTTGGCCGACAGGTTGGCCCGTCCCGTGGGCAGTTCGAACTGGATGGCATCGGCCAGGGTCTCCGCCTCTTCCGGGTCGGTCACGCCTAGAGCGATAATACTGGCCATCAGCGCCGGGCGGTCCCGCCGGGCCTCCCATAGGGTGGTGAAGGCGGCGTCCCGCTCCTCCGTCGTCCAGTTCTCCCAGCCGGGGATGGGGGAGAGCAGGGCGTTGGTATGGTCGCCCTCGGCCTTGCGGGAGGCGGATTTTCCACCCTGCTTCTCCTCGATGGTGAATTTTGCCCCACGCTTCAGGCCCATGGCCTTGCGCAGCTTGGGCCAGTCGAGGAAGCGAACCTCGGTGAGGGCCTCCAGTCCGGCGGCGAATTCGTCCTCGGTCAGGGGGCGGGACTCGTCGGGATAGGGGAGTTTGACGCGGAGGTTGGCCAGGGTTTGGCGGACAATGAAGGCCTGGATGGAGGGCAGGGCGCGGGGGGCGCGGCGCTCTCCCTCCAGGAACTCGCAGGGGCCTTCTTCCTTGGTGCGCAGGGGGCGTTGGTCGAGGACCAGGGCGGCCACCCGGGGCCAATCCAGTTCGGGGAAATGGGGGGCTTGGGCGGCGCGGATCCTGTTGAATTCCTCGGCCACCAGGGCGCGGGTGGGGGCGAACACGCCGTCGTCGAGGTTGTAGCGCATGCGGGTGGGTCGCCCGGCGACCATGTCTCCGGCGAGCAGGGCGCCGACGGTGGGGGCGTTTGCCTCGGCCATGCGTGCGCGCAATTGCTTTTCCGCGTTCAGCCAGAATCCGGCCTCGTCATCGGCCTTGGGTTTGCCCTTGGCGGCTTCTGCGGCCTTGCACTCAATGCGGTTGCTGCGAAACCCCCGGTGCTTGGCCATGTGAAACAGAACGGCCCAGAGGTCTTCACCGGTCAAGGCTCGCTCCAGGGCCTGGGCGCGCAGGGGGAGGGCCTTTTGCAAGGTGGCCTCCGTGGGGGCGCTTAGGCCGCCCGCCGCCAGGGTCTTGGCAAGCTGCTCCTTGCGCCAGCGCCAGGCCCGGGGTTGGCGCCGGGCGCGGCGGAACATCCCCCGGTCCCGTTGGTTCGATGTATGCTCCTTGGGGTCCCGCCCGCTGTCGAAGAGGCGGACGCCGCCGCCCAACAGGCGGCGCTTGCTTTCAGTGTCTGGCCAAGCGAAGGCCGCCCAGCCGATGCTGTCACTGCCTAAATCCAGGCCGAGGATCCAAGGAGTTGTCGTTTGCGGGACGGGGGAGGTTTGAGATGTCTGCATCGATGGCCACTTCCGCGCCCTTGGGGCTGAGTTTCAGAAAGAGGAGTACGGCACCATGGAGCCGGAGAATTTTGAATAGTATGCAGCTTTTAGAGGAAAAGCGAATGCTGATACGGAGTTGTGCCTGCCACATGGATTTGGTACCTTTCTCTTGTGAGAAATTGGGGAAAAGGGGTTTGGAGAACGTTTAGTGGAGAGAGGATTTTTCTTCCTCACAAAACAGAAGCCTGATTCGAGGGTCCTTAACGTCAACAGATCAATAATAGCTCACAGAGGTACGATATTTGGTCGTGTGCGTCTCTGTCAATGAGTATTATTAAAAATAAACTTTTTAGTTTTTTTATGCGCCTAGAGATTGATGCGTTGCCAAGGAGGGAAGGCGAGATGTTCCTCCCTCCCCAATTGCCTTGAGCCCTTTCCCTTCCTAAATTTGACAGTCACGGTATCATCGCAGACCGAAACCCCTCGCCGGATCCGATCCCGGGTCCGCGCGTCCTTTAGACCGGATCCATGCTCGGATCCGTGCCCCAATAGAAATGTCCTGGAGGACCTCCGACCCATGAAACTCTCCTTCGCCAAGCTCGCCCAGCCCAAGTCCGGCGCCCTCGTCCTGGGCGTGACCGAAGGGGGGGCGCTTGGCCCCCTGGGACAGGAGATCGATACCGCTGCCCAGGGTGCCCTGTCCCGTGCCATCGCCGCCGACAGCCGCTTCAAGGGCAAGGCCGGACAGAGCCTGTCCCTTCCCGCGCCGCTGGTGGACTCCAAGATCACCTCTGTGATCCTTGCCGGTCTGGGCAACGCCGAGGAAATCAAGGCGGCCTCCTTGGAGGCCTTCGGCGGAACCGCCCAGGCCATTCTGGCGGGCACCGGGGACACCGATGGCGCCATCGCCCTGGACCTCACCCTGGGCGAGGACCAGCCCTCCGCCGAGGAGGCCGCGGCCCGGATCGCCATGGGCGCCAAGCTGCGGGCCTACCGCTTCGACAAGTACCGCACCACCGAGAAGAAGGAAGACAAGCCCGCCCTGAAGAAGCTGGCCGTTCTGGCCGCCGACACCGACGCCGCCAAGGAGGCCTTCGCGCCGCTTAATGCCGTGGCCGAAGGGGTGATCTTTACCCGGAATCTGGTCAGCGAACCGGCCAACGTCCTCTACCCCGAAACCTTCGCCAAGGCCTGCGAAGAGCTGACGGAGCTGGGGGTCGAAGTGGACGTCCTGGGCGAGAAGGAGATGCGCAAGCTCGGCATGGGCGCCCTGTTGGGTGTCGCCATGGGCAGCGCCAAGGAGCCCAAGCTGGTCGTCATGTCCTGGAACGGGGGCAAGAAGTCCGAGAAGCCGGTGGCCTTCATTGGCAAGGGCGTCTGCTTTGATTCCGGTGGCATCTCCATCAAGCCCGCGGGCGGTATGGAGGACATGAAATGGGACATGGGCGGCGCCGGTGTGGTCGCCGGTCTGATGAAGGCCCTGGCCGGTCGCAAGGCGAAGGTTAATGTCGTCGGCCTCTGTGGGCTGGTGGAGAACATGCCCAGCGGCACGGCCCAGCGCCCGGGCGATGTGGTGACCTCCATGTCCGGCCAGACCATCGAGGTGATCAATACCGATGCCGAGGGGCGGCTGGTCCTCTGTGACGTGCTGCACTATTGCAACGAGCGCTTCAAGCCCAAGCAGATGGTCGATCTGGCCACCCTGACCGGTGCGATCATCATTGCTTTGGGCAGCGACCACGCGGGTCTGTTCTCCAACAGCGACGCCCTGGCCGAGGGGATCACCAAGGCCGGTCTGGCCACGGGGGAAAAGGTCTGGCGTCTGCCGTTGAACGACAGCTACGACAAGCAGATCAATTCCGACATCGCCGACATGAAGAACACCGGCTCGCGTGAGGGCGGCTCGATCACGGCGGCCCAGTTCCTGCAACGCTTTGTCGGCAAGACCGATTGGGCCCATATCGATATCGCCGGGGTGACCTGGAGCAAGAAGGACAGCGCCACCGTGCCCAAGGGCGGCTCCGGCTTTGGCGTGCGGCTGCTTGATACCTACGTCGCCGAGACCTTTGAGACCTCCGACGACAAATAGGAAGCGGGTGCCCACCCCCTACGAGGGACCGGTCGGCCCCACCGTCCGGTCCCGTTTCGTCGCCGTCTACCCCTTCGCCCGGGTGGACGGCAGCGACCGCATGTTGATGCTGCGCCGGGCGGTCGGAGCCTTCGCGGGGCATTGGTACATGGTGACCGGCACCATCGAACCGGGCGAGCGCGCCTGGGAAGCGGCCCTGCGGGAACTGCGGGAGGAAACGGGTCTCGTCGCCCGGGAGCTCTGGTCTGCGGATTTTACCGACGCCTTTTATAACCCCGCCGATGAATGTATCGAGATGGTGGCCACCTTCGTCGCCAAGGTGGGAGAGGATCCCCTGGTCACGCTGAATGGGGAGGCCCCTCCGGTCACTCTGAACGGCGAGGCAGACGCCCATGAATGGTGCTTCCTGCCCGAGGTGCTGGCCCGCATGCCCTTCGCCGGACATAAGCGCGCCCTGGCCGAGGTCTGGCCCCGCTTCCTGGACGGCACCCCTCCACCCTGGCTGCGGATCCCCCTGCCCGAAGGGTGCCCCCTGCCCGAAGGTTGACGGAAGGGCGCTCCGGGGTCACCTTGTCGGCGACCAGAGCAAAGACATTATGTGGAGTGAGTGTTCATGGGGTTTTTTCGGCCGTTTGGCTTGTCCCTCGCCTTGTCCCTGGCTTGTGCATTTGGTGGCTCGGCCTGGGCGGCGGTGCCCACGCCTTCGCCCCATGCGCCTGCGGCTTCGGTGACGCCGCTGTCCGGTCCGGTGACCATCGGTGATGCGACGGTGACGGATGCCCCCCGGCTGGTCCAGTCGCGCACCCAGTACGAACAGGGTGGGAACAAGGGAGAGATGGAAATCCGCTTCTCCAGCTTCGTGACCAAGACCGTGGAGGGGAACCGGGTGACCCTGACGGTGAAGGGCGATGACTTCTCCATGGACATGCCGGGCGCGGCCAAACCGCCCGAGGAAGACATCCGTGCCATGATCTCCAAGGTGGAGGCCAAGGCCGTGATCGACCGGGCCAAGGGGGCCACGACGGTCTCCGTAACCGGCGGGACTGGCCCCACCGCTGCGAGTGTGGAGAAATTCGCCCAGGTGCTGGCCAAGGGCATGTTTGGCGGTCAGACCCTCAGCCAAGGGCAAGAGGTGCTGTCCTACAATACCGAGGACCTGGGCACCGGCGCGGGCACGGGCTTGACCATGGCTGTCAAGGGCCATGTGGCTGGCGGCGCCTCGGGCGGGGGTCGGGATTACGTGGTCATCTCCGGCGAGGGGCCGGCCTTGGCCCAGGGGCACCAAATCGGAGCCGTGTCCTTCGTCTCCTATGTCGATCGGTTGACGGGATTGCCGGCCTGGACCCATACGACGTTGACCATGGATATTCCCGACACCCAGAACCCCATGAAAATGGACATGGAACAGACCGACGAAGTCATGATCCTGGAGTAGGGATGGGGTCTCGTCGGCCCCCGGACCGGGGGACGGAAGGTGGGGCCCGGAGCGGGCCACGGAAAAAGGAAGCACCATGTCCTCGGATAGCATCTACGCCAACCTGACCCAGCTTGGCGGCAAGACAGAGCTTCCGGCCTCGCCCGAGGCGGCGGAGCTGGAAAAAGTGCCCAACCCGCAGGCGGGGACGCCCTATTGCGTGCGCTTTACGGCGCCTGAGTTCACGTCGCTTTGCCCGATCACCGGCCAGCCGGATTTCGCCCATCTGGTCATCGACTATGTCCCCGGGGATTGGCTGGTGGAGAGCAAATCCCTCAAGCTCTACCTGGGGGCCTTCCGCAATCATGGGGCTTTCCACGAGGATTGCACGGTCTCCATCGGCAAGCGGCTGGTGGACCTGCTCGCCCCGCAGTGGCTGCGCATCGGCGGCTACTGGTACCCCCGGGGCGGTATGCCCATCGACGTTTTCTATCAAACCGGCGAGGCCCCAAAGGCGGTCTGGATTCCCGATCAGGGTGTGCCGGGCTATCGGGGTCGGGGGTAGGCTGACGGGGGGGGCTGTTTCTCCTCGTTTACCATTGCGCGTGGCGCCCAGTCTGGGTGCTCCGATACATTGCCTGTTGTTCGATTGTTATGTTAATATCAAATAATGTCGAGTGATCGGAACCAGACAGTCAATTCGGCTTGACACCACGGAGTTTGGACAATGATTGGAATCTTTGGGTTGGAATCCCTAGCTCTCACGATTTCCATCGTGTCGGTCGCCGCATCCCTTCTTATTCCCATTGGGAGGGCCATCTTATCTCGGTCTCGGGGAAACTTTGAAATGACACTTAAGATCGGGGATCAACAGTTCCGCTTTCACGATTTCCAGACTATGTCGGAAAGCGATACCAAGGAAATTATTTCGGCATTAAAGCAAAACAAAGCTCCCATGTGATCGGAAATTTCGAGTGCAGTCCGATCAATTGAATAGGGAAAACACAGGTAACCCACGACGGAGCGGGACTGCGTCAATCGCCGCTGGAGGCGGCGGCGGTGGCATTGTTGTTTACCTTATCAACACATATGCAGCGCCCGATCTGAAAGAACTTCTAATGTATTTTGCTCCGGTAACCGCTATAGGAATCAGCACTGTCTACAGCTATCTTCTGAAAAGTGGAAAGGGCTCTCTCAACAACTGGACAATTCGGCGAGAGCTGAACAAAGCGAGAGCACATTTGAACCACATCGAAGGCAGGCCAGGGTCTTCCGAAGATCTGAAGAGCAAGGCTCGCCAAAAAGTCGAAGCTCTCGAACTTACGGTGATGAACATCCATACGAAACGCGTCGAAGTCATCATCAAGGATGAGTGAGGACTGAGCGTTCCATACACAGTAAATCCTCTCGTGACGGCGCTAGAGTGAACTTTTCTCCATTTTCCTTGAAGCAACCAACCCCATGAGTTTAACCGGCAGGCCATTCCTGAAAATGCACGGCCTGGGCAACGATTTTATCGTGATCGATGCCCGGACCCATCCGCTTGAGCTGACGGAAGCGGCGGTGCGGGCGGCGGCCAATCGCCGCTCCGGTCCCGGGTGCGATCAGTTCATCACCCTGTTGCCCCCGACCGGAGGCGGCACTGCGACCATGGGTATCCGCAACAGTGACGGCGGCGTCGTGGAGAGCTGCGGCAATGCGGCCCGCTGCGTGGGGCGTCTGTTGCTGGAGGAGAGCGGCGGCGATCGGGTCCGCATCGATACGCTGGGCGGCCCGATCGAGGCCTTTCGCGTGCCCGGCAAGGACCTGGGCGAGGCCATCACCGTGGACATGGGGCCTGCCCGGCTGAACTGGGCGGATTTGCCGCTGTCCGGTCCCGTGGAGACCCTGGAGCTGGACCTGTCCGTTGGCCCTCTGTCGGGACCCTGCGCTGTGTCCGTCGGCAACCCCCATGCGGTGTTTTTTGTCGAGGATGCCGAGGCCGTGGATCTGACCACATGGGGTCCCCAGGTCGAGCACCATCCCCTGTTCCCCAAGCGGGTCAACGTGGAAGTCATCAACCGCCTGGATGCGGATCACATCCGCATGCGCGTCTGGGAGCGGGGCGTGGGCATTACCCAGGCTTGCGGCACCGGTGCCTGTGCCGTGCTGGTCGCTGCGGTCCGCCGTGGCCTGATCACTGGCCGAGAGGCCGTGGTCGAGTTGGACGGGGGGCCCCTGCACATTGCTTGGCGGGAAAGCGACAACCGAATCCTGATGACCGGCTCGGCCACCCTGGCCTACCGCGGTGTGCTGGAGGAGGGGGGCTGGCAATGAGCACCCCTGCCGAGCAAAGCGCCGGGACGGCTCCCGATGGAGCTCCCGAAGCAAACGGGCTGCGGATCATCACCTTTGGATGCCGCCTCAACACCTACGAGTCCGAGGTCATGCGCGATCAGGCTACCCAAGCCGGTCTGACGAACGCCATCATTGTCAATACCTGCGCTGTGACCAAGGAAGCAGAACGTCAGGCCCGCCAGACCATCCGCCGCTTGCGCCGGGAAAACCCGGAGGCCAAGGTCATCGTCACCGGCTGCGGCGCCCAGATCGACCCCCAGGCCTGGGGGGCCATGCCCGAGGTGGACAGGGTGCTGGGCAACGAGGAAAAGCTCAAGGCGGAGAGCTACGGGTCGATGGGGGCGATGGGGGATGCCTTCTCTATCGGTGAACCGGCCAAGATTTTGGTCGAAGACATCATGACCGTAACCGAAACCGCCGGTCACCTGATCGGTGGGTTCGAGGGGCGGGCCCGGGCCTTTGTCCAGGTCCAGCAGGGCTGCGATCACCGCTGTACCTTCTGCATCATCCCCTTTGGCCGGGGCAACAGCCGCTCCGTTCCCATGGGACAGATTACCGAACAGGTCCGCGCCCTGGTGGCCAATGGCTATGGGGAAGTGGTCCTGACCGGCGTGGACATCACCGCCTATGGCCCCGATCTGCCCGGGGCGCCGACCTTGGGCCAGATGGTCCGTCGTCTGCTGGCCGCCGTGCCGGAACTCCCTCGCCTGCGCCTGTCCAGCCTGGATCCGGTGGAAGTGGACGAGGATCTGTTCGCCCTGATCGCCAGGGAGCCCCGCCTGCTGCCCCATATGCACCTGTCCGTTCAGGCGGGCGCTGACATGATCCTGAAGCGCATGAAGCGCCGCCACCTGCGCGACGACGTCATCGCACTCGCCAAGCGTCTGCGGGAGCTGCGCCCTGACATGGCGCTGGGCGCGGATATCATCGTTGGCTTCCCAACGGAGACGGAAGCGCAGTTCCAGGATACCCTGGATCTGGTCGACCAAGCCGGGCTGACCCATCTGCATGTCTTCCCCTATAGTTCCCGTCCGGGGACCCCTGCGGCGCGGATGCCCCAATTGGACAAGGCGACGATCAAGGATCGGGCCAAGCGCCTGCGGGACAAGGGAGAGGCGGTCCTGGCCGCCCATATGGCCCATCGGGTCGGCCAATTGGACCGGGTATTGATTGAAAAGCCGGGCGAGGGCCATGACGAGGGCTTCTTGCCCGTGCGCGTGCCCCCGGACTACCCTGCGGGCCAGATTCTTCCTGTCCGGTTGTTGGCCGGGGATGGCACCCATTTGATTGGAGAACCGGTTTCGTGAGCGAACGCGATAAGGAAAAGAAGGGCTTCTGGTCCCGGATCATCGGCCCGACCACCTTCGAACAACCCAAGCGCGTCCCTGAACCGCCCACCGTTTCTCCTTCCGGGCCGGAAGGCGAGCCCAAGGTCGTTTCGCCGGAAGGCGAGCCCAAGGTCGTTTCGCCGGAAGGCGAGCCCAAGGTCGTTTCGCCGGAAGGCGAGCCCGAGGTCGTTTCGTCGGAAGGCGAGCCCAAGGTCGTTTCGCCGGAAGGCGAGCCCGAAGTCGTTTCGCCGGTACTTGTTCCCGAGCCAGAGCCCGAACCCGCTTCCCTTCCCGATCCAATTCCGGACCCTGAGCCCGCCCCCGAGCCCGTTTCCGAGCAGGAGGAAGAGGCGGAGGCGATCGCCGAGGCTCCGTTCGAGGGGGGCCAGTCCGAGGACGGCGCTCCAAAAAAGGAAGGCTTCTTCGCTCGGCTGCGGGCAGGTTTGGCCCGCTCTTCCTCGCGCCTTGTTGGCGGGATCATGGGGCTGTTCACCCAACGCAAGCTGGATGACGCCGCTCTGGAGGAACTGGAAGACCTGCTGATCACCGCCGATCTGGGTGTTGATACGGCGATGAAGCTGACCCAGTCGCTGGCCAAGGAGCGGTTCGGCAAGGACGTGACCGGAGACGAGGTTCGGGTCCATTTCGCCCAGGATATCGCCGAGATCCTGACGCCTGTTGCGCGGCCCATGCCCATAGACCCGGCCAACCGCCCCCATGTGGTGCTGGTGGTGGGCGTCAACGGATCGGGTAAGACCACGACCATTGGAAAGATCGCCAATCAGTTGAAGAAAGAGGGCAAGACGGTGTTGCTTGCGGCGGGCGATACCTTCCGTGCCGCAGCGGTGGAACAGCTCAAGGTCTGGGGCGAGCGGACAGGCTGCCCGGTGATTTCCCGGGATACCGGGGCGGACGCCGCCGGTCTTGCCTATGACGCCCTGCAACAGGCCCGGGCCGAGAAGTACGATGTCCTTCTCATCGACACGGCGGGGCGCCTGCACAACAAGGCCGAGTTGATGGACGAGTTGAAGAAGGTCGTTCGGGTGATCAAGAAGCTGGAGCCCGAGGCTCCCCACGTCTGCCTCCAGGTCCTCGACGCCACGGTGGGCCAGAATGCGCATCAGCAGGTGAAGGTCTTCCAGGAGATGACGAACGTGTCCGGTCTGGTGATGACCAAGCTGGACGGGACGGCCAAGGGCGGTGTCGTGGTGGCGCTGGCCGACAAGTTCGGTCTACCGGTCCACTACGTGGGTGTCGGCGAGGGGATCGATGACCTTCGCCCCTTTGACGCCAAGGATTTCGCCAACGGTCTGATGGGGCTGTAACGGTTGCAGGGGGCTGACAACGGGACGGGACATGAGGCGTGCCGCTCCCCATCATCCGTTGGGAGGCAGCGGCCTGTCCAGATCCTCTGGCTCTCGGTTTTTCGGGGCCAAAGTGCAGAGTTCACGGGGAATTCAGTGGAAAAATGGGCCAGAATGTCACGAACTTTGCACGAAAACCCCCCTATATCTCCTTTGAAAACAAGGGGATATAGGGGTCTCCAACTCTACCATGACCGTGTGGGACGGGGCCATGGAACTTATTAAATGGTCATTAACAAGTCAACGGGACTCTACCATGACCGTGTGGGACGGGGCCATGGAACCGGGGGGCGCAGTGAAAACGACCGCGCCGCACTCTACCATGACCGTGTGGGACGGGGCCATGGACCGTGTTTTTGGCGCCAAGAAGGGGTGATTTTTTACCGCATGTGAAACGCGGAGCTGTTCTTTCATCCCCTGGTTCCCAAATGAATGGGGCCCCGGGGCCTCAGGCCGCCAGTTTCGTCAAAGAATGGGGGGGAGCGGGGCAGAGCCTCGCCGTCGGTTCACAGAGCCGGGACGGCCCGGCAGGGCAAGGGTCGTATCCCTCCGGTCCCGCCGCGCCACAATGGCACCCTTGGACAGGACCAGCAGTCGATCCGGACGCAGGCGGATGGCTTCGATGGGATCTGCGGCGTCCAGCACCACCAAACTCGCCCGTTTGCCCGGGGACAGCCCCAGATCTGTCAAACCGAGCATCGCTGCGGGGGTGGTCGTTGCCATGTCGAAGCCCCGGCGCATGGCTGCGGGGCTTGTCATCTGGGCCACATGCAGTCCCATGAACGCCACGTCGAGCATGTCTGCCGTCCCCAGGGGATACCAGGGGTCGAGCACACAGTCCTGTCCCCAGGCCACCCGGATGCCCTGGGCGAGCATCTCTGGCACCCGGGTCATGCCCCGGCGCTTGGGGTAGCTGTCATGGCGCCCCTGGATGGTGATGTTGATCAGTGGATTGGCCACGGCGGAGACCTGAGCTTCGGCCATCAGGGGCAGCAGCTTGGAAACATAATAATTGTCCATGGAATGCATGGAGGTCAGATGGGACCCCGTCACCCGGCCCTGTAACCCGAGGCGCTGGGTCTCGTAGGTCAACTGCTCAATGTGGCGGGAGAGGGGATCGTCGGTCTCGTCGCAATGCATATCGACCAACAGGCCCCGCTCCGCCGCGATCTCGCAGAGCTCGGTGACGGAGCGGCGTCCGTCCTCCATGGTGCGTTCGAAATGGGGGATGCCGCCGACCACGTCGACGCCCATGTCCAGCGCCTGCAGGGTGGTCTTCCTGGCCTTGGGCGCCCGGTAAAAGCCATCCTGGGGGAAGGCGACCAGTTGCAGGTCGAGGTAGGGTTTGACCCGCTTCTGGGCTTCCAGAAGGGCGCGGACGCCGACCATGGCCTGGTCGTCGCTGGTGTCCACATGGCTGCGGATGGCCAGCAGTCCCATGGAAACGGCCCAGTCGCAATAGGTCAGGGCGCGGTCCAACACTGCCTCTTCGGTCAACAGGGGCTTGAGCTCACCCCAAAGGGCGATGCCCTCCAGCAGGGTACCCGAGGTGTTGATGCGCGGAAGTCCCTGGGTCAGGGTGGCGTCCATGTGAAAATGGGGATCGACGAAGGGCGGTGCGACCAGATTGCCGGAGATATCGATGATCTCGCCCACCGTTTCCGGATCTGCGGGGATCTTCGGCTCGATGGCCGCGATCCGGTCGCCCTGGATGGCGATGTCGGCGGTTTGACCGTTGGGCAGGGTGCCGCCCGTGAGGAGGATGTCGAAGCTCATCGTTCGCCCTTTTGGTAAGGTGCCATCAACGCCTTGGGATAGCTGGCCCGCCGGGCCACGACAACCAGGGCCAGGATCGACAGGACGTAGGGAAGCATCAGGAAGACCTGATAGGGGATGACGCCTCCGGTCACCTGTTGCAGGCGCACTTGATAGGCGTCGAAGGCGGCGAAAAGGACAGCCCCCAGCAGCGCCTTGCCCGGCCTCCAGGAGCCGAAGACCACCAGGGCGATGCAGACCCAGCCGCGCCCGTTGATCATCTCGAAGAAGAAGGAGTTGAAGGCGCTCATGGTCAGGAAGGCACCGCCCACGGCCATGAAAGCCGATCCGACGGCGACCGCGCCCATGCGGATGGCGGTGACACTGATGCCCTGGGCTTCCACGGCTGCCGGGTTCTCGCCAACGGCCCGCAGGGCAATGCCGACCGGCGTGCGATAGAGAACCCAGGCAACGGCTGCGACCAGACCGAAGGCCAGATAGGTCAGCGGTGTTTGGTTGAACAGGGCCTGTCCCACAAGGGGGATATCGGACAGGATGGGGATCGGCAGGGGCTGAAAAGGCTCGATCTTCGGCGGAGAGGTCACCTCGGGCAGGGCCAGACGGTAGGTGAAATAGGTGAGGCTCGTGGCCAGCAGGGTGATGCCGATGCCGGTGACATGTTGCGACAGCCCGAGTGGCACGGTGAGAAGACCATGTAACAGGCCGAAGACCATGCCCGCCAGCGCAGCGACGGCGACGCCAAGCCAGAGGTCTCCGCCCAGATAGACCGTGAGCCAGCCGGTGAAGGCGCCCACGGTCATGATCCCCTCGATGCCGAGATTGAGCACGCCCGCCCGCTCGCAGATCAGCTCGCCCATGGTGGCGAAGATCAGCGGCGAGGCGATGCGGATCGCCGCCAGCCAGAAACTGCCCGTCAGCAGGATATCAAGTGCGTCCATGGGGCTATCTCCACCGGATCCGGAATCGGGTCAGCATGATCGCCGTCACCATGGTGAGCAGGGAGGTGGCGACCATGACCTGGGCGATGTAACTCGGGACGCCCGCCGTGCGGCTCATGGCGTCGGCGCCGACGAAGATCCCGGCAACGAAAATGGCCGAGATCACCACACCGAGTGGATTCAGCAGGGCCAACATGGCCACGACGATGCCCGTGTAGCCATAGCCCGGCGAGAGGTCGAGGGTCAGGTTGCCCTTCAGCCCGGCGACTTCGGAAAATCCCGCCAGCGCGGCGAGACCACCGGAGAGCAGGGCGGTTTTCATCAGGACAGGATTGACGGGGATCCCGGCGAAACGGGCGGCCTCCCGATTGTTGCCCACGGCCCGCATCTCGTAACCGAGCGCGGTTTTCTTAAGGATCACCCATAGGGCCAGCGCACAGGCAAGCGCGATGCCGAAGCCCCAATGCAACCGCTTGCCGTGGATGATCCGGGGGAGCTTGGCCTCGCTGATCAGGCTGGCGGATTTGGGCCAGCCCAGCCCCATGGGATCCTTCAGGGGACCCTCCAGCAGCATGGAGACGAACAACAGGACGATGAAATTCAGCAGCAGGGTGGTAACGACCTCGTCCACCCCGAAGCGGGTTTTCAGCACCGCCGGACCCAACAGCAGCAGGGCGCCCGCGACCATGGCACAGAGGGCGATCAGGGGGATCAGAAGGGGGCCGGGCAGGGGCAGGGCTCCGGTCCCGAGGACGGCGGTCACCACCCCTCCGATATAGAGCTGGGCTTCGGCGCCGATATTCCACAGCTTGGCATGGAAGGCGACAGCCACCGCCAGCCCGGTGAAGATCAGCGGTGTGGCCCGGGTCAAAGTCTCCAGCAGGGCGAACTGGGATCCTGCCGCGCCCTTGGCGACCAGCCAGAACACGTTGAAGGGCGAGGCTCCGGCGAAGAGCACCAGGACCGAGGCAATCACCAAGGTCGCCAGGATTGCTCCCGCAGGATACAGCAGGGTCATGGCCAACCCTGGTGCCGGTTTGGGTTCAAGCCGCATGGGAGGTACCCCTTTTCATATCTCACGGCAGTCCGCTTCGCGGACACCTCCGATGGGGCGGGCTTCGCCCGGCACCCGGTCGGGTGCTTGGCCCGTTTCCGGTCCATTCTCTGAAAAACCATGTCCGGCCATGCGCTCGCCAATGTCGCGGGGGCTCAGCTCGCCCCGTTTCGTGGCGGGGGAGAGGCGGCCTTTGGAGATGACGATAATCCGGTCTGACAGGGCCAAGACTTCGTCCAGATCCTCGGAAATCAGCAGGATCGCCGCGCCTCGGTTGCGGGCTTCCAGCAGTCGGGCATGGACATAGGCCACGGCCCCCACATCCAGGCCCCGGGTGGGTTGGCTGGCGAGGATCACCTGCGGATCTCCGTCGAAGGCCCGGCCCAGGATGAGTTTTTGCATGTTCCCGCCGGACAGCAGGCGCACCGGCGCGCTGGGGGAGGGGCATTTCACGTCATAGTTCCGGATGATCGTCCGGGCGAAGTCTTCCGCCGCCTTCCAGTCGAGAAAACCCCGGCGGTTGAAGCGCGGCGAGCGGTAGCTTTCGGAAATGACGTTCTCGATGGCGGTCATATCGCCGATCATGCCCGTGGCATGTCGGTCCTCAGGAATACGGCCGATGCGGTGGGCCAGCGCGGTCCGTGCGGTCCAGTCGCCCATCTCCTCGCCGCGAATGCGGATGGTGCCCGAGACGGGTTTGAGGGTGCCAGCCAACAGGGCGGCCAGGGCGGCCTGGCCGTTGCCGGAGACACCGGCCAAGCCGGTGATCTCGCCCTCTCGCAAGCTGAGGTCGACATGATCCAGGGGCGCCCCTCCGGCCCGTCCAGCGGTGCAAACACCGGACAGCTCGATGACGGTTTCCCCAGGGGCATGGTCGATCACCGTCGGTTCGGCGATGTCATCGCCCACCATCAGGGCGGCAAGCTCACCCCGGTCCGTCTCCGCCGTCCGCCGTTCCCCGGCCAGCTTGCCGGACCGGAGGACGAGGACCCGGTCGCTGGCGGCCATGACCTCGTGCAGCTTGTGGGAGATGAAAATGATGGAGAGTCCCTTGTCGACCAGCTTTTTCAGGGTGCGGAACAGGGCCTCGGTTTCCAGCGGTGTCAGCACCGCCGTGGGTTCGTCGAGGATCAGGATCCGGGCGTCCCGATACAGGGCCTTGAGGATCTCCACCCGCTGGCGTTCGCCGACGGAGAGGTCCGAGACCAGGGCGTCCGGATGGACTTCCAGACCGAAATCCCGGGACAGGGCTTCAACGCGGGCCAGGGCGCGCCGCCGGTCGAAGCGCAGAGAAAACAGGCTTTGGGTGCCCAGCGCGATATTCTCCAGCACGGTCATCTGGTCGGCCAGGGTGAAATGCTGGTGGACCATGCCGATGCCTGCGGCGAGCGCCGCCTTAGGTTCGCCCGGGGGCAGGCGTTGGCCAAAGGCTTCCACATATCCTTCGTCGGCCACGTAATGGCCGAATAGGATATTCATCAGGGTGGTCTTGCCGGCGCCATTCTCGCCAAGCAGGGCGATGACTTCGCCCTTGTTCAGGGTGATGGAAATGGAGTCATTGGCGACCAGCGGACCGAATCGTTTGGTGACGCCGACGAGGCGGAGAACCGCCCCGTCGTCCATCGTTGCCGTCATTAGCTGGACTTCGGCTCTGCGTCGTCGATCTCGACGACAAATGAGCCGTCCATGATCGCCGCTTGCTTCTCGGCCACCAGTTTCATGGCGGTTTCGGGCACTTTCCCCTCGAAGGTGCCGAGCGGTGCCAGCGAGCAGCCGCCTTCCTTCATGAAGGAATAGATGCCGTAGTCCTCGGCCTTGAAGGTTCCCGCCTTGACCTTGGCAATGGCCGCGTCCAGGGTCGGCTCGAAGTGCCATAGGGCGGAGGCGACAACGGTCTCCGGATATTCGGACTGGGTGTCGATCACATTGCCAACGGCCAGAATGCCCTTTTCCTTGGCGGCGTCGGAGACGCCAAACCGCTCGGCATAGAGCAGGTCCGCTCCAGCTTCGATTTGGGCGAAGGCCGTTTCCTTGGCCTTGGGGGGGTCGAACCAGGATCCGATAAAGGCCACCTGGAAGGTGGCGTCGGGCGCGGTTTCCCGCACACCGGCCATGAAGGCGTTCATCAGGCGGTTGACTTCAGGAATGGGGAAACCACCGACCATACCGATGTTCTTCGACTTGGTCATCGCCCCGGCGATGATGCCAGACAGGTAGGAGGCATCCTGGATATAGTTGTCGAAGACGGCGAAATTCGGGTTGTCTTCCGACGGTTTGAAGGACGACCCAAGCAGGAAGGCCTTGTCGGGATAGTCTGCGGCCACCTGGCGGGCCGCATCTTCGACGGCGAAGGCCTCGCCGATGATCAGATCATATCCGGCCTCGGCATATTCCCGCATGACCCGCTCGTAGTCGCCATTCGCGGTGTTTTCCGAGAAGACATATTCGATTTCGCCGCGCTCCTGGGCGGCGTTGGCGGCGATATGAAGGCGGCTCACCCACTGCTGCTCCACGGGAACAGTGTAGACGGCGGCCACTTTGAGCGGGACCTGGGCCTGCGCGCGCCCCGTCAGACCCGGCAGGGTCAGGGCTGCGGCGCCCAGGGCGGTCGCACGCAACAGGGATCGGCGGGAAATGGAGAGGGCGGGGCCGGTCTGACGAAACGCCATGGGGGGAACTCCTGGTTTGAGTGTCTTTGTGATGAATTTGCCCAAACTTTAGGCGCGCACAAAAGTTGATCAATTGGTCAAATCCTACGGTCGGATTCCCAAACGAGCAAGAGGCAAGAAAAAAGAAACGGAATCGTATCAATGTGAGGGGTAAGCACTGGGGTGGTGCTTGCACATAAGGAAAACGGAAGGCAAGCTGGACAAATGCGGTGTCCGGATGGCGTCGGCGTTGGATTTGCGCAATTTTGAATTTTAATTACACCTCAATATGTGGTTTTATTGGTAATTCATGAATGGTCATCAAGAAAAGCCGATGTACATCTTGGTAACATGAGCGCCCATCTTTGAATATCAAAACAGGCATGCTGCCGAAATGGAGCCCAAGGCGATGCATCTTACAAAGATTAGCATATCAAATTACCGTTGTTTCGATTCTCTAGAGATTGATTTTGATCGGCACCTAACCGTTTTGGTGGCGCCTAACGGGCAAGGGAAGACCACCGTACTGGACGCATTGCGCGTTGCTGTCTGGCCGTTTGTAAAAGGTTTCGATCTTGGTAGTCAGACGGGAAAAGGGGCGACAATCCAGATTCCCGATGTGCGTCTGGCGAAGCTGAAGGGCGGCAACATGGAGCCCCAGGTTCCCAGCCGTATCGAAGCTGTCGGTGCTTGGGACGCCCCCGAGACGCGTCAATGGGTTCAAACCCGCGAACGGGTTAAACGCGGGACAAACACCTCGGGAGATGCGCCGACCAAGGAGTTGACCCGGTGGGCGGGGAGCTTGGAGCGGCGTGCGCGCGGTGGAGACCCTGAGGTAATCTTGCCTCTTGTCACCTATCTCGGGACCTCGCGGCTGTGGTTTCAAGGGCGTTTCACCTCGAATGCCAAGGAGGTGTCGTTGGGCAATGAAGACTACTCACGGACCTCGGGTTATCTGAATTGCCTTTCCTATTCTTCCAGCTTCCCCGCTTTTAAGGAGTGGTATGGGTGGGTGTACCGTAGCTATCGTGAAGAACAAATCCAGACGCTGGAAAGCAACGGTGCGCTGAGCGAAGAGGGTGAGCGGTTCAAAAAAATCATTGCCGTGATTAAGGACGCGGTCGATGCTTTAGTTGAAGACGCCACCGGGTGGCATGATCTGGAATACAGCTCCAGCCAAAACCAACAACTCATTATGCGGCATGGCGAATTCGGCACAATTCCGGTTGATATGTTGAGCGATGGGATGCGCAATGCCATCGCAATGGTGGCAGATCTCGCCTTCCGTATGGCCAAGCTAAATCCCCACCTGGGAAAGGAGGCGCGTCAGACGCCTGGAATCGCTTTGATCGACGAGGTGGACATGTTCCTTCACCCGTCGTGGCAACAGAGAATCCTACCGTCGCTGCGCAAGGCCTTTCCGAACGTTCAGTTCATCGTCAGTACCCATAGTCCGCAAGTCTTGACCACGGTTGGCCGGGATAATATTCGGCTTCTTGGACAGCGCTTGGACGGGACGTGGCATGCGCCAAAGCCGGAACAGGAAATTATAGGGGTCGAAAGCGCCGTCGCTCTCAATGATATTATGCATGTCAACCCGATTCCGCCTGTGGAGGAGGCAGATTGGTTGGCCAAATATACCGTCATGATCGAGTCCGGAAGCCACGAATCCAATGAAGGAAAGGAACTCCGCAGGATTCTCGAAAGGGTTTACGGGCCCCGCCATCCTTTGATCCTGGATGTCGACAGATTGATTCGCTTCCAGGCAATGAAACTTAAGAACCGCAGTGGGGAGTGACGCGGATGCATAAGCTGGATCGAGCTCGGGTGGCTGCTCCCGCATGTCTGAGTAACTATGATTACGAAACTCAAACCTGGGATGATTTCGGAAGCGATTGCAAGAAAGAGCTTCGCAAGCAACTTGGTTCCATGCAGGGGCGCCGCGTTCCGGGCTCGGAAGATCACGTTATTAACTTGCGTTGTGCCTATTGCGAAGAGGAAATATTTTCCAGGGAGGGCAGCCGACATGGGCATATCGAGCATTTCCGCAGGAAGAATCCAGTGTGTGGCTTTCCCCAATTGACCTTCTCGTGGGAAAATCTCTTTTTATCATGTGACTCGCAGGACCATTGTGGTCACTTCAAGGACAGTAAGGGGGCGTCTGTCTACAATCCCGATTCTCTGATTAAGCCTGATGAGACGGATCCCGATGACCTTTTGTTCTTTCATTCCAATGGCATTGTTCGTCCTCGGGAAGGGCTGACAGGCGACGACCAAAATCGAGCGAACGAAACCATCAATACCTTTAATTTGAACGAGCCCGCGCTGAAAGGAAAGCGTGCCAAGGCGGTTGGGTCCTATCTAAAACGCGTGAAAAGCGATTTGGAGGAGATTGCTTCCTGGAATGAGAAGGATCGGCAAGACTTTTTCCGGCAGGAAATAGAAGAAACGTGTTGGGACTCTTTCGCTACAACGATCCGGCACTTTTTCCAGCGTGCTGGCTGATCCCGTTTCACTTCCATTCTATAAGTTTTAGAGTCTCTTCGAGGCTAAGTTTGGTCGCGAAGCACAGGACACGACAGTGTCTCGTCTTTTTTTGGGCGATTGCCCAAGCCCATTTGGGGGAAAATGCCCCCAAACCCCCCTTTTTTTCCAGTCACGGGGCAAAGCCCCTCGACTGGAAAACACTCCCTATCGTGTAGGGTGGTCGCGAAGCGTCCCAACTTGATCTCGGAGCACTCTAGTCGACTGGAGACTCACCACTCCGGACCGTGGACGGGCTCCTTGATGCCGGTTTCCGTTTCGGTGGCTACGGTGGCGTAGACCGTTTCACCTACCGGTGCCAGATTGGCGTCCCGGCCCTTCTCGAAGTCCTGGTCTTCCACGATTACCCGATAGGCTTTGTTGAGCGCCCGGGCCCGCTCTGCGCTGGGCATCAACAGCAGGGAAATGTCGCTGTGGAGGGCCTCGATCCGGTCGGCCTTGAGGGTTCCATCGTCGTTCAGGAAGCGCTCCATAGCCTCGGTATTGGCGCGGAACTCGTCGGCCGCGTGGTTCTGTTCCAGGTAAGTGGTGTATTCATACTGGCCGTCGGTGCGCTTGGGCTCGGGGACGCCCGCCAGCCCTTTTTCGGCCCAGTGGTACCAACCGCCGCGCCAGGAGTCCGCAGGCAGGCGGCGGGTGAAGGAGAAGACGCTGTCCGTGGTTGCCCCCAAACCGCCGTGGCAGGCCGTGCAAAAGGCCGTTTCCTCGTAGGTCTGGGGTCGCAGGGCACCCGCGCTATCCTCGATGAAGGCTGACAGAACCCAACCCTGACCATTGGGGATACCCCGTTCGGCGTCGCCAAACAGGTCGCGCAGGCGGTCGGGGAAGTCGCTCTTTTCCTTGGCTTCGGCCAGGATCCCCGATTGCAGGTCGGAATAGGTTTGCCACTTGGTTTTGACCATGTGGCGCAGCTCCTTCATGCGCGGGGCCATACCCGTGGCGCCGGTCGCGTCCACGGAGATATAACGGACGCTGTGCAGAAACTCTGTGCCCTCGGGGTAGAGCCCTCCGGCGAGGTGGAGGGTCCCCTCGGCCAGGGCGGCCTGTCCGGCGCCCACATAGGTCATGGTCTTCCCGGCCAGGGGGTCCCAGTCGAAGGCGATGTGGTTGGCCTCGCCCAGGGTCCCGTCCCTGTCCAGGTCGACCCCCCAGCGGCTCTCATCCACCGGCGCGGTCAGCGCAACGTCGGCCTGGCGGGTGATGGCTTCGACGATGGCCAGGTTCAGGGCGTAGGTCTCCCGGTCCAGGGCGCCGGAGGCATCCCGGCGCAGGACATCGGGCAGGCGGATCATGACGTCGTCCGTTGATCCGTTGGTGGGCCAGAAGGTGCCGGGGAAGGGGGCATAGGCAAAAACCCGCCAGCCGCTTTCCTCGCCCTGTGGGCCGATGTCGAAGCCCGCGTCGTCGAAGTGGAGATAGGCATCGGGGACATAGCCGCCCCATTGGCCGTCGCCGTTCTCGTCCCAGGCGGCAGGGACCTGAGCGAGGGTTTTGGCCAGAAGGGGGGAGCCTGTGGCATCGTGATAGTTGTCGGTGGCCACCCAAGCGTCGATGGCGGTGTCGGAGATGGCCGCGTTGCGCGCCCGTCGGTCCTCGAACAGATTGGACCAATGGTTGGTCTCGGCCGGTCCGGCGAAGTCGTAGGACAGTTGCAGGTCCCGGTCGTTCACGTAGTTGGGGGGCGTGCTCGACTGGTGGCAGGTGAAGCAGGGGTTGTGGATTTCCCCCGCAGCGTCGACGGTTTTGGTGTAGCACTGGGGCGGGATATAGGGGACAGGGTTTTCCAGGTCGTGGGTCAGGGTTCCGGCCAGGGCCGATCCGGCGGCGAGCAAGGCCGGAGCCAGTCCGGAGGTGATGATGATCCCGCGCATGATGCGTCTTCCTTTGCCTATAAAATCGGGGCGGTATCGGAGGTTTGTTCCGATGCCGCCCCGACCCGAAGAATGGCCCGGGAGGATAATCCTCCCGGGTGCGGAGAAGTGTTACTTTTTCAAGGAAGGAAAGGGACCGATGTAGCCCGTGTAGGCCCGCGCGTCGGCGGGATCAGCCAGCTTGTCCTCGTCGGACTCCCCATAGGGGTGCTGGATGACGCTCATCAGGTAGCCATGGCCATTGACGTCCGGATACCAGTAGGGGGAGGTGGTCTCGGAGCCGTAGGGGGTGGTCTCGATGCGGGTCAGGTCGCCGGATTTGACGTCGTAGGACCAGATGAAGTCGTTCTGGTGGCCCGAGCCGGTGTCTTCACCGATGATCAGGGTGTTGTAACCGGGCAGGTAGGTCAGGTTGTCCGGGTTGGCCAGGCCGTCCACGTCGCACTTCATACCGGCATAGGGGCCGTCCTCATACTTGTGCGGGATGCCAGCGATCAGGGATGCGGTTTTGGAAGCCACATAGTCGGAGCCGATGGCCTTGTCCGCGCCGATGTCAAAGGCGAAGACGGCGCCGCAGGCGTTGGCGGGCAGTTTGATGTCGTTATGGCCGCCCAGGTCGTACTTGTCGTTGGGCTTGCCACCCTTGGCAAAGTCTTCCATGCCCCGCTCCACTGCGGAGAAGGAGACGTAGAGCTTGGAGTCTTCCGGGTTGAAGGTGATGCCCTCTTCCTTCCGGATTTCCGTCGTGGCGCCCATGTAGGAGGCGTAGCGGCGGGTTTCCATGCGGGAGGCGGCCAGTTCCATGCCGGGCTTCAGCTTCAGGCATTCGGCGCCGTCTTCGGTGTTGATCGCGGTGAAGCCGTCGGGGCAGGTGCCTCCCTCGGCCATGTCGGCGGTCTCGAAAATGTCGGCGAAGGTGATCTTGTCGTCGATCAACTTGCGCACATCGGCGTCGGTGCCATGGCCCAGGTCAACCCAGGACACGTCGGCGGCGCCGCCATTGTCGGCGCTGGTCTGGGTCCACTTCATGGCGTAGAGCGTACCGGCAGAGAGATCGCCCGGTTTGTCGGCCACGAACAGGAAGAACCCGACGTTGGTGCCGTCATCGGACATGTAGACAGTCTTCTGATCCGGCATCACATAGGCCAGTTCCAGCGCCTTGCGGCCCATGGCGTAATGCTTGACCGGGGTGCCGGTGCCCGTGGCCGGATCAACGGTGATCTCGGTGGTGTAGCCGTAGGCGTAGGGGTTGAAGACCGAACGGAAGTCTTCGAGGGAGGCGTCCTTGGCCTCGGACATCACGCCGAAGTAGTTGGTCATCGGCTTGTAATAGCCGTCAATGTCTTCCATCGTCTTGGCTTCAAGGACGGCGCGGGCGTTGGGGGGGTATTCCTCGCCACCCAGATGGGTCATCCAGGGGGTCACGGACCCGGCGCAGGGCACCCACAGGCCACCGACGGCGGAGAAATCCACGGGTTTGGTCGACAGGGCGGTCAGCACGCCATTGGCGTCCTGGGTCAGCTCGGTCACGTACATGGCGCCGGGGCGGGATTCGAAATGGCTGACGCTGAACAGCTTGCCATCGATCTGCAGCAGGGAATTGAAGTCGTTGTCGACGGAAATATGCTCGGATCCGTCGGCATTCTTCACGGGCTTGCCGTCCTTGTCGGTCAACAGACCGAAGGTGCCGTCACCGATCTTGTCGCCGCTGCGGGCGATGACATGGTAGGACAGCTTGTGCTTGGTGCCGTCGATGGTGACAGAGGGGGATACGCGAACCGCGCGCTTTTCGGCGTCGGTGGTCGGAACGGACACTGGCTCGAACTTCAACGTGGGCTCGGCATGGGCCGCACCGGCGGCGGCGAGAATCGGCAGAATGATCGGTAGAGCGGTCAGCGCGCGGAAATGACGTGTCACGGTTGGTCCCCTTGGGTGGTGGCGAATGGCGTGTCGGGGCCGCAGAACGATCGTCCCTGGCGCCGAAACACGGCACTAACACCACGGTCCTCGGCTCCATTCCAGTGACCGTTTCGTTGCATTAAAGGGGTTACTATAATTCCGAAGTGGTTCGAAGGCGTGCCCGACAAAGTCGGTTATGTCCCTTTGGCGACTTTCTTGAACAGGGCCTTCTTTGACCCGCAAATCGGGCAGATCCAATCGTCATGACATTTTCGGGACCTTTGGGGGGACTCCCAAAGGGAGGGGGCGCTCAGGCGAAGTCGGCCCGCCCGTACCCTTGGATGTACAGAAGCGCTGTCAGGTCGCCGTGGTTGACTTGAACCCGGGCCTGGGCGGCGACCACCGGTTTGGCATGGAAGGCCACCCCCAGACCTGCCGCCATGAGCATGGGCAGATCATTGGCCCCGTCGCCGATGGCGGCGCAGGCGCCCATGGACAGGCCCAGGCGGGAGGCTTCGGCGGTCAGGGTCTCCAGCTTGGTGGCCTTGTCTACGATGGGGGACAGCACCTGTCCGGTCATTTTCCCGTCGATGATCTCCAGCCGGTTGGCCACAGTGCCATGGAACCCGCAATCTGCAGCCACCTTCTCGGTGAAGAAGGTGAAGCCGCCGGAGACCAGAAGGCAATGGGCGCCGTTCGCCACCATGGTGCGCAGGGCGGTTTCCGCTCCCGGGGTCAGTCTGGTGGCGGCGTAGGTCTCTTCCAGTGCGGACATGGGCAGTCCGGCGAGCATGCCGACACGCTCGCGCAGGGCCTCCTCAAAGTCCAACTCGCCGTTCATGGCCCGGGCGGTGATGGCGGCGATCTTGTCCTTGAGACCGGCATGCTCAGCCAAGTCGTCCAGGGTTTCACTGGTGACAATGGTGCTGTCCATATCGGCGATCAGCAGCATTTTCCGGCGGCCTTCCGCCGGTTGAGCCACCACATCGAAGGGGGCACCGTTTAGGGCATGGCGGGCAGCGGCTTCTGCCTGATCCAAGTCCAGCGCGGTTACGGGGATGTCAGCGGCGATTCCGTCATCCAGCCATCTCGGCTTGGCGGTCTCCCCACCCAGGGCGTCCAGGGCTGCGCGGACCGTGGTCAGATGGGCCTCTGTCAGGCCGCCCGTCTCCGGGCTGGTCAGGATGGTTACGACGTCCATGTGTATCCCCAGTAAGTGTCCCACTTTGATGCCGCCTTGGTAGCCTCTTCCTCCGCGACGGGCAAGGTGGATACCGTTGTGCGGCAACCGGCGCTATCATGGCCCCATGACATATTCCGTTTCTTCCCCCCTGCTCGTCATCGTCGGTCCCACGGCCTCTGGCAAATCGGCCCTGGCCCTGGAGGTCGCGCGCCGTTGGACCGGCACGGTCATCAACGCTGATTCCATGCAAATCTACCGGGACATGCCCCGGTTGACGGCCCGCCCCACGCCGGAGGACGAAGCCCAGGTGCCCCATGCCCTATACGGTATCCTAGACGGGGCGGAGGTCTGTTCCGTCGGACGTTGGCTCGATCTGGCCCGCGCCGCCGTGGAGGAGGTGCGGACGCAAGGACGTCTGCCCATCCTTTGTGGTGGCACGGGACTTTACCTGCGGGCCGCCCTGGAGGGCTTGGCCGCCGTTCCCGCCGTGCCCGACAGCGCCCGAATCGAGGCCCGGAGGCTGCTTGCCGAAGAGGGGGCTAGCGCTCTGCATGCCCGGCTAAGGGCGGTTGATCCGGAAATGGCGGCGCGACTGCGGCCCTCCGATGGCCAGCGGCTGGCCCGGGCCTACGAGGTGGTCATGGGGACCGGACGGTCCTTGTCCGACTGGTGGGACGAGCCGGTGACCACGCCGCCGATTCCCGGAAAGGCGGGCGTGATTCTGGTCGATCCCCCCCGGGACGCCGTGCGGGAGGCCTGCGATGCCCGCATGGAAGCCATGATCGCCGAAGGCGTGTTGACGGAGGTGGCAGGCTTCCTGGAGAGAGGATTGGCCCCGGACTTACCCCTTTCCCGGGCGGTGGGGCTCCCGGAATTGGCCGCCGTGTTGCTTGGGGAAATGTCGCTGGATCAAGGTCTTGCCCGTGCCCAGGCCGCGACGCGGCAATACGCCAAGCGGCAGGCAACTTGGGTGCGGCATCAACTTTCCGCCGATCTGATTCTGTCTGAACGGGTGTCTGCGCAACTTTCGGAAAGTTCGAGGGTTCTGATTGATAATTTCCTTGAAGCCTTTTTGTTGACCCGGGCCTAAAGGTGGGACTAGTCTGCCGACCCTTTCGCCCCAATTGGGTGCGAAGGGTCGCTCGCCCGTGTGGGGAGGGCCGGGAGACCGGTGTCCACTCCGACAAAAGGGGGGCATCCCCCGCGCGGTGATCCCGTCGACGAACGCTCCAAAACGAGAAAGATGAGCGTTCCTGAACGCAAACAGGTGTGAAGATGGCTGACCAAATGAAGTCCGGTGCCGAGATCGTCCTGAAGGCTCTTGCCGATCAGGGCGTGGAAGTAATTTTTGGCTATCCGGGCGGCTCGGTACTTCCGCTGTATGACGAGATCTTCAAGCAGAACCAAATCCGCCACGTTTTGGTGCGTCACGAGCAAGCCGCCGTCCATGCCGCCGAGGGCTATGCCCGGTCCACCGGCAAGGTCGGCTGTGTTCTGGTCACCAGCGGTCCCGGTGCGACCAACGCGGTGACCGGTTTGACCGATGCCATGCTGGATTCGATTCCCATTGTCTGCCTGACCGGTCAGGTGGCCACCCATCTGATTGGCAATGATGCCTTTCAGGAGGCCGATACCACTGGCATTACCCGCCAGTGCACCAAGCACAATTATCTGGTGAAGAAGAGCGAGAATTTGGCGCGTGTGGTCCACGAGGCCTTCCAGGTTGCCTCCTCGGGCCGTCCGGGTCCGGTGGTCGTTGACCTGCCCAAGGACATCCTGATCAAGGACGCCCCCTATATGGCGCCCAATCAGGTTAAACACAAAAGCTACAAGCCCCAGGTGAAGGGGGATATCAAGGCGATCGAACAGGCCGTCGAGATCATTGCCAAGGCCAAGCGGCCGATTTTCTACTGTGGTGGTGGGGTCATCAACTCCGGCAGTCAGGCAAGCCAGTTGCTGACCCAGTTCGTCAGAATGACGGGCTACCCCATCACTCTGACTTTGATGGGCCTGGGGGCCTATCCGGCCAGCGACCCCCAGTTCCTGGGTATGCTGGGCATGCATGGGACCTACGAGGCCAATCTGGCCATGTATGACTGCGACGTGATGGTGGCGATCGGCGCCCGTTTCGATGACCGGGTGACCGGTAAATTGTCGGAGTTCTCGCCCAATTCCACCAAGATCCAGATCGATATCGACCCCAGTTCGGTCAATAAGAACGTGGCCGTTGACCTCTCCGTTATCGGTGATGTTGGCCATGTGCTGGAGGATATGATCAAGATTTGGAAGGCCAAGCAGGCCCGGGTCGATCGGGAAGCCCTGAAGGTCTGGTGGGATCAGATTGACGAATGGCGGGGTCGCGATTGTCTGGCCTACGAGCCGTCCGACACGATCATCAAGCCGCAATATGCCATCCAGCGCTTGTACGAGCTGACCAAGGACCGGGATACCTATATCACCACCGAGGTTGGCCAGCACCAGATGTGGGCGGCGCAATACTATGGCTTCGAAAAACCCAACCGTTGGATGACCTCCGGCGGTCTGGGGACCATGGGATATGGCTTCCCTTCGTCCATCGGCGTGCAGATGGCCCATCCCGACGCCCTGGTGGTGGACATCTCCGGCGAGGCGTCCTTCATGATGAACATGCAGGAAATCGCCACCGCCGTGCAGTACCGCCTGCCGGTCAAGGTGTTCATTCTGAACAACATGTACATGGGCATGGTGCGCCAATGGCAGGAATTGTTGCACGGCGGTCGGTACTCTGAAAGCTATTCGGAGGCCCTGCCCGATTTCGTGAAGCTGGCCGAGGCCTTCGGCGCGGTGGGTCTGCGGGCCAGCAAGCCCGCAGAGGTGGACGATGTGATCAATGAGATGATCGCGGTGAAGGGGCCGGTGCTGATTGATATGCTCGTGGACCAGTCGGAGAACTGCTTCCCCATGATCCCCTCGGGCGCCCCCCACAATAAGATGATTCTGGGGCCGGCGGACAAGGAGGCCAACGCGATCTCCAAGGAGGGCGCGATTCTCGTTTAATCGGGTCTCCCGGGCGGTCTTAACACCGTCCGGCTCGTCTTATTTCAAAAAATATAGTAACGAGGGGCGCTCCCTCGGCCCGGCGACCGTCCGGGGCCGGGGTGCGTCCCGAACTGGAGGGTAGAACCGTGGCGAATGGCAACACGGCGCAAGAACCGGGGATCGAGTTTCACACGATCGCCGTCCTCGTCGACAATGAATCCGGTGTTTTGGCCCGGGTGACCGGCCTGTTTTCCGGCCGGGGCTACAACATCGAAAGTCTCACCGTAGCCGAGGTGGACGACCAGGAACACCTGTCGCGCATCACCGTCGTGACAAGTGGGACACCGATGGTCATCGAGCAGATCAAGGCACAGCTGGGCCGATTGGTGCCGGTCAACAAGGTCTCTGACCTGACCGTCGAAGGCCCCCATGTATCCCGGGAATTGGCCCTGGTGAAAGTGGCCGGGACCGGTGAGAAGCGGGTTGAAAGTCTGCGTATCGCCGATATCTTTCGCGCCAATGTGGTCGACAGCACCAATGACTCCTTCATCTTCGAAATCGTTGGCAAGACCGATAAGCTGAACGCTTTCATTGGATTGATGGAACCCCTGGGGCTTGTGGATGTTGCGCGTACCGGTGTGGCGGCCATCGCCCGGGGAAGTAACGCGCTTTGATTGCGAGCGTTTGAATTCCGGGGGATTGGAGTGCTTTCGAGATGAAGTTGGGCCAAGAAGGGGCCCAAACTGATCTCGGAGCCCTCCAGGTCTTGGATTGGAAATTGCCGAAGTCCGGTTTTTCAAGGATCCGGGCCGGTTTTCGGCGGGATTGTGACGGCGAGACAAGCGAGGATCCAGGGGGTCCCCCGGTCCGGGCTTTCCCTCGCGACGGTAAACAAAAGGAACTGACAATGCGTGTGTATTACGACCGTGACGCCGATGTGAATCTGATCAAGGGCAAGAAGGTCGCCATCGTGGGCTATGGCTCCCAGGGTCATGCCCATGTGCTGAACCTGCGCGATTCCGGCGTCAAGGAGGTCTGTGTGGCCCTGCGCGCCGGATCCCCCTCGGCCAAGAAGGCCGAAGGCGAGGGCTTGGCCGTCAAGACCCCTGCCGAGGCTGCCGCCTGGGCCGATGTGGTCATGATGCTGACCCCCGATGAGCTGCAGGCCGACATCTATCGCGACGAATTGGCCGCGAACATGAAGGAAGGGGCCGCGCTCGCCTTCGCCCATGGCCTGAACGTCCACTTCAACTTGATCGAGCCCCGGGCCGACCTGGACGTTTTCATGATCGCCCCCAAGGGTCCCGGTCATACCGTGCGCAGCGAATATCAGCGTGGCGGCGGTGTGCCCTGCCTGGTGGCCGTGGCCCAGGATTCCAGCGGAAACGCCAAGGAAATCGCCCTGTCCTACGCCTGCGCCGTGGGCGGTGGCCGGTCCGGCATCATCGAGACCAGCTTCAAGGAAGAGTGCGAAACCGATCTGTTCGGTGAGCAGGCTGTTCTTTGCGGTGGCCTGACCGCCCTGATCAAGGCTGGCTTCGAGACCCTGACCGAGGCTGGCTATGCCCCGGAAATGGCCTACTTCGAGTGCCTGCACGAAGTGAAGCTGATCGTCGACCTGATGTATGAAGGCGGCATGGCCAACATGCGCTATTCCATCTCCAACACGGCGGAATACGGCGACTACGTCACCGGACCCCGCATGGTGACCTCGGAGACCAAGGCTGAGATGAAGCGGGTTCTGGAGGATATCCAGTCCGGTCGTTTCGTGCGCGACTGGATGTTGGAGTGCAAGGCCGGACAGCCCTCCTTCAAGGCAACCCGTCGCCGCGAGGCCGAGCATTCGATCGAGGAAGTGGGAGGCCGTCTGCGCGCCATGATGCCCTGGATCGCTGCCAACCGTCTGGTGGACAAAGAAAAGAACTAATCCCTTTCCAGATGAATGGAGGGTTTGGACCCGGGGGTTGCAAGGCTCCCGGGTCCTTGTGCGATGGGGGCCGTTACGCTGTCGGCCCACTCTGGTGTCAGCGGCCTGGACGAAAAGCCGGAGAAAGTCCGGTTCCAACGCTCTTGGTCGTTGACAAGCAGGGGTGTTCAAAGCTTCATTGTCGAACTTCGCACCCGCCACGCGGTGCCGAGCCACAAAATTTCCAGTGGACGGGTGGCGTCGAGGCCTTCCAGGTTTTTTGGACTCTGGCACCTGGGTCCGGGTTTTGAACGCAAATGGTCGGGGGCACTCCCAGCAGTTACGGTTGGTCGATCCGCTCGGGTCCGTACCGGATGGGTGGGAATCGATTTATTGCATTCAATGGTCGAGGCAGAGGTCGGGGCAGGGCCTTCCACGGTTGGAGTGGTCCTAAAGGGTTTGGTGAAGTGGTTTGAATGGGTATGGGCGCCAGGTGGTGTTGGGGTGATCCAGTTGGCGTTTGTTTACCGGGAAAGGGTGACCTTCCCCGGGCTCCTGTTCAAGGGGCCGTAGCTCTTTGAACTCTATCGAAAAGTCGCGTGGCGCGTGATTGGAAAACCGGTTTCCTCTTTTCCCCGCACCGCGCTGGGCATCAAGGGCGAGCAAGCAACAATGTTTTCTAGAATGACCGGCCTGCTTTCGGCGGACATGGCCATCGACCTCGGTACAGCGAATACGCTGGTCTATGTCAAGGGCCGTGGGATCGTCCTCAACGAGCCCTCCGTTGTGGCCATCGCCGATGTAAAGGGCAAGAAGCAGGTTTTGGCCGTGGGCGACGAGGCCAAACAGATGCTGGGCCGGACCCCGGGCTACATCCAGGCTATCCGTCCGCTGCGAGATGGCGTTATCGCCGATTTCGAGGTGGCGGAGGAAATGATCAAACATTTCATCCGCAAGGTGCACAATCGTCGCAGCTTCGCCAGCCCCATGGTGATTATCTGTGTGCCTTCCGGCTCCACGGCCGTCGAGCGCCGAGCGATCCAGGAATCCGCTGAAGCAGCGGGCGCTCGCCGGGTTTTCCTGATTGAGGAACCCATGGCTGCGGCCATTGGGGCCGGGCTGCCCGTGACGGAGCCCACCGGCTCCATGGTCGTCGACATTGGTGGTGGGACCACCGAAGTGGCCGTTCTCTCCCTGGGGGGCATCGTCTACGCGCGCTCCGTCCGGGTGGGGGGTGACAAGATGGATGAAGCCATCATCGCCTATATTCGGCGAAACCATAACCTGTTGGTCGGAGAAGGTTTCGCAGAGCGGATCAAGAAGGAAATCGGCTGCGCCTGCCCGCCTGAGGACGGGACCAACAGGACCATGGAGATCAAGGGCCGGGATCTGATGAATGGTGTCCCCAAGGAGCTGATCATCAGCGAGGCTCAGATCGCCGAGAGCTTGGCAGAGCCGGTGAGTGCGATCATCGAGGCCGTCAAGGTTGCCTTGGAGCACACGGCCCCTGAATTGGCTGCAGATATCGTCGACAAGGGCATTGTTCTGACCGGTGGCGGCGCCTTGTTGCAGAACCTGGACTACACCCTGCGTCTTTCCACCGGCCTGCCCGTATCCATTGCCGACGACCCCCTATCCTGTGTCGCCATGGGAACGGGGCGAGCCTTGGAGGAAATGAAGCGTCTGCGCAACGTGCTCGCAACGGCCTATTGAGTCACATTGCGCTCAGTTACATCGCGCTCAGTCACATGCGATCCAATGCAGGGTTTTGGCGTGGATCTAAGGCGTTGGATCGTATTGTCACGTCTCCGTGCCACCGGTAGGAAAGCTGGTGCCTCCTGTCCTGCAGATCGTTTAGGAGTCTGTCGTGATCAAGCTGGCCCACGTCTCACTGAAACTGTTGTTTGGGTGCCACCTGGGCTAACTTGGCTGCGTTGATATTCTAAAACCTCTTCCGCGAGCGTGTTTCCGAGAAAGAATGGCCGCATCTGGCTCACATTTATTGCCTGCGACACTGTCATGGGCGGAGCCCCGGAAACGGCGTAAAGGTGACGGCGTGCTTTCCTTGTTCGACTCGGCGTGAGCCAATGGCCGATAATATGCTTGCCCTTTTCCGTTTTTCCCCGTTTCTTAAACCGTCTTTTACGATATTTGGTAAGGATAGGGGGAAGATTGGCTCGGTGTATTGATGGGAACTGGCGTTGAGGGAGAGCTTTTCGTGAAGCAACCGACAGGACCCTCCTCGCGCTTAAGCGCGCTTGGGGCCTTTGTACAGAAATCGGCTTTCTTGTTGCTGGCCGCTGTGGCATTCGCTTTCATGCTGTTGGGTAAGGCGGATACGGTGCTGGTCGAGCGGGTGCGGGCGGCCGTCATTGATGCTGCGGCCCCGGTTCTGGAGTTCATGTCCACACCGGCGGAAAACGTCGCTGCGGTTTTTGACACGTTCCGGGAATTGGCGGCGATCCGGGCCGAAAATGAACGGCTGGAGCAGGAAAATTCCCGTTTGATGCGATGGCAGACGGCGGCCCGCCATCTGGAGGCGGAAAACGAAGCCCTCCGCGCACAACTCGGCTATGTTCCAGAGCCCAAAGCCAGCTACATCACCGCTCGGGTGGTTGCCGATACGGGGGGCACCTTCGCCCGTTCCCTGGTCGTGTTGGCCGGAACCAAGGACGGAGTTCGCAAAGGACAGGCTGTCATTTCCGGCGAAGGTTTGGTGGGAACCGTGGCCGAGGCGGGGCGACGGGCGTCGCGTGTCCTTCTGCTGAGCGACATCAACAGTCGGATCCCCGTTCTTCTGGAAGAAAGCCGTGTCCGTGCCATTATGGCGGGTGATAACGAAGATCGGCCCCAATTGCGCTTCCAAAAGCAGCGGGCTGCGGTTTCCCCCGGAGACCGGGTGGTGACGAGCGGGGACGCCCGGGTGTTCCCACCGGGGATTCCGATCGGCGTGGTGGCCAGCGTGGATGAAAAAGGCGGCATCCGGGTCGATCTGTTCGTTGAGCAGGAGCGTTTAGAGGTGGTGCGTGTGGCCAATTTCGGCCTGAACGGTATCCTGCCCGAAGACGCTGGGAACTAGATCACGATGGAAATAGGTCTGTCCGACCGAATTTCATCGTGATCTAAATCATATGGTTCGTGTGGAATGAGAATGGAAAACCGGTTTCCCCTGTTCATTCCGCAACTCATGGACCCCTTCCTTGGGGGGTGATAGGGAAGACCCATGGCGCGACGCAGCGGCTTGAATGGCGGATATGATCCCCTGCGGCCCACCATTTGGCAAAGGCTGGATGTGGTCCTCCGTCGGCTGGTACCCGGCGGTTTGACCCTTGTTCTTTTGTTGATGAGTGTTGCGCCCTCCCGCCTTCCCGGTTTCGTCCATATCGCCCCTATGATTGCCCTAATCAGCGTCTATTACTGGGCTGTTTCTCGACCCGACGTGATGGGGTATGGCACGGCTTTCCTGTTGGGCATGATCGAAGATAGCCTGACGGGGGCTCCTCTGGGCGTGGGGGCTCTGGTGCTTTTGCTGACTCAGGTGGTCGTTGCCAGTCAGTACAAGTTTTTCCTGGGTAAGCCCTTCATGGTGAGTTGGTGGGCTTTCTCGCTGGTGGCTGCGGGAGCTGCGTTGGTTAAATGGCTGGCTGTCTCGGCGATTTATGGGACTTTTGTGGATATGACAGCCTTGTTTTTCAGTTACCTCTTCACGCTGACGGTCTATCCCCCCTTCGCTTGGTTGTTCGGGAGGGTTCAGGCCATGTTCTTCCGGGAGATCTAGATGAAACAGCGTGACGGAGACCGGGCGAAGATGTTCACCCGCCGGGCGGCAGTGCTCGGTGGATTCCAGGCCACCCTGGTGGGAGCTCTGGTGGCGCGTATGTATTACCTGCAGGTCGTCGAATCTGATCGCTATAAAACTCTGGCGGAGGAAAACCGCTTCAACCTGCGTCTCCTGCCTCCCCCAAGGGGGGAGATTGTTGATCGGTTCGGTGTTCCCCTGGCCGTGAATCGGCAAAACTACCGGGTCAGCATCATAGGAGAGGACATTCTGCGCCATGTCCGCTCGGCGGCAGAGCGGGAGGCTGCGGTGGCCCATACGCTGGATGCCTTGGGCCGTATTGCTTCCTTGTCCGAATATGACCGCGCTCGGGTACAGCGGGAATTGAAGCGGCGCCGAAGCTTCGTTCCCGTGACCATTCGCGAAAATCTGACTTGGGAGGAAATGGCCTCCATTCAGGTCAATAAGCTTGACCTGCCGGGTATTACCATCGACGAGGGACTGACCCGCTTTTATCCCTATGAGGAGAAGGCCGCTCACCTGTTGGGCTATGTGTCCAGCGTATCCGAGGAAGAGTTGGGGGATGATCCCCTTCTGGAACTTCCGGGGTTCCGCATCGGCAAGCAGGGGATCGAAAAGGTCTATGATCTGGCCTTGCGAGGCCATGGGGGGACCAGTCAGGTAGAGGTGAACGCCCTTGGGCGGGTGATCGATGAGCAGACCACCGAGGAGGCCCGCCCCGGAGCGGAAGTGCCTTTGACCATCGACATGCGCCTGCAGGATTTCGCCTCCCGACGGCTATCGGGGGAAAGCGCCTCGGCGGTGGTGATCGACATCCACACGGGCGAAATTCTGGCCATGGCCTCCATGCCGGCCTTCGATCCCAATGCCTTTACCCGAGGCCTGTCCAATAATGAGTGGAAGGACTTGGTCCGCAATCCACGGTCGCCCCTGACCAATAAGGCTATCTCTGGTCAGTACTCCCCGGGATCGACTTTCAAGATGGTTGTCGCCCTTGCGGGGCTGGAAAGCGGTGTTATTCAGGAAAATCAGACGGTCTTCTGCCCCGGTCATACCGAACTGGGGGGACACCGCTTCCATTGCTGGAAGCGCGGGGGGCACGGCACCATGAACCTGGAAAACGCCCTGGCCCAATCCTGTGATGTCTATTTTTACGAAGTCGCCAAGCGTTGCGGCATTGATCGCATTTCGGACATGGCGAAGCGGTTCGGTGTGGGCGAAATTCTCAATGTGGGCCTTCCCGGAGAACGTCCCGGCTTGATGCCCAGCCGGGCCTGGAAGGCAGCGACCTTGGGAGAGAGCTGGCACCAGGGCGAAACCTTGGTGGCGGGGATCGGCCAGGGCTATGTGCTGTCGACACCCTTGCAATTGGCGGTGATGGCAGCCCGCATTGCCAACGGGGGACTCCAGGTGCAGCCGATCCTGTCTCGTATGGCGCCCTCACCGAGCGAACAGGGCTTTTTGGACGCCAACGCAGCGGGTCTGCAAGGAGCAGAGCCGCCGCCCAGCATTGGTGTGTCCAAGGCCCATCTGGATGCCGTGCGACGGGGGATGTTCGCGGTGTCGAATGGTCCCCGGGGAACAGCAAGACGCCATGGTATTCACGTTGAGGGCTGGCGACTGTCAGGCAAGACGGGAACCACCCAAGTGCGACGCATTACCATGCGAGAACGGGAGACGGGCATTCGTCGCGAGGATCAATTGCCCTGGGAACTGCGCAACCATGCGCTCTTCGTATGTTATGCACCGGAGGCTTCGCCTCGCTATGCCCTTTCCGTTTGTGTGGAGCATGGGGGCGGTGGCTCCAGTGCGGCAGCTCCCGTAGCCCGGGATATCATGCTTGAAACCCTGCGCCTGGACCCTGCTCGCAAGCGCCCGGGGGAGGAACCCCGCATTGAGGACCTTGAACCGGAGCTGCGGGCCCTGTTGGAGGAAGCCCACGCCACGGCTGATATGGTTTCTCAACCCTATGGTCCTCCGCTCCCTCCCGATTTTCTTGACGATGACGACGAGACAACCATTCCCCCGATTGGGGAGGGGACTCCCCTATGATGCTGGGCAATGAATTCACAAGCGCGCGCCTGCGTCGGGGCGAGATGTCCCTGGGAGAGAAGCTGTGGCAGGTGAGTTGGTCTCTGGTCCTGGTGATCCTGGTGGTTGGCAGCATTGGCTTAGGAATGCTGTATTCTGCAGCCAACGGCTCCTGGGACCCCTGGGCCAGCCGTCAGGCCACGCGGTTTGCCGTCGGTATCGCGCTGATGTTGGCCGTAGCCCTGACCGACATTCGTTTCTGGATGCGTTATGCCTATGCTTTTTACGGGGTGATGTTGGTTCTTCTGGTGGCGGTGGAGATCAAGGGCACCATCGGTATGGGAGCCCAACGTTGGATTGACCTGGGCTTTTTCCAGCTCCAACCATCTGAGTTGATGAAGTTGGCCTTGGTGCTGGCGCTGGCCCGCTATTTCCATGGTGCGGATCTGGAGGATGCCCGGCGCATGTCCTTCCTGATACCACCGGTTCTGCTCGTCCTAGTGCCCTTCGGCCTGGTGTTGCGTCAGCCGGATCTGGGCACGGCGCTGATGCTTGCGGCGGGGTCGGGAGCCATAGCCTGGTTGGTCGGAGTCCGCCTCTGGATTTTCGGATTGCTTCTGGGGGGGGGGCTGGCGGCTATACCTGTTGCTTGGCAATTTTTGCATGGCTATCAGAAGAACCGGGTCTTGACCTTTCTGAACCCGGAGCGTGACCCTCTGGGGGCAGGATATCATATCCTGCAGTCCAAGATTGCTTTGGGCTCGGGGGGGATGTTCGGAAAGGGCTTCATGGCAGGCACACAGGCTCATTTGAACTTCTTGCCGGAGAAGCAGACCGACTTCATCTTCACCATGATGGCCGAGGAGTTCGGCATGGTGGGGGGCTTGGTTCTCCTGTCCCTTTATGTGGTTTTGATCATCTATGGGTTCGCCATCACCTTCCGCTGTCGCCACCAATTTGGGCGTTTGGTGGCCATGGGGGTAACGATGACCTTCTTCCTGTATGTCTTCATTAACATCGCTATGGTGATGGGTTTGATTCCGGTTGTGGGGGTTCCCTTGCCGCTGATCAGCTACGGCGGCACGGCCATGCTCACCCTGCTTTTGGGCTTTGGGCTGCTGCTTTGTGTCTTTGTACACCGGGATATTCAGATGGGACGTCGGGGCAGTTACGACGATTGATGGATCGATGTTCGAATGGGGTGGGGCTGGGCTCCGTCTTGTCGGGGCGATGAACATGAGGCTTTTGAGGGGTCAGAGAAAATTTCGTCGGTGATGTGAAAAAAGGGCTTCACAAGTCGAAAGCTCAGGGTTATAAACCGGCCTCCCGACGACGAGAGGCTCACACGAACCACTCAGGCGGGACCCGGAACGGATCCTTCCGAACCACCCCGGGGCGTATAGCTCAGTTGGTAGAGCAGCTGACTCTTAATCAGCGGGTCCAAGGTTCGAGTCCTTGTGCGCCCACCAATTCGATCAAGGGGTTGCGAGAGATGTCGCAACCCCTTTTTCGTTGCCGATCCCTCGCTTGGTAGCGCCTGAGTATCGGTGTTCGCAGGGAATGCTCTAAATCAAATCACGAGAGCATGATGTGCTCACGTGCGACATAACGCGCGGATTTAAGGCTTATGGCCTTGTGCGACCCCGATTTCCGATAAGACGCCGTTACGAACCGAGGGCTTGTTTTTTCGGGAACCTCTCTCTGATCCTCTGTTGTCAAAGTAACGCCCGCCATGGACCTCCTGTCCACCACAGATCCTTTCGCCCGTGCCCTTGCAGAGCGGGGCTACACTGACCTCACCGCCGTGCAATCGGCGGTCATCGACCCCGAGACCCTGGGACGCGACCTTTTGGTCTCGGCGCAAACAGGTTCGGGTAAGACTGTCGCCTATGGTCTGGCGATCACCGACACCCTGCTGGCTGGTGCTGAACGCTTCGACGAGGCTGACGCACCGCTGGCTCTGATTATCGCCCCCACCCGTGAATTGGCGCTCCAGGTCCATGATGAGTTGGCTTGGCTCTATCGTCAGGCAGGGGCTACGGTGGTGGCCTGCGTTGGTGGCATGGATCCGCGCGCCGAGGCCCGCGCCCTGGCTCGCGGCGCTCATATCGTTGTCGGCACCCCTGGCCGTCTGCGTGATCACCTGGAGCGGGGCGCCCTGCGCTCCGAGGCCATGCGGGTCGTGGTGCTGGATGAGGCCGACGAGATGCTCGATCTCGGCTTTTCCGAGGATATCGATTTCCTCCTCGACACGACCCCCGTCGGGCGTCGCACCCTCTTGTTTTCCGCGACACTGCCGCCCGCGATCCTCAAGCTTGCCGCCCGTTATCAGAAAGATGCCATGCGCATCGCCCTGACAGGCGGGGCGTCGGGACATGCCGATATCGAGCACCGGGTGGTCCGGGTTGCCCCCACCGATATCGAACATACGGTGGTTAACTTATTGCGCTATGTCGATGCGCCGACCTCCATGGTTTTCTGCGCCACCCGCGAGTCCGTGCGCCATCTGCAAGCCAGCCTGATGGAGCGCGGCTTTGGCGTGGTGGCCCTGTCGGGTGAGCTGAGCCAGGGCGAGCGGAACCATGCCCTTCAGGCTCTGCGCGACGGTCGGGCGCGGGTTTGTGTCGCCACAGATGTGGCGGCCCGGGGCATCGACCTGCCGAGCCTCGATCTGGTTATTCATGCCGAATTGCCGCGTACCGCCCAAACCCTTCAGCACCGCTCCGGCCGCACGGGCCGCGCCGGGCGCAAGGGGGTCAGTGTGATGCTGGCGCCAGTATCCCGGCGCCGTCGGGTCCAAGGGTTGCTTGCAGAGGCGGGAATTTCCGTGGAATGGACCGCTGCCCCGACCATCGAGGATGTCCGGGACATGGATCGTCAGCGCCTGCTGACCCACCCGGCGCTGACGGAGGTCCCTTCGGATGAGGAGCGCTCCATCGTACAGGCTCTTTTGGCTGAACGCCCGGCCGAGGATTTGGCTCTGGCCCTGGTGCGTCTCTACAGCGCTCAGCTTCCCTCTGCCGAGGAAGTCTTTGATCCGGGCGAGCCACCGCCGCGCGTCGAGCGGAGTGAGCGCCGGGAGCGTGGGGACCGCTCCGAGCGGTCGGACCGCCCCCCTCGCGCCAATCCACGGGATCTGGGGCCGACGGTGTGGTTTCGCCTGAACATCGGGCGGGAAAAGAACGCCGATCCGCGCTGGTTGATTCCCTTGATCTGCCGTCAGGGACGCATCGCCAAGACCGAGATTGGCGAGATCCGTATCCAACCACGCGACACCGTCTTTGAGGTCGCTGGCAGCGTCTCCGAGCATTTCCAAGAGGCCTTGAGGCAGACACCGCGCCCCGAGGGACGCATTGATCTCCTGGGCGATACGCCGCCTGCCAGGGTTCCGGCCTCTAAGGGTCCTGCCTCCAAGGACGATGCCGCCGCGGCACCCCGCCGACCGCGCGCGGAGGGTCGGCCGCAGGGTCGCGGGAAAGAAGAGAGCCCCTCTCCGGCATGGAACACGGCTCGCGCCGCCGCTATGGAGGCCGAGGCTGCCAGCGCTCCGCCGCATCAGCCGGAGCAGACCCGCCAGCCCCGTCCGGAGCGCAAGCCGCGTTTTGCCGAGAACCGCGTCCATAAGACAGAGGGGCGCAAACAGGACGCAGGCCAACCGGAAGCGCGGAAGCCAGAAGCACGCAAGAAGGATGCGGGCGAGAAAGGCAAGGGCTGGGCCAAGGCAAAGCCGACCGCTACGAAGCCTTGGGGCAAGAGCAAAAGCCCGATGGCCGGGAAATCGAGCAAGAGCAAGAAGCGCAAGGGGTAAACGTCCGGATCCCTGGGGGCGTCTGATGGGGACTCTTGTCAAGCGACCCCACCTTATCCAAACACCGGGTCCCCCTGTCCCAGCCGGGCCCCCCTATCCCAGCCGGGCCCTCTATCCCAAGAGGACCCGGCGGAGCATATTGAGAGCAACCAGGATCAGAAAGGCACCGAATACGCGTTTGAGGGGTTTCGGATCCAGTGCATGGGCCAATTTGACGCCAAGGGGCGCGGTCAACAGGGTCATGGCGATGATCACGGCGAAGGCCGGTAGGTTGATTGCTCCGACCGTATAGGGGGGGCGCGAGGCCGCCTCGACCGGGAGGAACAGGAACCCGATCGCCGAGGGCACGGCGATGAGGACGCCAAAGCCCGCAGCGGTGGCGACGGCCCGGTGGATCGGGACGTTATGCAGGCTCATGAATGGAACGCCGAAGCTGCCGCCGCCAATCCCCATCAGAACGGACAGGAACCCCATCACCGGAGAATACAGGTGGCGGAGGACACCCCGGGGCATGTCCTCGGCGAGGCGCCAATGGCCCCGGCCCAGGAGCATGTATAGGCCGATGGCGAGCGCGAGGCATCCGAACACCATCTGCAGGGTGGCGGAGCGCAGGGCGGAGGCCACCAGGACCCCCAGGATTGCACCCAGGACGATGCCCGGCGCCCAGCCCTTCAGCACGTCCCAATCCACCGCTCCCTTGCGGTGATGGGCGAGAACGGAGCGCACCGAAGTCACGATAATGGTTGCGAGGGATGTCGCGAGGCAGACCTGCATTACCTGGGGACCGTCGTAGCCGAGGGTCTGGAAGGCGAAGAAAAACGCTGGAACAAGAACGATGCCACCTCCCACGCCGAGAAGGCCGGCAAGAACCCCGGCAAAGGCTCCAATCGCTGCCATGGCAACAAACAATTCAATCAGGAGCGTGGGAGTTTGCATCGAATGGTCTCGTCCGTTGTGGCCAGGGCCCTGGCGCCCTCCCGGTCAGGATGGGCGGACATGGCTCATGCGTTTGATGGGGCCTGTGGGGGGCTTCCTCTCCCCTTATGACAGGTTTCAATCCGTCACTTGGATAGCCTATCGGAGATCTGTTGGAAAAGGGTGATGTTCGCTCTGTCGTTTGTACCGCTGTCCGGGATCGCTCGGGGTAAACGGCAGTGGCTCGTGTTTTTTGGCCTGGGGTCTGGGGCCTTTCGGCCCCAGTGGGGGACGGGGCAAAGCCCCGTGACGGGAAAACACCCCCTGTCGTGTACCATGGGGGGGTATCGATCACGTCATCGGCCTTGGTAGGGGGCTTATGGCTCTGCCAGTGGCGTGAGCAGACCGGTCCCTTATGGGATATCCCGGACCGGGGGGATGGGAGCAGGGAGAAGGTTTGGCGGGAGCGGGGGCTGTTCGGGCTTGGGAACCAATGAGGCCCCACCGTAGAGAAGGCCGGCCGCCAGCAACCAACTGCCGATGATACGCAGGGCGATGTCGAACCAGGGCCGGTGAAAGGCCGCGACCGTCAAAGCAACAGCGGCGATAATCCAGACCGCAGCGAGACCGCCGAAGGATGCACTCCAGTCCAAGGCCCGCGCCGGTGCCAAATACTGGATGGCAAGGGCCATGGAGCCCCCCAATACCGCCGCTGCGAGGAGGGTCAAGAGAGGCCGGGTCGCCCTTGGGGAGAGGAGCGCCAAACCTGCTGCGAGAAGAGAGAGGGGGCCCAACAAGGGGAACCCCCCGGATCGACCCGGGAGTGCATCCAAAACGTGGAAAAGGGCGGAGGAGCTGTGGCTTCCGGCAATGAGCCCGCCAACGAGCAGCAGGCCGCTGCCAATACGGCAAGGGAGGCCGACAAGGGCCAAGGCTCCGCCCAGACCGATGAGGGGCAACAGGCGTACCGGGGCCAACCCTTCGCTCAGAAGCCACAAAGGAACGGCAGCCAAATGGGTTTGGGGCGCGAAGCGAGCCCATCCGACCGCAGCCAGGGCGAAGACCAGCATCACCGGTCCCAGCAGGTTTGTGATGGTCAAGCGCATGTCACCTCTGTTCGCAGGAGGGGGCGGTTCTAGAGTATTCCGAGTCCAAGTTGGGCCACTTCTTGGCCCAACTTGGACTCGAAGGCACTCTAAAATCTATACAATGATAGTGAAACGGGTCCAGCCTGACTCAGGCTGATCCCCTTTCCCCCTAGCAGACAGTCGGATTTCCCCCCGTTCCGATATTATCAAACATTGCAAAAGTATGAGAAATCAACCGCAATCGACTATTCCTGCTGCCGCCCAGTCTGAGCGATTGGGTCCCGGAGGACGATTTGGCCCATTTCGTGATCGCGGCTATGGACCGGGTGAGCTCGGATGCTTTCAAGATCAGCCATCGGGCCGTTGGCCAGCCGCGCTATCATCCCCGGATGATGCTGGGGATTCTGATTTACGGCTCTGCGAACGGATTTTTCTCCTCGCGTCGCCTGGAATGGGCGATCTATCGGGATCTTGGTGTGCGTTTGGTGGCCGCAGACCGCCACCCCGATCATGATACAATCGCCACCTTCCGGCGGGAGAACAGGACAGCCTTCGAGGCCGCGTTCCTGGAGGTCCTTTTGATGGCGAAGGAGTCCGGGGTCCTGAAGCTCGGTACGGTGTCGATCGACGGGACCAAGAGTGACGCCAACGCGTCGAAGATCCGGTCCTTGCGCTACGACCGGGCCTTGGTATTAATCGTCGCGACGAATGTGGCCATGGCCACGACGCCGAGTGATCAGCCGGTTTTCGTGGAGACGATTACGGCGATTGAGGCTTTGAAGGCTAAGGATATTGACCCATTGGTCGCGATTTCGGCCACGCAACCGCATCGGCCCTATGATTTTCGACCACCGCCCGAGAGGGACAAGCCAGAGCGCGCGATCAAGGAGCCTTGGAGGATTGAGATGAAAGAGAAGCTGAAGACGACGGAGGGACGAAAAATGTACAAGCTGCGCAAACAGACCGTCGAACCCGTCTTTGGCATCATCAAATCGGTTCTCGGTTTCCGTGCCTTCAGGCTCCGCTGCCTGGACCTGGAGAAGGTCAAAAGCAAATGGGCCCTCATCGCGCTGGCCTACAACTGTAAGAGCCAATAACTGTAAGAGAATGACGAAGCTCAGCATGGTCTGGAGGGGGGCACCGCGCCCCTTGCCCCCCTCCAGACCATGCCGACAGCAAAGCCCCAGAAAAAATGCTCAGACACACAGCTAGAGTGAAACTGGATTAGCTTGAGTCAAGCTGGCCCCGTTTCCCTCTCATTCGATAAGTTTTAGAGTCTCTTCGAGATCAAGTTGGGTCGCGAAGCGACCCAACTTGATCTCGGAATACTCTAAGCCAGCAGCTCCTCATAGAGGGCACGGGCGGTGGCTGGGGTCAGCTCCAGGGGGTTGCCTCCGGCGCAGGGGTCGACGGCGGCCATTTCTGCCATCTGGTCGATCTTGTCCATGCCAACGCCCAGAGCCTTCAAGTTTGAGGGAATGCCAACGGATTCCCTCAGGGCCAAGACGGCCTCCACAAAGCCGTCGAAGCCACCGGACAGACCCAGGTAGGCGCCCGCAGCGGCCAGTTTGTCCTCCACCGCCGGGCGGTTGAAGCGCAACACGGGGGCCATGGCTGCCGCGTTGGTGGTGCCGTGGTGGGTGTTGTACAGGGCGCCAACGGGGTGGGAGAGGGCGTGGATGCCGCCCAGACCCTTTTGGAAGGCGACCGCCCCCATGGCGGCGGCACTCATCATATGGGCACGGGCTTCGATGTCCCCGCCGTCCTTATAGGCTTTCGGCAGGAATTCATAGGCCAGCCGCATGCCCTCCAGGGCGATGCCCTGGGACATGGGGTGGTAGAAGGGGCTGCTATAGGCCTCCAGGCAATGGATGAAGGCATCCATGCCTGTGCCTGCCGTGATGGCGGGCGGCATGCCGACGGTCAACTCCGGATCGCAGATCACGATGGAGGGAAGAATCTTCGGATGGAAGATGATTTTTTTCACGTGGCTTTCGGAGTTGGTCAGCACGCCTGCGCGGCCCACTTCCGATCCGGTGCCCGCCGTGGTGGGCACAGCGATGATCGGGGCAATGGCCGAGGCGTCGGCCCGGGTCCACCAGTCGCCGATATCCTCGAAATCCCAGACCGGGCGAGTCTGACCGGCCATGAAGGCCACCAACTTGGCCAGATCCAGGCCAGAGCCGCCCCCGAAGGCGATCACGCCATCGTGGCCGCCAGCCTGATAGACGGCGATGCCAGCGGCCAGGTTATGCTCCGTTGGGTTGGGGTCGACCTCGGAGAACAGACCCCGGCCCAAACCGGCCTCTTCCATCAGGTCGAGGGTCGCGGTGGTGATGGGCAGGTTCGCCAACCCCTTGTCGGTGATCAGCAGGGGCTTTTTGGTCCCGCAGGCGGAGCAGGCCTCGGCGAGTTCCTTGATGCGTCCGGCGCCAAAGCGGATCGCGGTGGGGTAGGACCAGTTGGCGGTCGGGCTCATTTCGTCACCTTTTTGAGATGGTAGGACTTGGGACGGGTCAGGTTGTGGTAGCCGATCTCGGACAGGCCACCGCCTCGGCCCGTGTCCTTGCAACCGGTCCAGCAAAGGGCCGGATCCAGGTAATCAGCCCGGTTCATGAACACGGTGCCGGTCTCGATCTGGGCTCCCAGGGCCGCGGCACGCGTGGCGTCCTTGGTCCAAAGCGAGGCGGTCAGGCCATAGGCGCAGTCGTTCATCAGAGCCAGCGCTTCCTCGTCGCCGGAGACGCGCATGATGCCGACGACGGGGCCGAAGCTTTCGTCGCGCATGACCCGCATCTCGTGGGTCACGTCCACCAGGATCTGGGGCATCAGATAGGCGCCGCCGTCATCCTCGGGGAAAAGGGCCGGGTCGATCAGGGCCTTGGCGCCCTGGGCCAGCGCTTCGGCCGTTTGGGCGCGGACTTCCTTGGCGAAGCGCACATTGGCCATGGGACCCAGGGTGGTCTCCGGATCCAGCGGATTGCCAAGCTTGTAGCCTTGCACCAGGGCCACGGCCTTTTCCACGAAGGCATCGTAGAGGGAGTCAACCACATAGATGCGCTCGATCCCGCAACAGCATTGGCCCGAGTTGAACATGGCTGCGTCGAGCAGGGTCGCCACGGCGGCGTCCAGGTCGGCGTCTTCCATCACATAGCCGGGATCCTTGCCGCCCAACTCCAGCCCGAGGCCGGTGAAGGTGCCCGCCGCCGCGCGCTCGATGGCCGCGCCGCCACCGACGGATCCGGTGAAGTTGATGAAGTTGAAGGCCCGGTCCTTAATCAGAGCCTCGGTGGTGGCATGGTCGAGGAACAGGTTGGTGAACAGATCCTCGGGCAGGCCCGCCTCGGTGAAGGCGCGCACCATACGTTCACCGACCAGCAGGGTTTGGGTGGCATGTTTGATGACCACCGCATTGCCCGCGATCAGGGCCGGGGCGACGGTGTTGATGGCCGTCAGGTAGGGGTAGTTCCAGGGCGCGATGATGAAAACCACCCCATGGGGTTCGCGCTCAATCCGCCGTTCGAAGCTGTCGGAGGTCTCGTAGACCATGGGCGCGAGTGCGCTTTCGGCGATCTTGGCCATGTGGCTGGCGCGCTCGTTGACGCCGCCGAATTCGCCGCCGTAGCGGGTCGGACGGCCCATCATATGGGCCAGTTCGGGGACGACCTCGGTGGTCATCTCCCCCAGACGGGCGACGCCCTTGAGCACCAGGTCGACGCGCTCGGATAGGGGGCGCTTGGCCCAGAGTTTCCCGGCGGTCCGGGCTTTGGCGATGGCCTCCCTGGCCAGGTCCGCGGTGGCAACGGGACGCTCCGCGTAAACGGACCCGTCAATGGGGGAGATACACTTCAATACGGATGACATTCCAGTCAGGCCCTTTCAAAGCCGCGCATGACTTCCCAATCTGTGACCCGGCGGTCCATTTCTGTCTGTTCCCACCGGGCGGCGTGGACATAGTGGTCCACGACGTCGTCGCCAAGGGCCGCACGCATCAGGCTCGACCCGTCCAGGCGGTCGGCTGCGGCGCGCAGGGTACCGGGGATCTCCCGGACATCCTGACCCTTGTAGGCATCCCCCTTGAACTCCGGTTCGAGGGGCAGTTCATTTTCGATTCCATCCAGTCCCGCAGCGATCAGGGCTGCGGAGGCCAGATAGGGGTTGAGGTCGGCGCCGCCGATCCGGCATTCCACGCGCACAGCCTTGCTGTCGGCGCCGCAGACCCGGAAACCGGCGGTGCGGTTGTCCATGGACCAGATAGCCTTGGTCGGCGCGAAGGTCCCCGCCGAGAACCGCTTGTAACTGTTGATATAGGGGGCGAGGAACACCGTCAGCTCTTCGGCATGGGCCAATTGTCCGGCCAGGAAATGTTCCATCATCTTGGACATGCCGTGGGGGCGGTCCGGATCGAAGAACAGCGGAGTTCCGTCCAGGCTCCAGAGAGACTGGTGCAGGTGGGACGAATTGCCCGCCGCCTTGTCGGACCATTTGGCCATGAAGGACAGGGCGCGACCCTTGGACCAGGCGATTTCCTTGCAGCCGTTCTTGATCAGCACATGGCGGTCGGCCATGGTCAGGGCATCGGCGTAGCGGACGTTGATTTCCTCCTGACCGGCGCTGGCCTCGCCCTTGGAGTTCTCCACAGGGATATCCGCGCCGTTGAGGCCATTGCGGATGGCCCGCATCACATCCTCTTCCTTGCTGGTCTGGAAGATGTGGTAGTCCTCGTTATAGCCACTGATCGTGGTCATGCCCCGGTAACCCATGTGGCGCAGGTCTTCGAAGCTTTCCTCGAACAGGAAAAACTCCAACTCGCTGGCCATCATCGCCTTCAGGCCCATGGCTTCCAGGCGGGCGACCTGTTTTTTGAGGATGGCGCGGGGGGAATGGGGCACGTCGGCATGGGTGTGGTGGTCGAGCACGTCGCAGAGCACCAGGGCGGTCCCCTCCAGCCAGGGAATCCGCCGCAGGGTGCCGAGGTCGGCTTTCATGATGTAGTCGCCGTAGCCCTTTTCCCAACTGGTGGCCTTGTAGCCGTCGACGGTTTCCATCTCCATGTCGGTGGCCAGCAGGTAGTTGCAGGAATGCGTTTCCTTCCACCCGCTGTCCAGGAAGAAATCCACATGGAACCGCTTGCCCATCAGGCGGCCCTGCATGTCGACAAGGACCACAAGGACGGTGTCGATGTCGCCCGTGCTCGCGGCGGTCTGGAGGTCCTCTAGCGTCAATTTTCCTGGCATGGCGTTCTTCCCATGGGTTGCCTCAGGTCGTTGCCTCGGGTCTTCGAGCTTTACTCTGTAACCAAGCACCGCCCCACCCGACGCAAGGGGCGGATGGGGCGGGCGGACAGGCTCGGGACTGGTCCCCTTCCTTTGGAGGCAGGGGGAGCGGGGGGACCAGCCTCGTGATCAAATCGCAGATCAACCGTAGCGGTACGGAGGACCAGCTTTTTGCATCAGCGCCGAGTAGTCGCGCAGAATTTTGACAATTTTAGCGCTGCGTTCGGATTCCTGGGCGACTTCATCCCAGAACTCGTGGGCGGCGTCTTCCACCTTCTTCCAGTCGGCATCGGGCAGGGTCGTCAGCTTCAGTTTGGAGCCGTTGACACGCAGGTCGGCTTCGCCGCCCCAATACCACCATTGGCGATGGTAATGGCTGCTGTCCATGCACAGCTTGAAGAGGGTTTGCAGGTGCGCGGGGACGGCGTTCCACTTCTCGGTATTGGCGAAGTAGGAGCCGATCCAGGCGCCGGAGATATTGTTGGTCAGGAAGTAGTCGCAGACGTCAGCCCAGCCAACGGTGTAATCCTCGGTGATGCCCGACCAGCAGACGCCATCGAGTTCACCGGTCTGGATGGCAACCGGTACGTCTTCGTAGGGCAGGGTCACCGGCACCACGCCGAAGCGGGACATGAACCGACCGGCGGTGGGGAAGGTGTAAACCCGCTTGCCCTTCAGGTCGTCCAGGGTGTTGATCGGTTGCTTGGTGGCGAAGTGGCAGGGGTCCCAGGATCCGGCGGACAACCAGGTGACGTTCTCGACCTCGCCATAGGCCTCCTGCCAGATTTCCTTCAGGCCGTACTGTTCGAACAGCACGGGCACGTCCAGGCTGTAGCGGGTGCCGAAGGGGAAATAGCCACCGAAGACGGACACATCCACCGGCGCAGCCATGGAGTCATCGTCGGATTGCACGGCGTCGATCACACCGTTCTGCATGGCGCGGAACAGCTCTCCGGTGGGGACGAGCTGGTCGGCGTAATACAGCTCGATCTCCATCTGGCCGTCGGCCACTTCGTTGAATTTGTCGATGGAGGATTTAATGACATATTCGCCAAGCGCGGCACCGGCATAGGTCTGCAAACGCCATTTGATCGGCGCCTGGGCGCGGACAATGGCCGGAGCGGACAGCGAGGCGGCGCCCACAACGGCGGAGGCCACGCCCGCCTTTTTGATAAAATCCCGTCTGTTGGTCATATCACGAAACCCTTCCCTGGTTGAACAATCGGTCAGTGGTATTCTCGGACCGGAATGCGTCCGGTACTGTACTCCCCTCAAGGTGGAGAGGTGCGTCTGGGGCGACCCGGGGATCTATTTTGCGTAGAAATGCTGGGGCAGCCACAGGGCAATTTCGGGGAATGAGGTCACAAGGGCCAGGGCGGCGACCATCACCACAACGAAGGGGATGATCGATCGGTAGATATCCACCAGGGTGATTTCCGGTGGCGCCATGGCCCGCATGAGGAACAGGTTGTAGCCGAAGGGCGGAGTCATATAAGCGATCTGGCAAGTGATGGTGTAAAGCACGCCATACCAGACCAGATCGAAGCCCAAGGCCCCGACCAGCGGAATATACAGGGGGGCGACGATCACCAGCATGGCCGTGTCGTCCAGGAAGGTTCCCATGATCAGATAGGAGAGCTGCATCAGGATCAGCACCTCCCAGGGGGACAGCCCCAGGTCGTCGACGAACAGCCCCTCGATGGATTTCACCGCTCCCAGGCCGTCGAAAACTGCGCCGAAGCAGAGGGCGGCCAGGATGATCCACATGAACATGCAGGAAATGGCCAGTGTCTTGCGCAGGGTGTCTTCGACGACCTTCTTGGTCAGCCTCCGCTTCAACAGGGCTGCAACCATGGCCGAAAGCGCGCCCACTGCAGAGCTTTCCACCAGACTGGTGATGCCCATCAGGAACAGCCCGGTCATGCAGAAGAAAATCGCGAGCGGGATGATACCCGCCTTCAGCAGGGCCAATTTTTCGCCCAGGGGAACATTCCGCTCTTCCTTGGAGAGGGCCGGTCCCAATTCCGGCTGAAGCTTGCACCGGACGACCACATAGAGGATGAACATCCCCGCCATCAGCAGGCCCGGGAACACCCCGGCGAGCCAGAGTTGTCCAACGGGCTGGCGGGCGATCATGCCGTAGAGCACCAGAACCACCGAGGGGGGCACCAGAATGCCAAGCGAACTGCCTGCCTGAATCACTCCGGTAACCATGATCTTGTCATAGCCCCGACGCAGCAGTTCGGGCAGGGCGATGGAGGCCCCGATGGCCATACCCGCCACCGACAGGCCATTCATGGCGGAGATCACGACCATCAGGATAATCGTGCCGATGGCCAGACCACCGTGCAGCGGCCCCATCCACACATGGAACATCTTGTAGAGGTCTTCGGCGATGCCCGATTCCGAAAGCATGTAGCCCATGAAAACGAACAGCGGCAGGGTCAGCAGGGGGTACCATTTCATCAGCTTCATGGCAGCGCTGAAGCTCAGTTCCACCCCGCCATCGCCCCAGAGCAGCAGGGCCGCAGCCGCGCCGACAACGCCGATGGCGGCGAAGACCCGCTGACCGGTCAGCATCATGACCATCAGCGAGGCGAACATGAGAAGGGCGATCATCTCGTAACTCATTGTTCGCGCTCTTCCTCGGTCAGGCCGTCATGGATCTCGATCCCCCGCAGCCGGGCCACGTCGGTGATCAGGATGGCGATGGATTGCAGCAGGGTCATCAGGATGCCGAAGGTCATGATGATCTTGATCGGCGCCATATAGGGACGCCAGGCGGAATAGCTGCGTTCGCCGTATTCCAGGGCGTAGGTGGTGCTGGAAATGGCGCCATAGAGCAGCAGGGCAAGGTAGAAAATCAGGAACAGGACCGTAAAGGCATCCACCCAGGTCCGCGTATGGGGGCGCCAGTTGCCATAGACCAGATCCATCCGCACATGGGCGCCCATTTGCAGGGAGTAGGCCCCACCCAGCAGGAAGTAGCCGACCATCAGGAACTGGGAGACTTCCAGGGACCAGAGGGGGGGGATGAAGAAGGTCTTGGTGAAGGAGGCATAGAGCAGGATCCCCATCATCACGAAGATCCCGAGCATGACGACCCGCCCGATGGTCCGGTTGATCTTATTGACCACCCGGACATAGGCGATCAGGACGCTAGGCATGGGCGCCTCCCCAGGGTTCGGGTGTAACGGTGGACAGGGCTGATCGCAGTCCCTCGGCCAGCCAGGCGGCCATGGTGCTCCGGTCGCCCGGCGTGGTCAGCAAATCGTTGCGGATTTCGATCATCATATTCAGCAGACCCCGGGAGATGCCGTGTTCCCGCAGGGTATGGGTCACGCCATCGACAGGGGCATAGGGCTCATTGCGGCGGACGTCGAAGCCGCCGGTTTCCCCATGCGCAAGGAAGCCATCGGCCAGTCGGGTGTCGCTGTCGTGGAGCACCCCGACCTGAACCTGTCGGGGGACTCCGTTGTATACAGGGGTGAAGGAGTGGATGGTGACCAGGACCACGGGCCGCCCGTCCCGGGCCCGGTGATCCAAGGTCTCTTGCAAGCAGGTCTGGAAGGGCCGGTAGACCCGCTCGACCCGCTCCGCCCGTTCGGTGGGGCCCAGAGTGGCATTGCCGGGGATGTGCCAGGCTTCGCTGACAGCGGGCATGGCCGAGTCCGACTCCGGCGGCCGGTTCACATCGTACACCAAGCGGGAGACCCGGGCGGCGACAAGGGTTGCATCCAGGATTTCAGAGAGGGTCACGGCCAAGTCCCGGGCGCCGGGGTCCCAGGCGATATGGCTGGTCAGGGCGTCGTCGGCTAACCCGAGGGATCCGAACTCGGGCGGGATGTGGTTGGAGGCATGTTCGCAGACCAAAAGGATGGGGGAGCGCCCCAGGGGATTGACGATCTCCACCGCCCCCGAAGTCCGGTCCCGCTCCATCCGTTGTCCTGCCACCAAGGCCATGCGCCCCATCCCCTCAGCCCGGTTTCCCGAGTGTCGATCCGTAAAAATCGAGTATCAGCTTTTCACAAAATTGGAGCGGCGCAAACCCATTTTGAAAATATTTCTTCACAGCGGGAATTTTTGGCGCATCCTTTTCAGAGTGATCCGCTTGGTTGAAGGCGAAAAACTCCGGGGCCTGCGTTGGGACCCGGTGACGGTCGGTCCGCATGGGATGGGGGATCGCTTGTTTGCCGAGGGATCCAAGGGCCTTGGAAATGAAACATTGGTATCGGGGAGGGCTGAATGGCTGAGGTGGAAGGCCAGACTGTGGCCGAGCGGATTCGCGCGCGGTTTGACGACCTGACCCGGGCCGAGCGGCAGTTGGCCAATACGATCCTGGAGAATTATCCGGTGTCGGGCCTGGGCAGTATCACGGTGGTGGCGGAGGCCTCGGGTGTGTCGACTCCGACGGTGGCGCGCATGGCCAGGAAGTTGGGCTTCGCGGGCTTTCCTGATCTGCAAGGAGCCCTGAGGGGAGAGCTGGAGGCGACCATTTCCAGCCCCATTTCCAAGCATGACCGCTGGGCGGAAAACGCGCCGGATACACACATCCTGAACCGCTTTGCCGATGTGGTGATGGAGAATATGCGCCAATCCCTGCGCAACATCGGCACCGAGACCTTCGATTCCGTGGCGCGCATGCTCACCGACCCCGACCGCGCTATCCATGCGGTGGGGGGGCGCATTTCCCGCTCCCTGGCGGATTATTTCTATACGCATATGCAGGTGATCCGGGGCGGTGTAACCCTGGTGGCGCCCAATTCCAATACCTGGCCCCATTACGTGTTGAACATGAAGCCCGGTGATGTCCTGGTGGCCTTCGACGTGCGGCGCTACGAACATGACATTATCCGGCTGGCGGAGATGGCCACGGGACGGGGGGTGGATGTGGTCTTGTTCACCGACCAGTGGGGCTCTCCGGCGGCAAAATATGCCAAACATGCCTTTCATGCCCGCATCGAGGCGCCCTCGGCCTGGGACAGCTCGGCGGTCACGCTGTTCCTGTTGGAAGCGTTGATCGCCGCCGTCCAGAACGCCAGGTGGAGCGAAACCCGCGATCGGATGAAGGACCTGGAGGACCTGTTTGACCAGACGAAGCTGTTCCGCAAGTTCGTCTAGAGCGGTATGAGGAAAAGTGGGTACCGGTTTTCCGTCCTCATTCCGCTCCAACCATATGATTGAGATCACGACGAAATCAGGTCGGATAGACCTGATTTCGTCGTGATCTAAGGGCGAAGTCGATGTCACCTTGCTTCGTTGATCATCGGAGTATCATGGCTTTGGACCCATCGAATGGGATAGGGTTGCATGCGCGGCCCGGTTGCTGGGGCCGTTCGATGACGATGTGACGGGGGAAGGTCATGATTTGGATTGAATTGGCGATTACGCTTCTTGCGCTGTATCTGGGCGCGCGGATCGGTGGTCTGGGGATGGGCATCACTGGAGGGCTGGGGGTGGCCGTCCTGTGTTTTGGTTTCGGGTTGTCCCCGGGAAGCGCACCGATTTCGGTGATGTTGATCATTCTGGCTGCCGTCTCGGCCGCGTCGGCCCTGGAAGCGGCCCGGGGGATGGAATGGTTGGTGCAGTTGTCGGAACGGTTGCTGCGGCGCTATCCCAAGGCGGTGACCTTCCTGGGGCCCCTGGTCACCTATGGCATGACGCTGTCGGTGGGGACGGGACATACGGTTTATGTGATTCAACCGATCATCGCCGATGTGGCCCGGAAGACGGGCATCCGGCCGGAGCGGCCCTTGGCTGCATCCTCCGTTGCCTCCCAATTGGGGATCACGGCCAGCCCTCTGTCCGCAGCGATTGCCTGGTTGGTGACGTCCTTCGAGGATCGGGGGATCCCCTATACCCTGGGCGATATTCTGACGGTGACGGTTCTTTCGACCCTCTGCGGCCTGCTGGCGGCGGCAACCCTGCAGACCTTTGTGGGCAAGGACCTGGACAAGGATCCGGAATACCTGCGGCGCATGGCTGATCCCAAGCTGAGGGCGGAAATCGAAGGCCATGATGCGTCCCTGTTGGGGCGGGAACTGCCCGCTGCGGCGAAGCGGTCTGTGGGGATCTTTTTCCTGGGGCTGCTATGCATCGTGTTCTTGGGCATGGTCCCCGAGGCCCGGCCCGTGGCCGATGCCGCAACCGGCAAAGTCGTCGGCATGGGCTCGATTATTCAGATGTCCCTGTTGAGTACCGCTGCGGCGATTGTTCTGCTGTGTCAGGTCGACGCCAAAGCGATGGTGGCCGGTCCAGTGTTCAAGGCGGGCATGTCCGCTGTCGTCGCCATTTTCGGTATTGCCTGGCTGGCCGATACCTTCGTCACGAATAACCTGGAGATCATCAAGCCCGCCATTGAAGAGATGGTCACTCAATATCAGTGGCTGTTCGCCTTTGCCTTTTTCCTGGTCTCCATCATCGTCAACAGTCAGGCCGCCACGGCGCGGATGCTCGGGCCCCTGGCGTTTCAGCTTGGGGTGGCTCCGGCCACGCTGATCGGGATTTATCCGTCAATCTATGCCTATTACTTCATCCCCAATTATCCGAGTGATCTGGCGACGGTGAACTTTGATCGGACGGGGACGACACGGATTGGCAAATACCTTCTGAACCACAGTTTTATGTTGCCCGGTTTGATTTGCACCTGGGTATCGGTGGGCGTGGGGTTGTTGTTGGCGTCTCTGATTCTCTAGAGTGAAATGGGATCAGCTTGGAACAAGCTGGCCCCATTTCACTCTCATTCTATAGCTTTTAGAGTGCCTTCGAGGCCAAGTTGGGCCAAGAAATGGCCCAACTTGATCTCGAAGGCACTCTAGCACCAAGGGACTGTAAGCATGAGTGAGGTCATTTCCCCGTTTCGGGCGGGGCTACGGGGGCGTTGTCCCCGTTGTGGCGAAGGGCGGGTGTTCACGGGGTTCCTGACACTCCGTCCGTCTTGCGACCACTGTGGCCTCGACTATTCCTTCGCCAGTGATACAGCGGATGGTCCGGCTTTTGTTGTCATGCTTCTCGCGTGCTTTTTGGCTGTGGGTTTTGCCCTCTGGCTCGAACTGGCCTATCAGGCCCCCTATTGGGTGCATTTGGTAACGACCCTGCCCCTGATCCTGTTGACCAGCGTGCTTCCCCTGCGCCCCGTGAAGGGACTGATGGTTGCTATCCAGTACCACTATCAGGCGGGGGAGGGGCGTGTTGCCACTGATCTGGGCCAAAAGGATCCAAGCGAGTAGGCATACAGATAAAGGCCGGTCACGATATCCCCGCGACCGGCCCCTTCTCATAATCCGTGATCGGATGCCGACCTAATGGGACAGCAGCACCGGGAACTCGGCGTTGGACAGGATGTGCCGGGTCACACCGCCCAGGATGAGCTGGCGCAGGCGGGAGTGGGTATAGGCCCCCATCACCAGGAGGTCGGCGTTCATGGACCCACAGGCCCGGATGATGGCTTCTCCGGCCTTAGTGCCCGGTCCGGCGCGTAGAACCTCTACATCTGCTTTCACACCGTGCCAAGCCAAGTGGGTTTCCAACTCATGGGCGGTGGCGTCGGCGGCGTCATCGTTGTCGTCGGCTTCGGCGATCAGCACCGTGACTTTTTCTGCTGCGATCAGGAAAGGCATGGCCCCCAGGACCGCACGGGCGGCTTCGGCGCTGCCATTCCAGGCAATGGCCACACGGCTGCCCACGGTCGGGGACACCTGCGGCGGTGCGACCAGGACAGGACGGCCGCTTTCCAGCAGCGCGGCATTCAGGGTCAGCAGCGACGGGGGCTCGCCGTTGGGGCCGGGGCGGCCGAGGACCAAAAGGTCTGCCACACGCCCACGCAAGGCCACCTGTTCGGGTTCCGGACCGGTGGTCTCATTCCAGGTGGCTGTGGCCGAGCCATCCCCCGGCGGGGTACCGCCTTGGGCAACGGACATGTCGGCGGTAACCTTGTCGAACAGGGCCTTGGCCTTGTCAGCGCGGTCTCTTGCATCTTTTTCCGCCGCTTCGACCATGTCCTCGACCAGGGCACCGGCCATGGCCTCGCCGACGTAGGGAACAGCGGCAGCGGCGTCGATCATCACATGGAAGCCCTCGACATGGCAGCCGTGGACCTTGGAGATGGTCAGGGCAATGCGCAGTGGGGACTCCCCCGTGGTCTCGTCGCCAATAACGGAGAGTATGGTCTTGATTCCGGACATGGCGGATCCTCCTTGGGGGGACAAAGGGCAGGGTGGCGGGCGGAAAAGGGAGGTGCCGGTTTCCCGCTTAACCCGGGAGGGTCAGTCGCCGCCTCCCGGGATAACCACCTTTTATAAAAGGAATTATGCCCCTTGTTGCCTTCGGGATAAACTGGAATCGCGGACTTTTTATCGCTTTTCATTTCCAGCTATGAAAAGCCCCGGTTACCCGGTGTTCAGGTGTTTGCCAGACCGAGAGCGGCGAGGCCTTGAACCAAGGTTTCCTTCTTGGGACCGGAGGAGTCGACCCGGTGCCAGGTGACCGCGCCCAGGTCGAAATTCTCCTGCTCGGCCCGGATTTCCAAGGTCACGTCGGAGGGATTGCGGACCCGGGTTTCAATCCGCTTCATGGCCACCTCGACCGGGGTATGGACCCAGAGTCCCGTGAAGGGGACGCCGGCCTCGGCGGCCAGGGCTTCGGCCTGTTCCCGTTCCTGCTGGCGGGCGTGGACCCCATCAAGGATGACCGAATGACCGGCGGCCAATGCGGCCTTGGCCTCGTCTTTCAGGGTCGCATAGACCTTGGCATGGATTTCCGGCGTATAGCCCTCGGGTCCCAGCTTTTCATAGGGCTGCTTCCCCATGATGCGCTTGCGCAGAACGTCGGTGCGCAGAACCAGGGCGCCGGGCGCGGCACCGAAATGGCAGGCCAGTTCCCGGGCGAGGCGGGATTTTCCGCTGCCCGACAGTCCGCCCACCGCAGCCATGCGCGGTGCGGGCGGGGACAGGTACGCGAGGCTGAGGGCCAGATAGGCTTTGCCCTCCTCGATCTCCCGGGCGGCGTCCGAAGGGTCGCTTTGTCCACTTGCGGCGGTGGCATGGACGAAGGCGCGGATCATCGCCCGCATGGCCAGGAAAAGGGGGAGGACGGACAGGCCCTGGGTGTCCCCGGCGTATTCCATGTAATGGTTGAAGGTGATGGCCGCGAGACGCCGTTGCCCCCGGTAGTCCAGATCCATCAACAGGAAGGCCAGATCGTAGAGGACGTCGATGGTCACGAACAGGTCGTTGAAATCGATGGCGTCGAACAGGGTGGGCTTGCCGTCCCACAAAAGGATATTGCGTAAATGCAGGTCGCCATGGCAGCGCCTGACCTTGCCCTCTGCGGCCCGTTTGGCGAGGGCCGGTTTGGCCTGCTCCAGCGCTGTGCGAATGGCCTGCTCCACGGCGTCGGCCTGCTCACGCCCCAGGATGTCGGCGTTTTCGGCCAGGGAGGCGAGGGAGTTGTCGACGATGGCTACGAAATTCCGTCCATCGTCCCCCTCGATAACCGGGGCGCTGTTGTGACTGGCCATCACGGATTCGGCCAAGTCGCACATCTGATGGCGGTCGAGCTGTCCCCGGGAGAGCATACGGTCGAATAGGGACCCCTGCTTGAAACGACGCATGGCGACGGCGTAGTCCACGGGCTCGCCCTTACCATCCACGGCCAGGGATCCGTCGGCCTCTCTGGTGATGGGAAGCACGCCCAGATACAGGCCCGGCGCGGTGGGGCCGTTGATCTCGACCTCGCGCGCGCAGCAGGCTTTCCGGGCGGCCAGGGTCGTGTGATCCAGATAGGGCAGGGCGACCGCCCGCTTCAACTTGAGGACACGGTCGCCGCACAGGAAGAGGGCGGAGACATGGGTGTGGATTTGCTCGACCCGCTTTCCGGGGTGGCCATGGGCCTTGCCGGTGGAGAGGAAGGCGTAGACGTCGCGTTGGGAATCTGGGGTCATTGGTCTCGGGCCGCTTGGGCGGCATTGGGGTGGTGCCCTTGGGGGCATGCTTGGGGAAACGGATCAAGGAGGATCGCACGGTAAAGGGGCGGGAGGGAAGGGGTCTCGGTTGCGGTGCGGTCCTTTCCGAGGTCCGGGGCATACGCCCGTGCGTTCAACGGCCAGAAGGACTGCAAGCCTGACGGTTTTCAGGGGAAGCTGCATGGGGGGCGACTTTCCTTGATCCATCATGACCGCGATGTCGATCTCTCCTGAGGCAAGGCGTCCTGGAAGTGTGTCGCTGGGGAAAACTGGTCCCATACAATTTAGAAATCTGGGTCTTCCGGTCACGATTTTTCACACTTAACCTGACGCGAGCTTCCATCAAAAGGTCGATTTCAAAAGGGATTGAAAATGATCACAGATGCACAAGGTTTGTCGGTCACCGGGGCAGCTGCAAGCGTTGATGCACTGAATCAGGCCATAACCGAATATTATGCGTGGAAAGGCGATCCTGTTGCGGTGCTTCAGAGTGCCGCGCATGCTGATCCTGCCTTCTCGCTCGGTCACAGTGCGACGGCGTCCCTGCTGATGTTGTCGGGTTTCACAGGAGACAATACAGCCGTGACCGAAGCCATGGTCGCCGCAGACCGCACGGTTGCTGAAGGCACACCGCGCGAGCGCATGCACTTGGCCGCAGCCCGGGCGATGTCTGTTGGGGAAATGTATGGTGCGGCTGCCATTTGGGAAGAGATTCTGATTGACCATCCGCGCGATGCGCTGGCACTGCGTTTTGCCCATGACATGTATTTTTATCTGGGGGAGTCCCAATCCATCCGCGATTCAATCGCCCGGGTGCTGCCCCAGTGGAGTTCATCGGACCCCGCCTATGGCTTTGTCCTTGGCCAATATGCATTCGGACTGGAAGAGACCGGAGACTTGGCAAAGGCCGAAGCATTTGGCCGCCGTGCGATCGAGATCAATCCAGAGGATGGCTGGGCTGTCCATGCCATAGCCCATGTGCTTGAGACGCAATGTCGACAGGAAGAAGGAATTGTATTCCTGGAGGAATCCCAGCCCCATTGGGGAAAGGCCCATGCGCTGGCCGTCCACAATGGATGGCATCTGGGGCTATATCTTCTTGAGCAAGGCCGGATTGATGAGGTTCTGGCGGCCTATGACACCTATATAGCGACGAAAATTGCAGGCGACGCGCTCCTTGATCTGGTGGATGCCGCGTCCATGTTGTGGCGTGTGGAACTTGCAGGCGGCTCGGTCGGGGACCGTTGGGAGGTTTTGACCAGCCAATGGATGCTGCATGTCGACGACCATGTCCTGGCCTTCAACGATTTGCATCTGGCTTTTTGTGTATCCAGAAGCAAGGATCCCGACCATATCGCCCGCCTGCGCGCCGCCTTGGATCGCTACGAAAGAGATGGAATGGGTGACAATCACCGTATCACAAGGGAAGTTGGGCGGCGCATCATCGATGGCATCCTGGCCTTTGCGACCGGCGACTATGCGCAAGCCGTCGATCTGTTGTTGCCAGTCCGCTACCAAGCGGTTCGCATCGGCGGGAGTCATGCCCAGCGCGATGTGCTGGCGCAGACATTGATCATTGCAGCCGAACGCTCTGGCCGTCGCAAGCTGGAGCGCGCATTGCTGACGGAACGCTATGCCATTCGCCCGACAGAAACGACAAAGGGGCAGCTGCAAAAGGTCGAAAACTGGATTGCGGCCCAGGAAAACCCTCCAGGTTCACGCTAATTATACACCGTTTCCTCGAAAAGCCGGAAAACCTGCTTCGCAGTTTCTGGGCTCTGCCCAAACCCGCAAAGGGTCGCGGGAAGATACTCTAACCGCCAGGCCCACCCGACTCCCCGGGTCTGGTCGACCTGGCCCAGGGAGAGAGAGGAGGGACTCACTCCTCTCCGTCATCGCGCAGCCACACATAAATCGCTGGGATCACCAACAGGGTGAGTGCCGTGGACGAGGCCAGTCCGAAAACCAGGGAGATCGCCAAACCCTGGAAAATCGGATCGGCCAGGATGAAGGCCGCGCCGATCATCGCTGCCACTGCCGTCAAAAAGATCGGCTTGAAGCGGATCGCCCCCGCATCCAACAGGGCCTCGCGCAGAGTTCCCCCCAGGGCGCGGCGATGGTTGATGAAGTCCACCAGCAGGATCGAGTTGCGCACGATAATCCCCGCCAGCGCGATAAACCCGATCATCGAGGTTGCCGAGAAGGGGGCCCCGAACATCCAATGGCCAAGAACGATGCCGATCAAGGTCAGTGGCACCGGGATCAGGATCACCAGGGGCACCTTGAAGCTGCCGAACTGGCCGACAACCAGCAGGTAGATGCCCAGGATCGCCACCATGAAGGCCGCCCCCATGTCCCGGAAGGTCACATAGGTGATCTCCCATTCCCCATCCCACAGCAGCGTGGGGTGGCTTTCGTCCAGGGGTTGGCCGTGGTAGGAAATTTTCGGCGCATCCAGGGTGCCCCAGTCCAGGGCCGCGATTTTGTCCTCCACGGCGAACATGCCGTAGATGGGCGCCTCGAAGTCCCCGGCCAGATCGGCCATGACCATCTCTGCGAAATGGCCGTCGCGCCGGAACACGGTGCGGGAGCTGTCTTCATAGGACACCTTCACCACGTCTCCCAGTTCGACGATGCCATTGGCCCCGGGGATGGGGGTGGCGAGCAGGCGCTCGCCGGGGGTCAGGTCCGACTTGGGCAGGCGGATGGCGATCTCCACCGGGTTGGCCCCATGGCCCCGGTGGGAATAGCCGACGCTCACCCCACCCAAAAGGGCCTGGATGGTGTCGTGCACAGCCTCCTGTTCCACCCCATGGTACTCCAGGGCTTCCTGGTCGATGGCAATGCGCAGGCGTTGGCTCGGTTGACCCGCGCTGTCGTCCACGTCGACGATGAAGGGAACCTCCTTGAAGATCTCCTTCACCTTGTCGGCCACCGCCAGACGGGTTTTTGCATCCGGGCCGTAGATCTCCGCCAGCAGGGTTGCGAGCACCGGGGGACCGGGGGGGACTTCCACCACCTTCAGGCTGGTGCCTTCGGGCAGGGAGAGACCCGACAGACGCGCCCTTGCGTCCAGGGCGATGTCGTGGCTGTCCCGGTTCCGCTCGCCCTTGGGGGCGAGGTTGATTTGCAGGTCGCCCATTTCCGGACTGGACCGCAGGTAGTAGTGGCGGACCAGGCCATTGAAGTTGAAGGGGCCCGCCGTGCCCGCATGGGCCTGGATGTCGGTGACCTCCGGCAGCTCCACCAGCCGCGCGGCGGCGGCGAGCAGCACCCGTTCGGTTTCCTCTAACGAGGTCCCCTCGGGCAGGTCGGCGATGACCTGCATCTCCGACTTGTTGTCGAAGGGCAGAAGCTTCACCGTGACATGTTTGGTGTAGAACAGGCCACAGACCGCAATGGTGGCAACGCCCACGGTCAGAAGGAAGACCTTGGAGCGTGTCCGCCCCGTCAGCAGGGGGGTGGCGATCCTGCGGTAGAAGGCCCCCATGCGGCCTTCGTGCTCGGAATGGCTTGGGGGAGTCCCGGCAGCGAGATCGCGCTCGATCTTGCGGCCCGAAACCCGGTAGAGCAGCCAGGGCGTCAGGATCACCGCGACAAAGAAGGAAAAGATCATCGCTGCCGAGGCATTGGCCGGAATGGGGCTCATATAGGGACCCATCAGGCCAGAGACGAACATCATGGGCAGCAGGGCCGCAACGATGGTCAGGGTGGCGATGATGGTGGGGTTGCCCACCTCGGCCACGCCCTCAATGGCTTTCTGTAGAACCGTGCGATCATCCTTCATGCCCCAATGGCGGGCGATGTTCTCGACGATGACAATGGCGTCATCCACCAGGATGCCGATGGAGAAAATCAACGCGAACAGGCTCACCCGGTTGATGGTGTAGCCCATCAGCCAACTGGCAAAGAGGGTCAACAGGATGGTGGTCGGGATGACCACGGCCACCACGATCCCCTCCCGCCAGCCGATGGCGAAGGTGATCAGGATAACGATGGACACCGTCGCAAGGCCCAGGTGAAACAGCAGTTCGTTGGCTTTCTCCAGGGCGGTTTCGCCATAGTTCCGGGTGACTTCCACCGCGACACCGGGGGGGATCAGGTCGCCGCGCAGGGTGTCCAGCCGGGCCAGCACCGCGTCGGCCACGTCGACCGCGTTGGCACCCTTGCGCTTGGCCAGGGCGATGGAAACGGCGGGGCGGACCTTGGGGCCAGCGTCTGTCTTTCCTTCCGTTCCGGCCTCGTCCTTGCTCACCTGCCAGACCCGGCTTTCCACGGGCTGGGCGCCGACGATCACGGTGGCCACGTCCTTCACATAGACCGGACGGCCATCCACGGCGGTGATCAGCAACAGGCCGATATCGGGCACCCCCTCCAGGGTTTGGCCCGCCACGACGGGGATGGAGGCGTTGTTCTGGCGCAGCCGTCCGATCATATAGGAGCGGTTGGCGTTTTCGATCTTGTCGACAAGCTGGTTGAGGGTGATCCCCATGGCCGCAAGCCGCTCCGGATCGGGCTCCACGCGGATCTGGTCCGGGGCGCCCCCGACCAGGAAGGTCAGGCCGATGTTGTCCACCTTGATCAGCTCGGGCAGCAGTTCGTCGGCCACCCCATGGAGGGTGTTTTGGTCCCAACGGTCCGCGTCCGGCCCTTCGCCATAGAGGGTGAGGACGAGAATGGGCACGTCATTGATCCCCCGCCCGACGATCAGCGGTTCGGGGATGCCAATGGGCAGGGCGTCGATATTGGCGCGGATGGTGTCATGGACACGCAGCATGGCCACGTCCTCGTCCGTGCCCACGTCGAAGCGGGCCGTGACGGTCACATGGTCGTCGACGGTTTGGGAGTAGACATGCTCCACATTGTCGATGCCCTTGACGATGTCTTCGAGCGGCTTGGTCACCAGCTCCACCGCGTCCACGGCCTTCAGGCCGTTGGCGCTGACCATGATGTCCACCATCGGCACGGAGATCTGCGGCTCCTCCTCGCGCGGCAGGGCCGAGAGGGCGATTAACCCGACAGCCAAGGAGGCCAGAAGGAGCAAGGGAGTCAGGGGGGCGTTGATGAAGGCTTTGGTGATGCTTCCGGAGATCCCGAGTTTCATTGGATCTCTCCCGCCTTCGGCAGGGGAGCCTCTCCCGCCTCAGCCGGAGCGGTCGCCGTCTGGATGGTGCCGGGCGGGACGAGCACATCACCGGCCTGGAGACCGGACAGGACCTCCACCCCGTCGGGCCGGGCCGGGCCGGTCTGCACCACCACCGGGGTCCCGTTCTGCAGGGTGGCGTAGGTCAGGCCGTGGCGGTTCTCCAGGTAGGCGGCGGGGACCAGGATGGTTTCCCGGGCGCCGGTGGCCACATGGACCAGGGTGCGCTCGCCCACGAAGTAGTCGCCCAGACCGGCGACTTCCACATCGGCGACCACCCGGCCCGCGTCCAGCTTGGGATAGACCTGGACCACGCGACCCTTGGTCCAACCGCCGGTTTCCGACGCGCCCAGGCCCCGGGGGCCAACCTCTACGCTGTCGCCGACCTTGATGAAACGGGCATGGCGCTCGGGCAGCCGCATGCGCAGGATGTAGGTGTCACTGGCGATGGTGGCGATGGACTCTCCGGCCATGATCACCGCGCCGTCCGTGGCCGTCACCTCCAGCACCCGACCCGCGCCGGGGGAGAGGATGGCGCCCTCCGCCACCTGCTGGGCCAGTACGGCGCGTTCCTTGTCCAGGGCTTCCAGATTCTGTTTCAGCACTTGGACCCGGGTGTCCGCCGCATCCAACTGGGCCTGGGCCACGACCCCCTGCTTGCGCAGCTTGCTGGTCCGGCCCAGGTCCACTTGGGCCTGATCCAGTTCCGCCGTCATGGAGCGCATGCGCGCGTCCACGCCCTGCATTTGCAGGATCAGCTTCTGGTCCCCCACCACGGCGAGCTTCTGCTCTGCCGTGACCGAGTCGCCTTCGTCCACGGAGAGCTCGCCCACCGTGCCGCCAATCCGCGCCCGGGCCAGGAGGATATCGGTGCTTTCCACCGTGGCGAAAACCGCTTTGCGGTCGGGCAGGGTGACCCGCTCCACGGTTAGGGGACCGGACGCCGTCTCCGCCGACCAAGCCGAGGTGGATAGGGTCGCGAATGCCGTTCCGGCTAGCAAAAGTGCGCCAAACAGCGTCGGAACCATCACGCCCATGAACGCGATCCGGGCGTCTCCCGTCAGTCCCTTGTTTCTTGTCGCGTTGGTCACGGCTGTCTCCCCTCGTATGTCTCGAACCCGTTACATCAGGTTCTTCGAATAAACGTCATTGACATATAATATAAGTAAATACTAAATTAGCAACCATGAAAGTCACGGAACTTCATCGGGTCGCTGGAAAGGCGGCCGCCCTTCTTAAGGCGCTCGGTCATGATCGCCGTCTGATGATTGTCTGTGAATTGGCGAGCGGTGAACGGACCGTTGGGGAACTGGAAAAGGTGGTGGGATTAAGCCAATCGGCCCTGTCTCAGCATCTGGCGCGCCTCCGCAAGGAAGGGATCGTGACCACCCGCAGGGAAGCGCATTTTATTCACTATGCCCTTGCCAATGAAGAGGCCCAAAGGATCGTCGAGGTCCTGGCCGGTCTGTATTGCCCCGGATCGAAAGCGGACCTGGAAGCCGCCGGTTCGGACCAAGGCCAAGGATCACCGGGGGAACAGGCCCCGGAGATCCAATCAACAATGGTGGAACAGGTGAAAACCGTCTAAGGGAGGAAATGGGTCATGGCCCATGTGGTGATCATTGGCGCAGGCATCGGTGGCATGCCGATGGCCTATGAAGTCCGGGAAGAGCTGCGCCCGGAAGATACCGTTACGGTGATATCGAACAGTCCAACATTTCATTTCGTGCCGTCCAACCCCTGGGTGGCGGTCAATTGGCGCAGCCGCGACGATATCGAGATCGACGTGGAAAAATATCTGAAGCGCAAGAAGATTGGTTTCTCTTCCCTGGGCGTCAAACGGGTCTATCCCACGGAGAATCGGGTGGAACTGGGCGATGGGTCCAGCATGACTTACGACTATCTGGTGATTGCCACCGGTCCCCAACTGGCTTTCGACGAGGTACCTGGTTTGGGACCCCATGGCGGCTTCACCCAGTCCGTCTGCCATGTTGACCATGCGGCCAAATCGGCCGAAGCCTGGGAGGCCTTTTGCGCTGATCCCGGCCCGGTGGTCGTCGGCGCAGTCCAGGGGGCCTCCTGCTTCGGTCCGGCCTACGAATTCGCCATGATCATGGATGCGGACCTGCGCAAGCGGAAAATCCGGGACCAAGTACCCATGACCTACGTGACACCCGAACCCTACATTGGCCATCTGGGCCTGGGCGGCGTCGGGGATTCAAAAGGCATGATTGAGTCCATCATGCGCAGTCGCCACATCAAATGGATCTGCAACGCCAAGGTGGAAAAGGTCGAGGACGGCCTGATGCACGTCATCGAATGCGACGAGGACGGCAAGGAGAAGAAGCGCCACGAACTGCCCTTCAAGCATTCCATGATGCTGCCCGCCTTCCGGGGCATCGACGCCGTGCGCGACGTGGAGGGATTGGTGAACCCCCGGGGTTTCATTCTGGCTGACAAGCACCAGCGCAACCCCAACCACAAGAATGTGTTCTCGGTCGGCGTCTGCGTTGCCATCCCACCGGTGGAGGCCACCCCCGTTCCCGTCGGCACACCCAAGACCGGCTATATGATCGAGTCCATGGTGACCGCCACGGCGCATAATATCCGTTCGCTGATTGATGGGCAGGAGCCGGACCGCGAAGCCACGTGGAATGCGATCTGCCTCGCCGACTTCGGCGATGGGGGCGCGGCCTTTGTTGCCTTGCCGCAGATTCCGCCCCGGAACACCAATTGGTTCGGCGAAGGCAAATGGGTCCATCTGGCCAAGGTGGCCTTCGAGAAGTACTTCATTCGCAAGATCAAAAAGGGCGTCTCGGAACCTATCTATGAGCGCTACGTCCTGAAAACCCTGGGGATCGTCAAGTTGAAAGACAAGCTGAAGATCCCTGCCGAATAAACCCACCGGGCGGGGGAAGGGATCCTCCGCCCCGCATGCATTGGAGTCTGCGCATGTCCATCGACCGTGTCGTTTTCGCCTTCGCCGGGATCGTCATCCTGGTTACCCTCGCGCTTGCCCATTTCGCCGGTCTACCCTGGGTGCTCTGGATCACCGCCTTCGTTGGGTTGAACATGCTCCAGGCCGCGTTTACTGGATTCTGTCCGTTGGCGATCATCCTGAAGAAAGTCGGTATCAAACCGGGTTGTGCGTTTAACTAATACCCAGGTGCGGTGAGTTTGACTCACCGCACCTTGGAAGCGGCCAAGTGGCCGCCGCGCCTTATGGCGGGTAAAAGCCCGCCTGGCGTTTGAACGCAAGAAAAGCGGCGTGGGTTTCAACCCGCGTCGCTTGGTATAACTCGGGGCTCCGCCCCGAACCCCGCCGGGGAGGCGCGGCCTCCCCGGACCCCGCGAGGCTGTTACAGCGGTTTTTGCATTTTGTAGTTCGTGAGAAAGACACCCTCCCTTTCGACGCTTTGCTCCGTGACAACCTCCCAGCCTTGGCGCTCGAAGAAGGGTTTGGATACCTTGCTGGCTTCGGTGGTCAGGATTTGAATGCCAAGGGCGCGGGCTTGGTCCTCGACGGCCCAGTAAAGCCGCGTGCCGATTCCCTGCCCGGCCATGGACGGCAGAACAAAGGCCAGGTCGACGAGGCCCGTCTCGTCCACCGTCATGAACCCCACAGGCTCGCCGTTCCGTTCGGCCAGGAAGCCCATCCCCTCCTCCAGGCGGTCGCGCCAGGCTTCGGGATCCACCGTTTCTCCCCCCCAGACACGTCGTTGCTCGAAGGTATAGTGGTCCCGTGCTCCCTCATGGACCGCGCAAAAGAAGATGCGTGCCACATGGCCCCTGTCGTCGGGCGTGAGGGGGCGCAGGTCAAGGGTTGGGTCGGCCTCACCGGAAGAGCTGTCCTGGATCAGACGGGGGGCAAGGCGCGCCAGAAAAGCCCGCATGTCGAAGGGCGCGCTGTCCTCATCCGCGGCGGATCCCAGCATCAGATCAGCCAACTGAGGAACCGCTGCGGGCCAGGCCGCGATCCCAATGAGTGTAAAGAGTAGGGCCGCAGTCTCCCGGTTGGCGGGTCGCCCCATGGCCCTGGAAAACAGGTCCAGTTTTTTGCCGTAGAGGGCACGTCTTTCCGCTTCCGCCGGTATGTGATCCGGTGCCTCGAAGCCAAGTCCTTCCCAAAGGAGCAGGCGCAGGAGGCCGGGGTCCCTCGGATGGGCGTCGTATAGGCGTTCCATATAGGCCCCGATCTCCGCCGTGGGCGGGCCAACGGCGTCGGCGTGGCCGCGCAGGGTATCGGCCAGGACCGCCTCGAACAGCTTTTCCTTGCTTTGGAAGTATCCGTAGATGCGCTCCTTGTTCACCCCCGCCCGTTCGGCGATGCGGTTGACCCGGGCGCCAGCGGGACCGACACGGCTGAATTCCTCCCTTGCGGCCTCCAAAAGGCGAGTCCGCGTGCTGTCTGGGTCGCGAGTCATCCGTCGGTCCTTTTCCCTGGTTCATCGATCCTCATCCCGGAGGGGGTACTCCAGAAAGAAGATCCTTTAACAGGGCTTTTCCGCAAACACCAGCCTTGCCAACCATTTGGTTGGCGTGATAGTCGCTTATCTTTCCAACCAAATGGTTGGCTGGAAAGTGAGCTTCAGGGAGTCTCCGCCATGAATGGCATCCATGCCGAAAAGCGCATTTCCCTACTTGTTCTGATGGCGTTGGCCAGTACGGTGATCGTCGGTCAGATGTACACCGTGTTGGGTTTGTTTGAGGACTTGGCCCGGTCCTTTGGCGAGCCGGTCACGGCCATGCTTTGGGCCTCGACGGCTTTTGGCCTTCCCTACGCTGTCGGAAGTCTGATCTCAGGTCCCTTGTCGGATCGCTATGGTCCCCGCCGGGTGATTGTCCCCGGACTGCTTTTGACGGCGCTGGCCACCGCTCTGGTGGGAATGGCGCCCACTTATGGGAGTCTCATTGCGGCGAGGGGCATTCAAGGGATCGGCGCGGCTTTTCTGGTTCCTCCGCTCCTGTCCTACGTCAATGAGAGCATCCCGGAAAGGAGCCGCCCCCAGTTCTATACGGTCATCATCGGGGCGGCTTTCAGCTCGGCGATCATCATGCAGGTTGGCGCCCGGATGGTGGCTGATGTTCAGGGATGGCGAGCGGTTTTTCTGCTCGGTAGTGTTCTGATTCTCGGTTTCTCTGTTCTGTTGTGGCGGAGCCTGGCGGCGTCGACTTCACCGCGGGGAGGGAGTCTGGCGGACGTATTTCTGTCCCTGCCCGGTTTTTTGACCCGGCCCCGGTTCCTCGCATTCTACTTTGCGGCGTTGACGCTGCTGAGTGGCTTCGTTGCCATTTTCACCGCCTTGGTGCTGGCTGGGCCGCCGGGGTTGGCCGGACATCCGGAGCGCCTTCTGGCCCTGAAAATCATGGCTCTGCCTGGCATGCTTGCCGTGCCCCTGGCGTCGCATTGGGTGGGGCGGATTCCTTCGCGGGTTCGCATGGTCGGCGGCTTGGCTGCGTCGGCGACGGCGGCTTTGGGAATCGCCCTGGTTGGAGTGGGAGAGGGAGTGGGAGAGGGAGTGGGAGTGGGATTGGTGGCCGGGTTATTGTCGGTTTTCGCTGCGGGGCTTCTGCTTGCTTCGCCGGCCCTGATTCAGAACATTGGCATGCAGGCGCGTGACCGGGCCGGGGCGGCCACGGCGCTTTACGCCTTCGCCGTTTTCCTGGGCGCCAGCCTGGGACCCCAATTGGCCTGGGCCTTCCGCCCCTTGGGGTTCGCGGGTATTCTCGGGGCGGTCGCCACCCTGCTTTTTGTGGGGGCCACCGCCGCTTTTTTGGCGTCGAGGCCTCCGCGAGAGGCGTTGAAGCCGGTTGAAGCTGCGTAACCCGGTTTCGGGACCGGTCTTCGCGTCGGATTCAAGACGGTTGTCAGAACAGGGATGCCTGCCGAGGCGGTGAAGGCTGGTCCTCTACCACCTTCAGGGCGCCCCTGTAGGGCATCAGGTCCAAGGCCGCCGCCGAGAAATCCAGACTCATGTCCAGCCACCGGGCCTCGGCTTCCGGTCCGGCGAGCAGGACGGGCATCCGGGAATGCACAGGGGCCACGCTGGGGGCTGGGGCGCAGGTGATCACCGTGAACAGTGCCCGGTCTGGATCGGCCAGCCCCGCCAAGGCGAAGGGGCCGTCCTCGGGCGGAGCGATGCGGGTCTTGAAACGGGTTGCTCCCTCCTTGCGCCATTCATACCAGCCGTCCACGGGCACCAGACAGCGGAAGGGGAGGAGGGGGCGGAAGGTGGCTTTCTCCTCCAGGCTTTCGGCCCGGGCGTTGATCAGAGGTTTGGGATCCCAATCCACCGTCAGGCCCCAGCGGAACATTCGGGCCTTGCGGTCGGGCGCAATGATCGGCGCGGCGTCTGTCGGACGCACCTCGCCTTTTCGGATCACTTCCGGCGGGACGGTCAGGCCGAACCGTTCGACAAGGCGGATAGTGGAACTGGTCAAGTCATAGCGTGCACACATGAGGACAAATTGCCTCGGGGTTCGTCCCGGGGCAAGGCCCCTTTGAAACCGGCCGGGGCAAGGCCCCTTTGAAACGGGGCGCGAAGATGCTACCTGAGAGGAAGGCCCTGTCGGTTCAACCCTCTCGCCCCTGGGACGAAGTCTTCCATGAAAACCGTTGTCATTACCGGCGCCAGCCGGGGTATCGGCCATGCCACCGCCGTGCGCTTCCTGGCAGAAGGTTGGCGCGTCATCACCTGCGCCCGGGCCGATGTGCCTGCGGAGTGCAAGCTGGACCGCAACTGGACCGCCCATTTTCCCGTCGACCTGTCCGATCCCACGGCCATTGAGGGCTTCACCAAGCAGGTCATCGACCACCTGGATGGGGATCCCCTCCATGCCTTGGTCAACAATGCCGGCGTTTCCCCGAAAACCTCTTTCAAGGAGCGGTTGGGGGTTCTGAATGGATCCCTCGACCGGTGGCGGGAGGTGTTCGAGCTGAATTTCTTCGCTCCCCTGCGGCTCGCCCGGGCCTTCGCCACCCCCCTGGGCAAAAGCAAGGGGGCCATCGTCAATATCACCTCCATTGCCGGGCATTATGTCCATCCCTTTGCCGGATCGGCCTATTCCACCAGCAAGGCCGCCCTGTCCGGTTTGACCCGCGAGATGGCGGCGGAATTCGCCAATCTGGGGGTGCGTGTCAACGCCGTGGCACCGGGGGAAATCAAGACCGGTATGCTCGCTCCGGAATATGAGGCCCTGATCCCCCGCATCCCCTTGGACCGCATGGGTGTTCCCGAGGACGTGGCGTCCTGCGTTTTCCGCCTCTGCACCGAGGAGTTCGGTTATGTGACCGGCACGGAGGTCTACATCACCGGGGGCCAGCACCTGTTATGAGGGCGCAGGACACCGAAGCGGGGGAGACCGCCATGCCTCCGCGTGAGGACCTGTTCGACCCTCGGCCCATCGCCCTGGTGGGGGCCGGACGGTTGGGGGGCCAAACCGCGAGTCTCATCTCGGAGCTGACCGGTGCACCGCTCCGGGTGATTGACAGGGACCCCGCCGCCTTGGACCGGCTCCGCGATCGCTTGCCCGAGGCGGAGCTGGTGACAGCCGATCTGTCCACAGCCAACGGGGCGGCCCATGCCTTGGAGGGGGCGCGTCTGGTGGTGCTGACCGTCGGCCCAGAGTCCATTCCTGCGGTTGCCTTGGCTCAGGCGGCTCTGCGGGTGGGGGCCCATTTCCTAGACGCCCAATTCAGTCTGCCGCTCAAGCTCAAAGGCTTGGCCGAGCTGTCGAACCGGGTGGCTGACGCCAATCTGACCTTCATCACGGATGGTGGCGCCCGGCCCGGGCTGGCGGCCCTGATGGGGCGTTGGGCCGCTGCCCGCATGGACCGGGTGGAGCGCCTGACCGTTGCCCTGGCCCTGTCGGCGGGGGAGGATCTGTCGAGTGTGGGTGTGGACAGGGTCCGGGAGCATTTGTTGCTCGCCCGTAAGGGCAATCCCAGAACCCTGTCGGAACGGCGATGGAGCAGGCTCCAGTCCCGCTATTTTCCGATCTTCCGCCTTCCCGAGCCCTTTGCCAGGCGGGTGGGCTATCCGGTGTTCCTCGGGGAATTGCGAGGGTTGCGCGACCGTCTGCCCGTCCTCCAGGACTGCGGCTTTTACCTGTGCGGTTTTGGCCCCTGGGCCGATTATTGGGCCGTCCCCATTGCCCAGCTCCTGGATAAAGTCGGTGCCCGGAGCCTGTCTGAAGCCCTGCTGGCCCGTGCCCTGACTCAACCGGGCCGTCATACGGGGATCCTGGTGGCGCTGGAGGCAGAAGGATCCCGAGATGGCTGGTCCACCAAGGGAACCCTGACCCTCTCCCACGGCGACCCGGACCACCTGCCGGCCGCCTGTCTGGCCGCCTGCGTTGCCCAGATCCTGGACCCCGGGGCGGACCGGGGTGTCCAGCATCAGGGCCTGTTTTGTGACCCGGACCGCTTCCTTGCCGACCTCGCGACCCTGGGGGTCGCTGCGGATCAGGCCTGGGATCGCTTGGGATGACTGGATGGGGGAGTACTGCTGCCGGAGCGCTGGTTTCCATTGTCTGATACCTGAGAATAACGGTATCATTTGATCCTGCGTGACATGACCTTGGTTCAGGGGCGGTCACAGTGGTCAAACCCGTGGGGCCTACACTTGGCCTTCCCGATGTCCAGGAGGAGGGGGACACCGCATGGATACAGGGCTGCAAAGGTCCCCATCAGACATCGCCATGACCCATTTCGACACATCACGGCTGGACCCGCTGGACCGCTATGATGCCTGGCGGGAGAATATGGGAGTCCTCTTTGATCTGTCTGTACCGGGGGAGGGACAGGGGAAGGCGATCGATGCCCAGATCCAGGCCTGTAACCTGGGGACCGTCGTTTTTGGGATCACCCGGTCCGAGGGGCAAACCTTTCAAAGGGATGCGCGTCGCGTTGCCCGGGACGGTATGGACCATATCCTGGTCCAGCTGTTTCTGGCGGGCGGAGGCATCTGCCAGGGTGACCAGACGATCACCTCTGGAGATATGTTGGTCATCGACCTGGACCAATCCCATGCCATGACCACCACAGACTTCCAAAACCTCACTTTGGTCCTTCCCCGTGACCTGAATCCCCCCCTGTCGGATCGGCTCTCAACCCTTCACGGCAAGCGGCTTTCTGTTGAAAACACGATGGTGCGCTTCCTTGGCGAGCATATCCTGGCCTTGTGGCGCCATGTTCCGATGATGGAACCGGTTCAGGCTCGCGGAGCGATGGGAGCCACCCTCGACCTTATACGCAATGGGCTGCTGCTGAACCGGCCCATTGCGGGGGAAGAGGCATCCCCCCAGGTTTCGGCGGCGCTTGGGAAATCCATCTGCCGGTTCATTGACAAGCACCTTGCGGAACCTTTGACGCCGGACAGTCTGGCGGAGAGGTTTCATATCTCCAGATCCCAGATCTACCGCATTTTCGCACCCTACGGTGGCATTGCTCGGTATGTCGGGGAGCGCCGCATGCGCCGCGCCATGCGTCTGTTGATGGACCCCACGTTCGACCACATGGGGGTCGGGGCCATCGGCTTTGCCTGCGGGTTTTCCAGCGAGTCCCAGTTCAGCCGGGCGTTTCGCAAGCAGGTCGGTGCCTCTCCCAGTCAGATCCGAATCGAGACGAGGGACGCAGCCACCTGGGAAAACCGGCTGGCCAGTTTCGAAGAAAGCACGGGGCCGGAATTCGCCAGTTGGATCCGGGATCTCGGGACCTAATTCCGTCCCCCCTGTGTCGCGGTCTTGGGTGGGGTTTTCGATATCCCCATAATCCCTGGAGACGCCAGGACAAAGGATTTTGGACACCCGGCCAAGGATCTCTGTTTTGTGCCCCGGTACACTCCCGGGATGACAACACAACCATCCAATGGGCCGATCCGGCCTCGCCATCAGGGTCTTACCCGCGTCCATTGCCCTCGGATCGCGACGAGCCCCCGCATGGCCCGCTCCCTGTTCCCTTCCGCCTGTCAGCCCCGCTTTCGCCAGCGTATGAAACGGGGGACCGCTCTGCTCGCCTGTCTGGCGGTCATGCCGGGGCTTTGGCTTCTTTTGGGGGGAGGATCACCGGCCCGTGCCCAAAGCCTGCCGGAGGGAGGCCAGGTCCGCGCGGGCGATGTGGTTATCCGGAGCCCCTCTGGCAGCACCCTGGTCATTGATCAAAAGTCCGCGCGGGGGATTGTCGGATGGAACAGCTTTTCCATCGGCCAGGGTAAGACCGTCCAGTTCAATAACGGCTCCGGCGCCACTTTAAACCGGGTAACGGGGCACGTTCCCTCCCGCCTTGATGGCTCCCTCAACGCGACGGGGTCGGTCTACCTGGTCAATCCTGCGGGCATTGCCGTTGGGCCCACGGGCCAGATCTCCACCGGCGGCTCTTTCGTCGCCTCAACCCTGGATGTTCCAGACGCCGATTTCCTGGACGGCGGCGATATGACGGTTGCCGGATCTTCGACGGCGACGGTGATCAACGCGGGATCCATCGGGTCGCTGGGGGGGGATGTCATGCTCATCGGCCGGGCGGTGGAAAATCGGGGCAAGCTGTCCGCGCCCAACGGGACGGTTGGTTTAGGCGCCGGATATGAGGTGTTGATCAGTGATACCGCCGTGAATGGCGGAACGTTGCTGGTCAAGGTCGGTGGGGCGGATACGGAGGCCACGAACAGAGGCCGCATTGCTGCGGCGACCGCCGAGCTGCGTGCCAATGGGGGCAACGTCTACGCCCTTGCTGGCAATACGGACGGCCTCATCGATGCCAGTGGCGTGGCCACGAAGGGGGGGCGACTCTTTCTGACGTCGGGCGAGGGGGGACGCACCACCGTTGCGGGGACCCTCACGGCCAGGAAGGGGGACGGCACGGGCGGCGCTGTGGTTGTCACCGGTGAGACCGTGGCTCTGACCGATACCGCCTTCCTCGACGCCAGCGGTACGTCAGGTGGTACCATTCTGGTGGGCGGCGATTACCAGGGTGGGGGGAAGGCCAGCACCAAGACACTGGCTGTGACGGTGGCGAGGGCCAAGACCACAACGGTGGCGGCTGGCGCCAGGTTGACCGCCGATGGCACGGTTGGGGCAGGCGGTGACGTGGTCGTCTGGTCCGATGAAAAGACCTCCTTTGAGGGCCGTATTTCCGCCCGAGGGGCAGGGGACGGCGATGGAGGCTTGGCGGAGGTGTCGGGCAAGGCGGCCCTCGACTACCGGGGGGTCACGGATCTGCGGGCGGAGAAGGGGAAGACGGGCACCCTGTTGCTCGATCCCCATAACCTGACCATCACCAACGACGCTGACAGCGGAACGACGGGCACCACGGCGACCGGGGACGATAGCAAACTCAATGTCTCTACCCTGACCACGGCCCTCTCGGGGGCTAATGTGACGGTATCGACCGGGGCCACGGGAAGCCAGGACGGAAACCTCACGGTGGCCAGTGCGATCTCTTGGGATCAGGATACGACCCTGACCCTCCAGGCCGGTGGGGATATTGTCCTCAATGCCGGTCTCACGGCGACGGGCGCCAATGCCGGGTTGGTGCTGGAATATGGGGTGGGCAAGGACTACAGCATCGGCAGCGGGGCTTCGGTTACCCTGTCGGGTGCGAATGCGACCCTGCAAATCGGCCCCACGGGTGGATTGGTCGCCTACACCCTGGTCCACTCTATGGCGGACTTTCAAAGTAAAGTCTATCCCGCCGCATCAGGGCATCATGCCTTGGCGGTGGATTTGGATGCGACAGGGACCAAATATACCAACGCCCTCGTCCCGACCACTCTCAATGGAACCTTTGCCGGGCTCGGGCACACACTCTCTAATCTGTGGATTGATGCCCCATCGACCTATGGAGTTGGTGTGTTTGGAGCGGGAGGCAGTACTTCGGTTCTCCGCGACTTCAGGCTCGTCGGTGGGATTGTAACGGGAGGTGGCTCTGTCGGTGCGGTCGTGGGAAGTTCCTATGGGGTGGTCAAAAACGTTCATGCGACCGCTCAGGTAAAAGGGGTCGGTTCCGTCGGTGGTCTCTTCGGAAGTGGAGGAGGGTCAATCGAAAACGTCTCTTTCTCTGGATCCGTCGAAGGGAGCTTGCAATACGTCGGGGGGGTGATCGGGAACTTTACCGGTGGCGCGATCAATAATGCCCATTCAGCCGCTATGGTGAATGGGGCGGGCTATGTCGGGGGACTCGTTGGGTACAGCAGTGGCAATATCAGTAACGCCTATGCAACCGGTTCCGTGATAGGGACGAATGATTATCTCGGAGGGCTTGTCGGATACAGTTTGAGCGGTGATATCAATAACGTCTATGCCACCGGAACCGTTTCAGGGGGGGGGACTGCAGGCACAGTCGTTGCCGTCGGTGGACTTGTCGGAGGCAATCGGGCTTCGATTACCAACGCTTATGCGACTGGAGGTGTCAGTAGCGCCCATTATGTCGGTGGATTTGCCGGCTGGAACGCTGGCACCGTCACGAACGCCTATGCGACCGGTGGGGTGCAGGGCAATGACGCCGTCGGAGGGTTCGTCGGGTGGAACGGCAGTGGGGGGAATCTGACGAACGTCTATGCCACGGGGACAGCGACCGGCAACGAGGCCTCGGTTGGAGGATTGGTCGGAAACAGAGAGGGCACGGTTACGGCATCCTTCTGGGACAAGACGACCAGCGGTCTCACGACGGGGGTCGGAACGGGCAGCACGACGGGGGTTGCGGGGCTGACGACGACCCAGTTCCAGGACGGCACCACCTTCAAGACGGCGGCTACAGGATGGGACTTTGATACCGCTTGGGCGCCATCGAGCGCGGGGTATTATCCCGAACTCTATGCCCTGGCTCCAATCCTCTGGGTCAAGACCTTCACGGCCAGTGGCACTGCGGGGACGTCCACGGCGCAGGTCACCGCTGTAACCACGTCCGCAGGGGGGCCGGGATCCTATGTCTTTGGGGCCGTTGGCGATAGCTTGGACGTCACGGGGCAAACGGTGACCACCTCCACTCCCCTGACCGGAGGAACGCAGACCCCGACCCTGACCACGGTCAACGGCACCAAGACCAGCGCCTTAGGGAGGGTCTATCGCGTTTTGTATGGTACGGCCTCTGTGTCGGCGCCCACACCAACGCCCACACCAACGCCCACACCGACCCCCACACCGACCCCCACACCGGAGCCGACACCGACCCCCACACCGGGGCCGACAGCCACACCCACACCGGGGCCGACAGCCACACCCACACCGGAGCCGACACCGACCCCCACACCGGAGCCGACACCGACCCCCACACCAGGGTCGACGCCCTCACCAGCACCGACATCCACAGGAACGCCCACACCGACACCCGCATTGACGACCCCCACATTGGCCCTTTCTTCGCCGCCTATCAGAGCATCCGAAGCGGGTCTCGTTTTCACCGAGGGGGTGGGGCTGGGATCGGGGGGTGGTTCCTTCGGCGTGCCTTCGGCGGGCGGGTCTTCTCCGGTTCCCACACCGGCGGGCTTCATTCCGTCCGAATTTAACACCCAGCCTCCCGTCGAAAACCGGCAGGTCGGTGCTTTTCTTCGCTTCAAGGAAGCCGATCAATGATGGGTCCCGGTCGTACCTCCTCCCTTTGGCTGTTTCTTCTGGGCCTCGGTCTTCTTCCTCTTTCGTCTGCCTGGGCCCAAACTGCCCTTGAACGGTCGCCACCACCGGCCGCCCAGGATACCGGCGGCGGTCTTCATTTGGGGGAGATGCCGGACATCACCGGTGAAGACGCCACCCCCTTGGGTGTCACCCTATCGGGGGTCCGCTTCCTCATCGGCCTGGATGTTCCGATCGGCGATAGCCCGCCCATGGGGGTCACCCTGTCTGGTGAGCCCCATGTCGCGGTCGCCGAGCTGACCGAGGCGGTTAGCCCCTTCCTTGGCGGACCCCTGTCACGGCAAGTGCTGTCCGAGATTGAGGCCGCCGTGTCCAAGGTCTACCGTCGGGCCGGCCGTCCCTTCCTCTCTGTTACGACACCGCCCCAGGACATCACTTCGGGCGTTGTGCGTCTGCGTCTGGTACACTTTCGTACCGGAGAGGTCCGGGTTGAAGGGAACGGCAAATCCCCGATGTCCGCGTCTGACGCCTCCCTGACTGGTCGGGTGCGCGTCCCCGCAGGGGCGCCCATCGACGCCAATCAGATCGCCGAGGATCTGGAGTGGCTCAACCGTTTTCCCTTCCGTCGGGTGGACGGTGTCTTCGAGCCGGGGTCCCAGCCTGGGTTATCTGATCTGACCCTGGATGTGAGCCGCGAGATGCCCGTTTCCGCCTTTGCCGGATGGTCCAACACCGGAACCAAGACGACGGACCAGAATCGGTATTTCCTGGGCGCGCTGGTTGGCGTCGAGGCGTTGAACGACCTGACCCTGTCCTATCAGATGACGGCAAGCGGCGATGTCTTTATCGATCCGGCTTCCATCACCCTGCCGGACGACGACAGGCCATCCTATCTGAGTCACGCCGGGCGGATCACCCTGCCGACCTTCGATCGCCAAGCCATCGAAATCAGCCCCAGTTTCGTTGCGACCAGCCAGGATGCTTTCGACGGCCTGTTCACCTTTAAAAATACGGCTTTCGAATTGCCCGTGGCCTATCGGTCGGCCCTGTCCAATATTTTTCCCGATCGGGCTGGATGGGGGGATGTTCGTATCGGGGTCGCGCCCAAATGGTTGCAGCGGGAAACGGATTATCTTGGGACCACTGTGGCCAAGGGATCCGCCCAGGTCTTTGACCTCAGTCTGGGGTGGTCCGGCCGATGGACCGATGGCACTGGCGGATCGACGGAAATCGACCTTCGGGTGGTCGGCAACCCGGGTGGGCTCCTCAAGGACAACACGGACGCCGCCTGGAGCACCTATTCCAATGGCCGCGTGACAAGCGCACAATACGCCTATGGCTTTGGTGCGGTGAAACGGTCCACGCCCCTCGATCGGTTTGGTGGGCCAAGCGGGTTCACTTTGAAAACCGACGGTCAGGCCCAGATCGCGGGACAGGCTCTGCCCGATACCGAGCAGATGAGCCTTGGCGGGTATTACGCGACCCGAGGTTTTAGTCTGGACGATGGGTCCTTCGACACGGGTTTTGTTCTGCGCGATGAACTGAGGGCGCCGACCTTCTCACCTTTGGCCCTGGCCGGTGTGACGGATCTGCCCGGAGTGGGGGCCATCCGCGATGTCCTGTCCCCCTACGCCTTTCTAGACCTGAGTTATGGCCATAAATTCAATGTGGATAAAGCCACAGTCGACGCCAACGCCACCCTTCTGGGGGTCGGCGGGGGGCTGGACTATGCTCTGTCCAATCGCCTCCAGGCGGGCGCCTTTCTTGGTGTCGCGCTCACCGACGGCCCGGACACCAGGCGCGGGAACCTCTCGGCCCAAGCGCGGCTGACGCTGTTCTTCTGAGGCCGACTTTTTCTAAAACGAGAGTCGTCTGAGATCACGTTGGGCCGCAGTCGCGGACCAACTTGGCCTCGCAGCGCCTCTCATACCAAGCGGCGCGGGTTGAAAGCCACGCCGCTTTTCTTGCGTTCAAACGCCAGGCGGGCTTTTGCGCGCCATAAGGCGCGGCGGCCACTTGGCCGCTTCCAAGGTGCGGTGAGGCAAACTCACCGCACCTTGGTATACCATTTCCAGTTTCACTCTAAGTGCCTGGGGTCTGGGGCCTTTCGGCCCCAGTGGGGGACGGGGCGAAGCGCCGTGACTGGCCCCCTCCGGTCGCGTCACTCCCCAGCAGGTGCGGGGGCGGTGGCAGGAATGGGGCGGATCAAAACCGTTTCCCGCCCCGGTTCTGGATGGTTGGGCACCAGCCGGGCCAGAACCAGGGAGAGGCAGGCCATGCCCGCACCCGTCAGGAAGACCGCGCTGGGATTGGTCAGCCAGATGATGCCGAAGAGCGCCGGGATGATCACTGCGGCGATGTGATTGATGGTGAAGCTCATGCCGGAGGAGGAGGCGATATCCTCTGGCGAGGCGATCTTCTGGAAATAGGCGCGGATGGCGATGGCCATGGCGAACAGCAGGTGGTCGACCACATAGAGACCGCCCGCCACCCAGGAATTGTCCACCACCGCATAGGCCAGGAAGATGCCGATCAGGCCTGTATATTCAAAGGTCAAGGCCTTGCGCTCGCCCCAATGGCCGATGGCCTTGCCGATCTTGCCGGCGAACAGCATGTTGATCACTTGGTTGACCACGAACAGCAGGGTGATCTCGGACGCAGAGAAGCCGAACTTCTCCACCATCATGAATCCGGCGAAGACCGTGAAGATCTGGCGGCGGGCACCGCCCATGAAAACCAGGGCGTAATAGAGCCAATACCGCTTGCGCAGGAACAGCCGCTTGTTCTGCACCGTCGCCTGGGGAAAGCGGGGGAAGACCCGCCAGGCGACCAGGGCGAAAACAACGGTCAAGCCACCACCGAAGGCATAGACCCAGGCGTAGTCCACCTTGAGGACTTCCAGCATTAACCAAACCACGGCGAAGGCCGCGATGCCCGAGGTTGCCCGCGCCGCGATCTGCTTGCCCATGGCTGCGGCTGCCCTCTCCTTGCCGATCCATTGCAGGGTCAGGGACTGTTGGAGCGTCTCTTGGTAGTGGAAACCGATGCTCATCAGCACCGTCGTCAGGTAGAGCCCGAGGACGGAGGGGAACAGACCCGTGATGGCGGTGCCCACCCCCAGAAGGCAGAGGCTGGTCAGGAGCAGGGTCTGTTCTCGACAGAGCAGCAGCACGAAGACGACGCTAAAGGCCAGAAAGCCCGGGATTTCACGGATGGATTGAAGCAGACCCATGTTTTCGCCGGTGAAGGCGGCCCGTTCGATGGCAAAGTTGTTGAGGAGGGCTTGCCAAGTTGAAAAAGCCACCGGCATGGCCGCCGCAGACAGCAGCAGGAAGGCCTCGGGACCCCGGGGATCCAGTCCTTCCCGAAAGCGACTCAGAAAAGTAAAGGGGGAAAGGCGGGCCATGACGACCTCCAAACAGGAAGATTGCGAACGAGTTGCGCTTAAAATAAGGTGATCTTTTTCGCCTGTCTCACGGCATATGGACAATGGATATCGGAAAACGGACATCGTCGAGGACCTGGAGGCGGGACTGGCACCCGGTGCTGACGTGACGCGTCACTTTCCGACGCCTCGACGGGACATCCTCACTCGGGTGGTGGATTGGGCGCATGGGACCCATATCCACCCCCACTCCCATGAGTGGTGGCAATTGGTCTATTCCGAAAGCGGGGTGATTTCCGTTGAAACGGAAGAGGAGACCTGGGTAGTTCCCCCGGACCGGGCCGTCTGGGTTCCGGCGGGGGTGGTGCATCAGGTGCGCGCCCCCAAAGGAGGACGGAACCGCAGCCTCTACATCACCAGCGCGGCGGCCTGCCGCTGGGGATTGCCAGAGCAGTGCCGGGTGGTGGCTATCCCTCCCCTGGTCCGTGAATTGATCTTGGAATTCGGCCACCTACCGGAGGAATACGACGAGGACGGGCCGGATGGTCGCTTGGCGCATGTGATCCTGGACCGACTGGCCTGTTTGGAGGAGGTGCCCTTGAACCTGCCGTGGCCCAAGGACGGTCGCGCCCTGGCCGTGGCGCGGGGACTGGAGGCGGACCCGGCGGACAACCGTCCCTTGGAGGTTTGGGCGGGTGAGGCGGGCGCTTCGGCCCGGACGCTCGCCCGGCTGTTCCAACGGGACTGTGGCCTGACCTTCGGCCAATGGCGGCAGCGGCTCCGGCTGCTTGCGGCCCTGGAGCGTTTGGGGGCGGGGGCGTCGGTGACAGAGGTTGCCCTGGACCTGGGCTATGACTCGACCAGTGCCTTCATCGCGATGTTCCGCGCGGCCTTGGGTGTGACGCCGGGAGCCTATGTCCGTTTGAATGGGCGGTGAGGATTAGGGGGCGTCCTGGGCTTCCAGGGCTGCACTCTCGGCGTCGGTGAAAATTCGGGAGCGGGTGAGGAAGCGGACGCCTCGGCTGTTCTCCAGGGAGAACATGCCACCCCGGCCTTCTACCACATCGATGATCAGTTGGGTGTGCCGCCAATACTCGAACTGGGCGCGACCGATGTAGAAGGGGTGGCCGCCGATCTCTCCCAGGAACACGTCCTGGTCGCCGATGATCAGGTCATCCCGGGGATAGCACATGGGTGAGGAGCCGTCACAGCAGCCCCCGGACTGGTGAAACAGAATCGGGCCGGTTTCGGCCACAAGGGTTTCGATGAGCGCAAGGGCGGCGGGCGTTGCCGTGACGCGAAGGGGCGGGGAAGCGGTCATGGGCAAAACCTCGCGAAAGCCTGTGGGGAGGGAAGAGACGGCCCTTTCCTCCCAGGAAGGCTGTGGGAGGAAGGGCCGCCCTCGGACCGCCGCGGGCCAATGGGCCGAAGCCCGCAACGGGAGAGTCAGCGGCTTCCTGGCACTGTCCAGGGAGCCGCCCAGGGTTAGGGTAAAACTGGATCAGCTCGAGTCAAATTGGCCCAGTTTCACTCTCATTCTATAGATTTTAGAGTGTCTTCGAGGCCAAGCCTGGTCGCAAAGCGACCCAACTTGATCTTGGAATACTCTAGGCCGCAGACCGGAAGATCGCTTCGATATCCGTCTGATTGGCCCGGCGCGGGTTGGTCAGTCCGCAGGCGTCCTTCATCGCATTGGCTGCCAGGGTCGGGATGTCGCTGTCCTTCAGGCCCAATTCCGTCAATCCGGCGGGGATGCCAATATCCGACGACAGGGTCCGAATTGCGGCGATGGCGGCTTGCGCTCCTTCGTCGTCGGACAGGCCGGAGACATCCTTGCCCATGGCCGCGGCCACCTCCTTTAGACGGGCGGCGCTGCTCGGCGAGTTGTAGGCCTCGACATGGGGCAACAGAACAGCGTTGCAGACGCCATGCGGCAGGTCATAGAAGCCACCCAACTGATGGGCCATGGCATGGACATATCCTAAAGAGGCGTTGTTGAACGCCATGCCGGCGAGGAATTGGGCATAGGCCATGGCGTCCCGTGCTGCGAGGTCGTCGCCATGGACGACGGCTTGGCGCAGATGGGTCGCGACGAGGCTGATTGCCTTCAAGGCGCAGGCGTCGGTGATCGGCGTCGCGGCCGTGGAGACATAGGCCTCGACGGCGTGGGTCAGCGCGTCCATGCCCGTGGCAGCGGTCAGGGCCGGAGGTTTGCCCAACATCAATTCGGGGTCATTGACCGACAGGATGGGGGTGACGTGCCAATCCACCACGGCCATTTTCACATGGCGGGTCTCGTCGGTGATGATGCAAAAGCGCGTCATCTCGCTGGCCGTTCCGGCGGTGGTGTTGATCGCCATCATCGGCATTTGGGGGCGGGGAGATTGGTCCACGCCTTCGTAATCGGCAATGGAGCCCCCATTGGTGGCGCAGAGGGCGATCCCCTTGGCGCAGTCATGGGACGATCCACCGCCGACGGAGACGACAAGGTCGCATCCCTTGGACTGCAGAAGCGCCAAGCCCGTTTCGACATTGCCCGTCGTCGGATTGGGATGGGTGCCATCGAAAACCGTGGAGGCGAGGCCGATCTCGGTCATCAGGCCGGTGACTTTCTCGACAATGCCACTTCGGACGACACCCGGATCGGTCACGATCAGAGCATGGGTAAAGCCCTGGCCGCCGATATGGTTGATGGCGTTCCGAAGGCATCCCGGCCCCATTAGATTAACAGAGGGAATGTAAAATGCAGTCTGTGTCATGGTTCCATACCTGGTTTTATTGGCCAGCCTGCTTGGCCCAGCTTGCCTAGCCTGATTTTCTTGGACTGAGTATGAAGAAAGGGGACAATTATAGTCCCCTTCCGGTCTGACGGATTTAAAAGAAGCCCAAGGCTTTTCCAGAGTAGGAAACCAGCAGGTTCTTGGTTTGCTGGTAGTGGTCCAACATCATGGAGTGGGTTTCGCGCCCGATACCGGACTGCTTGTAGCCACCGAAGGCCGCATGGGCCGGATAGGCGTGGTAGCAGTTGGTCCAGACCCGACCGGCGTGAATGGCCCGACCGAAGCGGTAGCAGGTATCGGCGCTGCGGCTCCACACGCCCGCGCCCAGTCCATAAAGGGTGTCGTTGGCGATATGCAGGGCCTCGTCATTGTCCTTGAAGGTGGCGACGGAGACCACGGGGCCGAAGATTTCTTCCTGGAAGATGCGCATTTTGTTGTTGCCGTGGAACACCGTGGGCTTCACGTAGAAGCCGCCGGCAAGGTCACCGCCCTGAACGTTGCGCTCGCCACCGATCAGCAATTCGGCGCCTTCCTGCTTGCCGATGTCGATGTAGGAGAGGATCTTCTCCATCTGCTCGCTGGAGGCCTGGGCCCCGATCATGGTTCTCGGATCCAGCGGGTTCCCCTGGACGATGGCCGCGACACGGGCCAGGGCCTTTTCCATGAACTTGTCGTAGATGGACTCGTGGATCAGGGCGCGGGAGGGGCAGGTGCAGACCTCACCCTGGTTCAGGGCGAACATCACGAAGCCCTCGATCGCCTTGTCGAGGAAGTCGTCGTCCTCGGCCATCACGTCGGCAAAGAAGATGTTCGGGGATTTGCCGCCCAGCTCCAGGGTCACCGGGATCAGGTTCTGGCTGGCGTACTGCATGATCAGGCGGCCGGTGGTGGTCTCACCGGTGAAGGCGATTTTGGCAATGCGAGGGCTCGAAGCCAGGGGCTTGCCCGCTTCCAGGCCGAAGCCGTTGACGATGTTCAACACACCCTTGGGCAGCAGGTCACCGATCAATTCAGCCAGAACCAGGATGGAGGCGGGGGTCTGTTCTGCGGGTTTCAGCACCACGCAGTTTCCGGCGGCCAGGGCGGGAGCCAGCTTCCACACGGCCATCAGGATCGGGAAGTTCCAGGGAATGATCTGGCCGACGACGCCCAGGGGTTCGTGGAAGTGATAGGCCACGGTGTCCTGGTCGATCTGCGACAGGGTGCCTTCCTGGGCGCGGATGCAGCCCGCGAAATAACGGAAATGGTCGATGGCCAGCGGCATGTCGGCGGCCATGGTCTCGCGGATCGGCTTGCCGTTGTCCCAGGTCTCGGCCCGGGCGAGCAGCTCAATGTTGTCTTCCATGCGCTGGGCGATGGCGTTCAGGATATTGGCGCGCTCTGCCGGGGAGGTATGGCCCCAGGCATCCTTGGCGGCATGAGCGGCGTCCAGGGCCAGCTCGATGTCGGCGGCCTTGGAGCGGGGGATGGAACAGATCACCTTGCCGGTGATCGGCGAGGTGTTGTCGAAATAGGTGCCGTCCTTGGGGGCAATCCATTCGCCATTGATGAAGTTGCCGTACTGGGCGGCGAAGGGCGCGGACTGAAGGGTCGACAGATCGACGGGCTTGTTCATGGAAGGGGACTCCCTGGGGCTTTCTTGTTGAAACCAGGTCTCACTGTTTCGTTGAGACGGGACATCAAAACGCAAGTCTCGTGCCAGTCTCGATCTGGGGCGAACCGGCGTGGATCGATCCCCCTCCGTCCTTCGGGTTAAGTCTTTGAAAATCATAGTGCGCAAGGAAATTGCGGCAGTGCAGTAGAAGTGGGTTGATAATTACCGAAATCTGGACAGGCTTTCGGCTTCCGTGGCAGAGTGTCGCCAGGACCGACAGAGGGCGCGCGACAGCTGTCGCGGAAAGCGACAGGCGCGCGACATCTCGAAAAAAGAACAGGGTCCTGAAGAAGCCTAGGGGAGGATTTCGCCCATGGACGTCCGTGTTTCGGTCAGCCTGGAACGCGCCCGCCGTTTGTTCCTGGACCGCGGCGCGCTGCCACCGGACCTGGAGGGTACGCCCATTGCCCGGTCCTGGCGGCGCTGCGCCGATATGGGATTGGACCTGACGGCCGCGCCGCAGGTGGCGGCGTTGACGGAACGGGAAATGGCCCGGCAAGCGGAGCGCTATGAGCGCCTGCGCCGGGCCAGTCGGGCGGAAATGGAGCTGTTGCGGGGGGAAGCGGCGCGCTCCGGTGGCGTGGCCCTGCTGTCCGATGCCGATGGGCTTATTCTGGAGGCCAGCGGGGCGGAGCACTTCCAGCGCAAGGCCGCGCGGGTGTCCCTGCGCCCCGGGGTCTCCTGGAATGAGGCCCATCTGGGCACCAATGCCATCGGTACGGCCCTGGCCGAAGGGCGGGCGGTGGAGGTGCGCGGGGCGGAACACTATTTCGCGCCCCATGCCTTCTTGACCTGTTCGGCGATGCCCATCCTGGGTCCCGATGGGCGGGCGCTGGGGATCCTGGACCTATCGGCACGCGCCGGAGCGCCGGGGGAAGGGGGAGCGAGCCATGCCATGGGGCTGGTGGGGCTGGCCGTTTCCCAGATTGAGCACCGCCTGTTCGAGGGCGAGTTCCCCCATTGTGAAGTCCTGCGCCTCCACGGCTCTCCGGACCTGCTTGGAACCCATCGGGAAGGGATCCTGGTGTTCGAGGGCGACCGCCTGCGGGCGGCCAACCGCCATGCCCTGGGGCTTCTGGATCTCTCCTGGGATGCCCTGAACCGCTCGCGTTGGGAAGACCTGTTTGAGGGGCCGTTGGGGGCCTGGGGGCGGGATGGGAGCGGCGGTCCCCGGGACCATCAGGGACGCTCCTTCCATGCCCGCCTCGATCGCCCCCAGGATCGCCTGCAGTCTCGCCCCCAGGATCGATTCGGGGGAGCCCGCTCCCCGGTCTTGCCCGGCGTCCGCTTTCCACAAGGAGGAACGCCGGAGCCCTATCTGACGCCCGCCACCCGGGCGGATTTGGAGCGAGCCTGCCGCTTGATTGATGCCGATGTTCCGGTGTTCGTCCGGGGCGAGACGGGGGCGGGCAAGGAGGTCTTTGCCCGCCGTCTGCACGCCCTGTCGGCGCGGGGGAGCCAGTCCTTTGTGGCGGTCAACTGCGCAGCCCTGCCCGAAAGCCTGATCGAAAGCGAGCTGTTTGGATATGAGGAGGGGGCCTTCACCGGCGCCCGCCGCAAGGGCCATAAGGGGCTGCTGCGGGAGGCCGATGGCGGCGTGTTGTTCCTGGATGAGATCGGCGATATGCCCATCGAGCATCAGGCCCGGCTGCTCCGTGTCCTGCAGGAGCGCGAGGTGACCCCCCTGGGGGGGAGCCGCCGCATTCCCGTGGATATCGCGCTGATCTGCGCCAGCCATAGGGACCTGGAAACCCTGGTGGCGGAGGGGCGGTTCCGCCAGGATCTGTTCTTCCGAATCGCCCAGTTCACGGTCACCCTGCCGCCCCTGCGCAGCCTGCCCAACCGGGAGGAGATGGTTCAAGCCCTGTGGAAGGATATCGGCGGGAGCCGGGGGATCACCCTGGAGCCCGGGAGCATTGCTCTTTTGGCGGCCCATTCCTGGCCAGGGAATTTTCGCCAGCTCACCTCCGCCCTGAAGGTGTTGGCGGCCCTGGCTGACCCGGGGCAATGCCTGACCCCGGAAAACCTGCCCGAGGGCGTTTTGGGGCGAGAAGAGGCGGTGACCGCTCCCCCTGCGGCGACGGAACCACCGGCTGTTCGACCCGCCAAGGGGGCCGGATCCGGGGCAGGATCAGGATGGGAGCCAGGGCGGGGAGATGCCTCCCTGGACAGCCTGACGCGGGAGGCCATGCGCGCCGCGCTGGAGGCCTGTAACGGGAATGTGTCCAAGGCCGCGCGGCGGCTGGGTGTGCATCGCTCCACCCTCTACCGTCGCCTTTCGGAGGCAGAGAGAGGGTGACGGGCCGGGACCCGCAGGGGTCCCGGCTGTCCTTCCGAACGGGCGGTCACAGGGTCTTTTGGCCCATGCGTTCGGCGATGTGGTCTGCCTGACGGATGGCCAGGGCAACGATGGTCAGCGTCGGGTTTTCCGCCGCACCGGAGGTGAACTGGCTGCCGTCGGAGACGAACAGGTTGGGGATGTCGTGGGTCTGCCCCCAGCGGTTCACCACCCCGTCCTGGGCCTTCTCGCTCATGCGGTTGGTGCCCAGGTTATGGGTCGACGGATAGGGCGGCGTGGGGAAGGTCCGCAGCGCGCCCACGGCGTCATAGAGAGCCGCCCCTTGCGTATAGGCGTGGTTGCGCATGGCCAGGTCGTTGGCGTGGTCGTCGTAGTTCACATTGGGAATGGGCAAGCCGAACTGGTCCACTTCCGTCGGGTGGAGGGTGATGGCGTTGCTTTCCTGGGGCATATCCTCGCCGACGATCCACATGCCGGCCATGTTGGCGTAATCGTCCATCGCCGAGGAGAAGCTCCGCCCCCAGGATTGGGGATCAAGGAACGCCGCCATGAAGGGAACACCCAGGGAGAGGGTTTCGAACTCGTAGCCGCCGACGAACCCCCGGGAGGGATCAAACCGGGCCTCGTCCTGGATGATCCCGGCCATGGTCGTGCCCCGGTACATGTGCACGGGCTTCTCGAAGACGCCATAGACGCTGCCCGTCATGTGGCGCATGTAGTTCCGCCCCACCTGACCGGAGGAATTGGCCAGCCCGTTGGGGAATTGTGTGCTGGCGGAGTTGAGCAGCAGCCGGGGGCTTTCGATGGAATTGCCCGCGACGCAGACCACCCGGGCCTTCTGCAGGTGTTGGTTGCCGTCCTTGTCGGCGTAGAGCACGCCGGTCACCTTGCCTTTGGCGTCGTGCTCGATGCGCAGCACCTGCGCGTTGGGGCGGACCTCCAGCTTGCCTGTCTCCTCTCCCTTGGGGATTTCGGCGTAGAGGGTGGACCATTTGGCGCCCGATTTGCAGCCCTGGAAGCAGAAGCCGATCTGTTGGCAGGATCCCCGGTCGTCCCGGGGTTGGGAATTGATGGCCATGCGCCCCGTGTGGCACTCCTTGTACCCCAGTTTGTCTGCTCCGGCCTTCATGACCTTGAAGTTATTGTTGCCGGGCAGGCCGGGAATGCCGTTGGTGCGGGTGACACCCATCTTGAATTCGGCTTTTTCGTAATAGGGCTCCATCTCCTTCAAGGTGATGGGCCAATCGAGCAGGTTGGCCCCCTCCACGGTGCCATAGGTGGTGGCGGTCTTGAATTCATGCTCCTGGAAGCGCAAGGAGGCACCGGCCCAATGGATGGTGGAGCCACCCACGGCTTTGACGATCCAGGCGGGAAGGTTGGGGAAATCCTTCGAGACCCGCCAGGTACCCGAGGTGGTCCGCTTGTCGAGCCAGGAGATCTTGCCGAAGCTCTCCCATTCGTCGTTGACGAAATCCTCAATCTCATAGCGGGATCCGGCTTCGAGAATCACCGTGTCGATGCCCTTCAGGGCCAGTTCCGTCCCGAGAGTGCCACCCCCGGCACCCGAGCCGATGATGACGACCACGCTGTCGTCGTTCAAATCATATGGCGCGCCCATGGTCTTACACCCAATCCAGATCGTTGAAACCGCGGTCGATATACCCACCCTTGTCGGCAGACGATCCCTCGTAGCCAAGGATCTTCCAGACGTCATGGTTGTTGTAGATCGAGACCACCAGGTCGGAGCGGATCGCCTGGAAGAAGGGGCTGTCGGCGATGGCACGGAGGATCGACAGGCGATCCGCTTCCCAGCCCACACGGTCGTAACTCTTGACCCCGAAGCCATCCTTGGCCCGGGCGTTGAGGGTGACCACGCCGTCTTCGAGAAGGTTGCGGAAGGCGTCGTCGGAGGCGGCCTTGGCGTCGTATCCGGCGACCGCCTGGGCGTAGATGGCGTCGGGAAACTGGTCGTGGGGGTAGGTGTCTCGGGTCATCTGGATCAGAACCCGTGCCGTTTCCGGCTTCAGGGTTTTGGGTGCGAATGCCCAGGCTCCGTTGGGGGCCGAGATCAGACCACCGGCCAGGGTCATGGCGACCAGTCCGGCCGTGGCGGCGCTTCCCCGAAGGAAACTGCGGCGGGATAGGGGCACGTGCCCCTTGGGACGAGAAAGGGGCACGTGCCCCTTGGGACGAGAAAGGGGCGCTTGCCCCTTGGGACGAGAAAGGGGCGAGCGCCCCATGGAATGGGTCATTGGATGGTCTCCCTGTGGGTGGCCCCTTTTTGAATGGGGCTTTTTTTGTCGTCGGGATCCGCCGGGGTTGGTCCCCGGTCGGATCGGATGGGACGGCTATCCCTTATTGGTAGCGTCCGTGTCTCCAGAGGACCTCGATTTTGTAGCCGTCGGGGTCCTGGATGAAAAAGAACTTGGCCATCAGGGCATTGTCCCGATGGAACTCCTTGATGGGCGTGGGGGTCAGGCCGTTGGCAATCATCCGCGCGTGCTCGGCCTCCAGGTCGTCCACCGCCACGGCGACATGGCCATAGCCGGTACCATGGGTATAGGGCTCGGTTTGGTCGTGGTTGATGGTCAGCTCGATTTCGAAGTCGGCCTCGGCATTGCGGAGGTAGACCAGGGTGAAGCCGTCGAAGGGAAAGCGATCGGCGATCTCCAGGCCGAAAGCGGTCCGGTAGAAAGCAACGGAGCGGTCCTCGTCCAGGACCCGGATCATGGTGTGGATGGCTTTCGCCACGGGCTGGTTCCTTCTTGCCAACGGAAGTGGGCGACCCTCCAAGGTCGATCAGCGATAGTCGACACCCAGGGTAGGGCGTTCTCCGGTGCCCGTGGTGGCAATATGTTACTACGTCGACAGTCTCTTCACCTTGCGGTCCCTCGGTTTCTTCGTCGCGCAATCATTAACCAAAAGGGTGGGGGATTTATCCTAAAGTCTAGATATCATCCTTCTCCTACCTCGGAGATAGTGGCATATTGTCTAAGTATGTTGCTGTCCTGCTCTCCATACCTATGGGGCCTAATGCATAGGCATGGAGACCGGGGTGGCTGGGTTTGCTTCTGCCTCGGGACCAAGAAAACGTAAAAACAGACCCACCGTCAAAAGGAGGGCCGGATAAAAGAAAGGGACGCATTTATGGGTGATTCGACCAAAGTCGAGGGCCGAAAGGCCGGGGTTGGCATCCGCGAAAAAATTTTCGGTGGGTTTGCCGTGGTTCTGTCGTTGTTGGTGGGGTTGGCGGGGGTGGGCCTTTACGGCTTCTCGCAGGTTTCAGAACAGGTGGTGGCAAGTGGCAAGACCATGCGTGCGGTAACGTCCGTTCGGGAAATCGATCGGCTGGTCCAGGATATCGACCGAACGGTCCGGGAATATAGCGTGACCGGAGACGACGCCCTGATCGCTGTCATTGGCGAAACGCACGATCGTCTGTCGAAAGCGGTTGCTGCGGCCGAGGCCCGAGCCGAGGAGGAGGCACGTCTGGCGCCGGAGTCCGCTGGCGCTAAGGATGCTCTGACGGAGATCCAGTCCCTTCTGACGGCCTATTTCGCGGCCTTCGACAAGGTGACCAAAGGCAAAGCAGAGACCCGTCGGTTGGTCACAGAAGAGTTCTTCCCAGACGGCGAGGACATCACAAAGCGTTTGGAATCGGCTTCGGGCGCAGCCATGGCCAGTGATTCGAACGCCACGGCTCTTGCGGGGCGGCTTCTGCAACGCTTTCAGACGGTCCGTTTGCTCGGGGAACGGGCTGTCGGGAGCACCCGCTATGACGAGGCCGCCGAGGGCGCTGTCCAGACCTGGCTGAAGCGCCTGGAGTCGGGCCGTTCGGCTTTCGAGAAGAGAGCCACAGAGTCCATTGTCGGCGTGGCGGCCCTCTCCCAGGACATAAAGGCCTATGTGGACCTGTTCCGGCGGATTGAGGCGCTGTCCAAGGAGACAACCGAGACAATGGATGGGGATATGCAGACAGCGCGGCAATCCATTATGGCCGCATTGGATGGGCTTGCTGGGCGCAGTACCGAAACCCAATTCGCGCGTCAGGGGAAGGTCGTCACCTTCGTCGGTCGCATGCAGGATATCCAATTGGTCGTTGCTGCCATCGGTGTCATTTTCGGTGTGCTGGTGGCTTGGGGCATTGGTGGGAGTGTGTCCCGCGGGATTGGTCGCATGACAGAGGCGATGTTGGCTCTTGCCAGGGGCGCGCGGGAGGTCGAGATTCCCTTCGCCCAACGCCGGGATGAACTTGGTGCCATGGCCGGGGCGCTGGAGGTTTTCAAGCGCACGGCGGAGGAAGCGGAGCGTCTGGCCGTCGAGGATCGGGCGCGAGCAGAACAGCGGGAGGCCGTCCGTCAGCGGGTGGACCGGGAAATCTCCACATTTGATTCCCGGATGACCGGGTCCCTGGGTCACTTGACCGAGGCGTCTTCAACCCTGCGTGACGTGGCCGACCAGATCAACCTGTCGGTCGACAGCACCAACAGGCTGGTGGGGCAGGCGACGGCGACATCGGAGATGGAGTTGGATAATGTCCAATCCGTCGCTGCCGCCGCAGAGGAATTGGCTGCCTCCATCAATGAAATCACCCGCCAAGTGGAGATGTCCACGGAGGTGACGGCCCAGGCCGTAAACGATGCGGGGCATGCCAGCGACGAGATGGAGAAGCTGCGCGATGCGGCCGGGCGGATCGGAGAGATCACCTCGGTGATCACCGGTATTGCCGAACAGACCAACCTTCTGGCCCTCAACGCCACCATTGAGGCGGCACGGGCCGGGGAGGCGGGCAAGGGGTTTGCCGTCGTGGCGGGGGAAGTGAAATCCCTGGCCACGGAAACGGCCCGGGCGACGGAGGACATCGCCCAGCAGGTCGGGGCGATTCAGGCTACCACCGAGCAGGCGGTTTCTGCCATTGCCGCCATTTTGGATCTGGTGCGGAAAATCGATTCCTTTGTGTCCGGAATCGCCTCGGCGGTGACCGAGCAATCGGCGACCACCAGCGATATTGCCCGCAATGTCAGCGGGGCGACCGAAGGGGCCAAATCTGTGGTGGCGGCGATGACCCAGGTCCGCAGCGCCGCAGCGGAGACGCTGCGGGTCGCAGAACGTTTGATGTCCACATCCTCGGCCCTGAGCGACGGCGACCAGGCAATCCGCCAGGACATGGCACAGTTCATGGACAGCATTCGAGTTGCATAAGGGGCGGAAGGGCGCCTTTCTCCAAGCGGAGCACTCTAAAATCTATAGAATGAGAGTGAAGCGGGATCAGCTTGACTCAAGATGATCCCGTTTCACTCCAGCCGTCATCCCCGTGCAGGCGCCAAGCGCCCGGGTGGGAAAGCCGCAGGGCCAAGGATCCATAAAATCCGGACCGCTGATCTCTTGATGGTAGATCACACGCCACCGTTCGCGGTACACTCTCGATTGTGTCCACCTCAGCGATGGGCAAAGCGGCGTTGGGGGTGGTTGCAGCCACCCCCAACGCCTAACCGCAACCCTGCTTACACTAGGAAAGAGAGCAAGGTCATGGCTAACGCCTGTTATATCCCATTGTCCGCCGTTTCCACAAATTCGTCCTGCTTGCGGGGCGAACCTGGGGGCGCGCTGGCCGGGGGCTGAGGGAGGACGCCGGGCGGGCCGGGTTATCCGGTGGCCTGTTTCCCCATGTCCCCGCTCTGACCCGGTTCGTTTCGGCGGTTCTCCCCGGCCTCCGGTCGGATGTTCCGACCATGGAAAACAGCACCCTTTCCCCGAAGGCGGGAGGGGGGCGCGATGCTGCGCCCACGCCCGTTGATATCAGTGTTGGACGCCGCTTGCGTTGGCTGCGGCGGTCCAGGGGCCTCTCCACAAGGGAGCTTGCCGATCATGTTGGCTTCTCCGGTGCTCAGCTTATGAAATACGAGCTGGGGACCAATCGAATCAGCGCGAGCCGCCTTTATGGCTTGGCCTGTGCCCTTGGCGTGACGCCCTCCTTTTTCTTCGAGGACCTGCCGCCTCCCACGGGCGAGCCGATCCCGGAGGGGGCGGAGATGATGACCCACCCCCTGACCTGGGAGATGCTGAGGGCTTTCGAGGGGATCCGGTCTTCCGCGCAGAAGCAAGCGGCCTATGCGCTTTTGCTCAGCATGGCGGCCTGTTTCGACGCGCCCATCGAGAAAGTCATGCGGTAACGTCAAAGGGGTCCGTCATGGCCGTGAAAACGCCAAGGGGGGCCGTTTCTCTGTGCCGCTCCGACGTTCAAGAATAGGGTGTTTTTATTCGTCATCCCCGCGGACGCGGGGATCCAGGGTTGATTTCGGTGGTGTCGGTGACGGGCGCTCCTGTTGCGTCAACCGCTTCCGTCCCCTGTCCCCACCCTGGATGCCCGTTTTCACGGGCATGACGAAATAAAAATCATCAGCCCTAAATAAAAGATATGTGCATCCCTTAGCGCGTCCGCGGGAATGACGGTTTTGGGGCATGCTCGGACTTTTTCCGCAGTCTGCTACACGTCCGATCGGAGAAACGGCAGCGCCCGGACGGTCTGAGCCCGGGGCCCGCTTACCCGATTGCCATTGCGGCGCCCTTCGCCATTGCCAGCGCCGTGGGTTGGGCCGCCGGATTGCCTCGCGGCACGGAAACGGCGCGGTTTCCCTGTTCATGGGTCTGATCCATGTAGATCAGGCAGCAGCAGCGCAGCATGGACGTGAAGTTGCGCGCCTCCCCATGGGTGGCGATCACTTCATCATGGAGCTTGGCGATGAACCGGGCGACGCTGCTTCCGTCCTTTTCGGCGATTTCTTCCAGGATCCGCCAGAAGACGCGTTCCAGCTGGATTGAGGTGGAAAAGCCGCCCATGCGCACCGAACGGCGCTCGGGCTCATAGTTGGACGTGGGTTGTCCGGCGAAGATTTGGCACATGGGTCGTCCCCCAAAATGTTTGTTTCTTTTGTCCCCTCACCCGGTGTCTTGGGGCAAAGGGGATATTAAAAGTAACAAGTGGAGGCGGCGCGGTCTTGGGAAAAGAGCGACTTTAGGCGAAGGGAGACCTTGCTCCCCTCTCTTTTTATCACTCTCCCAGGGGGATCATACGCAGGCCCAGGCCATCCTCGGTCAGGGCAATGGCCAGATTGCCATGTTTCAGGCGCAGGGCGTCGGCGCCGAATAGCTCTCGACGCCAGCCCTCCAGGGCTGCGACCTGGGCGTTGTCGTCCGCGGCGATCAGTTCCAGGTCGCTCATATTGGCCACCAGCTTCTGAGCCACGCCCTCCTGCTCGCATTTCATTTTGAGCAGCACCCTCAGAAGGTCCACCACGGGACCCAACCCCTGGGGCAGGTCGTCCTTTTTGGGTGGTTGGGGCAGCTCCCTGTCCGAGAGGGATTGGGCCGTCTTGACGGCAGCAATGATCCCCTGACCCATGGAGCCATCGGCCATACCCTTGGATACGCTGCGCAACTGGGATAGCGCTTCGGGAGTGGTCGGGGCGCTGGCGGCGATTTCTAACAAGCCTTCGTCCCGGATGATCCGGTTGCGGGGCAGGTCCCGCTCCTGCGCGGTGCGCTCCCGCCAAGCGGCCAGTTCGCGCAGCATGCCCAGGAATTTGCTGGACCGGGACCGGGCCTTGATGCGCAGCCAAGCCTCTTCCGGTTCGACAATATAACTGGACGGCGTGGTCAGGATGTCCATTTCCTGGGCCAGCCAGCTTTCCCGCCCGCTTTGCGCCAGCATGGCTGCGAGGCTTTCGTAGACGATTCGCAGGTGGGTGACATCGCCGAGCGCGTACTTCACCTGCTTGTCGTTCAGGGGGCGGCGGGACCAATCGGTGAACCGCATGGACTTGTCGATGCGGGCCTTGGTCAGCTTGGTCACCAGGGTCTCATAACCCGCAGAATCACCGAAGCCGCAGACCATGGCCGCCACCTGGGTGTCGAACAGGGGCTTGGGCAGCTTGCCGGATTCGTGCAGGAAGATCTCCAGATCCTGCCGGGCGGCGTGGAAGACCTTGAGGATGCTCTCATCGGCCATCAGGTCATAAAGGGGCGCCAGATCGATTCCCGGGGCAAGGGGGTCGATGCAGCGGGCTTCCTCGGTCCCCCCCACCTGGATGAGGCAGAGCACGGGCCAATAGGTCTTCTCGCGCATGAATTCGGTGTCCACCGTGATGAAGGTTTCTCCCTTCAGGCGGTCACAAAAGGCGGCGAGATCCTGAGTGTTTGAAATCAATGGCATCCCACGCGTATAGCCTTAGCCGCTGCTTCGGGCAAGCGCCACGATGGGGGTGGCTTGACAAATCCGCCCCCAGGGTGTCCTTTCCGACGGAAATCTGTACATGATCATGTACGGAGCCGATCACCCACGCCAGGAATACGCCACCATGCACCGTTACCGTAGCCACACCTGCGACCAGCCGCGTCCCGAGCATGTGGGCCAGACCCTGCGCCTGTCAGGCTGGATCCACCGCAAGCGCGACCACGGCAACCTGTTGTTCGTCGACCTGCGCGACCATTACGGCCTGACCCAGGTGGTCTGCGACGTGTCCAGCGAGGTTTTCAAGACCCTGGAAAGCGCCCGGGTGGAAAGCGTCGTTGCCGTGACCGGCGAGGTGATCGCCCGCACCGCCGAAACCGTGAACCCGAACCTGCCGACCGGTGCGGTCGAGCTGCGCGCGGTCGAGGTCGAAGTGCTCTCCACCGCCGAGGTTCTGCCGATGATGGTGGCCGGGGATCAGGAGTTCCCCGAGGAAATGCGTCTGGCCTACCGTTTCCTCGACCTGCGGCGGGAGAAGGTGCATGCCAATATGGTGTTGCGCTCCAAGGTGATTTCCTTCCTGCGTCAGTCGATGATCGACCAGGGCTTCCTGGAGTACCAGACGCCAATTCTGACCGCGTCGAGCCCCGAGGGGGCCCGCGACTTCCTGGTCCCCTCACGCCTGCATCCGGGCCAGTTCTACGCCCTGCCCCAGGCGCCACAGCAGTTCAAACAGCTGCTGATGGTCAGTGGCTTTGACAAGTACTTCCAGATCGCCCCCTGCTTCCGCGACGAGGACGGCCGCGCCGACCGCAGCCCCGGTGAGTTCTATCAGCTCGATTTCGAGATGAGCTTCGTCACCCAGGACGATGTGTTCAACGCCATCGAGCCGGTCTTGCGCAATTGCTTCAAGACCTTCGGCAATGGCAAGGCCGTGACCGAGGGACCTTTCCCGCGCATTCCCTATGACGAGTCCATGCTGAAATACGGCTCGGACAAGCCGGACCTGCGCAACCCGCTGATCATCGCCGATGTCTCTGAGCACTTCGCCGGGGGCGGCTTCGGTCTCTTTGCCAAGCAGGTGGAGAAGGGCAATGCGGTTCGCGCCATTCCCGCGCCGGGCGCCGCGAGCCGCCCGCGTGGCTGGTACGACAAGCTCAACGAATGGGCCCGCGAGAACGGGGCCGGCGGTCTGGGCTATATCATCTTCGACGAGGCCGGTCCCAAGGGGCCCATCGCCAAGAACCTGGAAGCCGACCGGGTGGAAGCCATCCGCGTTGCCCTGGACCTGAAAGCCGGGGACAGCGTCTTCTTCGCCTGCGACAAGGCGCTCAAGGCCGCCAAGTTCGCCGGTCTGGTCCGCGAGCGGGTCTGCGATGACCTGGGCCTGCGCGAGGAAGGGGTGTTCAAGTTCTGCTGGACCGTCGATTTCCCCATGTACGAGATGAACGAGGACACCGGGCAGATCGACTTCAGCCACAACCCCTTCTCCATGCCCCAGGGCGAGATGGAAGCGCTGGAGACCATGGATCCGCTCGACATCAAGGCCTTCCAGTACGACATCGTCTGCAACGGCGTGGAGCTGTCCTCCGGTGCCATCCGGAACCACCGTCCGGAGATCATGTACAAGGCCTTCGAGATCGCAGGTTACAGCAAGGAGGTCGTGGAGGATAAGTTCGGCGGTATGCTCCGCGCCTTCAAATACGGTGCCCCGCCCCACGGGGGATCTGCCCCGGGTGTTGACCGCATCGTCATGCTGCTGGCCGACGAACCCAACATCCGCGAGGTGATCCTGTTCCCCATGAACGGTCAGGCCCAGGATCTGTTGATGCATGCCCCCAACACCGTGTCTGACAAGCAGCTTAAGGAGTTGCACATCAAGCTCGACCTGCCCAAGAAGGCTTTGAAGGTCGACACCGGAGAGAAGACAGAGGGTTGATGCCCTGTTGGGGTCTTATCCCAAGCGGCGCGGGGTGAAACCCACGCCGCCGGAAAAGTGGGGACCAGTTTTCACGGTATACGACAGTGTCTTGTCTGTTTTGGGCGATTGCCCAAGCCCATTTGGGGGCGATGCCCCCAAACCCCCATTTTTCTTTTAAAAATAACAGTCTGGGGTCTGGGGCCTTTCGGCCCCATTCTCGCCAAAGAGGGGGGGGACGGGGCAAAGCCCCGTGACGGGAAAACACCGACTGTCGTGTCCCGTGAGCGGATTGCCGCAATCGACACTCTTTGGTCAGACTCCTATTGAAGTCCAGTGGGATCCAGGATCCCGGCCTTGCATGTCGACTTTTGCGGGCGCGCAGACCTGAGAAGGTCTCCCAGGTCTGCGCCCGGGGTGATGAGGCCCCGTAAAGAGAGTTTGATCTCGCGGATCAAGGTCCGATCGCCATCCCGTAGGCAGGTCACCTGAACCCGCGCGCCCGTATCCGGGCCAAAGGCCTGATCAAAGCGCTTGCGAATGGCGTCCGTGGAAACGCTCCGCCCGAGGGACTCGGAGAGGAAGGTTCCGACCAGGGAACCGTTGACCGCGTCCGTGAGCGCGAGGGCATCCTGGATGTATTCCTCTGCGCCGCCCTTGGCATTGTAACAGGTACCATGTTTGATCCACTCGTGGCGGTCCAACTGGCTGGCGACGCCGGGCATGGCGGCGTCCAGGCGGGCTTGGGTTTCGGTGGAGAGGGGCGGGACGGGGAGGTGCTTCCAGTCCCCGGCCTTATCTCGCTTGATGTCCTTCGCCGATACGCCGCAATAGACGCGATCGCGGGGCTGCGGCCAAAGGCCGTGGAGGGACAGGCGTTGGCTCGCCTCCGGATGACCGCCCCGATTGAGACCTCGACATTCCCTGGTCTCGGGTTTGGTTTCGCAGAAGGTGGGCTGCCAACTCAGGGCGAGGAGGTTGTCCGTCGACTCCGCCTGTCTTGTTCCGGCGGCCATGGCGTGAAGCGGCAGGGTCAGGACGAGCAACAGCAGGGCGCGGCGCATGGGGGACTCCTCAGAGAGACATGCAATGGTCAGAAAACAGCAAGAAAAAAAGGGGGACCGGGGCATCGCCCCGGCGGGGTTCGGGCGGGAGCCCGTTTTGTTTTCCCTATCACCTTCAGGTGACCGGGCAGGCGACCGGGCAGGAAAAGCAAAAAAGGACCGCCCCGCGGAGCGATCCTTTTTCTGAGCACAGGCGCGCGGGGGAGGGGCGACCGGACAAGCCCCCTTCTCCCCCGCGGCGGGTTTGGCGAACGGCTTAGGAACAGCCGCTCGTCCCCCCGCATGTGTCGCACTTCATGCAGGTGCCATTCCGCACCAGCGTGAAGTTGCCGCATTCGTCGCAGCTGTCCCCTTCGTAGCCCTTCATGCGGGCTTCCCGGATTCGGGACATCTTATCGTCGCTCTCTCCCATGATATCCGTGGTCACGGTCACGGTTTCCTTGGCGTGGGTATGGACATGTCCATGGCCGTCGGTGCCCGTGGACCTTGCCGTTTCGCGGGTCAAGGAATGGGCCACGGCCTCCTTCACCTTGCTCCGTTGCTTCTGCTTGAGCACATAGAGGTTCGACCGCACATACCCGGCGCTGACGGTCTGGGTCAGCAGGTCGCCTTCCCAGTCGTCTTCCAGATCGCCTTCCTCATGGCCGTCGCCCAGGGTATCGGGGGTCAGGTCCTCGGGTTCCACATGGGCCAGATCGTTGCGGCCCAGGTAGCTGATGGCTACCTCACGGAACAGGTAATCCAGGATGGAGGTCGCCATCTTGATGGTCTGGTTGCCTTCGACCATGCCCTGGGGTTCGAAGCGGGTGAAGGTGAAGGCCTCCACATATTCTTCCAGGGGTACGCCGTATTGCAGACCGATGGAAACGGCGATGGCGAAGTTGTTCATCAGGCTGCGGAAGGCGGCGCCCTCCTTGTGCATGTCGATGAAGATTTCGCCCAGGCGGCCGTCCTCATATTCACCGGTGCGCAGGTAGACCTTGTGGCCACCGACGATGGCTTTCTGCGTATAGCCCTTGCGGCGGTCGGGCATGCGATCGCGCTTGGCGACGACCCGCTCGACGATCCGCTCGGCCAGAACCTCGGCCTTGGCCGACAGGGCCTTACCGGCGGTGGCTTCTTCCAGGGTGTCCTCGTCCTCCACGCCGTCCAGCAGCGAGGCGGTGAGGGGCTGGGAGAGCTTGGACCCGTCGCGGTAGAGGGCATTGGCCTTCAACCCCAGCTGCCAGGAGGCCATATAGGCATCCTTGCAGTCCTCGACACTGGCATCGTTGGGCATGTTGATGGTCTTGGAAATCGCCCCGGAGATGAAGGGCTGGGCCGCAGCCATCATGTGGATGTGGCTGGAGACCGACAGGGACCGCGTGCCCAGGCGCCCGCAGGGGCTGGCGCAATCGAAGACCGGCAGATGCTCGTCCTTCAGGCCCGGCGCCCCTTCGAGGGTCATGGCGCCGCAGACGAAGGTGTTGGCCGCTTCGATCTCCGCTTTGGTAAAGCCGATGGCCGCGAGCAGGTCGAAGTTCATGTCGTTGAGCTGCTCGGACTTCAGGCGCAGGGTGTTGACGCAGAAGTCTTCGCCCAAATTCCACTTGTTGAAGACAAAGCGGATGTCGAAGGCGCTGGACAGCCCGTCTTCCACCTGACGGAGAACCTCTGGGGTGAAGCCCTTGGCCGTCAGGGTGGCATGGTTAATGCCGGGAGCGCCCCTCAGGGTGGCATGGCCGACCGCATAGCGGATGATCGACTCGATCGCGTCCACATCATAGCCCAGGGTGGTCAGAGCCTGAGGGACCATGCGGTTAATGATCTTGAAGTAGCCGCCTCCGGCCAGCTTCTTGAATTTCACCAGGGCGAAGTCTGGCTCGATACCCGTTGTGTCGCAGTCCATGACCAGACCGATGGTACCCGTGGGGGCGATCACGGAAACCTGGGCGTTGCGGTACCCATGGACCTGCCCCAGCTCCAGGGCCTTGTCCCAGGCGCGTTGGGCGGTTTCGATCAGATCTTCCTGGGGGCAGTTGTCGATGTCCAGGGGGACCGGAGCGATGGACAGCCCCTCGTACCCCTTGGCGCGGCCCTGAGACGCCCGGCGGTGGTTGCGGATGACCCGCAGCATGGATTCGGTGTTCTCGGCGTAGCCGGGGAAGGCGCCCATCTGCTCGGCCATTTCGGCACTGGTGGCATAGGCCGTGCCGGTCATGATGGCACTGATCGCACCGCAAAGCGCCCGGCCTTGCTCGCTGTCGTAGGACAGGCCGTTGGCCATCAGCAGGCCACCGATGTTGGCATAGCCCAGGCCCAGGGTCCGGAACTTGAAGGACCGCTCGGCGATTTCCTTGGACGGGAACTGGGCCATCAGCACGGAGATCTCCAGCACCACCGTCCACAGGCGGCAGGCGTGCTCGAAGGCCTGGGCGTCGAAAGTCCCGTCCCCGTTGCGGAAGGTCAGCAGGTTCAGCGAGGCCAGATTACAGGCCGTGTCATCGAGGAACATATATTCGGAACAGGGGTTCGACGCATTGATTCGGCCCGAGGTCGGGCAGGTGTGCCAGTCGTTGATGGTCGTGTCGAACTGCAGCCCAGGGTCCGCAGAGGCCCAAGCGGCCACGGCGATCTCGTCCCATAGATCGCGGGCCTTGACGGTGCGGGTCTTGGGAGTCGTGCGGTGTTTCAGGGTCCAATCGGCGTTTTCCAGGACCGCCTTCAGGAAGGTGTCGGTGACCCGGACCGAGTTATTGGAGTTCTGACCGGACACGGTCATATAGGCTTCCGAATCCCAATCGGTGTCGAAGGTCTCGAAGTCCACGCCGGTGTAGCCCTGGCGGGCGAGCTGGATAACCCGCTGGATGTAGTTTTCCGGGATCATCACCTTGCGCCCGGCGATGATGGCCTTCTTGAGGTTTTTGTTCACCTTGGGATCGAACCGCGAGCCATCATCGGCACCATCCCAGTCCTTGGTGGCTTCCATGACCTTGGTCAGATGTTCGGAACACAGCTTGGAGCCAGCGACCAGGGCCGCGACTTTACGCTCTTCCTTGGCCTTCCAGCCGATGAATTCCTCGATATCCGGGTGGTCGATGTCGCAGATGACCATCTTGGCCGCCCGACGGGTGGTGCCACCCGACTTGATGGCGCCCGCAGCCCGGTCGCCAATCTTCAGGAAGCTCATCAGCCCAGAGGACTTCCCGCCACCGGACAGAGGTTCCCCGCCTGCCCGCAGGCTGGAGAAATTGGTCCCGGTGCCGGAGCCATATTTGAACAGTCGGGCTTCCCGGACCCAGAGGTCCATGATGCCGCCCTCGTTCACCAGATCGTCGGAGATCGACTGGATGAAACAGGCATGGGGCTGGGGGTGTTCATAGGCACTGGTGGAGCGGACCAATTCGCCGGTTTTGAAGTCGACGTAATAGTGCCCCTGGCCCGGTCCGTCGATTCCATAGGCCCAATGCAGGCCCGTGTTGAACCACTGCGGGGAGTTCGGTGCTCCCATCTGGCTGGCGAGCATATGGCGCATTTCGTCAAAGAAGGCCCGCGCGTCGCTTTCGCCATCGAAATAGCCGCCCTTCCAGCCCCAATAGGTCCAGGTGCCCGCCATCCGGTCGAAGACCTGGCGGCTGTCGCTTTCCCCGGTGAACCGCTCGGTCTTCGGCAGGGCTTCCAGGGCGTCGATATCGGCTTCCATGCGCCACAGCCACTCGGGCACATTGGATTCGGCGACGGGCTTCAGGCGCGCCGGAACACCGGCCTTGCGGAAGTATTTCTGGGCCAGCACATCCGTGGCCACTTGGCTCCAGGCCATGGGAACCGCCACATTGGCGGCCTGAAACACCACCGAGCCATCGGGGTTCCGAATTTCGCTGGTCGCCTCGCGAAATTCGATGGCGGCATAGGGATCGGTGCCGTCGGTGGTGAAGTGCCGCTCAATACGCATCTGCTTGGTCCTCGCCTTAGTCAAGTGGTGGCCCCCTCCCAGGGAAAAGAAAGGGGGGCTCCGGCAGGAAAACGCCGGTCAAACGGATCCTGCCACCCGATGTCCGGTCTGGTGGCAGGGGCCGCAATGGGAACGGTGTCCACATGCATCCCTTTTGAGGTGGAGCTGGAAACCGTCTAACGGGGCCGGAGGCGTGCTCCGGCGGGAATCTTGGGGTTTTGAGCGCTGTGCGCCCACCTATCCCTGGTATGGAGTGGTCCAAACCTTAGGGTTGTCACCTTTCGGATTGGGCGCCACCAGATGTTGATCGGCGCCCTCAAGGTGTCGCTAGATTATGTGTCCTGAGCTGTCACAGCAACGCCTTTTTTGTGTCGTGCAGCAAGATTCTGTTACAATATGTTGTGGACAGGGACGAGGTGTCGTGTTCCATGTCCCAGAGGCTATCGGACTGGACGAACGCCTTGCGTTGCGCCATAGTGCGGCCCGCTCCCGAACCCGACTCCTTGGCTTTCTGCGATGGGGTGGATTTGGGAAAAATTTTACGGAAACCGGGCCTTTTGGGGAGCGTGATCAACGCTTCCGGAGGGTCCTCGGATGATGACCCGCGAGGGATACTCGCGTGTTTAGGAGCCTGACGCGATGAGCATCGGTACCCGGCTGTTGACCATGATGAACGGCGAATTCGTGGGCGAAGATGCCCATGGAAACAAGTACTACCAGGAACGTAAAAAGCGCTTGTCCAATCCCCTGTACCGGCGCAAGCGCTGGGTGATGTACAAGGGCAAGGTCGAGGGCTCAAAGGTTCCGGCTGAATGGCATGCCTGGCTCCACTACACCAATGACAAGCCCCTGGATGCCCGGAGTAAGGCTTGGGAACAGCCCCATAAACCGAATCTGACCGGGACTCTGGGCGCCTATGTGCCCAAGGGTGACGAACGGGCCGGGGGGCATCGATCTGCCTCCACAGGTGATTACCAAGCTTGGCGTCCGTAAACACCGGAACGGAAGGGGATCGGTGGGAGGCTCATGGTAATCGCGCGAGCGTTCAAGGAAGGGGTGCACGGCGATCGGGCGGAAACGCTGATCGGAGCCGTGGTGGTGCTTGTGGGAGTCGCGATCATGGCTGCGACCTCCATCAACCGCCATGACACGGGCGCTCCCGAAGGAGCCTATCAGGTGGACGCCGTTTTTAACCGCGCCGATGGAATCGGCGTGGGGTCAGAAGTGCGTGTGGCAGGCATCCCCGTGGGTCGGGTGGTGCGCCATACCTTGGACGATCAATATCGGGCGGTGGTGACCATGCGCATGGATCTAGGGGGAGCGGAGTTGTCTGACGACGCCGCTGCCAAGATCCAGACCGATGGCCTGCTGGGCTCCAAATACATAGAGGTGGTCACAGCGGGTGGCGGGTATGGAACAATTCCCTCAGGTGAGCGTCTCGACTATACGCAGGACTCGGTGATCATCGAGGACCTGTTGTCGAAGATCGTGGCCATGGCCAAGGTCAAAAGGGGGTTGGATCCGAATATACCGGCCAGCGAGCAGGAGATGCCCCGGCCGCAGTCGATCCTGGACGCGCCATCGAAGGCGACCCCGTCGGCTGACGAACCACCTGCTTGCGATTGTGAACCTTCCCCGCCGGTGAACCTGTTCGCCCCTTGGGCTCCTGGGGTGAACGGAAAAGACGGGTCAGTGGATGGGGCGCCAATGGACGGGGAGTCTGTGGATGGGGGGCGGAAATCGGAGGGCGATTCCCTTAATTCATCCTCTTCTCCAGCCTCACCCGCTTCTCCCCTGACCAACCCTTAGACCGGCGAGGATTCGAATTTTGGGACGCAATCCGATCGAAACGATCATGGGCGCGGTGGTGCTCATCGTCGCTGCCCTGTTCCTGGTCTTTGCCTATAATACCGCAGATCTGAAACCCTTGACGGGCTATCCGGTGGAGGCCATTTTCCTGAAGGTTGGTGGTCTGGATACGGGCAGCGATGTCCGCATCAACGGGGTGAAAGTTGGCAGTGTCACGGCTCAGAAGCTGGATACCACCACCTATGAAGCGGTGGTCGATCTGACCATCAGTTCTGAAATCAAGGTGCCTGAGGACAGCCGGGTGGCCATTGTCAGTGACGGTCTTCTGGGTGGGAAATATGTCCGCCTTGAGCCGGGTGAATCGAAAACCATGATCGCTGCAGGTGGCCGCTTGACCCGGACCCAGGACTTCCAGTCCATGGAAGAGCTGGTGGGTGAAATTATCTTCCTGGCCACCCAACCCCCAGCGGGCTCGTGAGAGGTCCCATGACGTTTTTCCGGATTCGTTCCTTCATGACCCCAGCCAGGGTTTCAGCCCTTTCCCTGGCGGGTCTGATCGCCATCGCTCCGTTATCCGCTGGGGCTGAGGATATCCATGCCCAGACGGCCATTTTGGGCTGGCTCGACAAAATCACAGCCCGGGTCGGCGAAGCAAAGGTGACCGTGGGCCAGGAATGGCGGCTGGGATCCCTGTCGATCGTGGTCCGTTCCTGTATCCGACGGGTCCCGCCCGATGATCCAGAAAGCGGCGCCTTCCTGGATATCTCTGAATTGACTGACGGACAGGCCCCGCGCGAGGTCTTTCGGGGGTGGATGTATGCGTCCAGTCCGTCCCTGTCGGCGATGGATCACGGCGTTTATGATGTCTGGGTGTTGAAATGCGAGATTCCCTCGGACCTGGAAACGGGGGAGGGGGGCGCCCCGGGTGCCGATGCTGCTCCCGTGGAGCCGGTCGATCCAGGAGCCCCGCCGCTGGATTAGGGGGGAATGAGGAAAAATGAGCACCGGTTTTCCGTGCTCATTCCGTTCTAACCATATGATCCAATGAGGGGGGCTTTGAGGCAGGGTGGCGGACCTCTTCGCCTTCTACCACCCCACCTTGTGGTCCAGTTCAGCCAGCACATCGGGGGGCTCAACCAAGAAATTCCCGTGCACCTTCAGGGCTTCCGAGAGGCGCCGCTGGTAGTCGTAGCGGGGAATTTCCAGGGCGCCCAGGCTGCACAGATGCTTGGTTGTAAACTGGGTGTCCAGCAGACGGAACCCGCCCTTTTTCAGGCGGGCCACCAGATGGCAGGCGGCGACCTTGGAGGCATTGTCCCGTCGGGAAAACATGCTTTCACCGAAAAATGCTCCGCCTAAGGCCAGGCCGTAGAGCCCGCCGACAAGCTGGTCTCCGTCCCAGCATTCAACGCTATGGGCCAATCCAAGATCGAAGAGATCGGTGAAAAGCTGCTCTATTTCCGGATTGATCCAGGTTTCTTCCCGACCTGGAACGGGTGCGGCGCATTGTTTGATCACCTCCACAAAGGCCCGGTCGATGGAGACGTCGTACAGACCGCGTCTTAAGACCTTGCGCATACTGCGGGACACATGCAAGCCGTCCAGGGGCAGAATCCCCCGATTTTCCGGATCGATCCAATAGAGGCGAGGATCATCATGGGACTTGGCCATGGGGAACACCCCGCTGGCATAAGCGCGGACTACGATTTCCGGCGTGATGGAAATCACCCCTTGCTCTCCCTCGAGACCACATCCAGACCCATTACAGGGCATGGAGTCGATATTCATCAAGATTTTTTTTGGTTTCCGGGGGAGGAGCGTCCCCCGGAAACGGAGACCGACATCAGTCGGTCACATGGTTTTCCAACCAACGGATGTCGTAGGAGCCGTCGATAAAGGTCTGGGTTCTGACCAGTTTCCGGTGGAGGGGCAGGGTGGTTTTGATCCCTTCGATGACGAACTCATCCAGGGCACGGCGCAGACGCATCAGGCATTCATTGCGGTTGGCCCCGTGGACGATCAGCTTGGCCACCATGCTGTCATAGTGGGGCGGCACCATCACGCCCTGGTACAGGCCGCTGTCCACCCGTACACCCATGCCACCGGGCTGGTGGAAGTCGGTCACCCGACCTGGGGAGGGGGCGAAGGTTTCCGGATCCTCGGCATTCACCCGGCATTCGATGGCATGCCCCTCGAAGCGGATGTCCTTTTGGGAATAGCCCAGGGGGGCGCCCGACGCGATGCGGATCTGTTCGCGGACCAGGTCCAGGCCGGTGATCATTTCCGTCACCGGATGTTCCACCTGCAAACGGGTGTTCATTTCGATGAAGTAGAATTCCCCGTTTTCGTAGAGAAACTCCATGGTTCCGGCGTTGTAGTAGCCTAGATTCTCCACAGCCTTGCGGGCAATTTCGCCGATCCGCTCGCGGGCTTCGTCGTTCAGGGCGGGGGAGCGGGCCTCCTCCAAGACCTTCTGGTGCTTCCGCTGCAAGGAACAATCGCGCTCGCCCAGATGGACCGCACCGCCATGGGTGTCGCCCAGAACCTGCACCTCGATATGGCGTGGGTTCTGGAGGTATTTCTCCATATAGACCTCGCCGTTACCGAAGGCGGCGAGTGCCTCGGTTCGGGCGGTGCGGTAGGCTTCCAGGAGGTCGTCGTCGGAGGTGGCCACCTTCATACCGCGCCCGCCGCCGCCTGCGGTGGCTTTGAAGAGCACGGGATAGCCAAATTCGGTGGCGAGACGTTGGGCTTCTTCTTCCGTCTCCACTGCGCCAGCCGAACCGGGGACGCAGGGCAAGCCCGCGTCCAGGGCCGCCTGTTTGGCAGTGATCTTGTCTCCCATCAAACGGATGTGTTTGGGGGAAGGGCCGATGAAGGCGAAGCCGTGATCCACCACCATCTCGGCGAAATCGGCATTTTCCGATAGGAAGCCGTATCCGGGGTGAATGGCGTCGGCATGGGTAATGGTCGCTGCAGACAGGATCGCGGCCTTGGACAGGTAGCTGTCCCGGGCCGAGGGGGGGCCAATGCAGACGGATTCGTCGGCCAGCCGTACGTGCATGGCTTCCGCATCGGCTGTGGAGTGGACCGCGACGGTCTTGATGCCCATCTCCCGGCAAGCCCGGTGGATGCGCAGCGCGATCTCGCCCCGATTGGCGATAAGGATTTTTTCGAACATGGGGCGGAGGCGCTCCCTTTACTCGATGATGACGAGGGGCTCGCCGTATTCCACCGGCGTCGCATCGTCCACGAGAATGGCCGAGACCGTGCCAGCCTTGGGGGCGCGCACGGGGTTGAAGGTCTTCATGGCTTCGATCAGGACCAATGTCTGTCCCTCGGCCACGGTGTCACCGACTTTGATGAAAGCGGCGGCGCCCGGTTCGTTGGAATGGTAAACCACGCCCACCATGGGGGCCTTGACCGCACCGGGATGGTCGGAGGGGTCCGCCGATGCGACAGGAGCCGCAGTCACCGGGGCAGCCGGGGGCGCTGGAGCCGCCGCAGGCGCTGTGACAGCGGTCATCTGCTTGGCCACGCGGACCCGCACGGATCCGCTTTCATACTCGATTTCACTGAGGCCGGTATCGTGCAGCAGATCGGCGAGGGCGCGGATCGCCTCGCTATCGATGGTGGTCTTCGCCATGGTCTCGGTTCACTCCGCGATTGTCTGGCTGGTTGGGGGCGGTGAAGTGAAACGGAGGGATAGAGCCCTTTTCCGTTCGCTCCTCGCCGGAGGCATGGTCCGTATGTCCCTCCCGGTCGGGCATCCGGTCCGGACCCGGCAAAGGCCGGTTCTGGATTGGGTAAAACCGTTATGCGGGGGGATAACACGGTTGGTCATGAGAATCCCTGCGCGTCGCTACAAAAAACCGGACGCGTTGGAGAGGGTTATACCATGCCTTCACGCCCCCGCAACAACCCTGGGAACATGATGGCCATGCGATTGACGGGAAAAGGGGGATTTCTTGGGGAAAGGTTGAAAGCCTGCGCCCTCCGCCCCATACTCACGGCGATCCGGAAGGGACGTTTGACAACGGCGACCCGGACGGGGCGTTTCAGAATTCTTACGCAAAATTCTTACGCAAACTTTGGCACGGAACACCAACCCATGCAGGTTATCATCAATGGCGAGGCCCGGGACCTCGCAGCCGCCCGAACCGTTGAAGGACTGCTGTCCGATCTGGGGCTCGATTCCCGCAAGGTGGCCGTTGAGCGGAACCGTGAAATCGTTCCCAAAACCCAATACGCCGAGATCTCTCTGGGCGAAGGGGATCAGTTGGAAATCGTGCATTTCATTGGAGGCGGAGACCTCGAGACCACTCAGGTGGTGGCCGGAGAGGACGGCTTTACTGTCGCAGACAGGACCTTCACGTCTCGCTTGTTGGTGGGAACCGGCAAATACAAGGACTTCGAGGAAACGGCCCTGGCCATCGAGGCCAGCGGAGCGGAAATTGTCACGGTCGCCGTTCGCCGGGTCAATGTCAGCGATCCCAGCCAACCCATGCTTGTCGATTACGTGGATCCCAAGAAATATACCTACCTGCCCAATACGGCAGGCTGTTTTACAGCCGATGATGCCGTGCGGACCCTGCGTCTGGCGCGGGAAGCCGGAGGGTGGGATCTGGTGAAGCTGGAGGTTCTTGGCGATCAGAAAACCCTGTATCCCAACATGGCCGAGACCCTGATCGCGGCAGAGGCCCTGGTCAAAGACGGTTTCAAGGTCATGGTCTATTGCGCGGACGATCCCATTGCCGCCAAACGGCTGGAGGACATGGGCTGCGTGGCGATCATGCCCTTAGGCTCTCTGATCGGCTCCGGTCTGGGGATCATCAATCCTTACACCATCCGCCTGATCAAGGAAGCGGTGAGCGTTCCGGTGTTGGTGGACGCGGGCGTGGGGGCACCCTCGGAGGCCGCAGCGGCCATGGAACTGGGATGCGACGGTGTGTTGATGAACAGCGCCATTGCCCAGGCCAAGGATCCGATCCGCATGGCTCGGGCCATGAAGCGGGCCGTTGAAGCCGGGCGCGAGGGTTATTTGGCCGGGCGCATGCCCCGCAAGCTCTATGCCGATCCATCCTCCCCCCTTGGCGGACTGATCTGATCCCAGTTGGCGGGGATGAATTTACCGGGAGGGGCGGCAAAATTTGCCGCCCTTTTTTCTGTTTTTTCCGGTCACGGGCCGGGACAACAGAGGGAGGGGCGACCGAAGATGTCTTGTCACTCCTTTCAAAAAACAGATTTAAATTCAATTGGTTGGTGCTGAATTTGACGTGGAGTCCCCCTCGGGGAAGAGGATGTGTCAGCGGTCGGGATATTGGCGCGAATTGTGCATTATTCTGGTGACATTTTGTTTTTTCCGCGCGCCCTGGATCGAGAGTGTCCAGAGAGGTGGGGGATTTTGGGAGACCGGTGATGAGCCTTATGGGTGCCTTCACGAACAGTTCCATGGCGATGACTGCCCAATCGCATGCGCTGGGACAGATTTCCACGAACGTGACCAACGTGAACACTGCTGGCTACAGGCAGGTGGACACCAACTTCAAGACTCTGCTGTCGGAAACGACGGCCCGCTTCGATTTTTTTGGGACCAAGCCGGTGGATTATCGCCGGGTTTCCGGGCAAGGAGCCGTCCTGCAGACGGGGCGGGATATGGATTTGGCCATCGGCGGTACCGGTCTGTTCATGGTTAATCCCCAATTGGATGGGTCTGGTGAAACGCTCTACACCCGGGCGGGGGACTTCCAAGCCCGTCAGGATGAGGCAAGCGGGGATTCCTATTTAACCACTTCGGGAGGGTATTACCTGATGGGGTGGGCGGCTGATGAGGCCGCTGTTCAGGCCGGGACAGAGCCCTTCCCTGTCAACGATCCTGCAACGGGTAGCGTTACCGGAGGCGCAGGCTTGGTTCCCATAAAGGTCAATTCGCTGCAGGTCGCTGACGGAAAGGCCACCTCTTCGGTCGAGGTTCGGGCCAATCTCGATGCGGACGCCAGCACGACCCAGACTTTGGGGATCAACGTTTGGGGCCCTCAATATTCCGAGACCAAACCCGATGGCACCACGACGAACACTTGGCCCCGCCAATCCATTAAAATGCAGTTTCAGCCGGATCCGGCCAACCAGAACACCTGGACCTTGTCGTTGACCGATGCCAATGGCAACACCGGAACGGCCTCGCCCAGTACTTTGGTCTTTGATGGCGGAGGGAGGTTGACCAATCCCCCTGACGGTATGCTGACCTTCGACATGACCTATGCGAACGGAACGACCGGATCCTTCACTGTTGATATGAGTGAGGTGACGCAATACGGCGGCCAGACGCGGATGGATGAAACGACGGCCAACGGCTATCCCGAAGGATCGTTGTCCAGCACGAGCTTTGATGAGACAGGGGTGCTAAGCGGCAGGTACACCAATGGCACAACCCGCCCTCTCTTCAAGCTGGCTATGGCTGATTTCACGGCCGTCGATAATTTGGAGGCGAAGTCTGGAACCCTTTTTGCGGCCAGTGACTACGCGGGAGATCGGCGTATTCTGTCCGCTTCGGATACCTTAAGTGGGGGCGTGCGCTTGACTCCAGGGGCCTTGGAGCAATCGACGACGGATTTGACCGACCAGTTCAGCCGGATGATTACCACTCAGACCGCCTATTCATCTGCAGCCAATGTGTTCCGCACAGCTGATGAGATGAGCCAGACGGCGGCGGGGCTGAAACGATAGAGACCCCTGTGGGGTAACGGACCTGGGGCACTGGGATCTCTAACGATCTGATTGGGATCACGGTACAGGACAGTGTCTTATGTTTTTTGGGCGATTGCCCAAGCCCATTTGGGGGCCAATGCCCCCAAACCCCCCTTTTTTCTTTTCAAAGGAACAGCCCGGGTGTCTGGGGCCTTTCGGCCAGTAACTGTCCGGTGTCTGGGGCCTTTCGGCCCCAGTGGGGAACGGGGCAAAGCCCCATGACGGGAAAACATCCCCTGTCGTGTACGGTGGCTTGTGATGGGGTGTGGAGCCTTACTTTCCGGCCCGGGCTTTTTTCACCAGGGCGGTCAAAGTATCCGGCCCCATGGCGCCGGGGATGAGTTGGTCGCCAATGATGAAGGCTGGCGTGCCGCTGATGCCCAGGGCCTGGGCAAGCTGGAAGGACCGGGCGATCTTGGCGTCGACGTCCTCGGATGTCATGTCCTTTTTCATCTTCTCCGCGTCCAGGCCTTGGTCCTTGGCGAGCTTGGCGAGTACCTCCTCGGTGATCTTGCCCTTATGGGCCATCAAGGCCTTGTGATAGGGCTCGTATTTCGCTTCGTCCTGTAGGGCCACGGCAAGGGCTGCCCGGGCGCCCAGAACCGAGTCCGGACCGAGGATCGGGTACTCCATGACGTGCAGTTTGATCTTTCCGTCCGTCTTGATGGTGTCCCACAGGACCGGAAAGACGCGCTTGCAATAGCCACAGTTGTAGTCGGAAAATTCAACCACAGTCACGTCGCCTTTGGCATTTCCCAGGGTTGGCAAGTCCTTGGGATCGGTGAGCATGGGTCCCAATTGCTTGATCATCGATGCCTGATTGGCCTTTTCTGCGGCGTCTTCTTTGGCTTTTAGGGCCTGGAACGCCTCTTTGAGGATTTCCGGGTTGGCAATCAGATGCTCACGGATCAGGTCTTTCACCGCCTCGGTCTGCTCGGGGGTGAGGGGATCCGCAGCCACTGCGGGAGTCGCCAGGGAGCCCATGGACAGAACCCCGAGGGACAGCGCCATGGCCGAGGCCAGGGCGCCCCGGCGGAGGGAAACGGACGCGGAACGAAGCAGGCGCATGGGATCATAATCCTCGTGATATCTAGAGCATCGAGCGGAAAAGTGGGCACCGGCTTTCCGGTCCACTCGATGTTCAACTTATTGAATCCAGATCAAATTACCCGCCCTGAATCGATTCCGATTTAGGGCGGTTTGATCTAAACGGAGAGGCCACCCGAGTCAGGCGGATAAACGTGGCGGAAGTGTGCGTGATCAACTGCTCCGGGGCAAGGGCGGGGCGCTCTGATCGCGGGAATTTGATGGGCCATGCTCCCCCTTCAGGTTAACACGGCTACCAGAACGGCAACGACCACGGTCGTGACCAGCCCGTTCAGCCCCATGCCGATCCCGGCGAAGGCTCCGGCGATGGGGTGGACCTGGAAGGCCCGGGCCGTACCGATGCCATGGGCCGCCAAACCGGCGGCGAACCCCCGGGCCTGATAGTCGCGAATACCCAAGCGGTCCATCAGGGGCGTAACAAGAATGGCTCCCAGGATGCCCGTCAGGATGACCAGGGCAGCGGTCAACCGGGGCAGGCCACCAATGCTTTCGCTGATGCCCATGGCGATGGGGCTGGTGACCGATTTCGGCGCCAGCGAGAGAACGACCTCCGGCGAAGCCCCCATCAGTTTCCCCAGGATCATGGCCGAGGCTGCCGCGACGATGGAACCGACGACCAGCGCCGCTGTCATGGGGATCAGTACCCTGCGGACCCGGCCCAGGTTCTCGAACAGGGGCACGGCCAGGGCGACTGTGGCCGGACCCAACAGAAAGTGGATGAACTGGGCGCCTTCGAAATAGTGCTCGTAGGAGGTCTTGGTGGCCCAAAGCAGGGCGATGATCAGGCCCACGGCGATGGCCACAGGGTTGACCAAGGGTGCCCCTCTGGCTTTCACGTGAAGGGCATGACCCACAAGATAGGCCATAAGGGTCACCCAGAGCCAGAACAGGGGCGTGGTGTTCAGGTAGACCCAGAGGTCCGTCAAGGGATCGGCACCGGTCATGGGAGGGGGCTCCCGCTCTCTTGTGGATCCTCGCGGGTCACTTGGTCGAGTCCCATGGCCTTAGCCACCACTCGAAACGTCACGGCAGTGGCCACCAGGGCCAGCAGGGTGCTACCCACGACGGCGACGGAAATGGCGAGCCATTGCTCGGATAGACGCTGGAGGTGCAGGACGATACCGGCGCCGGCAGGAACGAACAACAGGGACAGGTGGGACAGGAGGCCCCGGGCGGTCTGGGGCAAGGCTTGTGGGGTGAACCGACCCCAGGTCAGCCAGATCAGAAGCAGGACCATGCCAGCCACGGGACCGGGAATGGGAAGGTGAGTCAGGCGGGCAGCCAGTTCCCCCAGAAGTTGGCAGAGGAACAGGGCAGCCATGGCGGCGGGCATGATCCTAGTTTTCCTTGTCCTTGAGGCGCTCGGCTTCGGCGATCAGATCCTGCAGGCGCAGGGCGTCCCGTGACCCTTTGGGGATGCGTCCTTCGGCCCGGTGGGCATGGGCCAGTGCCTCCCGGGGGTTGCCCTGGGCCATGGCCATTTCGGCCAGAGCCAAGGTCGCCATGCCCTCGTTGCCCAGTTTCCCTTCGGCTTTGGCCAATTGCTTCCAGGCAAAGGGATTGTTCGGCTCCAGGTTCAGGGCTGCCTTCAGGTTGGTGCGTGCTTTCTCCAGGTTCGACCGATCGCCCAATTCCACCTGGGCATGGGCCAGGGAGACCAGGATCAGGGGTTCGGTCGGGGCGAGGCGGACGGCCTTTTCGTAGGAGGCGACACCTTCGGCGAGGCGTTGGTTTTCGACCAGCATCTGGCCGCGCAACTCTTCGAAGTAGGGGTCTTGGGGGCGGTCGGCGATGAGGCCGTCGATCATGGGGAGGGCCCGTCCCAGGTCCGATCGGCGGAAATAGGCAATGGCATGGGCATAGCGACCGGCAATGGACCGGTCCGTAGCCGGGTATTTGGTCATGGTGCTGACCCCGGGCTTCAGGTAAGCCAGCAATTTCGCCTGGACCCGTTCGAAGGCCTCGACCTCCGCCGCAGGGGGAGGAACGTCCGAATAGGGCGATTTGGCCACATGGTTGGCCAAAGCGCTCACGCGGTCCCGAGTCAAGGGGTGGGTGCGCACATAGGGGTCCTGACTGCTTGAAATCAGGGCTTCCTGATCGCCCAACTCCTCGAAAAAGCGCAGCAATCCTTTGGAGGATTGGTGGGTGGCGTCGAGTGCCCGCATCGCGAAGGAGTCGGCACTGTTCTCCTGGGTCCGGCTGAAGGCCAGAAGGTTGCGTTGGGCCGCGTGCTGGGCGCCGAGCATGACCGCCCCGGCCACATCTCCCCGGCCCGAGGCCGCCCCTGCCGCCGCTCCGGCGAGCATGCCGAGCATGCTATACATAAAGGTCTGATCCAGCTTGTCCTGCAGGTGGATCAGGTGGCCCCCAGCCAAGTGGCCGATTTCGTGGGCGATCACGCCCTTCAATTCGTTTGGGCCGCGGGACTTGAGGATTGTGCCCGTATTGATGAAGATGCGGTTGCCCGTGGTAGCGAAGGCATTGATGGCGTCGTCGTTGATCAAGCGGATGGTAATGACCCGATCTCCAATCCCCGCTGCCCTGGAGAGTGGCGCGGCGATCATACCAATGGTATTTTCAATTTCCGCGTCGCGGATCAGGGACATCCCTCTCGCCCAAACGGGTGCCGTCGACAGCCCCAGGACGGTGGCCATCACCAGTCCGACCCTAAGACAAGTCAGCACCCCGCCGGTGACCACGGTTCCGGTAAGGCGGATAGCAACGAGGAAGCGCATGCGTTTCACCAGGTTTCAGAGGGCCTCCTTGCGGATGGTCCCATTCGAGAAAATACGCCAGACGACACGGGCATCCTGTCAAGCTAGGGGGGGGAGCGGCTCGCGTCAACGCGGTCAATCGAATACCGCTGGCGGGCGCATCGGATTGGCGGCGCTTGCGACAGCCTCGCTCCTCCTGGTTGGCGGTTGCGCCGACGACCTGCAGGTGGGGACCATTGGATATGTAGAAGGATTCTCCGGCGTCATTGCGGCCGACGAACCCCAGGCGGTGCTCGTCGGACGGGATGTGCTCAGTGCCGGAGGACTGGCCTTTGACGCCGCCGTTGCCATGGGCTTCACTTTGGCCGTAACCCTGCCGTCCTCTGCCGGGCTTGGGGGCGGGGGGATCTGCCTGTCCTATGATGCGGAGGCGGATGCGGTCCAAGCCCTGGAATTCCTGCCCAACGCATCGACCCTGCCCGGACCCAAGGGATCCATGGCCGTGCCCGCACTCGCCCGGGGCCTCTTTGCTTTGCATGCCCGGTCCGGGTCCCTGCGCTGGGAAACGCTGGTGGCGCCAGCGGAAAATCTGGCGCGCTTTGGCTTTCCTGCCTCCCGGGCTCTGGTTCAACGGATGGCCGACTTCCCCCGGGGACCGGATACGGCGGCCAGTTCCTTTGCGGCGGGTCTGGTCGAAGGGCAAAAGATTGCTCTGCATAATCTGGCCGGATCCCTGGGCCGCATTCGCCAAAGGGGGCCAGGCGAAATGCATGACGGGACGATGGCCCGGGAGATGGTCGAGGCCGCAAGCATGGCCGGTTTCGGTCTGACCCTGCAGGATCTGCGGAATGAACTGCCGCGGGAGGACCGATCCAAAGTGCGGGAAGAAGGCTATCAGGAGGTTCATACTTTTGGAGCTCCGAACCTGGGCAGCCCCTCCGTTGAATCCGCTCCCGGTTCCACAGGTTATGTGGTCGCCGACAGCCTGGGCAATGGTGTCGCCTGTGTTCTGAGCATGGGGCGGCCCTTTGGCACCGGGATCGAGATGCCCAACCAGGGCTTCCTGATCTCGCCGCCCCCTGCCGTCGGGGGAAGCGGGGAGGCCTTAGCCACTTTGCTCAAAGTGAACCGCAATGTGCATGCCTTCCATCTTGGGATTGCTGCTGGTGGGCGGGGGGCGTCTGGGATTGTCGAGGCTTTGAGCGCGGCGATTTTGGCGGCCGGTGAGGGCACGCCGCTCCAATCGGTGGTGAACAATCAGGCGGTGGCGGCTCCGGCGCGGGTCAATGTGGCGTCCTGCCCCGGCGGCATTCCCCGAAATCCGGAAACCTGCGCCGCTGCGGTGGATCCCCGGGGGGCCGGATACGGGTTGCGCGCCGGTAAGTAGGGGCTTTTTGTCCCAAGGGTACGCGGCGGTCTATACACCGTTTCCTCGAACATCCGGAAAACCTGCTTCGCAGTTTTTGGGCTCTGCCCAAACCCGCAAAGGGTCACGGACCCTTTGATCCCAAAAGAGGGCTCTGGGGCCTCAGGCTGTTATTTTTAAAAGAAAAATGGGGGTTTGGGGGCATCGCCCCCAAAGGGGTTTGGGCACTCGCCCAAAAAAGACGAGACACCGCCGCGTTTCGAGTTTTTGTTTCTTCCGTTCGGGATCGTTTCCAATGGCATTGAAAGTCGCTCGCCGGGGGCAGGTGCCCCCCTTTATCGTCATGGATGTCATGCGCGCCGCTGCGGAGCGGGAGGCCGGAGGGGCCGACGTTCTGCACTTGGAAGTGGGGCAGCCCTCCACGGGATTGCCGGATCTTTGCCGGGCTGAGGTCGCCGATCGGGTTCGTGCGGACACTTTGGGGTATACGGTGGCCCTTGGCCTGCCGGAATTGCGGCAGGCGATCGCCCGGGACTATCAGGTGACCCAGGGGATGGAGGTGGATCCGGCTCGCATTGTCGTAACCACCGGATCAAGCAGTGGCTTCATCCTGGCCTTTTTGAGCGCCTTCGACATCGGCGACCGGGTGGCACTGGCGGCGCCCGGTTATCCCGCCTACCGCCACATTCTGTCCTCTTTGGGGTGCGAGCCGGTGATTCTGCCGACGGGGCCGGAAACCCGATATCAGCCGACGGTCGCCGTTCTGGAGGCCTATCAGGAGATGGAGGGGCAGGGCTTGGATGGGTTGATCGTTGCCAGTCCCGCGAACCCGACAGGGACGATCATGCCCGCGGAGGAGCTGCGCGCCTTGGTCGACTACTGCGGGAAAAGGGGGATCCGTCTGATTTCAGACGAAATCTACCACGGGATCACCTATGGCATGGATGCGGTCAGCACGGCGGGCATGGCTGACCACCCCATCGTGGTCAACAGCTTCTCCAAGTATTTTTGCATGACGGGCTGGCGCCTCGGCTGGCTGGTCATGCCGCCCGATATGATCCGCGCTGCGGAATGCCTGGCGCAGAATCTTTTCATCAATGCCCCGACCGTGTCCCAGTATGCGGGGATCTCTGCCCTGCGCCATCGAGCGTCTTTCCAGGACAACATTACCCGCTATACCCGAAACCGGGAGGTTCTGGTCCGGGAGTTACCCAAGGCCGGGTTCCGAGAATTCGCCCCCGCTGACGGCGCGTTCTATCTTTATGCTGACGTGGGGCATCTGACCAACGACAGCTTGGGTTTCTGTGGGCGCATGTTGACCGAAACCGGCGTGGCGGCAACCCCAGGACTGGATTTTGACGCGGACCGGGGCGGGCGGTTTTGTCGGTTCAGTTTCTGTGGATCCACGGAGGCTGTGGAAGAGGCCGCGCGACGTCTCGCCGTTTGGCTCGATGGTGCCGGGGCCTGAGGCTCAGACCCCGGTGAAGACGTAGCCCTCGCCATAGACGGAAGTCAGCGGGAGGGGGGTGCCGGTTTGGCTTTCCACTTTGCGGCGCAAGCGTCGGGCCAATGTGTCCAGGTTGCGTCGATTGGTCTCCGTGTCCGGCTTGTCCATGGCCTTGAGCAGGCTGGAGCGGTCGATGGGGCGGCCTCGACTTTCGATCAGAGGTTTCAGGAAGCCCCGTTCGGCCAAAGTCAGGGGAGCTTGGCGGCCCCCGGGGGTCTCCAGGGTCCAGGTGTGCAAGTCCAGAGTCCAGGTTCCTGAAGAAGACGTCGGACCTCCCCTCTCTTTCCCTGGAGCCTGAGACGCGGTGCGGCGGAGGCCTGCACGGCGCAAGACACTCCGCATGGCGGTTTCGATCAGATCCAGGCTGGAGGTTTTGGGCAGAAAAGCATCGGCTCCGGATTGCAATCCGGCCATATGGTGTTCCCCGTCTCCCAGGCAGGTCAGCATCAAGACGGGGACATCGCTGGTTTCGCGCAGGGTGCGGACGGCTTGCAGACCTGTCTGTCCCGGAAGCATCAGATCCAGAACGATAATCTCTGGCCGGAGCCCGCCGTCAAGCATGGCGCGCATGGTTTCAGCGCTATCCGCAGCGTCGCAACGGAATCCCTTATTCCTCAAAAAGTCGGCAAGATCGGCCCGGAGACCTGAGTCATCGTCGACGACAAGGACATGGATGTTGGCGGTTTCACCCTGTTCGCGATGCGAATTTTCCATACTATCGGCGGACGGCAAGACGTTTCTCCTGACGTGAGGCTGTGTTCTAATGAGACGATCATAGGTCTGTATTGCTTGGATATAGTATCTTGTTTGGGCGGGAAGTTTCAATGTGTCGGAGGGGGATATTTGTCGGCCTCATGGCTGTACTGATTGCATGTATCGGGATCTCTCGGTATGGGGGTGGATTGGCGATGGCCTCGGCGAAAGAGCTGAGAGAAGCGCATGCTGTCATTTCCCTCGACGATAGAGCGGCCCTGTCCAAGCTTGAGGATCATTGGGAGATCCAGTTGGACCCGAGCAAGGTCCTGACCTTTGAGGACATGACCGACTCCGGGCACCGAGACGGGTTCAGGAGACCCCCCTGGACGGGGTCGTTGGGCTATCAGGATGCGGCCCTGTGGGTGCGGTTCACCGTTCGGCGGCCTTTTGGGGTGGGGGATGACTGGCTGTTGGTGTTGGGGGTGCCCTTTCTGACAGAGATACAGGTCTATGGCCCCGTTGCAGGAGGGCGCGCCGTTCTGGGGAGTTCCGTACCGCTGCGCGAACGCCCTCTTCGAATAACCAAGCAGGCTGTGCCCCTGATCCTGAAAGAAGGGGAATCCGCCAAAGTGTATCTAAGGATCTGGACCCATGGCGTACTGAATGTCTCTGGCGCGATCCTTCCCCAGACCGAAGCGATGGAAACCTTTGAACTTCAGACCTTTCTGAACGGTCTGTTTCTGGGCGCCCTGCTTCTGGCAACATTGGTCAATATCGCCGTTGGACTGTGGACGCGGGATGGGACCGTCTTGGTTTACGCAGCTTATCTGACCACGTTGTTTGGCCTATTTCTTGGATCAACGGGCGTGATTTCGGTGCTTTTTCCCACTTTGGGTGCGCTCTTTCCGTCAATGCTTGTTGCTGGTTGTGCCCTGGCCGGGATTCCTGCGGTATTGATGCTCTGGGCGCGGATCTTCCGGTTTTGGAGCTGGAATCGCCCCCTTTCGGTGCTCTACGGGGGCGTTTCCCTGGGAGCTCTTGCCGTGATCGGAACCCTGGGAAGCTCATGGTATGGCCGCCTTGCTCCCCCATACTTTCTTCTGACGTTGGGCGTCATCTTTATCGGTTTTGCGGTGACCATACGGGCCCGTTGGAAGGGCCATGGGCCGGATGAAGATTGGTGGTTCATTGCTGCCTTGGCTTTCCTTGTCCTGTCTGTCTTGGCTTTGCTCTTGACGAATATTGGGTTCCTCCCGGCAACAATGGTGACGACGAACGCCTATTTGATCGGTGCGGTGCTTCACGCCATTTTGGTCAATGTTGGATTGGCGGGACGGTTAAGGAAATTCGCCTTGGCTCACTCCAAGGCCGAACAGCGGGCCCTTTACGAGAGACGGAAGGGAGAGGAACAGCGGCAGTTCATTGCCATGTTGGTCCATGAGTTCCGCTCTCCTCTGGCGTCCATAGACCGGGCGGCCCAAATGATTGAGGTTAAGAAGGAGGGGGAGAACGGACCTTCGGTCGAACGGCTCGGCAGGATCCGTCGGCTTGTCGACCGTCTGTCGGTTTTGGTGGATTCTTTCCTGGCGTCCGAAGCCTTGGAACACGGGGGCGTTTCCCTGGATCGGCGGGAGGAAGGGGTTCTGCAGATGTTGCAGGATTTGGCCAATGGACTGGTGGAGGGAGACGGGAGCGCGGCGGGAGTATCCAATCGGCTGACTCTGGCTGTGAACCCAAAAACGCTGACCTGGGAGCTGGATCGGGAAATGGCGATGACCGCCATTGGAAATATTATCAGTAATGCCTTGAAGTATTCCGGACAGGAGCGAGTCGTGGTGGAGGCCTTCATCGATTCCCGGGATAACCTGCGGGTGACAGTGACTGATCGGGGACCGGGATTGAGCCTGGAGGACCGGGAGCGCATGGGGGACCTTTACTACCGGGGGTCTGCCGCCAGCGGCATCCGCGGCACGGGGCTTGGTTTGACCATCACCCGCAAGGTCATGGCTGCCCATGGGGGGGATATGATGTTTCAAGCGGCGCCTGAGGGTGGGACACGGGTCGTCCTCACCTTTCCTCCTGTGCTATCGGATGAGGAGTTGTTTTCCTGACCGTTGCACTCCTGGGTGCGGTACAGGACAGTTGGTGTTTTCCCGTCACGGCGTCCCCCCCCCCTCTTTGGCGAGACTGGGCCAGTAAGGCCCCAGACCTTATAAAAGGGAAATGGGGGTTTGGGGGCATTTGCCCCCAAATGGGCTTGGGCACTCGCCCAAAAAACACGAGACACTGTCGTGTGCCGTTCTGGATATGAAAAGAAAAAGGGCTGGAGTTCACCAGCCCTTTTCCTGTTTTTACGTGCGAAATCCCAATCAGGAGGAGATCAGCTTTGACCACCAACCAGTGCGGCGGGGTTTGTCTGTTTCGTCCAGCATCGGAGAATCCGCCTCCTGTGGGGTGGCGCTTTCCTGTTCCGGGGTTGGTTCCGGCTGCTCTTCCGTCACCGTTTCCGGTTCTGTCGTCGCCGTGCCAGCGCTGTCCGACTCCGTGTCTGTGGCTTCTTCCTCCGCCTCGGTGACGTCCTGCGCGGTTTCCCCGGTGACCCCTTCAGCAGAAGAGATCACCGTGTCTGCGGCTTCTTCCTCGGCCGTTGTCTCAGGTTCGGGCGGCGAGGTGACGTCTTCCGAGGGAAGCGGATTCCTGCTCACCGGTGTGATTGGGCCGATGGTGGGCTCTCTTTCGGCCATGGTGGGCTCGCTTTCGCTAGCCTGGATAGCGTCCCCGTTGTTGGACTGAGTGGTCTTGTCCCCTGCCTCTGAGGAGGGATCATTCGAGGCGGACAGGTCATCCCGACTGGTCCGACCCCGGTTCCGGCGACGGCGGCGACGGCGGCGATTGGCTCCATCCCCGTCACCGTCACTTTCCCCATCATCCTGGCCTTCGGAGCTGTCAGTCTCGCTTGTGCTCTCGCCCGATTGGCTCTCGCCCGATTGGCTCTCGGATGAGTCGGTCTCGTCGTCGGACTCGTCGCTGTCCTCAGTCGAGGAGGTCTGATCCTGTCCTTCCTCCGTGGCTTCGGCGCTGTCGTTCTCCCTACGGCCACGGCGGCGGCGGCGGCGGCGGCGCTTGCGTCCTGCCCCATCCGTGTCGTCGTCATTGGTGCCCTCGAGGCTTGTCGAGGAGGTCTCGGTTTGGCCGTTGGAGGTTTGGGGATCGTCCTCCTCCCCATCTTCGTCGTCTTCCAGGTCCTCGGTCACCACAGGGGGATCATCGGGATACCTGGGGGGGGCTGCTGCGGCTTCCACTGGACCGTCGTCCCGGCGGTTCTCTGCCTTCACGCGGTCCATGCGATAGTCGGGGACGATCAGGCTGTCGTCACCCAACAGGACGACGTTGAAATCATAACGGTCCTCAATGGCAGATAGAATGGCCCGTTTGTGGTTAAGGATATAGAGTGCCACAGAGGTCGCCATCGCGACTGTGACTTCGCAGGAGCGGCGGCGGACGCCTTCTTCCTCGATCACCCGCAGCATGTAGACGGCCGTGGATTCAATGGAGCGCACCGACCCGGTTCCATGGCAATGGGGGCAGGGCAGGAAGCTGGTCTCCATCAGGCTGGGACGTAGACGCTGGCGGGACAGCTCCATCAGGCCGAAGTGGCTGATGCGGCCCAATTGGATCCGCGCCCGGTCATTGCGCAGGGCGTCCTTCATGCGCCGCTCCACATTGAGATTGGAGCGGCTGTCATCCATGTCGATGAAGTCGATGACGATCAGCCCGGACAGGTCGCGCAGACGCAATTGCCGCGCGATCTCGTCGGCGGCCTCCAGGTTTGTCTTGTAGGCCGTTTCTTCAATATTGCGTTCACGGGTCGAGCGGCCGGAGTTGACATCGATGGCCACCAGGGCCTCGGTCTGGTTGATCACGATATAGCCGCCAGACTTCAACTGGGCAATGGGGCTATGCATGGCATCCATCTGGCTTTCCACCTGATATCGGTGGAACAGCGGCATAATCTCGTCCTTGTAAGGCTGCACCTTCTTGGCGTGGGAAGGTGTCAGCATCTTCATGAAATCCTTGGCGGTGCGATATCCCATATCGCCTTCCACCAGGATTTCTTCGATATCCCGGGAATAGATGTCACGGATGGCCCGCTTGATCAGGCTGCCTTCCTCGTGAATCAGGCAGGGGGCCCGACTTTCCAGGGTCGTTGTACGGATGTTGTCCCAGGTCCGCATGAGGTAATCATGGTCGCGTTTGATCTCCGCCTTGGAGCGCTCGCTGCCCGCAGTCCGCAGGATGACGGCGCTGCCCCTGGGTCCGGACAATTCGCCCATGATGGTCTTCAGGCGCTTGCGGTCCGCAGCGTTGGTGATCTTGCGGGACACACCACCACCCCGGGTGGTGTTGGGCATGAAAACGCAATACCGACCGGCGAGGGACAGGTAGGTGGTCAGAGCCGCGCCCTTATTGCCGCGTTCCTCTTTCACCACCTGGATCAACAGGATCTGGCGTCGTTTAATGACCTCCTGGATCTTGTAGGATCGGATATTGCGGGACCGGGATCGGTGGGAGGGTTGATTGTCCTCTGCCTCGTCGCCACCAAGGGTTTCAACGTTGTCACCGTCTCCATCGTCGTCATCCTCGGCCGCAGCTTGGGCTTGCTCCTCGGCGATGAGCTTTTCGCGGTCGGCCACGGGAATCTGGTAGTAGTCGGGGTGAATCTCGTTAAAGGCAAGAAATCCATGACGGTTTCCACCATAGTCCACGAATGCCGCCTGAAGAGAGGGCTCAACGCGAACTACCTTGGCGAGATATATGTTTCCTTTTAGCTGTTTTTTTGTAGACGTCTCGACGTCAAATTCTTCAAGACGGGTACCGTCGAGAACCACGACCCGAGTTTCCTCTGGGTGGTTCGCATCGATGAGCATGCGTTTGGTCATTCGGAAGGCTTCTCCGCGGAGTCGGCCAGCCCTGTCGCGAGGGCATGGGCGACCGGTCGATCAGGGGTGATCGGCGGATCTTGGACACGGGGAAAGGTTGGCGGGCGAACGGAGTAGGATAGGCCGTGTCTGGCGCTTTCCTTTTGGAAAGCTGGTCACCGGACGCAACCGGAACCATCTCGGGGGATCCCGACGGGCACGCGGTGGCACTGGGTGACCGCAGAGCGCGGTCGCCTGATTGAATATGTTCACAAGGGACCGGAAAATACATTATCCAGTAATCCAGGATGCCTAACCTGTCCGGCGCGGTTTGGATCCGGCCGTCAAGAAAATTGTTGCGTCGCAAAACCAGTTGTCGGGTCCCGGATTTGGCGCGCCGCCGTAAAAAGGGTTGACCCTTCCACGCCTTTCGGCTTCGCCGCCTCCTAAAGCCTCCCACCGGACCAGGAACCAGCAGGGAACTCTGTCCCATGGTTTTCCCACTCCTAAGGGATCTTCCGGCCCGGTCACGGACCCTGTCCCGGCTGTTTGCACGGGATTTGGGCTGGACCCTCCAACGGAATCTCACAGAAGACGATACAGTTGGGTCAATCCTTCTACAACTGAATCTTTTCCGTTCCTTTGGGGCATATTCAAATCGAAAGCGGAAGGCATCGAGGATTAAGGGTTGAAAATCATGCCCTAACGAGGCTTTCTTGCATCAAATTCTTGCCACAGGATAGCGGGTCGCCTATACCAGAGTGACAGCATTCATTCGAAGATCAAGCATGGGGGCACGCGGCCACCAATGAGGCGTAACTGGCGAAGCGGCATGAACAGGCGAACGCTGGTGTCCGGGGCGGCATCCCTGGCCCTGGCTGCCGGGCTGTTTGCGCCAAGGGTTGCCCGGGCTGCCGCACGGATTGACGGCCTGCGGTTTGGTGACCACGGGACCTCGACCCGCTTTGTCGTGGATTTGAGCGATCGGGTCCGTTGGCGGCTGTTTACCCTGGCAGCGCCCTATCGGCTTGTTCTGGATATTCCGGAGGGGCGTTTTGGCGGTTCGATCGCTCCATCCGGCTTGGGGCTGATTGAGGCGGCGCGCCACGGCATGGCCGATGGCGACACCGCCCGTGTGGTGCTTGATCTGTCCGGCCCCGTTGTCGTGGACAAGGACTTTCTTCTGGAACCCCAGGATGGTCAGGGATGGCGGTTGGTCGTCGATCTTGCGCCGACCTCCGAAGGGGCGTTCATGGCCTCCGTTGGCCTGCCGACGGGACTGGATGTTCCCAATACAATCACGCCTGCGCCCTCGACCCGGGCGGTTGCCCAGGCTCCCGCCCCGGTGACCGGCGGATATCAGGACAGGGTGCCCGCGCCCATTGCTGCGGTTCCCCAAAGCGCCCCGGCAACGGGAGCCCCATTGGATTTGCGGAATACGCCGGTATCCGGGACCGGTGGGAGGAGGGGGCTTCCCGGCCCCGGTCAACAGGTCGCCAGTCTAGAGCCGCAGGACATGGGGGCCGCCGTGGATGGTGACCCTTCCGGAGTAGGGGTGGCGTCTGCGGCGATGGGCATGCCGATCGTATCGCGGTTGGGGATTGTGCGGGTCGGCTTGGCCGATGGAAGGGTCGTTCCCGTCCCCATGGAGAAACCCACCCCCCGCTATGCCGCGCCGCGCAAGCCGGTGATTGTTCTGGATCCCGGTCACGGGGGACGGGATCCCGGGGCCATCGGGTTGACGGGTGTCCATGAAAAGGACATCACCCTGAATATGGGACGGGATTTGCGCAAAGCCTTGGAAGCCACGGGGCGCTATAAGGTGGTCATGACCCGTGATCGGGATACGGCGATCCGCCTGCGTGAACGGGTGGCCCGGGGCCGCCATGCCGGGGCGGATCTGTTCATTTCCCTGCATGCCGATGCCTTGCGCGATCCGGGTGTGCGGGGTCTGTCGGTCTATACCCTGTCGGAGAATGCTTCGGATGACGAGGCTGCCCAGTTGGCAGAGCGGGAGAATAAGGCGGACATCCTGTTGGGGATGGATCTGTCCCACGAAACGCCGGATGTGGCCAATATCCTGATCGACCTGGCCCAACGGGAAACCAAAAACAAGTCCGTGCGGTTCGCCAATGCGCTGATTTCCCAGTTGCCGCCGGATGTCAAGAAATTGGGCAAAACGCGCCGCTATGCAGGCTTCGCCGTGCTCAAGGCGCCTGATGTCCCTTCTGTGCTTGTGGAGATGGGATTCGTCTCCAATCGGACGGATGAAAAGCTCTTGCGCACCAGTGGGTACCGGGCGAAGCTGGCCGCCGCTCTGGTCCGGAGCATTGATGATTTTTTCGCTCCCCAGCAGCAGCGGGCTTGGCGTCCCTAAGGGGCGCCGGGATCCTCGGCGGATCCGGTTTTATGGGATAAACTCCGGCGAATTCGGTCTCAGTGAGTGTGGTCTCGGCAAAGACGGGATGTGGGATTGCGTCCGAGAGTGAAACTGGATCAGCTTGAGTCACGCTGGCCTGGTTTTACTCTGATCTTATAAATTTTAGAGTGCCTTCGAGATCAAGTTGGGCCAAGAAATGGTCCAACTCGATCTCGAAGGCATTCTAGGGTGAAGGTCATTGGATCGCCATGATCCTGGGCCAAGGTTGCTACGTCGGGGACGGGGCGTCTGCGGCGGCGCGGCCTGTCTGGCCCGTCAGAATCAACGGACTCGGTGAGCATGCGAATCGGCGAACCTGCCAAAAGGAAGTGACACCGTGCTTGAAGGGGTGGTTATGTGGGTCGTGGACCGATGATAAAAATACTGGTGTCGCTGGTCATGATGACCATGGTGGGTGGGGCTGGTGGCGCCACTTACCTTTATGACAAATACGGGGATGATCTTCCCGATTACACGGCTCTGGCCAATTACGCTCCGGCCATCACCACTCGGGTATTGGCCGGTGACGGGCGTTTGATGGCGGAATATGCCATCGAACAGCGGGTCTATGTGCCGATTGCTGCGATCCCTCAAAGGGTGCGCAATGCCTTCCTGTCCGCCGAGGACAAATCCTTCTACACCCATCCGGGAGTCGATTTCGTCGGCCTTTTTCGGGCGATTCTGACCAACCTGAAGAACTACGGGTCCGGTCGGCGCCCCGTCGGCGCATCGACCATTACCCAGCAGGTGGCGAAGAACTTTTTGCTTACAAGCGAAGTCTCGATCGAGCGGAAGATCAAGGAGGCCATTCTGGCCTTCCGGATCGAGGACGCTTTCACCAAGGACCACATTCTCGAACTCTATTTGAACGAGATCTATCTGGGTTTCGGGTCCTATGGCGTGGCCGCTGCGGCTTTGAACTACTTCAACAAGGGTCTGGATGAACTGACCATTGGCGAGACCGCCTTCCTGGCTGCTTTGCCCAAGGCGCCGAACAATTACAACCCCATCAAGAAGCCCGAGGCCGCCAAGGCCCGGCGCGATTGGGTGGTCGATCGCATGCTCGAAGACGGGCATATCACGGCGGAAGAGGCCGAGGCGGCCAAGGCTGAGCCGATCACCGTGCACAAGCGGGGCGAGGCCCAGGTGGTCCACAACGCCGAATTCTTCTCCGAGGAAGTGCGTCGCCAACTCAGTGCCCAATATGGCGAGGAAGCTCTGTACAAGGGGGGGATGTATGTGCGGACAACGCTGGATCCCCGGCTGCAGAACCTTGCGACGAAGGCCTTGCGTGATGGGCTTATCGCCTATGATCGCCGCCATGGCTGGCGGGGACCGGTCACTTCCATCGGTGCGGTTGAGAACTGGAAGACCCTGCTGCCGGATATCGCCACACCTGAGGGTGCGCCCGAGGATTGGCGGCTGGCGGTGATCTTGCGCCTGGACAAGGGCGAGGCCAAGGTGGGGACCGCAGACGGGTATGGCGGCTCCATTCCCATGAAGGAAATGAGCTGGGCGCGCCGCTGGATCGAGGGGCAACGGTTCGGCAATGCGCCCAAGAGGCCTTCGGATGTCCTGGAGGTCGGGGATGTGGTCCTGGTGGAGCCGGTGCTGAAGGACGACAAGGGCAAGGACTTGCCTGCGGGGACTTACGCGCTGCGCCAGATGCCGGATATTGAGGGTGCTCTTGTTGCCATGGATCCCCATACGGGCCGCGTATTGGCCATGGTCGGCGGGTTCTCCCCCAAGCGCAGTGAATTCAACCGGGCGACACAGGCCAAACGCCAGCCCGGGTCTGCCTTTAAGCCCTTCGTCTATCTGGCGGCCTTGGATCACGGGTACACCCCGGCCACCATCATTCTGGATGCGCCCTTTGTCTACGATCCGGGCCCAGGTCAACCCTTATGGAAGCCGAAGAACTATTCGGGTCGGTTTTATGGGCCCTCGACCCTGCGCATGGGTATTGAGAAATCCCGGAACCTCATGACCGTGCGTCTGGCGAACGCGGTTGGCATGGATGTGGTCGCTGAGTATGCGGAGAAGTTCGGAGTGGTCAAAACCATGCCCCGGTTCCTGGCGGCGTCCTTGGGGGCGGTGGAAACTACGGTCATGGACCTGACGACAGCCTATGCGATGCTGGTCAACGGCGGGCGACGGATTGAGCCCACCCTGTTGGACCGTATCCAAGACCGGACGGGCAAGACCATCTACCGTCACGATCACCGGGAATGCGATGCCTGCGAGGCCGTCCAATGGACGGGCCAAGGGTTGCCTAGTATTCCCGATGATCGGGAAATCATGACCGACCCCCTGTCCGCATATCAGATGGTGTCTATTCTGCAAGGTGTGGTGCAGCGGGGCACGGGGACTCGGGTTCAGGCCGTGGGCAAAACGGTTGCAGGCAAGACGGGAACATCCAACGACAGTCTTGATACCTGGTTTATGGGGTTCTCGCCGGATCTGGTCTGTGGTGTGTTCGTCGGCTTCGACGTCCCGCGCACCCTGGGCAACCACGAGGCGGGATCCACGGCGGCGGCACCCATTTTCACCGCCTTCATGAAGGAAGCTCTGGCCGATAAACCCGACATCCCCTTCCGGGCGCCCGACGGCATCAAGTTTGTGCGGATTGACCGGCTGACGGGCCAGCGCAGCTCCAGCACGGAAAACTCGATTATGGAGGCCTTCAAGCCGGGGACTGTCCCTTCTGTGGCCTCTGCCTCCTATGTGATCGATGGGTCTGCGGTTCCCATGGGGGATTTCGGAAGCTTCCAGCAGAGCGGAGATCCCGCAACGGGCGCCTTCTCCTCACCTGCTGGAGGCGCCCCCTTCCAACCCAGTGGCGGTGGTGCGGCGCCAAGCGCGGGCGGATTGTATTAAGGTCCCGTGCATAAATGAGGACCCTGGGCGAGAAAGTAGCGCTCAGGGTCTTGGTCGGATGCGGAAACGCTCTTTTGCCGTTACGGGGCAAAAAAATGGGGGTTTGGGGGCATCGGCCCCAAAATGGGTTTGGGCGATAGCCCAAAAAGGCACGAGACACTGTCATGTCCTATGACAAGGAACCACTCGGGCGGACGGGCGCGGGGTGAGCGAAGTCACCGGATTGGCTGCCAGTCATTTCCCCGTCTGGACAGGAGGCGTCGAGTGGGGCACTTTACGCGACCCTATTACCCCGAAACATGGGAAGGACGACACGCGATGCGCGCGGAATGTCAAACCCTGGTCGATGAGATCAAGCAGTCCATGGCACTGCTGAGGAGGCATCTTTGACTGGGATAACGCCCTTAGACGCCTGGACGAACTGAACGCCCTGTCCGAGGATCCAAACCTCTGGAACAACGCCGAGAAAGCCCAAAAGCTGATGCGCGAACGCACGCATCTGGAAGGCTCGATCAACGGCTATCGGGCCCTCGCAACCGAGATGGAAGACGCTATCGGTCTGATCGAGCTGGGCGAGGAAGAGGACGATACGGAAACCGTGGATGAAGGCGAGGCCCTGCTGAAGACCATCGCTGCCACGGCGCGGAAGCGGGAATTGGAAAGCCTGCTGTCGGGCGAGGCCGATAGCAATGATGCCTATCTGGAGGTGCACGCCGGTGCCGGTGGGACTGAAGCCCAGGACTGGGCCCAGATCCTGTTGCGGATGTATAGCCGATGGGCGGAAGCGCACGGCTATAAGGTGGAGTACCTGGAAGAAAGCGAAGGCGAAGAAGCCGGTATCAAGTCGGTGACCGTCAAGGTGACCGGACACAATGCCTATGGCTGGTTGAAAACCGAAAGCGGTGTGCATCGGTTGGTGCGGATCAGTCCGTTCGACAGTTCTGCCAGGCGGCACACCAGCTTTTCCTCGGTCTGGGTCTACCCTGTGATCGACGATGCCATCGAGATCGACATTCAGGAGAAGGATTGTCGGATCGACACATATCGGGCCTCGGGAGCCGGTGGTCAGCACGTGAACCGGACCGATAGCGCCGTGCGCATTACCCACATTCCTACCGGGGTGGTGGTGCAATGCCAATCGGAACGCTCCCAGCACCAGAACCGAGCCCATTGCTGGAACATGTTGAAGGCGCGGTTGTACGAACGGGAATTGAGGCTGCGTGAGGAAAAGGCCCAGGCCCTGGAAGACACCAAAAGCGATATCGGTTGGGGGCATCAGATTCGGTCCTACGTCCTGCAGCCCTATCAGATGGTCAAGGACCTGCGGACGGCGGTGGAGACCTCCGACACTCAGGGGGTTCTCGACGGGGATCTGGATGCGTTTATGGCCGCGTCTCTGGCGTCCAAGATCAGTGGAGCGGACGAGCAGGGCGCGGCGTGATGGTCAGGCCTGTTCTGGGTGGCTCCGAGGACCAGGGCCGATGAGTGCGGTCCTGGTCAAAGGAGTCCTATGGGGCGCTCTGGGGCTCGGGCTCCTTTGGCTTGTTCTGGCCGCTTTCATGTACTTTTTTCAACGGAAGTTGCAGTACAGCCCCCCACCGGGCCCCTTGCCAAGCCCGGAAGAGGCTGGTCTGCCAGAGGTCTCGCCCGTGACCCTTCGCACGGAAGATGGCCTGGATCTGGTTGCTTGGTACCGGGCGGCTTCAGCGGGGGCGCCCACGGTTATTCTCTTCCATGGCAATGCCGGGCATCTCGGTGACCGGGCGACCAAAGCACGCTTTTTCCTGGATGCTGGATTGGGGGTGCTTCTGGTGGAATGGCGGGGTTTCGCGGGAAATCCTGGCAATCCGTCGGAGGCGGGTCTGCTGGCCGATGGTCGGGCGGCGCTCTCCTTCTTGCGGAGCCAGGGCCTGTCGCCCGACCACTGGGTGTTTTATGGGGAAAGTCTCGGCTCCGGCGTGGCTTTCCAGCTGGCCGCAGAGGAACCGGGCCCCGTCGCTATTGTAACCGAGGGGGCCTTTACAAGTGCGGTTGACGTGGGGAGTCGCCGATACCCGCTGTTTCCCGTCCGGTTGCTGATGAGGGATCGTTTCTCGTCCCTGGATATTTTGCCAAGTTTGTCCATGCCGCTTCTTGTTCTTCATGGACAACAGGATAAAGTGGTTCCTCCAGACATGGGGAAGCGCCTCGCTGAGGTCTTCCCGGGTCCCGTGGAGACCTTCTTTCCAAGCGAGGGGAGGCATGTGGACCTGTTCGACCATGGGGCCGGCCCCATCATGGAGGCGTTTTTGAAGCGTTATGTACCGATGGGGAGGCCGAACCGATAAAGGGGGGAGAAAGGCATGACCGTTGAAATGCGTCGTCTGGTCTTCTCGGACGCTGAGGTGATTCAGGCTATCAATGAAGGGTTGAAGGTGGAGTGGTCCAAAATCCAGGTGGAAATGGACAGGCGCCGGTCCATGGGTAAGGTGGAAAGCCTGGATGGTGGGGGAACAGTGCTCTCTTTGGCCATGACCTGTGATGATCCTCTGGACTTTAAGGCCAAGATCAAATCCCAAAGGGGGGCGATCACGGAACGGGAGTTTTCCTCGACCGAGATGATACGCCTGTTGATCGCCCATTGTCGGATCCACAAGATCCCCCTGGCCCGGGTGGCCAAGAAAGCCCTGCGTAAGGCTAAGGTTGGCTACGCCCTGGACCTGACCATCCGGAAATGGTCCACGGACGCCCCAGACGGTGAGGGGGGAGTGATTGTGTCTAGAGTGCCCCGAGATCCTTAGAATGAGAGTGAAATGGCGATCAAGAGATCAATCTTTGCTGTCGCGTAGGGGATAGGTGGCCACATCAACTGCCGTTTCCACCACGGTGCCGGTGACATCAACGGCGGTGCCGACCACCGCCATGGGAACCTCGACAACGGCGCAGGCCGAGAGCAAAAGCGCACCGACCAAAGTGGTGGGCAGGAAAACGGCGATCGCGCGCATGTCGTGGACTCCGGATAGGGCTGGTGTTCGGGCACTCTAGAATCGAAGAGGTTAACGGCACCTTACCAGATTATACCCCTTGGGCGAGCGGCTCGTACCAGTCCCGGGGGAAACCCGCCTCGGTCCTGGCATCGTGGTTGAAGGGGGGCTTGAGCCCGCCCGGATAATAGGTTGCCAGTTGAGCGCAAAAGGCCTTTGCGGGATCCAGCCCCCGTCTGTCGCAGAGCCAGGAGAACCAGCGGGCCCCCGCCGCGACGTGTCGGATTTCGTCATGGTAGATGGTGGAGAGGATGGCGATCAAATCCGGATCGGTTCCGACCCGTTGCATGCGGTCCAAGGTCGCCGGAGTGGTATCCAGGCCCCGGGCCTCGTGGGTGAGCGGGACGATGGCCAACCGGGCCAGCAGGTCATGGGCGGTCTTCTCCGCCGCCTGCCATAGGCCGTCATGGGCGGGCAGGTCGCCATAGCGGGCCCCCAAGCGCCCCAAATAGTCCGAGAGAAGTTCGAAATGCAGGGCTTCGTCTACGGCTACGGCGATCCAGTCGCGAAGAAAGGCTTCGGGCGGATCCTCTCCGGGGTAGCGGGCGACGATGTCCCAGGCCAGATCGATGGCGTTCAATTCGATATGGCAGACGGCATGGATCAGCCCCACCAGGTTTTTCGGTCCGGTGGAGCGGCGGGGCATCTTGGAGGGCGGCAGCAATTCGGGCCGGAGGGGGCGGGCAGGCCGGTCGGGTGGCATGACCTGTGCCTCACCCTCCAGACGAAGGGGGCGGTCCGCCCAGGCCGCCGCAACGGTGCGGGTGAGGGCGACCTTCTCGACCGGGTCGGCTGTGGTCAGGATGGCGCAGGCCCCTTCGGCGAGGGACGCCTGCGCACCGTCTTGGGGAGGGATGGGGCTCAAGGCCGAGAGTCCAGATCCTTGGCGGCTTCGAGAACAGCTTCCACATGGCCTTTGACGCGAACCTTGCGCCAGACCTGGGCGATTGTTCCATCCTTATCGATGAGAAAGGTGCTCCGTTCGATGCCCATGTATTCCCGACCGTAGTTCTTCTTGAGCACCCAGACTCCATAGGCTTCACAGCAGGTGCCTTCGGTATCGCTGACGAGGGTGAAGGTCAGCTCCTGCTTGGCTTTAAAATTGTCGTGGCTTTTGACGCTGTCCTTGGAGACGCCGACAATTTCCATCCCCAGGGCGGCGAAGTCGTCCGTCCGATCGCGAAAGTCCTGGGCCTCGGTGGTGCAGCCCGGGGTGCTGTCCTTGGGGTAGAAATAGAGCACCACGGCCTTATCCCGGGGAAAGGACAGGGACAGGGTCTCTCCGCCGTCTGTGGGCAGGGTGAAGCCGGGGGCGGTATCGCCGACATCGGGGGCGGTGGTGGTCATCGGTTGGGATCTCCCACTTATTCAGGTGTGTCGTCAGCTGTCTTGTCAGGCCTTTGGGATCCGTCGGACCCAGTGGAAGCCTCTGTCTCGGCCTCTGCTTCCGCTCGGGCTTTGGCCTCTGCGGCAGCGGCTTTGGCCTCTGCTGCGGCTTCGCCGACGATCTTGTCGAACAGCGCTCGGGTCCGGGCGGCGTCGGCCTCCATTTGGGTCTTCAGGGCCTCGAAGTCACCCTGTCCCATGGATTTGGCGAGTTTTGTCCGGAGACCCGGCGTCAGGTCCTCTTCCCGGGGTTGCCCGGCGATGGAATGGCGCAGGGTCGCCTGAAGCCCGAGGTTGCGCCGGTGCTGCTGGCGCAGGAATCCGGCATCGGTGGGGTCCAGGTACCCAGCTTCGGCCAGGCGGGCCAGGGCGTCCACGGTTTCAGCCGACAGAACGCCGGGGGTGTCATGGGCATGGCGGAGCTGCAAATATTGGGCGATGAAATCCACGTCCACAAGGCCGCCTCGGGTCAGCTTGACGTCCCAGGGGCTGGCCGGGGGTTTGTCCCGGTCCATGCGCGCGCGCATGTCCGCAACATCAATGGCCAGTTTGCCCGGATCCCTGGGCTTGGCGAGGGTGGCCCGGATGACTCCCTCGATCCGGGCCTGAAGCTCGGGTGGGCCTGTGATCACCCGGGCCCGGGTCAAGGCCTGATGCTCCCAGGTCCAGGCGGCTTCTGACTGATAACGGCGAAAGGCTTCCAGGCTGGTTGCCAGCGGTCCCTTGTTGCCCGAGGGGCGCAGGCGCATGTCGACTTCGTACAGGGCCCCCTCGGCGGTCAGGGCGGTGATGGCGTTGATGATGCGCTGGGTCAGGCGAATGTAATAGGCGGTCACCGCCAGGGGGCGGTCGCCGGTGGAGCCTTCGCTATCGGGCGGGGTGTCGTACACGACGATCAGGTCCAGGTCTGACGTGGCGGTCATTTCCCGGCTGCCCAGTTTGCCGAGCGCGATCACTGCCACGGACCCATCGGGGATCTCGCCGTGGTGGGTGGCAAATTCTGCCTCCACCTGGGGCACCAGACGGGACAGGGCGAGGTCGGCCACGTCCGATAGACTTTGCCCGGCTTGCTCCGGTCCCAGCATCCCGCGGAGGGCCAATAGGCCGATGACAAAGCGCAGATCGTTGGCCCACCGGCGCACCAGATCCAAGGTGTCTTCGAACACGACCGCGTCGGCCATCAGGGAGTCCAGGCTTTGGGCCATGTCGTGGCGGCTGGGGGCGGCGTCGAAGAAACCGGGAGTCAGAACCGCATCCATCAGCTTGGGGTTGCGGGCCAAATGTTCGGAAAGGCGCGGGGCATCTCCCATGATCTCCGCCAGCAGGTCCAGCAGGTCTGGATTGCTCTGGAACAGGGTGAAAAGCTGCACCCCCGTTGGCAGTTTTTTCAAAAATGAATCGAAACGGTTCAGCGCGGTGTCTGGCTGGGCGGTGTGGGAGAGGTGGTCGAGCAGGGTGGGGACCAGCTCTGTCAGGCGCTCTCGCGCCCGGTTCGAGCGGGTGGCGTTATAGCGGCCATGCTGCCAGCCCCGGATGGTGGCAGAAACACCCTCCGGGTTCTTGAAGCCCATGGTTTTCAGCGTCTCGATGGTTTCCGGATCGTCTTCGCCTCCGGTGAAGACCAGATTGCCTTCGCAGGACAGACTGGGGGAATCCTCGAACAGGTGGGCGTAATGGCGTTCCACGGTTTCCAGGGCGCGGGTGACGGTGCGGGCCAGGGCCGCAGAGTCCGGTTCTCCCATGAACAGGGCGAGCAGGGTCAGGCGATCCGGATCCTTGGGCAGGGTCTGGGTCTGTTCGTCGTCGATCATTTGCAGGCGGTGTTCCAGGGTCCGCAGGTAGCGGTAGGCCTGGGCCATTTCGGATGCGGTTTCAGGTGGGACCAACCCGGCCCGGACCAGATCGACCAGGGCCTGAAGGGTGCGTTTTGAGCGCAGGCGGGGATCCCGCCCCCCCCAGATGAGTTGCTGGGTCTGGGCGAAGAACTCGATTTCCCGGATGCCACCCCGGCCCAGCTTGATGTTATGGCCGATCACACCCACCCGGGCGCCACCCTTGGCGGCGTGGATCTGCCGCTTGATCGAATGAATGTCCTGGATGGCGTTGAAATCCAGGTACTTCCGCCAGACGAAGGGACGCAGATGGGTCAGCAGGGCCTCGGCGGCGACATCGTCTCCGCCAACGGGGCGGGCCTTGATCATGGCCGCCCGCTCCCAATTCTGCCCCATGGTCTCGTAATAGATTTCGGCGGCTTCGGTGGAGATGGCCACGGCGGTGGAGCCCGGGTCCGGGCGGAGGCGCAGGTCCGTTCTGAAAACGTAACCATCCGCCGTGCGCTCTTCCATGATCCGCACCAGATCGCGGACCAGGGCGATGTAGCATTCCTTGAGGCTCCGTTTGCCCCGGTAGTCGCCCTTTTCGGCATCGTAAAAAACGATCAGATCGATGTCGGAAGAATAATTAAGCTCCCGCCCACCCAGTTTTCCCATGCCGAGTACGAAAAAGCCGCTGTTCCGCTCCGGATCGTCCGGGTGGCGGAGGACAAGGTCGCCGCTGTCGTGCCGGGCGCGCAACAGATGAGCCACGGCCAGACGCAGGGTGCCTTCGGCCAGATCGGAGAGGGCTTCGGTGACCTGCTCGACGGTCCAGACCTTGGCAATGTCGGCCAGCGCGATGGTCAGCGCAGCGCGGCGTTTGGCGATGCGCAGGACGCGCATCAAAGTGGTCTGGTTCGGCGCTGCGCGGCTCTCCCTTTGCGCCTCGCCCATTAACTGGGCGAAGGCCATGTCGGGACCCGTGCGGGCAAGGCGGGAGAGGAACTGGGGCTCCTTCAATAGGGCTGCGGACAGATAGGGGCTATTGCCGAAAACAGCCGACAGGAGGGCTTTTCCGTCTGGGTCTTCCAGGAAGGCGCGGGCGAAGTCCGCCGTCTCCGGGGTGTCCTGGTTTGCGGCGATGTCCCGCCAGCGGCCCAAGCCCAAATTGAGCCGATCCGAGTCCGCAGGCAGGGGAAGGGGACAATTCCGTCCCGGAAAAATGAACTCCTGCATTTCCTCACCGTTGTTTTCACGGCACACTGTGCCATAGGACGGGGTCCGTCAAGGACGGTGGTCCCCTTCTGAAACGCGCGATGGCAGAAGCCTGGGGGAGGAGGGATCTTCCTTCAAGGGATAAGCTCGTGTCCTGGTACAACAAGGAAATCCATTTGGTTCATGGCGGTGTACGGTATCTTTTCCGAGTCATCGGGTCGGTGGCCCTGTTGGTGCTCGCCGCATGCGCTTTTTTGGCTTGGCGGTTGGAACAGGGCCCCCTGTTTCTGGACTTTCTGACCCCGCAGATCGAAGATGCCCTGAATCGGGCCGGTCTTCCCGTACATTTGCGGGTGGGGGGGACCGAAGTGACCTGGGCAGGGTGGGAGCGGGCCCTGGATGTCCGCGCCATCGACGTCAGTCTGGAAACCCCGGATGGGGCCATGATTTCCGAAGTTCCGGAGATCTCCATATCCGTCTCGGGAGCGTCCCTGATCAAAGGGGAGCTGATTGTTCACTCCCTTGAGATCCTGCGTCCTTCTCTGACCCTGGTTCGCCTGCCCGATGGACGCGTCTCCTTCGGTGGAGATCCTGTGCCCTTGCCACTGGCGTTGCCGGGGATCGAACCAAAGTCCGGCGCTAGCTCTGAACCAGAGGCCCCATCCCCATCTCTCTCCTCACCCTCTGAGGACATCCTGGATCTTGTCGTGACGTTGGATTGGATCGCTGAGGTTCTCTCCCAGCAGACCGGCGGGACGGTAGCGGAGGTTCGGTTGACCGATGCATCGGTCACAGTTGAGGACATGGTGCTGGGCGCGCGGCTGCTTTTCCCCCGGGTCAACGCGATGCTGTCCTCCCGGGGGACCCGTTTGACCATGACCATGGGGGCTCATCTGGCGCTGCCAGAGGCCCGACCCCGGTTCGATATTGCATTGACCCATGAGCGGGGAGCCGCCGAGGCTCAGGCGATCCTGAGTTTTTCCGGCCTTGATCCCAGGCAGGTGGCCAAGGTTGTGCCGGGGATGTCCGACAATGGGATGATTGATGCCTCCCTGTCCGGCAGAGTAACGGGAACCCTGGATCTGGCCGCCCTGACCGGCGAGGACCCCCGGCAGGGCGTCAAGGGGCTGGACTTTGAGCTGACTGCGCGGGATGCCTATCTGACCCTGCCTGCCGCAGCGAGGACCACTTACCACATGGCCGAGGTTGTCCTGGCAGGGCATGCCGGGGCCGCTTTGTCTGATGTGTCTTTGGACCAACTCTCCATCGACCTGGGGGATGCGGTGATTGAGGGCTCGGCAGAAGGCCATGGCCTGTTCGGCGCGCCCAGTCTACGGATGACCACCAGCCTCGTTGGCTTGAATGTGGAGGATTTGAAGCGTTATTGGCCCCGGGACGTGGCCGATGGCGCCCGCGAATGGATCGCCCAGAACCTGTCTGAGGGAACCATCCAGCAGGCGGATTTCCAATTCGACTTCCAGGGAGCCTCCCTGAGCGATCTGGACATCAAAGGCATGCGGGGATATGCGCTGGTTGATGACATGGCCGTGGACTACCGGGCACCCCTGCCCCCCCTGGACCATGTCACCGGCGAGATCACCTTTGGACTGGACGGCATCGGCATTGATGTGGAGGCCGGTCGGATCCGGGGATACGAGGATCTGGAGGTGGTCTCCGGCTCCGTGAACTTCGTCGACTTTTCCAAACCGGTCCAGCGTGCCGAGATCATGGTCAAAGCAGCGGGATCCCTGGCCAGCGTTCTGGCGGTGATTGACCATGATCCCTTGAATTACGCCAGGGTGGTGGGCATCGAACCGGCCAAGGCCATCGGGTCGGTGACGACGGATCTGGCCTTTGACTTCCCCTTGCTGAAAGACCTGAGCTTCGAACAGGTCGACGTGACCGTTGCGGCACAGTTGCAGGATGCGGGGCTGGCGGATTTGGTTTTCGGTCATGATCTGGAGAAGGGGCGCCTGACCCTGAATCTGACCAAGGCGGGTATGGATGTGTCCGGGACGGCCCTGGTGTCGAAGGTCCCTGCGGCCTTGACCTGGCGGGAGAATTTCGCCGATGCGGATTTCCAGTCCAAGTACCAGGTCAAGACAACCCTGGACGATGCCCAGCGGGCGGTGTTCGACCTGGATACGGCCCTGTTCCAGCCCCCCTATATGACTGGTCCGGCCGGTGTGGATTTGGTCTATACCCGCTATTCCGGGGGACGGGATGAATTGACAGCCACCCTTGATCTTGCGGGCGTGGCCATGGCGCTGGATCTGATGGATTGGAGCAAGCCCGCCGGTGTGCCGGGGCAGGCCAAGCTGAAGGGGTATTTTTCCAAGACTGACGCTGCGATCGATTTTACCGCAGATGTTGATCCCGGCTTGAAGGCCGTCGGGACAGTCCGTCTCGATCCCAAGACCGGTGCCGCAGAGCGGCTGGCTCTCTCCACCCTTTCGATGGATAAGAGCTGGGTGAAGGGAGAAATGGTCTTCGGGGGGGCACAGGGGGTGGAAGTTCGGGTGGACGATGGCGTGCTCGACCTGCGTCCGATGCTGAAGAGGCGGAAGAAAGACAAAGAGGCCCGCCTTGCCGGAGATCCCGCAGTCTCGGAGTCACGGGACAATGACTCAATGCCCCCCCTGATCCTGGATATGACTCTGCGTGAGGTTTGGCTGGGGGATACGACGGTTTTGGAGAATCTGGTTGGCCGGATGGATCGCGATGCGGTTCTCTGGCGCCATATTTTTGTGGATACCGGGCTGCGCGATGGCCCGCCCTTGGCCCTGCGCCTGGGTCCGGCCCTGGAGGGACGGGAAGGGCGGGAGTTCAGCCTGACCGCGGGGGATGCGGGAAGCCTGTTGCGTGCTGTAGGGGCGTTGGATACGATTGATGGGGGGGCGCTGGCCGTCAGCGGGCGGTTGGACGATCAGGGAACCGCCACAGGGCAGGCGGTGGTGTCCTCTTTCCACCTGAAGGATGCTCCGGTCCTCGCCCAGGTGCTGTCCTTTGCGGGGCTGACCGGGATCCTCGACGTTTTGGGTGGGAATGGCATTTCCTTTACCGAATTCAATATGCCTTTTGTTTACACGGACCCGGCTTTGCACTTCACGGATGCCCGGGCCTATGGCAATGCCCTGGGGCTTACGGCTTCGGGGGTCTTGAACCTGGACACCATGAATGTTGACATGGAAGGAACGCTGGTTCCCGCTTACGCCATCAACAGCCTTTTGGGCCACATTCCGGTTCTGGGCGACATTATTCTGGGCGGCAAGGGGCAGGGGTTGTTCGGAGTGAATTACTCGGTTCGAGGGAGCATCGAAGACCCCCGGATCTTGGTTAATCCGCTTTCGGCCCTGACACCGGGCTTCCTGCGGGGCATTTTCGGTATTTTTGACCGACCTGAGCAGACGGCCCCTGAGCAGACGGCCCCTGAGCAGACGGCCACGGAAAAGGTCCGCCCCGGCGATGGCTGACGTCAGGGCAGGACATGAACCCGAAGGCCCTGCGGCCGCTCCCCTTTTCCCGCCCCGGATCCAGGTTTATAAGGGAAAGGGAGGGATCGGGGGATTCCTGGGGAAGCAGAGGACAGAAGGGGAGTCCGCCATGCGTTATGCCGTTGCCACCGACAAGGACTATGCCACGGTTTCCGGTCACGCAGGCCAAAGTCGCCGCTGGCTGGTCTACGATATGGAGCCGGGTGCGGATGCCGCGCCCCAGGAGGTCCGGCGGGTCGAGCTGGAGAAGCTGCAGGTGTTCCACCATTTCAAGGACGACGGTCCCCACCCGCTGGAAGATGTCCAGGTGGTTATCGCCGCCAATTCTGGCGAGGGGTTTGTCCGGCGGATGCAAAAACGCGGCGTGGACGCGGTGATGACTGCGGAACGCGACCCCGTCAAGGCCGTGTCTGACCATGCCGCCGCACATCTCTCCCCGGCCAAACCTCGGCCCATCATGGGGTTGGTCTGCAAGGTTAGGGATCTGTTCAGCGAGCATTAGGTTGGTGTAATTTAAGGAGCGGGAATGTTTTTTTTAATCTCTCTCAGCACCAATCCTTTTCCCATAATGCAAGAATAGACGTGAATTCCGACTCCCTACACAGGGGCGGACGTCTTATGCTGTGGACCCTCATAGAGACCGGGGAGAAAACCGGCCTATCACACCAGGACGGCAAACAAGCCGCCGGTAATAATAGACGCACGACCGCACGCACGATATCCGAGAGGAAACAGACTCTATGCCCCAGTCGTTCGATGACCGCGCCTTGGCCTATCATGCTGAGCCGCGGCCCGGTAAACTTCAGATCACGCCGACCAAACCGCTGGCTACCCAGCGCGACCTGTCCCTGGCCTATTCGCCGGGTGTGGCAGCGGCCTCCCGCGCCATCGCTGCGGATCCCAACGAGGCGGCACGCCTTACCATCCGGGGCAATCTGGTGGCGGTTGTCACCAATGGCTCTGCGGTGCTGGGCCTGGGCAACATTGGCCCCCTGGCAGCCAAGCCGGTGATGGAGGGCAAGGCGGTCCTGTTCAAGAAGTTCGCCGACATAGACGTCTTCGACATCGAGATCAAATCCGACGATCCGGACCACATGGTGGAGGTCATTGCCGCTCTGGAGCCCACCTTCGGCGGCATCAACCTGGAAGACATCAAAGCCCCCGAATGTTTTATCGTCGAGAAGAAGCTGCGGGAGCGCATGAACATCCCCGTCTTCCATGATGACCAACATGGTACGGCCATTGTCGTCTCCGCCGCCATTCTCAATGGGCTGCGGCTGGTGGGCAAATCCATGGAGGAGATCCGGATCGTTTCCACCGGCGGCGGGGCTGCGGGTATTGCCTGCCTGAACCTGCTCTGCGCCATGGGCGTGAAGAAGGAAAACATCGTTCTCGTGGACCATCTGGGCGTTATCCACCAGGGCCGGAACGAGGAGATGACGGCGGAGAAGAAGGACTATGCGACGGCGCAGGCCTGTCGCACCCTGAAGGAAGCCATGGTGGGCGCTGATGTCTTCCTTGGCCTGTCCGCGCCGAATATCGTCAACGAGGAGATGGTCGGGTCAATGGCCGACAAGCCAATGATCCTCGCGCTTGCTAATCCGACGCCGGAGGCCGACCCGGAGATGGTGCGGCGGCGGCGGCCCGATGCGATCATGGCCACGGGGCGGTCGGACTACCCCAATCAGGTGAACAACGTCCTCTGCTTCCCCTTCCTGTTCCGCGGAGCTCTGGATGTGGGCGCCTCGGCAATCACCGAGGAAATGAAGATGGCCTGTGTGCGGGCCATCGCCGATTTGGCCCATCGGGAAGGGTCGGACGTGGTCTCTGCAGCCTATGGGGGGCAGCAGAATGTCTTCGGTCCCGATTACCTGATTCCCAAGCCCTTCGATCCGCGGTTGATCGCCGAGGTCGCTCCCGCCGTGGCCCAGGCGGCCATGGATTGTGGCGTGGCCTCCCGCCCCATCGCCGATATGGAAGTCTACCGGGAGAAGTTGAACCAGTTCGTCTTCCGCTCCGGCCTGATCATGAAGCCCATCGTCGAGGCAGCCCAGCGCAACACGCCGCCCAAGCGCGTGGTCTTCGCCGAGGGCGAACAGGAAAGCGTGCTCTACGCCATCAAGGCGATCAAGGACGAGCGGTTGGCCCAGCCCATCCTGGTGGGGCGTCCCAGTGTCATCGATATGCGCCTGAAAAAGCTGGGTCTCCCCTTGCGTGCCGGGGACGACTTCGAGGTGGTCAATCCCGAGGATGACACCCGCTACCAGGAGTTCTGGTCCGCCTACCACCACAAAATGGAGCGCCGGGGCGTGTCTCCGGATGCGGCGCGTACGGTAATGCGCACCAATACCACGGCGATTGCCTCAATGATGGTGGACCTGGGCTATGCCGACGCCATGCTCTGCGGGACCTATGGCCATTACCAATGGCACTTGCGTCATGTGAAGGACATTATTGGTCTTGCCCCCGGGGTGCGCGATGTTTCAGCCTTGTCCCTGCTGATCACGGAAAAGGGCTCGTTGTTCATGGCCGACACCTATGTCAGCCAGGACCCCAACGCCGAGGACATTGTCGAGATGTCCATGCTGGCCGTGGAGCAGATCCGGCGCTTCGGCATAGAGCCCAAGGTTGCCTTGCTCTCCCATGCCAATTTCGGTGATTCCGAGGCTCCGTCGGCCCAGAAAATGCGCAAGGCTCTGGCCCTGCTGCGGGCTGAATACCCGGAGTTGGAAGCCGAGGGTGAGATGCACGCCGATGCGGCCCTGAACGAGGAGATTCGCCTGCGGATCTTCCCAAACAGTCGCCTGAAGGGAGCGGCGAATTTGCTGGTCATGCCAAATTTGGACGCCTCCAACATCGCCTTTACCATGACCAAGGTGATGGCCGATGGTCTGGCGGTTGGCCCCTTGCTTCTGGGCTGCGCCAAGCCGGTGCATATCCTGTCGCCGTCCGCTTCGGCGAGGGGGATTTTCAACATGTGTGCCATCGCAGCGGTGCAGGCGGGCGATTAGAGTGATCTTAGTGAAATGGGATCAGCTTGGAACAAGCAGGCCCATTTCACTCTCATTGTATAGATTTTAGAGTGTCTTCGAGGCCAAGTTGGGCCAAGAAGTGGCCAAACTTGATCTCGGAGCACTCTAACTAGGGTGTGGAAAAACTCATTTGTCGACATTTCCGCGTGCGGGGGAATGTCGAGTATTCTTTAACTTTGGAGCGGCATAGACACAGTGCACGACAGTGACTCGTCTTTTTTGGGCGATTGCCCAAGCCCATTTGGGGGCTAATGCCCCCAAATCCCCATTTTTCTTTTACAAATATGCCCCCGAGGGCTGGGGCCTTTCGGCCAATAATCCCTGGGGTCTGGGGCCTTTCGGCCCCAGTCTCGCCAAAGAGGGGGAGGACGGGGCAAAGCCCCGTGAGATGTTTACCAATCCGCCGGAATAAGCCCCAGGAAGGTCAGGTAACCCTCTGGTCCAATGGCTTCTTTGCTGGTGAATTGTTTGACGAATTGCGCCATGCCGGGCACCAGGGGCAGGTGGGCTTTCTTGATGTACAGGTACAGGGAGCGGGTCAAGGGGTAGGTTCCCGTCGCGATGGTTTCCGGCGTCGGAAGGACGCCCTCCAGGGAGACGGCAGAGAGCAGATGTTCGTTCCGCGCCAGGGTGGAGTATCCGATGAAGCCCAAGGCCTTGGGGTCGTTGACGAGCCGTCGGACCAGCATTTCATCATCCTCGCCCGCTTCCACATAAGCGGAGTCTTCACGGAAATGACGGCAGAGGGCGGTTTGCTTGTCCGAGGGGAGGTCCCGGGCCATGGGGAAGGATCGGCAACCCGGCTCCATCACAATATCAGCCAGGACGTCCCGGGTGCCGGAGGTCGGCGGGGGACCATAGACTTTGATGGGCAAGGCGGGCAAGTGAGGGGATACATCCGACCACAGGGCATTGGGGTTGGCCACGGCCTTCCAGTCCTGGGGAATATGGTCGGCCAGGGCCAGCCACAGCTCCCGCCGGGTCAGGTTGCCGAAATTGGTGTTCCAAGAGCGGGCTAGAACGATGGCTCCCCGGCCCAGAAAGACCTCCTGGATGTCGGTGACCTCGTTATTGGTGCAGAGGGTACGCTCTTCCTCGGTGATGGGGCGGGACGCGGTGACCACGTCCGGTGTCTCCAACCCAATCCCTGCGCAGAACTGGGCAAAGCCACCGCCCGTTCCCGTGGCTTCCACCAGGGGAGCCTTGAAGTCGGACATGCGCGAAACCCGCTCGGCCACGGCAGTGGCGAGGGGGAAGACGGAGGAGGAGCCGACGATCAAGGCCTGATCCCGTACCGACGCCTCCGCCCGGAGGGGGCTCTCCGCCACCAGAGCCACCAAGAAAAGGGCAAGGGCGGTGGTGGTGGCGGTTCTGATCGTGCTGCGTGGGATCATGGGCAGGGGCTCACTCTGGAAACTGGGACAGCAGAAGATATAACCCAGCCGATAGCAGGGCCGCCATCGGAACCGTGACGATCCAGGCCGCAGCGATGGTCGACATATGCTGTCGCCGCACCAAGCGCCGCTTTTCCAGTTTGCGGGCAAGGGCCGGATGGGTATCCGGGCGGACTTTGCCTGCCGCCCGGGCCAGGGCAAGAACCGGTGTGCGGTTGACAAGATATTCCCGCAAGAAGCCAACGCCGAAGATTGCCCCCACGGCAATATGGGTGGAACTGACCGGCAGGCCCAGCCAGGAGGCAGCCAAAACGGTGATGGCCGCAGAGAGGGCGACGCAGAACGCCCTGGCTTGGTCCAGCTTGGTGATCTTCTCGCCCACGGTTCGGATCAGCTTGGGGCCGAAAAGGAACAGGCCTGCGGAAATACCCGCAGCGCCCACCACCAGGATCCAGGGCGGCAAGACGACCGCAGAGGACACGCCACCCCCGTTCAGGGCATTGACGATGGCGGCCAGGGGGCCGACGGCGTTGGCGACGTCATTGGCCCCATGGGCGAAGGACAACAGGGCAGAGGAAAAGATCAAGGCATGGGTGAACAATCCACTCACGGCCTTGCGCCGGTTTTCCAGACCGATGGTCTTGCGTCGGATGACGGGCCGCATCAAGGCCCAGGTGCCGAAGAAAAGAGCCAAACCGATAAAGGGAGGCACCCAAGGGGCGGGCTTGAAGATATGCTTCAGTCCCTTGGTGACCAGGTACATGCCAAAGGCGCCAGCCATGACGCCCATCAACAGGGGAATCCATTTGCGGGCCGCCGTGACGCGGTCCTCCTGGAACAGAATGGCCCGCTTTACGAAGTACAGAATCATCGCAGCGACGATGCCGCCCAGGATCGGAGAAATCACCCAGCTTGCGGCGATGGCACCCATGGTCGGCCAGCTGACCACGCCGAAACCCGCTGCGGCTATTCCTCCGCCCATGACCCCGCCGACAATGGCATGGGTGGTGGATACCGGGGCGTTCAAGATAGTGGCGAGGTTGATCCAAAGGGCTGCGGCCAACAGAGCGGAAATCATAATCCGGGTGAATGTGGTCGGGTCGGCAACCATGGCCGGATCAATGATCCCCTTGGAGATGGTCGAGACCACGTCGCCCCCGGCCAGGATCGCACCCGCCGCCTCGCAGGTGGCGGCGATCAACAGAGCCCCCGCCATGGTCAGGGCGCGGGATCCGACTGCGGGCCCCATGTTGTTGGCGACGTCATTGGCGCCGATGTTCAGGGCCATATAGCTGCCGACCACAGCCGAAAGGATCAGGTAGCTGCGCCCGGGACTTTCCCCGAATGTGGTCGCGGTAAAGACCCAGACCAATCCCAGGAACAGGACGCCCAGACCCAGGCCGATGGCCGGACGTCCCGTGACGGTGAGGGCAGATTCAATGGCGGAGAACCGTTTGAGATCCTTATGGAGCTTCTTCAGGTTCGGGGGGGTGGGATCGGCGGACATGGACTCCTCAACGTGGCTCGCGGTTCGGATGGCGGTGCGCCGCGCGGGCAGTCTTGGGAGACTCTGTCATAAAAGTGAAGCAAAAATGCAAACAAGATGTAATATTTTGGGTGGCCTGGAACGGGATCAGGGAGAGTCAGATACTTCTTTTTGACTTCTATTGGTATGTTTCGCCAAGGCTTCGGTCAATCTGGCTCGGGTCACGGGTTTGGACAGATAGCCATCCATGCCGCTGAGCATGGCAGCCTCCACATCGCTTTTGGTGGCATTTGCCGTCATGGCCACGATGGGCAGGCGTGCCGCAGGGCCGGATTTCAGCCGAATCTGGCGGGTGGCCTCGTACCCGTCCATTTCCGGCATTTGTACATCCATGAAAACGATATCGAAGATTTTTTGGTCAAGGATAGTGACGGCTTCCTGTCCATTGAATACGCAAGTGACCCGGTGGCCAAGCTTTCCAAGCAATCCTTCGGCGACTTGCCGGTTGATCTCGTTGTCTTCGACGACCAGGACATCCAGGGTGGTTGGTTGATCGACCAGGTTTTCAGCGATCTCCTTCCGCGATTCACTGCGCGCCTCCTCCAGTTGTAATTCGAACCAAAAGAGGCTTCCTGCCCCGGGCCAGCTGTCAAAGCCCATCTCCCCGCCCATGAGGGTGACAAGGCGCTTGCAGATGGCCAAACCGAGGCCGCTGCCGCCATATCGGCGGGCGGTGGAGGGGGAGGCTTGGGAAAAATTTTGGAACAACCGGTCGTGGTCGGTTTGGGCAATGCCGATTCCCGTGTCTTGAACCTCGAATCGGTACCGATCGGCGTCCTGTCGGATCAGCCGCAAGGTCACTGACCCCGTATTGGTAAATTTTACCCCATTGCTGGCCAGGTTCAACAGGACTTGGCGCAAACGCCCTTCGTCGCCCATAACCTGGGGCAGGGGGGCAGCGGGCAAGACCTGCAAGACGTTGACACCTTTTTCCCTCGCTTTTCCGTCCAATAGGCTGCGGACGCTGTCCACGAGGGTGGCGGGGTTGAAGGCCAATCGCTCCAGCTCCAGGCGCCCGGCCTCTATCTTGGAAAGGTCCAGGATATCATTGATGATTGCCAAAAGGGCCAGGGCAGACTCCGTAATGGTCTTGGCATATTTTGTCTGAGCTCGGTCCAGGGGGGTATCCAGGAGCAATTCGGCCATGCCGATGACCCCGTTCAGGGGGGTGCGCAATTCATGGCTCATGGTCGCCAGGAAGTCGGTCTTCGCCTGATTGGCCGTTTCCGCCAATTCTATGGCTCCGCGCAGCTCTTGCTCCCGCTTGATCTGGTCGGAAATGTCCCGCATGACTGCCGTGAAAAGCCGTTGACCCCGCTCATCCGTCCCGCCAACTTCGCTGATGGCCAGGGACATGGGGAAGCGGGACCCGTCCTTTCGACGCGCGTCCACTTGGCGGCTCCTATTCATGATCTCCGATGTTCCAAGTGACAGATATCGGGTGAGATGTTTTGGATGGTTGGCCACGTCCTCTCCGGTCATGAGAATGGTGACGGGCTGGCCTATAATTTCTGCTTCCGTGTATCCAAAGATCTCCTGGGCTGCGAGGTTGAAGGTCTCGATTCGGCCCGTTTGGTCGATGACGATCAAACCGTCCACCATGGTGTCGATGATGCTGCTCAGGCGGGCTTCTTTGGAGGTTAAATCCTTGGTGCGGCTGCGGATCACGTCCTCAAGGGATTCATTGAGGGAGCGCAGCTCCCGTTCCGCCCGGACCTGGGCCGTGACGTCAGAGGCATAGATGTTGACGTAGCCCCCAAGCGGGACGGGAACTGCTTGAATGGTGTGGATCCTCTGTCCAAAGGCGGCTTCCGAGCTCCGGATTGTGCCTCCCGCAGCGGTGGAGCCCACCAAGTCAGTGATAATCCGGTTGGGCAGCCCGGCTTCGTCCAGGAAGCCCTTCTGCTCGCGGGCCGCGTCGTTGGCATAGAGGAGTGTGCCGTCGAAACGGCATCGCATCACGGGGTTCGGGTTTTCTCCGGGAAAACGGGCCAGCGCTTCGACTTCCGCCATGCTGGCCGTGACCCGGTCACGGGTGTCTTCCACGGCCCGGAAAACGTCGCCTAACTCGTCATTCCGGAGGAGGTGTCGCGGCGGGACGTTCACTCTCTTCCCTGGGCCGTCACCCCCAGTCTCCCCCGCAGTCCCCCCCGCAGTCCCCCCCCCAGTCCCATTGGGGCGCAAATCGCCCAGCACTTGGCGCAGGTCCATCAAGGGCAAGAGGACCAGGCGACCGATCACGGTCATGGTCACCAAGGTAACGAAGGCGGCGATGAGGACAATCATCCCAACCATGCGCCCCACATAGGCCTGCATGGCCGCCGGGATCTCCCCTGCGTCCAGGCGCAGGATAAGGAGACGGGGTGGATCCGGGGTTTCGCGTAAGGCTATGGCCAGATCGATGCGACCCAACGTCCCCAATCCAATCCGTCTGATCCCCGGCTTGGTCATGATTGAGGGTGGGTCACCCGCGATAGCCAGGGGCTTGCCGTTCAGGGCCAGTGCGGCGCCAAGAATGTGATTGCTTTCCACAAGCGCGGCGAGGCGGGGGTGCCAGTCGATGATGTCGGAAAGCGGCAGAGCGATGGCCGTTTTCCCCAGGGCTTCGCCCAGGGACACCAATTCTGAAACCATATCCTTTTCCCGGCTGAGATAGGACGGGACAAGCATGAGGATCTCAATGAAAACCATACCCATAAAGACGGCCAGGGTCAGCCTTCTGCTTAGGGTGGAGCGCAGGCCCTGCGCGAAACTGTTCTTTAGGGTTGATTGCACCATGATTCTCCGGCTTTTCGTCCTGCCGACCGGGAAGGCAGAGGCAACTATAGCACTCTCGCCGGGGGAATCATGGGGTCAATCAATGGTACTGCCGGAACGACAATGGCTTTCTTGCCCCTATATCGGCTTGACCATGGCATGGCGCTTCTTGCCTGCGCTCAGTTTGATGGCGCCATCTTTCAGGTTGGCTTCCGTCAACGAGAGGGTGGGGTCGGTTACGATGTCGTCGTTGACCTTCGCTCCCTTTTCGGCGACGAGTCGTTTGACATCCTTGCCGCTCTTGGCCAAGCCCGTCGCCCGCATCATGTCCACCAGCGACAGGCCAGCCTTCAAGTCGGCCAGGGAAACCTCCACGGTGGGCAGGTCCCCTCCGGCGCCGCCCTGTTCGAACACGGTCTTTGCCGTCTCGGCCGCGGCCAGGGCGGCCGCTTCCCCATGGGCAAGGCTGGTGGCCAAATGGGCGAGGATCTTTTTCGCTTCGTTGATTTCCGAGCCGCCCAGGGCTTCCAGGCGAGCCACTTCATCCAGGGGTATCTCGGTGAACAGGCGCAGGAAGCGGCCCACATCGGCGTCTTCGGTATTGCGCCAGAACTGCCAGTAGTCGTAGGCGGACAAACGGTCGGCATTCAGCCAGACGGCGCCCTGGGCGGTCTTGCCCATCTTGGCGCCCGATGCCGTGGTGATCAGCGGGCTGGTCAGGCCGAAAACCTCAATGCTCTCCACCCGGCGGGCCAGTTCAACACCGTTGACGATATTGCCCCACTGGTCAGAGCCGCCCATCTGTAGGCGGACCCCGTTGCGCCGGGCCAGTTCCATGAAGTCATAGGCCTGGAGGATCATGTAGTTGAATTCCAGGAACGACAGCGATTGCTCCCGGTCCAGGCGCAGTTTGACGGAATCGAAGCTGAGCATCCGGTTAATCGAGAAATGCTGGCCGATATCCCGCAGGAAGGGGATATAGGCCAAACCGTCGAGCCAATCGGCATTATTGACCATACGTGCGTCGGTCGGCCCTTCGCCAAAGGTGATGAACCGGTCGAAGACCTTGCGGATACCTGCCATGTTCTCGGCGATGGTCTCGTCGGTCATGAGTTGGCGCGCCTCGTCCCGGAAGGAGGGATCGCCAATGCGCGAGGTGCCGCCACCCATCAGAACAACCGGCTGGTGCCCCGTTTTTTGGAACCACCGTAGCAACATGATTTGGATCAGGCTGCCCACATGGAGGCTGTTGGCGGTGCAGTCGAAGCCGATGTAAGCGGAAACGGGGTCCTTGGACAGAAGGCCGTCCAGAGCCTCCAGGTCGGTGCACTGGTGAATGAAGCCGCGGTCCCGAATGACCGTGAGGAAGTCTGACTTGAGCGCGGTCATGGGTCGCTCCGCTCCTTATCTTGGCCCGGTGGGCCTTTGTGTCTTGCCCATACGGGCCTCTGTGAAACGCGCCATCCACGCCAATCCAGAGGGAGACCGAATTCGAACCGATCTGTCCCAAGATGACTTGCGCGAAGGGGGGCTCGTTTAGCACACTGCCGAGTAAGGAACAATTCCCCGTACTTCTCGATGGGGGGCTTTCTGTTTCCGGCCTTGGTCTTCGGTTCGGCTTTGACCAGGATCTCGCGCTCCCGAAAAGTGTGGAACACATTGCAAAGGACGATGCCCATGCCTCAGACCGTCACCCGAGATGTGCGCGATAGCACAGGTCCCATTTGGGCCTTGGGTTTGATGAGTGGCACGAGTATGGACGGGGTCGATGCCGCATTCGTGCGCACCGATGGCGAAGTCATTGTCGAGACTGGCCCTGCTTTGACGCTTCCCTATGAGTCCGAAACCCGCGAGGCCATTCGGCGTCTGCTCGGGACGCCGCCGGGGCGCTCCCGGGGCGCGGTGGCGACCCTGGAACATAATCTGACCCTCGCGCATTTGCGGGCCATCGACCTGTTGCGCCAACAGGCTCCCATGACGCCAGAGGTGATTGGTTTCCATGGCCATACCCTTTGGCATGATCCCGCCAACCGGGTCACGGTTCAGATCGGCGATGGCGCCCTGTTGGCTGCGATGACGGGGGTCCCCGTAGTCAATGATTTTCGTTCCCGGGACGTGGCGCAGGGTGGACAGGGCGCACCGCTGGCTCCGGCCTGCCATGCGGCCTTGGTGCAAGGACTCCCAAAGGATGCGTCGGGCGATCCGGTTGGAGAGCGGGGACTGGCCGTGCTCAATCTGGGGGGGGTGGGCAATGTCACCTGGGTCCCCTCCCGCGTCGGTGCGGGGGCGAACCAGCCGCCTGTGGCCTTCGATACGGGGCCGGGGAATGCCCTGATCGATGACTGGGTTGAAGCCCGCTTGGGCCAGCCCATGGACAAGGACGGGGCGCTGGCAGCCCAGGGGACCGTTGATCCCGTGGTTCTTGCAGCTTTGCTCGATCATCCCTATTTCCGCCAGCCCGCACCCAAATCCTTGGATCGGGACGCTTTTTCCCTGGAGCCCCTGGCCGGTTTGTCCGATGCCGATGGCGCGGCCACGCTGGTGGCCTTCACCGCTGAAAGCGTCGCCCGGTCCCTTGTCTGGTTTCCCGATGGGCCGCGCCGCTGGCTCGTCTGCGGCGGCGGGCGTCGCAATCCGGTCCTGATGGCCGCCTTGGAAAAGAGCTTGAACGCGGCGATGACAGAGTCGAAGGAGGCCGCGGTCGGGAAGGTCGTTACTGTTGCCCCTGTGGAGACCGTGGGGTGGGATGGAGACGCTTTGGAAGCCCAGGCCTTTGGGCTGCTGGCCGTCCGGTCTTTACGCAACCTGCCGCTCAGCTGGCCCACCACCACGGGCTGTCCTGCGCCCATGACAGGGGGGGTGTTCTGGGCGCCGCCTGTGGGGAGCGAGGCTGTCGCAGGTCCCTGATCAACTGCGAGGTTTCCGGTTCTCGCGTGCTTTGGAAACGAAAACACCCCCGCCAGGACGACGGGGGTGTTGAGACGGACCTGCGCATTGGTGGGATCCGCTTTGACGGCGCTTACAGGGCGTTATTCGGGACGGGAGCTGGTCCGACGGCACGTGCCAAATATCGATCGACTTCCCTGGCAAGGATGGGAAGGTGATCGCCGAAATAGTGGTTGGCGCCGGGCACCACCTTGAAATCGACGGTGATGTTCTTCTGTTGGGCCAGTTTGGTCGCCAGTTTCGCTACAGAAGCCTCCGGCACCATGTCGTCTTTGTCTCCGTGCAGGATGATCCCGGAGGAGGGGCAAGGCGCGAGGAAGGTGAAGTCATGGCTGTTGGCCGGAGGCGCGACGGAAATGAACCCCGAGATCTCGGGGCGACGCATCAGCAGCTGCATGGAAATCCAGGCGCCAAAGGAAAATCCGGCAACCCAGCATTCCGGGGCGCTGCTGTTCACGCCCTGCATCCAGTCCAGGGCGCTGGCCGCATCGGACAGTTCTCCCTGGCCATTGTCGAAGACGCCTTGAGAGCGTCCGACACCACGGAAGTTGAAGCGCATGACCGAAAACCCTCGCCGGGCGAAGGTATGGTACAAGGCGTAGACTACCTTGTTGTTCATGGTTCCGCCCTGCTGCGGGTGGGGGTGCAGGATCAGCGCGATCGGAGCGTTGGCCAGCTTACCGTGCGTGTAGCGGCCTTCGAGGCGGCCCTCGGGGCCGTTAAAGATTATTTCTGGCATGTTGTCGTTTTTTTGGTCTATTCCAATGGACGGGGCGGGACGGGGCAGATGTCTGTCCCGGAGAAGGCATGAGGGCGAACCGCCCGGGAAACCAGTCCGCGTAACTCACATGAAACTGCACCTTAGTTCCTTTTGTCCTAGGGTATGCCCTAGGTCCTTTTGTCCTAGGGTATGTCCTGGGCGCGGTTCCGCCAATCCGATCTTCCGGATGGCGAAGGGTTCAGTCAGGGGCAAGCGCATGGTTCTCCAGGCACACTGTGACGTAGTCAATAACCGACAAGGCCAAATGATGCAGTTGCCAATGCACCCGGAGTTCAGTTCTAACATCAACTCTAATCGATCCAAAATTCGGCTGAAGCCTAGGTTTGGGTCGAAGCACTCGACGACGGATCCCCCCTAGATGGGGAGGGATTCCGTGGGAACAATACCCTTTGTCACAGGGCGGTTACCCTCCGGGAAAATGTGGCGTGATAGCCCGATGGCCTCTCTGGCTATTCTTGACCGATTTCCTCGGGCACCATATATTCTAATTCAGTCCGGTCATTTGTGACCGGGATAAACCAGACGGAGCGATCGTCATTCCCTCGAACGGCCGCGCCAATTCACCTTCATGCCCCGACCTATCGGAAGGGGTTCATGATCATAGCATGAGCAGGCCAATGGTTTTCAAGAGATTAAGGGAAGATATCGACGCCATCATGCACCGCGATCCGGCGGCACGGTCGCGATTTGAAGTTTTGCTGTGCTATCCGGGGCTCCATGCCTTGCTTGCCTACCGGTTGTCCAATGTTCTGTGGAAGCGGCGCTGGTTTACGGCTGCAAGGGTGGTGAGCCACTTTGCCAAAGTGTTTACGGGGGTGGAGATTCACCCCGGGGCCACGATCGGACGCCGGTTCTTTATCGACCATGCCACGGGCGTGGTGATCGGTGAAACGGCGGAAGTCGGCCATGACGTGACGCTGTACCAGGGTGTGACCCTTGGGGGAACCTCCCTGCATATGGGCAAGCGCCACCCGACCTTGGAAGACGGCGTGATTGTGGGGGCGGGTGCTCAGGTCCTTGGTCCTTTGACCGTGGGCGCGGGGGCGCGTATCGGCGCCAACGCTGTTGTGATCTCAGACGTGCCGGCCGGGGCCACCATGGTTGGGATTCCGGCGCGGATCGCCGGGCGGGCCAAGAAGTCGGTGGAAGAGAGCTTTTGCAGTTATGGCATGCCCGAAGGGCTGCCCGATCCCATTGCCAATCTGTTGAATGGGATGATGGATGAGATGCGCCGCCTGAATGCTCGTGTTGTTGAGCTTGAGGGGCGGGCGAATGATGGCGGGGACAGTGTCGGCGACGGTGCTTCGCCCCGATTGGTTGAAGACACCGCGCGGGATGACGCGCGGTATAACGTCTGAGAGGATCCGAAGTCATGAGGCTCAGCACCAAGGGACGATACGCCGTGATGGCCATGGCCGATCTGGCCGCCCATTCCCTGGGGAAGCCTGTCGCCCTGGCCGATATTGCCGATCGCCAGGAAATTTCACTGTCCTACTTGGAACAGCTGTTTGGACGGTTGCGCAAGGGCGGTCTGGTCAAAAGCGTGCGGGGTCCCGGTGGGGGGTATCTGCTGTCTCGTGAAGCGGGGGAGATGCGGATTTCCGACATTATTCTGGCTGTGGACGAACCGATCCAGACCACCCGCTGTTCCCCTGGATCGCCGGCGGGCTGTCACAACAACAAGGGCCGGTGCATGACTCACGACCTGTGGGAAGAGCTGGCCAACCAGATCTATCTCTACCTCAGTAGCGTGTCGCTGGAAGATGTGACGGAACGCCGGGTTCTGGGCACCAGCGGTCTGATCGGCCTTCCCGGAGTCGAGAGTTCTGCGGCCCAGTAAGTCCGGACTTCAATCCATTTGGCGTTTCGTCAGCTCGGAACATAGATCAAGGCCCGGCTCCCAATGGCGCCGGGCCTTGCCTTTCCCTCCTTTTCTCCGTCGAGCTCATGGCATATTTGGACCATAACGCGTCTTCGCCCCTCCGGCCTGCCGTGGTCGATGCGGTGGGGGAGGCGCTTCGACTCCATGGAAACCCCTCAAGCATTCACCAGGATGGTCGTCGCTGTCGCGCAGCCATGGAGGATGCCCGGGACAGGATCGCGGCCCTGGTGGACGGGCGATCCGAAGCCGTCATCTTGACAAGCGGCGGCACCGAGGCCAATGCCCTCGGGCTTCTCGGCCCCGGAGGGCTTGGCGTGGGAACAGGGGGCGGGGACAGGGCCCGGCGGGTGATCGTCGGTGCGACGGAACATCCCTGTATCCTCAAAGCCGCCCCCAACGCGGCAACCATTGCCGTTGATCACCGGGGTGTGGTTGACCTGGACCATCTGGAGTCCCTTCTGGCCAGAGAGTCCGCGCCCGCAGTGGTGGGGGTGATGCTGGCGAACAATGAGACCGGGGTGCTCCAACCCGTTTCGATGGTGGCGGATCTGTGCCGGCGGCATGGCGCCTGGTTCCATTGTGACGCGGTCCAGGGGCCGGGTCGGCTGGCGGTCTCTCTGGAGAATATCGGCTGTGACAGCCTGGCCCTCTCTGGCCACAAGCTGGGTGCACCGGCGGGCGTCGGGGCCTTGGTCCTGGCCCCAGGTCGGGAGGTTGCGCCCATCCTGCGGGGGGGCGGGCAGGAGCGGGGACGTCGGGCCGGGACGGAGAATGTGTTGGGCACCGTTGGCTTCGGTGTCGCCTGTGCCCTTGTCCGGGAGGAGGGGAGTGGAGAAGCTGCCCGCTGTGCCATCCTAAGGGACCGATTGGAAAGCCAATTGCGGGCCCGTTTTCCGGCACTGGTGGTCCATGGGGAAGGCGTGGACCGGTTGCCCAACACAAGCTGTTTGGGACTGCCGGGCCTGGAGGCCCAAAGGGTTCTCATGGCCTTGGACCTGAAGGGCGTGCGGATCGGGGCAGGAAGTGCCTGTTCCAGTGGATCCCTGGCGCCCTCGCCGGTGCTTCTGGCCATGGGACTCGGTAAGGCCACCGCCAAGGAGGCTATTCGTGTGAGTCTGGGCTGGTCCACGACGGAAGCGGACGTGGATCGATTTCTGGACGGCTTTAGCGCCGTCGCAACGCGGGCGATGGTCTGACGGTTGACAGTGGGTGGCGATGGGGTTTAGCGATTAAAATTTATCGATAAACAGTAAGTTTTTGCTGTTTTATCCGGAATTATGGAGTATGAAGGACTCTCCTTTGGCTCTTTCATTTCGGAGAAATCGCTATGCCGCTTTTGGTTCCTACCCGTGTCCAGTGGATCTGTCGGGGGATGAGTGTCGCCTCCTGGGCTCTGGCCCTGGGGCTTCCCGTGTTTGCTGCTTGGGGTGTGACGGACCCCTTGGCTCTTATGGGGGTCACCTATCCGGAGGAGGGGGCTTCCTCGTTATTCCAGCAAGCTGTCGCTGCTGTCCTCCTGGCTGCTCCGGTGACCGTCGTCGGATTTGGTCTGGTTCGCATGGCCTGGCTTTTCAATGACCAAGCCGCTGGCTTGGTCTTCACCCGGGAGAATGCCAACCGTATTCGCACCTTCGGGCTTTGCCTGTTTCTTGGGGCGCTTTTGACTCCGCTGGCCCACACCTTGGCGGTTCTGGCCCTCACAATTGGCTTTCCGGTGGGAAGCCGCCTGCTTCAGGTCAGCTTGACCTCAAGGGATTTCATTTTGCTTTCCTTGGGGGGTGGCATGGCGGTGCTGGGCTGGGTGATGGGAGAAGCCAGCCGGTTGGCCGAAGACATGGATGGGATCGTCTGATGGAAGAGTTGAGTGCGGATGGGCGGAGCGGTCGGATTGTCGTTCGCCTGGATGTCATGATGGCGCGGCGCAAGATGAGGGGGCGGGATCTGGCCGAACATGTGGGGATCACGGAACAGAACCTGTCCCTTCTGAAGTCGGGGAAGGTGAAGGGTGTCCGATTCGAAACACTGGCAAAATTATGTGAGGCTTTGAACTGTCAGCCGGGGGATTTGCTGGAATTGGAAGCGGAATAGTGGGAGATTTTGATCTGAACGGTCGCTCTCCCTTGCCCCATGCGGCTTAGGGCGCTATATCGCCGGTCAACTTATCTGTTCCTTGCCCGGAAGTCCCTGGAGAAGAACCCCCATGCCCAAGGTCACGTTTATTGCCGCCGATGGTTCCCGTCAGGACGTGGAGGTGGCCGTCGGATTGTCCGTCCTGGAGGCCGCCCACGCCAATGGTGTGGACTTGGAAGGCGCCTGCGAAGGCTCCTTGGCCTGTTCGACCTGTCATGTGGTGGTCGAGCCCGAGTGGTACGACAAGCTTCCCGAAGCGGAGGAGGAAGAGGAAGATATGTTGGACATGGCCTTTGGCTTGACCCGGACCTCTCGGCTGGGCTGCCAGTTGATCATGACCGAAGCGCTGGATGGCCTGACCCTGCGCCTGCCGACGGAAAGTCGCGACAGCCGCGACTGAGCCATTGGATCTTCGAGCTTTCCCCTTGGCAGCAAGGGAAAAGCTCCCATGGTGGACTGGGGCGCGCAAGCCCTATAGGTTTCCGGTTTCTTCTACCTGAGATCGGAGATCCCCATGAAGCGCTATCCCGGTGACGCCGTTTCGGGCCTGGCTCCGGCGGACAGCTTGTTCGCCCGCTTGCGGACTGCCTGTCGCAAGGAGTGGGACGGCTATGTGGCCCACTCCTTTGTTCAGCGTTTGGGCGACGGGTCCTTGCGGGAGGACTGCTTTCGCCACTATCTGGGCCAGGACTACCTGTTTTTGATCCATTTCGCCCGGGCCTACGCCCTGGCTGCCTATAAGTCCGAAGGGCTGGACAACCTGCGGGCTGCGGGCATGGGCATGGCGGCCATCCTGGACGAGATGGGCCTGCATGTGAAGCTCTGCCAGGGGTGGGGCATCAATGCCAAGGAACTGGAATCCCTGCCCGAGGCCAAGGCAACCATGGCCTATACCCGCTATGTGCTGGAGAAGGGCCTGTCTGGAGATCTGCTGGACCTGCATGTGGCCTTGGCGCCTTGCGTCGTTGGCTATGCGGAGATCGGTCTCGCGTTGAAGGACAAGGCGACGGACGATCATCCCTATGCCCAATGGATCCGGGAATATGCGGGGGAGGGCTACCAAGAGGTGGCGCGGACGTCCGTTCACACCCTGGATCGACTTTTGTCCGAGCGGGCGGGTCCGGGGCGGATGGAGTCCCTGATTCGAACCTTCCGGCAAGCGACGATCCTGGAAGCGGATTTCTGGCAGATGGGATTGGACCTGGCGGATTAACCTGGAAGTGTCCCCCCCCACTTGCCATTGAGGAGGGGTTCGGGGAGGCCCGGCCTCCCCGAATGGGTCTGGGCGAGAGCCCAGCTGGCCGAAGGCCAAGAGAGGATGAGAGATCATGACGACTAAAGGTCCCGTCGTCGTCGCCATGTCCGGCGGCGTAGACAGCTCTGTGACGGCGGCCCTGTTAAAGGAACAGGGCCAGGAGGTCATTGGCCTGACCATGCGCCTCTACGACCACGGCAAGCCGCTGGGGGCGGGGGCCCGGACCTGCTGTGCGGGCCAGGATATCCACGATGCGAAACGGGTGGCCGACCGAATCGGCATTCCCCACTACGTGCTGGATTACGAAAGCCGCTTTCAGGAAGACGTGATGGAGCCTTTTGCGGACTCCTACGCAAAAGGGGAAACCCCAATCCCCTGCGTGCTGTGCAATCAGACGGTCAAGTTCCGGGATCTTTTGGGGGCGGCGCTCGACTTGGGGGGCTCGGCCCTGGCGACGGGGCACTATGTCCAGCGCGTGGACGGAGCCGATGGGCCGGAGTTGCACCGGGGCGCCGATCCGAATCGCGACCAGAGTTACTTCCTTTTCGCCACGACCAAGGGGCAGTTGGGTCAACTGCTGTTCCCCCTGGGGGGCATGGCGAGCAAGGACGAGACCCGGGCGATTGCCCGGCGTCTGGGGTTGGCGGTGAGCGACAAACCCGACAGCCAGGACATCTGCTTCGTGCCCAACGGGGATTATGCCTCGGTGGTGGAGAAGTTGCGTCCGGGGGCGGCGGACCCGGGAGAGATCGTCGACCTGGAGGGCAAGGTTCTGGGCAGCCACCGGGGGCTGATCCATTACACGGTGGGCCAGCGTCGGGGACTGGGCATTGGTGGGGCAGGGGATCCCCTGTATGTGGTGCGCCTGGAGCCGGAAACCCATCGTCTGGTGGTGGGGCCGCATGAGGCCCTGGGACGGAGGGTGATCACCGTCCATGGGGTGAACTGGCTGGGTGCGGGCGAAGGCCCGGCCGCGGAGGGGACGCCTGCAGAGATCAAGATCCGCCATGCGGCACCGGCGGTTTCGGGGCGGGTGTTTCCGGACGAACGGCCAGGTTGGGCGCGGGTGGAACTGGTCGGAGCGGCCTTTGGTGTGGCTCCTGGGCAGGCTGCCGTGTTTTATGGAGACGGCGGGGAAAAGGGCGGGTCGGGCCGGGTTCTCGGCGGTGGTTGGATCAGCCGGGAGGGGTGTTGAAGAGAAATTTTGAAAAGCGTGTTTGATGTGCTTGACAAGGTCGGGCCATCCCTTTAAATACGCGGCTCCGGCGGGATGAAACGCCCCGGTCGGACAGAATGGCGGAGTAGCTCAGCCGGTTAGAGCAGCGGAATCATAATCCGCGTGTCGGGGGTTCGAGTCCCTCCTCCGCTACCAAATTCGAGTAATGAAAACAACGCCTTACCCCTCGGGTAGGGCGTTTTTTCTTGGGCCGACGCATGGCACACGCCCCTTGCCGCCAGCCCATCGACCCAGGCCAACAACGTCAAACCCCTTAAAGTATCAAGCGGAAAAGTGGGAGGGTTTGGGAGGCCCCTCGGGCCTCCCAATCAGGGGTGCGGGGGCGGAAGCCCCCACCTGTGTTCCTGCTCCTGCCCCCGGCAATCAGCCCCCATAAACCAGTAGCAGGTCCTTCGCCTCCACCTGGGACCCGGCGGAGACGACAACGCGCTCCACCACACCATCCCGGTCGGCGGCAATCCCCGTTTCCATCTTCATGGCCTCGATGGTCAACAGGATATCCCCGGCCTTTACCACCTGCCCCGCAGACACTGCCACGCTGGACACCAGCCCCGGCATCGGCGCGGCCACATGGGCGGCGTTGTTGGGGTCGGCCTTCTCGTGGCTGGCCACGGTGCTCGTCACCGCCCGATTGGGCACGCGGACGTTGCGTGGCTGGCCGTTCAGTTCGAAGAACACCTTGGCCATGCCCTCCTCGTCCGTCTCGCCAATAGCCTGGAGGCGCAGCACCAGGGACTTGCCCGGCTCGATTTCAATGGCCGTCTCCTGGCCCGGCTTCATGCCATAGAAGAAGACCGGTGTGGCCAGAACCGCTACTGGACCGTTCTCCCCCTGCTGCTTGGCGTAGTCGAGGAACACCTTGGGGTACATCAGGTAGGATTGGAATTCCTCGTCGCTGAGGGGCCGCTCGGCCTTGTCCTCGGCCTCCTTGCGCAGGGCGTCGAGGTCGGCTGCAGGAACCGAGGCGCCGGGCCGGTCGGCAAAGGGCGCCTCGCCACGTAGGACCTTCTTTTGCAGCGCCTCCGGGAAACCGCCGGGCGGGCGCCCCAGTTCGCCGCGCATCAGGCCGACGACGCTATCGGGGAAGCTGATCTCCTTGGCCGGATCCTCCACGTCATCCCGGGACAACCCCGCACCAACCATATAAAGGGCCATGTCACCCACCACCTTGGAGCTGGGGGTGACCTTGACGATATCGCCGAACATCTGGTTCACATCGGCATAGGTCCGGGCAACCTCGTGCCAGCGGGTTTCCAGGCCCATGGAGCGGGCCTGTTCCTTCAGGTTGGTGAACTGACCGCCCGGCATTTCATGGAGATAGACCTCCGAAGCGCCCGACCGCAGATCGCTTTCGAAGGCCGTATACTGGCGGCGCACGGCCTCCCAATAGTCACTGACCTGTCGAATGATGGCTGGTTCCAGGCCCGTGTCCCGCTCGCCAAACCGCAGGGCCTCGACGATCGAGCCCAGGCAGGGCTGGCTGGTCAGGCCCGAAAGGCTGTCCATGGCCGCATCGACCGCATCGGCCCCTGCCTCCACCGCCGCAAGCACGCTGGCCGCCGAAAGGCCGCTGGTATCATGGGTGTGGAAGTGGACGGGCAGGCCTGTTTCTTCCTTGATGGCCTTGACCAGGGCCTTGGCGGCTGCGGGTTTGCACAGGCCCGCCATATCCTTGATGCCGAGAATATGAGTCCCGGCCTTCTGCAAATCCTTGGCCATGGAGACATAGTACTTCAGGTCGTATTTGGCCCGGTCGGGGTCGTGGATGTCGCCGGTGTAGCAAACCACGGCTTCGAGCAGCTTATCCGTCTCCAACACCGCATCCATGGAGACGCGCATGTTCTCCACCCAGTTCAGGGAGTCAAAGACGCGGAAGACATCCACTCCGGCCTCTGCGGCCTTCAGGGTAAAGGCCCGGACCACATTATCGGGATAGACCGTATAGCCCACGCCGTTGGAGCCGCGCAGGAGCATCTGGAACAGCAGGTTGGGCACGCGCTTGCGCAGTTCCGCCAGACGCTCCCATGGGCATTCCTTCAGGAAGCGCATGGCCACATCGAAGGTCGCGCCCCCCCAGCACTCCAGGCTGAACAACTGGGGCAGGTTGCGGGCGTAGACATCGGCCACCTGGATCATGTCATGGGACCGCATGCGGGTCGCCAGCAGCGATTGGTGGGCGTCGCGGAAGGTGGTGTCGGTGATCAATGCCCGCTTCTGGTCGAGCATCCATTGGGCAAAGCCCTTGGGACCCAACTCGGTCAGCAGCTGCTTGGTGCCCCTGGGCGGCTCCTGGGCGAGGACCATCGGCACCCGGGGCGCCGGACCGGCGGGCGGCAGGGGGCGGTTCTTGACCTCAGGGTTGCCGTTCACCGAGACGTCGGCGATGAAGCGCAACAGCTTGGTCGCCCGGTCCTGCCGCTTGGTGAAGTGGAACAGTTCCGGCGTCTGGTCGATGAAGCGGGTGGTGTAACTGGCGTCCTGGAACTTCGGATGGTTGATCAGGTTGCCAACGAAGGCCAGGTTGGTGGCCACACCCCGAATGCGGAATTCGCGCAGGGCGCGGTCCAGGCGGGCGATGGCTTCCTTGGGCGTCGGTGCCCAGGCCGTCACCTTCTCCAACAGGCTGTCGTAATAGCGGGTAATGACGGCACCCGAATAGGCTGTGCCGCCATCCAGCCGAATGCCGAAGCCTGTGGCCCCGCGATAGGCGGTGATGCGGCCATAGTCCGGGATGAAGTTGGCCTCCGGATCCTCGGTGGTGACCCGGCATTGGATGGCGTGGCCGGACAGGGTGATATCCGCCTGGGCGGGGACACCGGTTTCATCAACGTTGCCGATATGACCGCCTTCGCAGATCTTGATCTGCGCCTTGACGATATCAATACCGGTAACCTCCTCGGTTACCGTATGCTCCACCTGAATGCGGGGATTCACCTCGATGAAATGGAAGGCGCCGGTGTCGGCGTCCATCAGAAACTCGGTGGTACCCGCACAGGAATAGCCCGCCGCCCGGGCCAAACGCAGGGCCGCACCGCAGACCTCGTCCCGCTGTTCCTGGGTCAGATAGGGGGCGGGGGCGCGCTCGACGACTTTCTGGTTACGCCGCTGGACGGAGCAATCCCGCTCGAACAGATGGACGATATTGCCGTAGGTGTCACCGAGGATCTGGACTTCCACATGGCGGGCGTGGACCACCAGTTTCTCCAGATAGACCTCGCCGTTGCCGAAGGCCGCCTCTGCTTCCCGCTGCCCGGCCATCACCTGGCGTTCCAACTCCTCGGGGCCGTTGATCACCCGCATACCGCGACCCCCGCCGCCCCAGGACGCTTTCAGCATCACCGGATAGCCCACAGCCTCGGCCAATTTGGCGACCTCGGCCATGTCCTGGGTGGGCAGGGGGCCCGTGGCGGGCATAACGGGGACATCGGCCTTCACGGCCATCTCTCGGGCGGAAACCTTGTTGCCCAGGGAGCGCATGACTTCCGGCAAGGGACCGATAAAGATCAAACCGGCCTTGGCGCAGGCCTCGGCGAATTCCGGGTTTTCCGACAGGAAGCCGTAGCCCGGATGGATGGCATCGGCACCGCATTGCTTGGCGATACGCAGGACCTCATCCACTGACAGATAGGCGCGCACCGGCCCCATTCCCGTGCCGATCAGATAGCTTTCGTCGGCCTTGAACCGGTGGAGAGACAGCTTGTCCTCCTCCGTATACAGGGCCACGGTGCGGATCCCCAATTCGTTGGCCGCGCGGAAGACGCGGATGGCGATCTCGCCCCGGTTCGCCACCAGGATTTTCTTGATCTTGCGGTCGGTCGGCTGAGTCATGCACCCTATTCCTCTTGTTTCACTCTTATTGCGCAGTGCGGAGTAGATTAAGCGTGACCTTGGGGAATGCAAGTTTCCTGATCGCCCCTTCGCAGGGATGCCAAACCGCTCGCTCCCCCCATAACGATCCGAATTTATGGCATATGCCGCGATTCCACATCCGTATCGGGATCCCGGACGGTTTCCTCCAGGCGATGTTCCAACCGGGTCGCCTCCTGCTGCTTGTGCCACAGGGTGGCATAGCGCCCCTCGGCGGCGAGCAACCCGGTGTGGGTGCCCTGTTCCACCACCTTGCCCCCATCAAGCACAACAATCTTGTTGGCATGGATCACCGTCGAGAGACGGTGGGCAATGATCAGGGTTGTCCGCCCCGTCGACACCCGGGCCAACGCGGCCTGGATGTCCTTCTCCGTATGGCTGTCGAGCTGGCTTGTGGCCTCATCAAAGATCAGGATCCCCGGGTCCTTGAGAATGGTCCGGGCGATGGCCACCCGCTGCTTCTCCCCACCCGAGAGCTTCAACCCGCGCTCCCCCACCTTGGAGGCATAGCCCTCTGGTAGCCCCATGACGAAATCGTGGATGGAGGCCAGCTTGGCGGCTCGCTCCACCTCCTCCCAAGGGGCATCGGGGCGACCATAGGCGATGTTATAGCCGATGGAATCGTTGAACAGGACCGTATCCTGAGGAACAACCCCGATGGCCCGGCGCAGGCTGTCCTGGGTGACGGTGCGGATGTCCTGGCCGTCGATGGTCACCCGGCCCCCGGTCACCTCGTAGAAGCGGAAGAGCAGCCGGGCGATGGTGCTTTTCCCCGCCCCCGAGGAGCCGACGATGGCCAGAGTCTCGCCCGCTGGAACCTCCAGGGTCACGCCCTTCAAGACCTCCCGGTCGGCGCCATAACCGAAGTGGACATCCTCGAACCGCACGGTGCCGCCGGATAGGGCCAGGGCCGACGCGTTGGGCCCATCGGCGATCTCTGGGGCCGTATCACCCAGGTTGAACATAATCTCCATATCGACAATGGACTGCTTGATCTCCCGATAGACCATCCCCAGGAAATTCAAAGGCAGAAAAATCTGGATCAGATAGGTATTCACCAGGACGAAATCACCCGGCGTCATGGTGCCTTTGACGATGCCATGGCCTGCCATGGCCATCATGATCACCAGCCCAATGGTGATCGTCGCCCCCTGCCCAATGTTGAGCAGAGAAAGCGAGGCATGGGACTTTACCGCCGCGTTCTCATAGGCGGTGAGTGCCCTGTCGAAGCGGCTGGCCTCGTGAGCCTCGTTGCCGAAATACTTGACCGTCTCGTAGTTGATCAGGCTGTCGATGGCCTTGGTATTGGCTTCCGCATCATGGGTGTTCATGGTCCGCCGGAAACTCAGGCGCCATTCCGTAATGCCGAAGGTCCAGGCCAGATAGGCCGCGATGGTCACCATCACCACCAGAGGATAGGTCCAATCGAACAGGGACCAGAGGATCCCCGCCACCATGACCAGCTCGATAAGCGCCGGACCGGCCCGGAAGACGAAGAGGCGCAGGATCACCTCGATCCCCCGCGTCCCCCGCTCAATCACGCGGGAGAGCCCCCCCGTCTGGCGGTCCATGTGGAAGCGCATGGACAGGGCATGCAGATGCCGGAAGGTCCGCAGGCCCACCACATGCATGGCCCGCTCCACCACCCGGGCAAAGATCAGGTCGCGCAATTCGTTGAACAGCAGGTTCCCCACCCGCGCCAGACCATAGGCCAGGATCACTCCCAGCGGCAGGGCGACCAGGGTCGCGGGCAGGGACAAAGCGTCGACGGCGTCCTTATAAAACAAAGGCACCCAGACGTTGGAGACCTTCGCCGCGATCAACAGACCGATGGCGAGCAGGACCCGAAGCTTCAGCCCCGGTTCGTTCCGGGGCCAAAGGTGGGGCAGCAGACGTCCAATAATACGCCAATCCTTGCTCACCCCCTCCGGTGTGGGGGGCGGCATTTCGGTGGGGTGTTTTCTCAAAACGGGGGGCTTTCAGTGGGACTATGGGCACCCAAGATTTGGGGCGCCTGTCCGTCCAGCGCAAGCAACCCGTTCCCCAGGGCAATCGGCTGAACCCGTTTGCCCTGCTTTTTCCCCAACCCTCAAACGCCGGGCGCCGTCTTCGACGGCTTGGCTTACGCTCCACTGACGTTTCGCGGGGCCTCAATGGCCCAGTCGCCCGCTAAAAGCGGGCTTCGCCTAATGACCATGCCCCATTCCACCGACTGGACAAGAGCACTGGATCAGGCGTAGGACAGGGGGATCCCCCAATCATGCAAATTGGGCGCATCATTTGTGCCGCCCCATGACCGGAGTACCCCCATGGCCGACACATCGCTGTCTGACTCCGCCCCCATTGAGGCATGCTTGGCCCGCGTTCCCTTGCTTGACATGGGGCTGCGGCCCTTTTTCCTGGGAGCGGCCCTTTGGGCGATTCTGCCCATGCTGCTGTGGCTGCCCTATTGGATGGGGGTCATCGATCTGCCCACGGCCTTCGCCCCCTTGGACTGGCATGTCCATGAAATGCTGTTCGGCTATGCCAGCGCAGCATTGGCCGGGTTCCTGCTGACCGCCGTCCCCAGTTGGACCGGAGAGCCCCCCGTCCGAGGCGGCGCCCTGCTGGGGCTGGCCGCCGTCTGGTTGCTGGGCCGGATCACGGTCCTGACCTCCGAGATGCTCTCGCCCCTGGTCGCCGCCGTAATCGACGTGTCTTTCCCCCTGCTGCTCGCCCTGTGGACGGCCAAGGCCTGCCTTAGCGCAGGCAAGAAGAAGAACCTGGTGGTGGCCCTGCTGGTCCTACTGCTGGCCGTGGCCTCGGCCCTGCACCATGCCGCCCCTCTGGGGTTGGGGGATCTGTCGGAACAGGCGCGCGCCCTGGCCCTCGGGATCTTCGCCCTGATGATCGGGCTGGTCGGCGGCCGTGTGACGCCGAACTTCACCCGCAATTGGCTCAAAAGCCGGAACATGATCCCGCTTCCGCCCGAATTCGGCAGGGTGGACAAGGGCGCAATGGCCCTGCTGGCCGCCACGGTCGCCGCCTGGGTCCTGCTCCCATCGGACAACGCGGTGACCGGCCTGCTGGCTCTGGCTGCGGGTATTCTCCACCTGATCCGCCTCAGCCGTTGGCGGGGCCTCGCAACCCTGTCGGATCCGCTGATGGCAGTCCTCCATCTGGGGTACCTCTGGCTGCCCATCGGCCTGCTCCTACTCGGCGCGGCGCAACTGGGCTGGGTGCCTGCCGCCGCCGCCTCCCACGCCCTGGGAGGCGGCGCCTTCGCCATCATGATCCTGGGCGTCATGTCCCGGGCCACCCTGGGCCACACGGGGAGGCCCCTGAAGGTGGGCCTCGGAACGATGATCATGTATGCGCTGGCCCTCGCCTCGGTGATCTTGCGCGTGCTGGCTGCCCTCATTCCCGAACTGGGCATTCCTGTCTTGCATGGGGCCGCCGGTCTGTGGATTCTGGCGCATCTGTTCTTTCTCGCCATCTACGGCCCCATGCTCCTGAAACCGAGAGTGGACCTCTGACATGACCGCGACCGTCCGTCCCTATGACCTGGAACGGGACCGCGACGCCGTTCCGGCCCTGATCCTGACCATCCAGACCGGCGAGTTCGGTATTCCCATCACGCTGGCCGATCAACCGGATCTGCTCGACGTGCCCGGCACCTATTTCCAGGGCAAGGGCTGCTTCCTCGTCGCCGAGGCCCCCGGTGTGCAAGGCCCCTCGGGAGACCTTGCGGGCACCGTCGCCCTGATCGATTGCGGCGAAGGTCTGGCCGCGCTGCGAAAGATGTTCGTCGCCAAGGACCACCGGGGAAAAGCCAAAGGCGTTTCCCGGGCCCTTCTGGATGCGGCCATCGCCCACGCCCGGGAGAACGGGTTCTCGGAGATCCTGCTCGGCACCGTCGCCGTCCTGGAAGCCGCCCGCGCCTTCTATGCCCGCGAGGGGTTTACGCCCGTGGAGCCCGACCATCTGCCGCCCCACTTCCCGCGTATGGCCATCGATACGCATTTCTTTCGGTTAGTGCTGTAGGCACAGCTCTTTCGGTTGGTGCTGTAGGGACAGCTCTTTCGGTTGGTGCTGTAGGGACAGCGGCCCCTTGGGCTCTCGCCCAAACCCAGATCACGTTTATGAAATCAGGTCTGTCCGACCTGATTTCATAAACGTGATCTAAATCATATAGTTAGAGCGGAATGAGACGGAAAACCGCACACACTTTTCCTCATTCCGCTCTAGCCGGGGACGATGTCCCCGGGCCCCTCTTTTTTCTGGAAGGGGCGACCACTGGACCGGGCTTTGTCTTAACCGGGCATGCGGGGGCTGCCTTCCAACGACTCGTCGATGGGAGTCGAGGGAAGCTTGCTGTCGAGGAAGACGTTGCGTTCGGGTTTGATGGCCTCGGGCTGGTCAATCTGCCCGGCGCGGATGCCGATCATCCCAGGTCGGGCAGTATTCTGGCTCGCAATGGGGCTTCCGCATTTGGGGCAGAAGGATTTGGTCAAGGTCGTGCCCCGGTCCGAGGGGTGGGAAAAGGTCGCCCTGTCGCCGGTAATGCTGACGTCATCTTCCTTGAAGAACAGCAAGGTCGCGTAGGCCGCACCCGTAGAGTGACGGCAGTCGGTGCAATGGCAATTGGCCGAAAACACCGGGTCAGCGGTTGTGGAGATTGTCACGGCACCGCAGAGGCAATGACCGGAAATAGACATGGATGGACCCTTTTTGTCAGGAGAGGGGGCGGAAAAGGCGCTCAAACCTTTTTCAATGCCTTCTCGATGGCTTCGAAAGGCAGAAGAGCGCAGGAGTGGCGGCTTTTCGTCGGGGCAACCGGGGTGAACATGGCCAAATCCGCAAAGGGAGCCTCAGGCGGCGGCGCGCCCTCCTTCAGCAGCGCGCGCAAGGCCCCTGCGGCCTCTGCGATGGCTTCGGGGGCATGGCCGGGGGCCGCCTCGGCCAATGCGCCGGTGGCCGCCTGGACAAGCAGGCAGCCTCTGGCCTTGGCGTGGATCCGGGCCACTTTCCCTGTCTCGTCATAACTCAGATCGATGGTCACCTCGTCCCCGCAGAAGGGGTTGTCCCGGTGCACATGCAGGTCCGGGGCCTCGATGGGGAGATCCTCCGCCCGTTTCGCTGCGGCCATGATGGCGGCGTTGAACAGGGCATCCGCGCCTGCGGTGGCGTCGTTTTCTTCGGTCACGCCACTTTCTCCACGAACACCCGGACCTCGCCGCCGCAGGACAAACCCACCTCCCAGGCTTGCTCGCTGGACACCGAGAAGGAGAGCATCCGGGGGGCGCCGTCTTCCATAACCTCCAGGGCCTCGCGGATCACCGACCCCTCAATGCAACCACCGGAGACGGAGCCGACGAAGGCGCCATCTCCGTCAATGGCCAGGGCGCTGCCTGCCGGTCTGGGGGAACTGCCCCATGTGGAGACGACCGTGGCCAGGGCGACCGCGCGCCCCTCCTGCGCCCAGCCCTGGGCCTGGGTATGGGGGTCGGCATCGGAAAGCGGGGTGGTTTGGTCGGGCATGGCGTCGGGCTCCGAATAGGGCAATGGTTTCAAGATGGTTTCTTGGTTCAGCCAAGGCAAGGGCCAGGGCAAGGGCCAGGGCAAGGGTTAGGGCCGGGCCTTCGGTCGGGTCCTCGCGACGAGAGGGGCGAGATCGAAAAATGCCGCATTGCGTCATGAAAATACCCGAAAGCCACAGTGGACAAGTCGGTGCAAAATGCCCAATTCTGTGGTCTCCGGGTTGGGCCGGATACGAGGGAGAGGGAGGCGAGGAAGATCCGCCGCGCCAGACATCCTTCTGTTCCTGAGCTTGGCCTTGGTGAGTCGCCAAGGCTATTCAAAGAAGAGTTCAATCGCGAAACAGTCGCGCGCAGGGAGGTTTACGCATGCCCACGGTCTCCATGACTGTCAACGGTAAGCAGGTTTCGGGCGAGGTGGATGCCCGCATGCTGCTGGTCGAGTTCCTGAGAGAAAACCTGTTGCTCACCGGCACCCACGTGGGGTGTGACACCAGCCAATGCGGGGCCTGCGTGGTCCATGTGGATGGCCGGTCCGTGAAAAGCTGCACCATGCTGGCCGTGATGGCTGACGGGGCGTCCGTGACCACCATTGAGGGTATGGCCAGCGGCGAGACCATGCACCCCATGCAGGAAGCCTTCCGCGAACAGCACGGTCTGCAATGTGGCTTCTGCACCCCCGGCATGGTGATGAGCGCGGTCGATTTGGTCTCAACCAACCCCGACCCGAGCGAGGCGGAAATCCGCCAGTGGCTGGGCGGAAACATCTGTCGCTGCACCGGCTACCATAACATCGTGGAAGCGGTGAAGGACGGCGCGGCACGCATGCGTGCGGCGGGCAAGGCGGCGGCTGAATAAGAAAAAAAACACGTCGCCTTTTCTCGGTTTTCCGTACAGGTGGTTTCTATTCAGGCAGTGGGGGCAAGGCCCCCGTGTCGGCCATGAAAGTCCCCATCCACCTGGGAGTGGATGGCGCGGGCTGGCCGCACCCAAGGGAGTTACAGGTCATGAGTAACGTGACAGGCATTGGCGCTTCGGTGAAGCGCAAGGAAGACAAACGGTTCCTGATGGGCCGGGGCAATTACACGGATGATATCGGTCGCCCCGGCATGACTCACGGATATATTCTCCGGTCCACCCATGCCCATGCCAAGATCAATTCCATTGACACGACGGAGGCCGAGAAGGCTCCTGGGGTCGTTGCGATCTTCACCGGCAAGGACATGGCTGCGGACGGCGTAGGCTCCGTGCCGTGCGGCTGGCTGATCACCCAGATCGATGGGTCCCCCATGAACGAACCGGCCCATCCGCCTCTGGTGGTGGATCGGGTGCGCCACGTGGGTGATCAGGTCGCCCTGATCGTTGCGGAGACCCTGGGGCAAGCCAAGGACGCCGCCGAACTGATCGAGGTCGATTACGAAGAACTGCCCGCGACCGTGTCCGTGGCCTCCGCCGCGACCGGGCCGCTGGTCCATGACGAGGTTCCGGGCAACCTCTGCTACGACTGGGAGATTGGGGACGCTGCGGCGGTGGCCGAGGCCTTCTCCAAGGCCCACCACATCACCAAGATCGATGTGACCAACAACCGCTTGATCCCCAACGCCATGGAGCCCCGGGCCTGTATCGGTGAGTTCGACAAGGGCACGGGGGAATACACCCTTTACACCACCAGCCAGAACCCCCATGTGATCCGGCTGCTGATGGGGGCCTTTGTCCTCAATATCCCCGAGCACAAGTTGCGGGTGGTTGCCCCTGACGTGGGCGGCGGCTTTGGCTCCAAAATCTTCCACTATGCCGAAGAAGCCATTGTCACCTGGGCCGCACCCAAGGTGGGGCGTCCCATCAAATGGACGGCGGAACGCTCGGAAAGCTTCATGTCCGACGCCCATGGCCGCGACCATGTGAGCCATGCGGAACTGGCCATGGACAAGGACGGAACCTTCCTGGGCTTCAAGGTCGAGACCAAAGCCAATATGGGCGCCTACCTGTCGACCTTCGCCACCTCTGTGCCCACCTATCTTTACGCCACCTTGCTGGCGGGCGTGTACAAGACCCCGGCCATCCATTGCAATGTGAAGAGCTACTTTACCAACACAGTGCCGGTGGACGCCTACCGGGGCGCTGGACGGCCCGAGGCCACCTATCTGATTGAGCGCATTGTCGACAAGGCCGCCCGGGAAATGGGCATGGACCGGGTGGAGATCCGCCGGAAGAACTTCATCCCCACAGATGCCTTCCCCTATCAGACGCCGGTGGCTTTGCAATATGACAGCGGCAATTACTTCGCGACCCTGGACCGGGCCGAGGAAATGGCTGATGTGAAGGGCTTCCCTGCCCGCAAGGCCGAGGCGGCCAAGCGCGGCAAACTGCGGGGTCTGGGCTATTCCACCTATGTGGAAGCCTGCGGTATCGCCCCCTCTGCGGTGGTGGGCTCCCTCGGGGCCCGGGCCGGGCTGTTCGAAAGCGCCGTCGTGCGGGTCCATCCAACTGGTGGGGTAACCATCTTCACCGGCTCCCATAGCCACGGCCAGGGCCACGAGACCACCTTCGCCCAGCTCGTCTCCGACACCCTGGGGATCCCGCTTGAGAATGTGGAGATCAGCCACGGGGATACCAACAAGGTACCCTTCGGCATGGGAACCTACGGATCCCGCTCCCTGGCCGTCGGCGGCGAGGCCTTGATGAAGGCCATGAACAAGGTCGTTGAAAAGGCCCGCAAGATCGCCGCCCATGTGCTGGAAACGGCGGTCGAGGACGTGGACTTCAAGGACGGCGTCTTCACCGTGGCGGGCACGGATAAGGCCATGCCCTTTGCTCAGGTGGCGCTGACCGCCTATGTCCCCCACAACTTCCCCCATGACCAACTGGAGCCGGGGTTGGAGGAGCAGGCCTTCTACGACCCGATGAACTTCACCTATCCGGGCGGCTGCCACATCTGCGAAGTGGAAGTGGATCCGGACACTGGAGTCACCCAGGTTGTGGGCATGACGGCGGTGGACGACGTGGGCAATGTGGTCAATCCGATGATCGTCCATGGGCAGATCCATGGCGGCCTCGCCCAGGGTATCGGTCAGGCCCTGCTGGAGGAATGCATCTACGACGAGAGCGGCCAGATCGTCACAGGCAGCTATATGGACTATGCCATGCCCCGGGCCGATGCCTTCCCCAGCTTCAAGGTGGACAACTGCGTTACCGAATGCACCCACAACTCCCTCGGGGTGAAGGGCTGCGGTGAGGTGGGCGCCATCGGTAGCCCGCCTTCGGTGATCAATGCGGTGCTGGACGCCCTGCTGGATGTGGGCGTGACGGATATCTCCATGCCTGCCACCCCGGCCAAGGTCTGGGCTGCCATCCAGGCCGCCAAGCCTGCCCAGGCCGCCGAATAAGCGACGACGGAAAAGGACGAAACAGATGTATGCATTCGAGTATCACCGACCGGGTTCCGTCGCCGACGCCGGAGCCCTGCTGAAGGCCAATGAAGACGCCAAGATCATTGCTGGGGGCATGACCATGATCCCCACCCTGAAGCAGCGCCTGGCCATGCCGGGGGAACTGGTGGATCTGCGCGATTGTGCGGATCTGCAGGGGATCTCCGTCTCGGACGGGGTGGTGACCATCGGGGCCATGACCAAACACGACACCGTCGCCAACTCCGCTGAGGTCAAGGGCGTCCTTCCGGCCCTGGCTGGCCTCGCCGGAAGCATAGGCGACCCGGCTGTGCGCAACCGGGGCACCATTGGCGGCTCCATTGCCAATAACGATCCGGCAGCGGACTACCCATCGGCCTGTCTGGCCCTTGGGGCAACCATCGTTACCACCAATCGGGAAATCGCGGCGGAAGACTTCTTCACCGGCCTGTTCGAAACGGCCCTGGATGAAGGCGAGATCATCACCGCCGTGCGTTTCCCCGTACCGGAAAAGGCGGCCTACAAGAAGTTTGACCAGCCCGCCAGCCGCTATGCCCTGGTTGGCGTCTTCGTGGCCAAGACTGCGGCAGGCGTCCGGGTGGGGGTGACCGGTGCCGGTCAGGATGGAGTCTTCCGCCAGACGGACATGGAAGAGGCCCTTTCGGCTAATTTTGCGCCCGAGGCCATCGACGGTGTAACGGTCTCTCCGGACCGACTGAACGTGGACATCCACGGGGATGCTGCCTACCGGGCGAACCTGATCAAGGTCATGGCCAAGCGCGCGGTTGCCGACTGCGCCTGATCTGCGTGAACCGGGGCGCTTCCGAAAGGGGCGCCCCGGCTTTTCCGGGGTCTTCCAACGCTATCCCCATGTTCATCGTCATCCCCGCAAAAGCGCATAGGGGGTCACGTTTCTTTGTTTCCATCTGAGAATTTTTACGTCGTCATTCCCGTTTTCACGGGGATGACAAAAGTAAAAGGGACAAAACGGAAAATAGAAAAACGTGCATTCTTTAGCGTGAAAGGGACGTTCACACAAAGCTGGATCCCGCCATGACCTCTTGTCCCACATCCCCCCTCCCCACCTCCATCGACGAGACCCAGGCCCTGCTCGCCAAGGGGGGCTATGTCTCAGAGCGGTCTCTGTCCACGGCCCTGTTTCTGTCGCTTTCCATGGGCCGCCCCCTGTTCCTGGAAGGCGAGGCGGGCACGGGCAAGACGGAGATCGCCAAGGTTCTGTCGGCCACTCTGGGCCGGAGCCTCGTTCGCCTGCAATGCTACGAGGGGTTGGATCTCTCCCAGGCTGTCTATGAATGGAACTATGCCCGGCAGATGCTGGAAATCCGCATGACCGAGGCCACGGGGGGAGACAAGGCGGCGCTGGAGGCGGATCTGTTTTCCGAACGCTTCCTGATCAAGCGGCCGATCCTGCGCGCCCTGGAATCCCATGCGGAGGGGCCGCCGGTGCTGTTGATCGACGAACTCGACCGGGCCGATGAACCCTTCGAGGCGTTTCTGTTGGAGGTCCTCGCCGACCATCAGGTCAGCATTCCTGAATTGGGGGTGATCAAAGCCGAGCAGCCGCCCCTGGTGATTCTTACGTCGAACCGCACGCGGGAGATCCACGATGCGGTGAAACGCCGCTGCTTCTATCACTGGGTGGACTATCCCAGCGCCGAGCGGGAGTTGGAGATCCTCAAGGTCAAGGCCCCCAACGCGCCGGAGGCCCTGTCCCGGCAGATCGTGGCCTTCATCCAGAAAATCCGCGGGATGGACCTGTTCAAGCTGCCCGGTGTGGCCGAGACCATCGATTGGGCCCAGGCGCTCATGCAGTTGGACCGGCTGGCGCTTGATCCGCAGACCATCAACGATACGCTTGGCGCCCTGCTGAAGTACCAGGATGACATTGCCCGTCTGCGGGGCTCCGAGGCGGCTCGGGTTTTGGCTGAGGTCAAGGCCGATCTCGCCCAGGAAGACGCCCTGCGATGACACCCGCAGGGGACAGGGCGGCGGGACAGGCCGGGGCAGACAAGCCAACGGGTGACCTCTCCACCCGCGTTGGTGCGAATATTCTCGGGTCGGGCGAGGGCGGAGGGCGGCTGGCAGAAAACGTCATGCATTTCGCCCGGATCCTGCGCGAAGCCGGACTCCCCGTGGGGCCGGGTCGGGTATTGGAAGCTCTTGAGGCCCTGGACCGGGCCGGGATCATGAACCGGCGCGATTTCTATTGGGTCCTCCATTCCGTCTTCATCACCAAGCGCGACCAACGGGAGGTCTTCGATCAAGCCTTCCACATGTTCTGGCGCAATCCGGATATCCTCGAACGCATGATGGCCATGCTTCTGCCCACCATGCGGGGGGAGGAAGGACTGGCCCCGGATAATGGGCTGCTGCCCCGGGTGGCCGAGGCCCTGACCAAGGACCGCCCCCCTCCGCCGCCAGAGGAAGAGGACGAGACCCGGGACAGCGAAGAAGTGGAACTGGACGCGGCGCTGACCATGTCGCCGACGGAGGTGCTGTCCACCAAGGATTTCGAGCGGATGACCGGCGCCGAGTTCGAACAGGCCAAGCGGGTCGCCCGCACCCTGGTTCTGCCCGTCGACGAGATGCGCACCCGCCGCTTCCGTCCGGATCCCGCAGGCGACCGCCCTGACCCCCGGGCGACCCTGCGGGCCATGGCTCGGCGGGGGGGCGAGTTGGAGCGCCCCCGCTTCCGCCGCGCCCGCAAAATCCGACCGCCCCTGGTGGTGCTCTGCGACATTTCCGGCTCGATGGAGCGCTATGCCCGGATCCTGCTTCATTTCATCGTCGGGCTGTCCGAGGATCGGGATCGGATGCATGTCTTCCTGTTCGGCACGCGGTTGACCAATGTCACCCGACCGCTGCGCCACAAGGATCCGGACCTTGCGGTGGCCAATGTCTCCAAGGCGGCGGAGGATTGGTCTGGCGGCACCCGCATTGCCGCTTGCTTGCGCAGCTTCAACCGCGATTGGTCCCGGCGCGTTCTGGGGCAGGGGGCGGTGGTCCTGCTGATCACCGACGGCCTGGAACGGGATGACCCCGGCGAACTGGATGCGGAAGTGGCACGGCTCTCCCGCTCCTGCCGGTCATTGATGTGGCTCAATCCGCTTCTTAGATACGATGCCTATGCGCCGAAGGCCCGGGGCGCGCGTGCGCTGGTTCGCCATGTGCACGCCCATTGCCCGGTCCACAATCTGGCGAGTCTCGCCGACCTTGCCCGTGCGCTGGGAGAGGGAGAGGCCAGCCATCGCGCCGATATGGCCGCTTGGCGGCGGAAGGCGGAGGAAAGCTGAATGGATCGCCTGCTACTCGATGCCTTGAACGCCGCCCGGGCGGAAAAACGCCGGGTGGTTCTGGCCACGGCCCTTCCCGGGGGGGCTCAAGCCCTGTTGGTGGATGGCCTCCGGACCCAGGGCACCCTGGACACCGACGCCGCCCTTTTGGCTGCGGCGGAAGAGTCCCTGGTGTCGGATAAGGCCCGCACCTTGGCGACGGTGGAGGGGGAAATCTTCCTTCGCCCCTTCAATCCCCCCCTGCGGCTGATCATCGTCGGCGCGGTGCATATTGCCCAGTCCCTGGCGCCCATGGCGGCGCTCTGCGGTTATGCGGTCACCGTGACCGACCCCCGCCGGGCCTGGGCGACGGAAGCCCGCTTCCCCGCTGTCGATTTGGTCCGGGGCTGGCCCGAGGACCTGTTGAAGCGGGATCCACCTGATAGACGGACTGCCGTTGTCGTGCTGACCCATGATCCGAAGATCGATGACCCCGCCTTGGTGGAGGCCTTGCGTTCCGAGGCCTTTTATGTGGCCGCGCTCGGCAGCCGAAAAACCCACGCCGCCCGGGTGGAGCGCCTCTCCCCGGTTCTGGAGGCGGACCGGTTGGCGCGATTGGCCGCTCCGGCCGGTTTGGACATTGGGGCAATTTCTCCCGCCGAAATTGCCGTCTCGGTTATGGCCCAGATGACCCTGGCCCTGCGGGGATCCAAGGGGGGCACTGGTTCTGGGTCAAACACCGGAAACGGTTCGTGATTTTCGGCCCCACCCCGCTCGAAGAGGCCGAGGGCGCGATTCTCGCCCATGCCCAGGCGGTGATGGGCAAGCGGCTGCGCAAGGGGGCCGTCCTGACCGTTGCGGACATTGCCCTGCTTAGGGACCAGGGCTTGGAGGCGGTGGTGGCCGCGCGGCTGGAACCCGGCGATCTGCATGAGGACCGCGCGGCCCAGCGCATAGCCGCCGCCCTCCAAGGACCAGGGCTGGAAGCGGGGGAGCCCTTCACGGGCCGAGCCAACCTGTTCTCTGCCGTGGATGGGGTTCTCTCCCTGGATCGGGCGCGCCTGGAGCGGTTGAATGGGCTGCACGAGGGGCTGACGGTGGCCACCCTTCCGCCCTTCGCCCGACTGACCCCCAAACGCATGGTGGCAACGGTCAAGGTCATCCCCTTTGCCCTGCCCGAAGCTGTCGTGGCCGAGGCCGAAGCCTTGGCAGGGGCGGGGGAGGGGGAGGCTCCCCTGGTGGGTGCTGCCTTCCATCCCAAGCGGCTGGTTCTGGTGCAAACCCGCCTGTCCGATACGGCAGACAAAATGCTCGACAAGACCGTCCGGGTCACGGCGGACCGCATGGCATCCCTTGGCGGTGCCCTGGTGGGGGAGCACCGCTGCGCCCATGATGCCGCAGAGCTGGCAGGGGTCCTGTCCTCGGTTTTGGCGGAGGACCCTCCGGACATTCTGGCCGTTGCCGGGGCCTCGGCCATCGTCGACCGCGGCGATGTCATCCCCGAAGCCCTGCGCCTTGCGGGCGGTGTGGTCCAACACCTGGGGATGCCCGTGGATCCGGGCAATCTGTTGATGCTGGGGCGGGCCGGAGATACCGCCGTCCTGGGCCTGCCTGGCTGTGCGCGCTCCCCGGCCATGAACGGCTTTGATTGGGTGCTGGATCGCCTCTGTGCCAACCTGCCCGCCACCGGGCGGGAGATCATGGCCATGGGCGTGGGGGGCTTGCTCAAGGAAGTGGCCGAGCGCCCCCGTCCCCGGGTGGCCGAAGCCCATCCCGCGGTGCCGGGCGCCCCCCGGGTGGGCGTGGTGCTGCTCGCTGCCGGGCTGTCCAGCCGCATGGGCGGGGCGAACAAGCTGTTGCTCGACTGGCGGGAAAAACCCCTGGTGGCCCATGTGGCCGATGCCGCCCTGGCCTTTGGTCCGGTGGCGGCCATCGCCGTTGTCGGCCACCGGGGGCCAGAGGTCCGCGCCGCCCTGGAGGGCCGGGCCCTGACCTTCGTGGAGAACCCCAATCCGGCCCGGGGGTTGTCCTCCTCGCTGAAACTGGGGCTTTCGACATTGCCCGGGGGATTGGACGCTGTCGCGGTTTGTCTGGGGGATATGCCGGGGATTTCGCCGCGTATCCTCAAGCGTCTGGTCGCGGCCTTTGATCCGGGGGAGGGGCGCTCCATCTGCCTGCCCACCTTCGGCGGCGCGCGCGGCAATCCGGCCCTGTTCGACGCCCGCTTCATCCCGGAAATCCTGGAGGTCGAAGGCGATCGGGGCGCCCGGCCCGTCATCCAGGCCCACGGCGCCGAGGTGGTGGAAGTCCCCGTTGATGCCCTGGCGGAGGGCGCCGGGGTGCTGATGGACGTGGACACGCCCGAGGCTGCGGCGAAGCTACGGGGCCTTGACGGAGCATGACAGCAGATTTTGTTCCGGAACATTGGAACCAAAAGGCCGATTTGATCGTTTTAACCACACCCTATCCCGCTCATCCGATGCAAGGAGATGTAAGTCAATGGGTCAATCAAGTGATGGCTTCCATGAACCCCTGGAGAAACTCTCCGAAAGCACCATGAACCGCCACCGGGCGATCGTCTCGGTTATGGAGGAAATGGAGGCCGTGGATTGGTACGACCAGCGCGCTGAGGCCTGCTCCGACCCCGAACTGCGCGCCATCCTTGAGCACAACCGCGACGAGGAGAAGGAACACGCGGCCATGACCCTGGAATGGCTGAGGCGCCACGACGCGGGATGGGATGAGAATCTCAAAACCTACCTGTTTACCGAGGGCAACATTCTGGATGTCGAGGAAGGTACCGCCGAGCCCGGTCCGGGAACCGAGGAAATTGGCCCCTCCAACGATGGCTCCTTGGGCATTGGCTCCCTCAAGGGGTGAGCGAGCCTTCCAGAAGACCCGCTGATCCAACAGACCGAACCGATAGAAGACGAAACGAGGACTCCCATGAACGACCTGATGCGCGACCTGGCCCCCCTTTGCGCCGATGCCTGGACCGAAATCGAGGCGGAGGCCAAGCGGGCTCTGACCGTCACCCTGGCCGCGCGAAAAGTGGCGGACTTCAAGGGCCCCCTGGGCTGGAGCGCCTCCGCCGTGGACCTGGGCCGGGCCAAGGCCCTGAAGACCGGCCCCGTCGAGGGCGTGAGCGCCAGCACCCGCACCGTCCAGCCGCTGATCGAACTGTGTGTTCCCTTCACCCTGAAGCGCGACGAGATGGACGCCATCGCCCGGGGCGCCGATGACGCGGATCTGGAGCCGGTGATGGAAGCCGCCCGCGCCATCGCCATGGCCGAGGACAAGGCCGTCTTCCACGGTTTCTCCGAGGGCGGCATCGAAGGCATCGCCGAGGCCGCCAAGGACCATGCGGTGAAGCTACCCAAGGACCTGAAGGACTTCCCGGGCGTGCTCGCCAAGGCCCTCTCGACCCTGCGCGAGGCGGGGGTGGACGGCCCCTATGCCCTGGTGTTGAGCAAGGGGTTGTATCAGGAGCTGATGGAAACCCCGGCAGCCCAGGGCTACCCCATGCTGACCTACATCAAGCGCATGGTTGATGGCGCTATCGTCTGGGCTCCCGGTGTCGAGGGCGGCATGCTGATGAGCACCCGCGGCGGCGACTTCGAGCTGACTGTGGGCCGGGATTTCTCCATCGGCTATACCAGCCACGATGCCAAGACCGTGACCCTGTACATCCAGGAAAGCCTGACCTTCCGCTGTTTGGCTCCCGAAGCGGCGGTGCCGTTGAAGTAGGGGGGCATCGCGAAGACTTCGGGGGACCCTGTTCTGCTTGATCGTGGCGATGCCCGCCAGGAGCAGGAAGACGTCGCAATGATTCGGGAAATCGGTGTGGTCGCAGACCAACGTCTCGTTTGAGATCAAGTCATCGATATCGAACGGCTGTTCGGCGCATTTGGGTATGGCCTCTTCAATCTCGACGGCGTTCATATCTTCCGTACCTAGAGGGAAAGGGGATCAGCTTCAGTCAAGCTGATCCCCTTTCCCTCTATTTGTATCGATTTTAGAGTGCTGTCTTGGCCAAATGGAGCCAAGAAGTGGCCCAATTTGATCTTGGAGCACTTTATACCAAGCGGCGCGGGTTTAAACCCACGCCGCTTTTCTTGCGTTCAAACGCCAGGCGGGCTTTTACGCGCCATAAGGCGCGGCGGCCACTTGGCCGCTTCCAAGGTGCGGTGAGGCAAACTCACCGCACCTTGGTATGAGCCGGCGGCACCGACATTTGGCGGGGCGTCCCGGTCTATTGGTGCCGATGCTGATCCCTCAGCCGATCTGGAAGGGCGCCCCCCCCGTTGGTCATGATTCCCCCCCGCCCCCGTTTCACTCCGGCGGACCATTCCATGAGTCAATTGTGGAAATACGCCATGGTATGACCGCCTCGCATCTCACATTATCCGCGCGGTAAATGAGAAAGACTGGGCAGTATCATGGATCGGGATAGCCGATGTCCGGAAGAGCCAAAGCCCGAGTGGCCGGTGTCTATAACAAAAACAGAGCCATAGTCGCGCGGCGATCTGTGCCTGAGCTTCTCCGCCTGCCATTACAAGACCTGCGCCCCCTCCATCGAGATCGAAGCCGTCCTCACAAGGGCTGCTTGTGTTTCGTGCGCATCCCGCAAAAACACCCTGTCCTTTTTCGCTCACTCCCATTTCACCATAACGCACTGTTATAAAAAAATATTCTCCAAATTGGCCAACGGCGCCTTGTCCGATCCGGACGTGACATTGCTCGAAAATAAAGACCAGCCATCGGAAGGTTTTTTTTGTGGATAAATCACGAAAGCACACCTAGAACTCACAGAGCGCCCCCATCGGTAGTCTACGAAATAGAAACTACCAATACGAGAAACGTTCAGAAGGAATGCCCTCATGTGCCCTGCTCCCACGACCTCCGACAGCTCCCATTCCACGGGCGAAGACAGCCCCGCTCATATTTTCGCGTTTGGCGAAGCGAGCGGGGACAGCACCTTGACCTATTCCATCCTGAGCCTTCCCTCCGAGGGTCAGGTCTGGAACACAGGCGACGGAACCTTCGCTTTTGACCCGAATGGGGACTTCGAGGATCTGGCAGAGGGGGAAACACGCAATGTCACCTTCACCTACCAGGTAACGGACGAGAACGGCGCCTCCAGCCAAGCGACTGCGACCATCACCATTGTCGGTGCCAATGATGGACCCGTCGCGGCAAACGTCGCCTATGACATCGGTGAGGACGATCCGGCTCAGGTCTTCGCGTTCAATGGCACGGATATCGATAACGGCGCGACGCTGACCTTTGGCATCATCTCCCAGCCCAATGCAGGCGTGGTTGTGAACAATGGCAATGGGACTTTTTCCTTCGACCCCAACGGGGACTTCGAGGACTTGGCCGAAGGGGAAAGCCAAACCGTCTCCTTCAGCTATTATGTCCTTGACGAGCATGGCGCCATCAATATGGCCACGGCGACCATGACCATCCTTGGCGCTGATGAGGGGCTTGTCGCCCAGGATGTCGCCTACGACATCAACGAGGACGATCCCGTCCAGGCCTTCGCCTTCCAGGCGTCCGCAGGCACCGGCGCCTTGACCTATACCATCCTGACGCAGCCCGCAGAAGGCGCCGTCTGGAATACGAACACGGGTCTGTTCGCCTTCAGCCCCAGCGGCGATTTCGAAGATCTGGCCGAGGGGGAAACACGCTCGGTCTCCTTCACCTATTCCGTCACCGACGAAAATGGGGACTCAAGCGAAGCCACGGCCACCCTCACCATTGTCGGTGAAAATGATGGCCCCGTTGCATCCGACGTTGCCTATTCCATCGACGAAGACAGCGCTGCCCAGGTTTTCGCCTTCGACGGCACGGACATCGATAACGGCGCGGTTCTGACCTATGGCATCATGACCCAGCCCGCTGCGGGAACGGTGGTCAATAACGGCGACGGCACCTTTGCTTTCGATCCGGCAGGCGCTTTCGAAAGCCTCGCCGAGGGCGAAACCCAGACGGTCTCCTTTTCCTATTACGTCCTAGACGAACACAACGCCATCAGCCAAGCCACGGCGACCATCACCGTCATTGGTGCCGATGAAGGGCCCGTTGCCCAAGACGTCACCTACGACATCCAAGAGGACGATTCCGTCCAGGCCTTCGCCTTCCAGGCATCCGCAGGAACCGGCGCCTTGACCTATGCCATCCTGACACAGCCTGCGGAAGGCACCGTCTGGAATACAAACACGGGTCTGTTCGCCTTCAGCCCCAGCGGGGATTTCGAGGATCTGGCCGAAGGGGATACCCGAAGCGTCTCCTTCACCTATTCCGTCACCGACGAAAATGGGGACTCGAGCGAAGCCACCGCCACCATTACCGTCCTAGGCGAAAATGATGCCCCCGTTGCATCCGACGTCACCTATTCCATCGATGAAGACAGCGCCGCCCAGGTCTTCGCCTTCAACGGCACGGACGTCGATTCCGGCGCCGTTCTGACCTACGGCATCATGACCCAACCGGCCGAGGGAACGGTCATCAATAACGGCGATGGCACCTTCTCCTTCGATCCTGCAGGCGCCTTCGACAGCCTCGCCGAAGGAGAGACCAGTACGGTTTCCTTCTCCTATTACGTCCTCGACGAACACAATGCTATCAGCCAAGCCACGGCAACCATTACCATCGTTGGCACCAATCACGCCCCCGTCGCAACGGACGTATCCTATTCCATCGGAGAAGATGCGCCCGCCCAGACCTTTGCCTTCGATGGATATGACCAGGACGCAGGCACAGTTCTGACCTTCGCTGTCGTCACCCCCCCCTCCGAAGGCACTCTGGTCAACAATGGGGATGGCACCTTCGCCTTCGCCCCCGCAGGAGACTTCGAGGACCTGGCCGAAGGAGAAACGCGCGTCGTTTCCTTCACCTATTCCGTAACCGACGAACAGGGTGCCTCGAGCCAAGCCACCGCGACGATCACCGTCGTCGGCGCCAATGATGGTCCGGTCGCGACCAACGTTACCCATGATGTGTCCGAGGACGGTCCGGCCCAAAGCTTCGCCTTCCCGGCCACGGACGTGGACAATGGCGCGGTTCTGACCTACGAAATCCTCACCCAGCCTGTGGACGGCACCCTGGTCAACAATGGCGACGGCACCTTCTCCTACAATCCCGACGGCGCGTTCGAGACTCTGGCGGTGGGAGAAACGGTCAGCCGGTCCTTCACCTATGAAGTCACCGACGACCATGGCCAGACCAGCCAAGGGACCGTCACCCTGACCATTGTCGGGGCCAACGACGCTCCGATCGTCGTCGACGACGCGCAGGTCGCGGTCAAGAATACCAGCCGAACCATCCTCGCCGAGGATCTGCTGGCCAATGACAGCGACATCGACGGTGACACCCTGACCATCGCCTCGGTCACTTCCGTCTCGGGTGGCACGGTCACCCTGGATGGCGCGGGCAATGTGCTGTTTGTTCCAGACACGGGCTTTTCCGGCACGGCGACCTTCACCTATACGGTCTCTGACGGACATGGCGGCACGGGAACAGCCCTCGTCTCCGTTGAAGTCGTGGACGTGGACAGCAATAGCGATCCCATCGCCGTCGACGATTACCTCTTTGGCACAGGTGGGGATGACACCCTCAACGGCGGAGATGGCGACGACACCCTCATCGGCGGCAGCGGCCATGACACCATCAATGGCGGCGGTGGTGACGACACCATCTTCACGGGAGGTGGCGACAATAGCGATACCATCGACGGCGGCGAGGGGACCGATACGGTGATCGTGACCGGTGACGACCCCGTCACCATTGATATGGGCGACACCAACGTCGAAGTGGTCATCGGCGGTGGCGGCGACGACACCGTCGACACCTCCACCCAAACTGATCCCACCACGGTCGAGGGTGGTGGCGGCGACGACACCATTATTGTTGGTGGGGGCGGCGACACGACCGTCAGCGGTGGCGATGGAACCGACACCATTGTCTTCAACGACGGCGATACGCCAGCCTCCGACTACGACTACACCTATGACGACGAAGACGGGGGCTGGACCATCACGGGGCCGGACGGGTCCACCACCACGGTCACGGATGTGGAGGTGATTGAATTCCCGGACATGACCGTGGAGCTGGGTCCCGATGGGCGTCCCACCGCCTTCGTGATCTGGGAAGACATCCCCGCGACCATTCCCAAGGAACTGCTGCTCGCCAACGATAGTGATCCCGATGGCGATACCCTCACGATCGTCTCGGTTGGCAACGGCCCGGATTCAACGGTAACGCTGGACGAAAACGGCGACATCACCTTCCTGGGTGCCCAGGATTTCAACGGCGTCACGACCTTCACCTATACGATTACCGACGGCAACGGTGGCTATGACAGCGCCACGGTGACCGTGCGGGTGACCCCGGTCAACGACGACCCGGTGATCGAAAGCATCGAAGGGGGCACCGGCGACGAAGACACGGTGATCACGGGTACCGTGGTGGCCACGGATGTGGACGGGGACGATCTGACCTATACCGTTCCCGAGGCCCACAAACCGGCCCATGGCACGGTGGTCTTCGCCGACGACGGCACCTACGCCTACACACCGGACGAAAACTTTGGAGGAACCGACAGCTTCACGGTGGAGGTTTCCGACGGCCATGGCGGCGTTGTCAGCCAGGAGATCACCGTAACAGTGGCGCCGGTGAACGACGCACCCATCATCGGTCGGGACACTTTGCTGACCACCCTGGATACGCCTGTCACGACCACGATTGATGACCTTCTGGCCAACGACAGCGACCCTGAGGGCGATCCCCTGACCTTCGACGGTGTCGGCAATGCCCAGGGTGGCACGGTCACCCTGGACGAAGAGGGAACCATCACCTTCACGCCAAACGAGGCGTTCGTTGGTCTCGGGTCTTTCGAGTATACCGTCAGCGACGGGCAGGGTGGGGTGACCACCGGCGTGGTGACCGTGTCGATCCCCCCCAAGGGGAGCACATCCCTGGTCTCGTCCGACGAGGTTTCGGTGAACACGACCAAGGAGAATAACCAGGACCGGGCGCGGGTTGCGGTTCTGGCCGATGGCAGCTATGTGGTCACTTGGTTTTCACCAAGCTCAGCGGGCACCATGGTCTACGGACAGCGGTATGGCGTCAACGGCACCCCCATAGGGGACGAGTTCACGGTCAACGAAATACCCTTCTCCGATGGAAACGTCCACGACGGAGCCTCGGATAATCGCCGGGACGGGACGGTTACGGCCTTGGCCGATGGTGGTTTCTTGGTCACCTGGGTCAACGGCAACAACTACATCCATGCCCGTCGCTATGATGCCCAAGGCATACCCCTTAACGGGGAAATGACCCTGGCACAGGGAATCCTCCCCGAGGTCTCCGCTCTGGAGGACGGTGGCTACATCCTCGCCATACAAGGTGGTGACTCAAGCTACTCGGCCTCTTTCGGGCAGCGCTTCGATGCGAATGACCAACCCGTCGGCGGGCGCTTCCAGTTCAACGTCGCCGAGTCCGGCGCCCAATCCTACCCGGACATCACGGTTTTGGCCGATGGGTCCGTGGTGGCCCTCTGGCACGGCGATGGCCAGGGTCCGGTGATGCGCCTTTTTAATGCCGATGGCCAAGCCCTAACCGACGAAATTTTGGTCACGACCAACAACGGACACCTGGCCTCGACGGTATCCAGCCTGAGCGGCGGCGGCTTTATCGTCACATGGCCCTCGACCACAGATGGGAACGGTTACGGCATCCAAGCCATACAGTATGACGCCAGCGGCGAAGCTGTGGGCGACGCATTCCAGGTCAACGAATACACCATGTCCCATCAGAACGATCCGGAAGTCATCGGCACCGTAGATGGTGGGTTCGTCATCGCATGGCAATCCAACGGACAGGACGGAAGCGGCTACGGCATTTATGCCCGCCGCTACGGCGCCGATGGCACGCCCCTGGGCGCGGAATTCCAGATCAACACCACAACCCTGGGCAACCAGGTCGACGTCACCCTCGCAGCCCGACCCGATGGAGGCTTCGTCGCCTCCTGGACTTCAGCAAACAGTGACGGTGAAGGTAACGGGACAGGCATCGTCTCCAAGGTGTTCTCGGCCTCCACCCAGCCCCCGGTCATTATTGCCAACGATGTCGTGGTCACAGAGGCCAATCCTCTGGATGCCCAAGCCCTGGTGACAGGAAGCCATGTCCAAGGCGACGGCTCCGTTCGCGGTGGCCTGCAACAGCTCATCCAGTACGAATTCGTCGACGATACCCACGGGGCGGGTAGTGGCCATTTCCTGCTTGATGGCGTGGAAGTGGCTGCGGGTAATGTCATCACCCTGGATGCCAACGAGCTCTCCCGCCTCACCTTCGTGGGCGGAACCGACCTGGGCGCCGATAGCTTCCGCGTTCGGGCCACAGACGGCCTGAGTTGGAGCGACTGGGCAACCGGCTCGGCCCAAACCCTCCCCCTCACTTCCTCCCTGGTCTCGTCCGACGAGGTTGCGGTGAACACGACCACAGAGAACAGCCAAGACCGGGCGCGGGTTGCGGTTCTGGCCGATGGCAGCTATGTGGTCACTTGGTTTTCACCAAGCTCAGCGGGCACCATGGTCTACGGACAGCGGTATGGCGTCAACGGCACCCCCATAGGGGACGAGTTCACGGTCAACGAAATACCCTTCACCGATGGAAACGTCCACGACGGAGCCTCGGATAATCGCCGGGATGGAACCGTGACCGCTCTGTCAGGTGGTGGTTTCTTGGTCACCTGGGTCAGCGGCGACAACTATACCCGTGGCCGTCGCTATGATGCCCAAGGCGTGCCCCTTAGCGGGGAAATGACCCTGGCACAGGGAATCCTCACCGAGGTCTCCGCTCTGGAGGACGGCGGCTACATCCTCGCTATACAAGGCGGTGACTCAAGCTACTCGGCTTCCTTCGGGCAGCGCTTCGATGCCAATGATCAGCCCGTCGGCGAGCGCTTCCAGTTCAACATCGCCGAGTCCGGCGCCCAATCCTACCCGGACATCACGGTTTTGGCCGATGGGTCCATGGTCGCCCTCTGGCACGGCGATGGCCAGGGTCCGGTGATGCGCCTTTATGATGCCGATGGCCATGCCCTAACCGACGAAATTTTGGTCACGACCAACAACGGACACTTCGCCTCGACGATATCGAGCCTGAGCGGCGGCGGCTTTATCGTCACATGGCCCTCGACCACAGATGGGAGCAGTTACGGCATCCAAGCCATGCAGTATGACGCCAGCGGCGAAGCCGTGGGCGCCGCATTCCAGGTCAACGAATACACCTATTCCAATCAGAACGATCCGGAAGTCATCGGCACCGCTGATGGTGGCTACGTCATCGCATGGCAGTCCGATGCCCAGGACGGAAGCGGCTACGGCATTTATGCCCGCCGCTACGGGGCCGATGGCACGCCCCTGGGCGCGGAATTCCAGATCAACACCACAACCCTGGGCAACCAGGTCGACGTCACCCTTGCAGCCCGACCCGATGGAGGCTTCGTCGCCTCCTGGACATCGGAGAACATCGACGGCAGCGGCACCGCCGTCGTCTCCAAGGTGTTCTCGGGCTCCATCCAGCCCCCGGTCATTATTGCCAACGATGTCGTGGTCACAGAGGCCAATCCTCTGGATGCCCAAGCCCTGGTGACAGGAAGCCATGTCCAAGGCGACGGCTCCGTTCGCGGTGGCCTGCAACATCTCACCCAGTACGAATTCGTCGACGATACCGACGGTGCGGGCAGTGGCCATTTCCTGCTTGATGGCGAGGAAGTGGCTGCGGGCACTATCATCACCCTGGATGCCAACGAGCTCTCCCGCCTCACCTTCGTGGGCGGAACCGACCTGGGCGCCGATAGCTTCCGTGTTCGGGCCACAGACGGCCTGAGTTGGAGCGACTGGGCAACCGGCTCGGCCCAAACCCTTCCCTTCACTTCCTCTCTGGTCTCGTCCGACGAGGTTTCGGTGAACACGACCAAAGAGAACAACCAGGACCGGGCGCGGGTTGCAGTTCTGGCCGATGGCAGCTATGTGGTCACTTGGTTTTCACCAAGCCAAGCGGGCACCATGGTCTACGGGCAGCGGTTTGGTGCCGACAGCACCCCCATAGGAGACGAGTTCACGGTCAACGAAATGCCCTTCACCGATGGAGGCGTCCACGACGGGAAGTCAGATAATCGCCGGGACGGGACGGTCACAGCCCTGGCCGAAGGTGGTTTCTTGGTCACCTGGGTCAGCGGCGACAACTATACCCATGCCCGTCGCTATGATGCCCAAGGCGTGCCCCTTAGCGGGGAAATGACCCTGGCACAGGGAGTCCTCACCGAGGTCTCCGCTCTGGAGGACGGCGGCTACATCCTCGCCATACAAGGCGGTGACTCAAGCTATTCTGCCTCCTTCGGGCAGCGCTTCGATGCCAATGACCGGCCCGTCGGCGAACGCTTCCAATTCAACATCGCCGAAGAAGGTGCCCAGTCCTACCCGGACATCACGGTTTTGGCTGATGGGTCCATGGTCGCCCTCTGGCACGGCGATCGCCAGGGTCCGGTGATGCGCCTTTATGATGCCGTTGGGCATGCCATTACCCCGGAAATCGTGCTTCCAGCCAACAAGGAGCACTTCGCCTCGACGGTATCCAGCCTGAGCGGCGGCGGCTTTATCGTCACATGGCCCTCGACCACAGATGGGAACAGTTACGGCATCCAAGCCATGCAGTATGACGCCAGCGGCGAAGCTGTGGGCGACGTATTCCAGGTCAACGAATATACCATTTCCGATCAGAACGATCCGGAAGTCATCGGCACCGCAGATGGTGGCTACGTCATCGCATGGCAATCCAACGGACAGGACGGAAACGGCTACGGCATCTACGCCCGCCGCTACAGCGCCGATGGCACGCCCCTGGGCGCGGAATTCCAGATCAACACCACAACCCTGGGCAACCAGGTCGACGTCACCCTCGCAGCCCGACCCGATGGGGGCTTCGTCGCCTCCTGGACTTCAGCAAACAGTGATGGTGAAGATAACGGGACAGGCATCGTCTCAAGGGTGTTCTCGGCCTCCACCCAGCCCCCGGTCATTGTTGCCAACGATGTCGTGGTCACAGAGGCCAATCCTCTGGATGCCCAAGACTTGGTAACAGGAAGCCATGTCCAAGGCGACGGCTCCGTTCGCGGTGGCCTGCAACAGCTCACCCAGTACGAATTCGTCGACCTTACCGAAGGGGCGGGCAGTGGCCATTTCCTGCTTGATGGCGTGGAAGTGGCTGCGGGCACTGTCATCACCCTGGATGCTGACGAGCTCTCCCGCCTCACCTTCGTGGGCGGAACCGACCTGGGCGCCGATAGCTTCCGCGTTCGGGCCACAGACGGCCTGAGTTGGAGCGACTGGGCAACCGGCTCGGCCCAAACCCTCCCCCTCACTTCCTCCCTGGTCTCGTCCGACGAGGTTGCGGTGAACACGACCAAAGAGAACAGCCAAGACCGGGCGCGGGTTGCGGTTCTGGCCGACGGCAGCCATGTGGTCACTTGGTTTTCACCAAGCTCAGCGGGCACCATGGTCTACGGACAGCGGTTTGGCGCCGACAGCACCCCCATAGGGGAAGAGTTCACGGTCAACGAAATACCCTTCACCGATGGAGGCGTCCACGACGGAGCCTCGGATAATCGCCGGGACGGGACGGTCACGGCCTTGGCCGATGGTGGTTTCTTGGTCACCTGGGTCAGCGGCGACAACTATACCCATGCCCGTCGCTATGATGCCCAAGGCGTGCCCCTTAGCGGGGAAATGACCCTGGCACAGGGAGTCCTCACCGAGGTCTCCGCTCTGGAGGACGGCGGCTACATCCTCGCCATACAAGGCGGTGACTCAAGCTACTCGGGTTCCTTCGGGCAGCGCTTCGATGCCAATGACCGGCCCGTCGGCGAGCGGTTCCAGTTCAACACCGCCGAGTCCGGCGCCCAATCCTACCCGGACATCACGGTCTTGGCTGATGGGTCCGTGGTCGCCCTCTGGCATGACGACACCCAAGGTCCGGTGATGCGCCTTTATGATGCCGATGGCCATGCCATCACCCCGGAAATCGTGCTTCCAGCCAACAGGGAACATATCGCCTCGACGGTATCCAGCCTGAGCGGCGGCGGCTTTATCGTCACATGGCCCTGGAGCACAGATGGGAACGGTTACGGCATCCAAGCCATGCAGTATGACGCCAGCGGCGAAGCTGTGGGCGACGCATTCCAGGTCAACGAATACACCATGTCCCATCAGAACGATCCGGAAGTCATCGGCACCGCTGATGGTGGCTACGTCATCGCATGGCAATCCAACGGACAGGACGGAAGCGGCTACGGCATTTATGCCCGCCGCTACGGCGCCGATGGCACACCCCTGGGCGCGGAATTCCAGATCAACACCACAACCCTGGGCAACCAGGTCGACGTCACCCTTGCAGCCCGACCCGATGGGGGCTTCGTCGCCTCCTGGACATCGGAGAACATCGACGGCAGCGGCACCGCCGTCGTCTCCAAGGTGTTCTCGGGCTCCATCCAGCCCCCGGTCATTATTGCCAACGATGTCGTGGTCACAGAGGCCAATCCTCTGGATGCCCAAGACCTGGTAACAGGAAGCCATGTCCAAGGCGACGGCTCCGTTCGCGGTGGTCTGCAACAGCTCACCCAGTACGAATTCGTCGACGATACCGATGGTGTGGGCAGTGGCCATTTCCTGCTTGATGGCGAGGAAGTGGCTGCGGGCACTGTCATCACCCTGGATGCTGACGAGCTCTCCCGCCTCACCTTCGTGGGCGGAACCGACCTGGGCGCCGATAGCTTCCGTGTTCGGGCCACAGACGGCCTGAGTTGGAGCGACTGGGCAACCGGCTCGGCCCAAACCCTTCCCCTCACTTCCTCTCTGGTCTCGTCCGACGAGGTTTCGGTGAACACGACCAAAGAGAACAACCAGGACCGGGCGCGGGTCGCAGTTCTGGCCGATGGCAGCCATGTGGTCACTTGGTTTTCACCAAGTTCAGCGGGCACCATGGTCTACGGGCAGCGGTTTGGTGCCGACAGCACCCCCATAGGGGACGAGTTCACGGTCAACGAAATGCCCTTCACCGATGGAAACGTTCACGACGGGAAGTCAGATAATCGCCGGGACGGGACGATCACAGCCCTGGCCGATGGTGGTTTCTTGGTCACCTGGGTCAGCAGCGACAACTATACCCGTGGCCGTCGCTATGATGCCCAAGGCGTGCCCCTTAGCGGGGAAATGACCCTGGCACAGGGAATCCTCACCGAGGTCTCCGCTCTGGAGGACGGTGGCTACATCCTTGCCATACAAGGCGGTGACTCAAGCTACTCGGGCTCCTTCGGCCAGCGCTTCGATGCCAATGACCGGCCCGTCGGCGAGCGGTTCCAGTTCAACACCGCCGAGTCCGGCGCCCAATCCTACCCGGACATCACGGTTTTGGCCGATGGGTCCATGGTCGCCCTCTGGCATGACGACACCCAAGGTCCGGTGATGCGTCTTTATGATGCCGATGGCCATGCCATCACCCCGGAAATCGTGCTTCCAGCCAACAGGGAACATATCGCCTCGACGGTATCCAGCCTGAGCGGCGGCGGCTTTATCGTCACATGGCCCTCGACCACAGATGGGAACGGTTACGGCATCCAAGCCATGCAGTATGACGCCAGCGGCGAAGCTGTGGGCGACGCATTCCAGGTCAACGAATACACCGTGTCCCATCAGAACGATCCGGAAGTCATCGGCACCGCAGATGGTGGCTACGTCATCGCATGGCAATCCAACGGACAGGACGGAAACGGCTACGGCATCTACGCCCGCCGTTATGGCGCCGATGGCACGCCCCTGGGCGCGGAATTCCAGATCAACACCACAACCCTGGGCAACCAGGTCGACGTCACCCTCGCAGCCCGACCCGATGGGGGCTTCGTCGCCTCCTGGACATCGGAGAACACCGACGGTGAAGGTAACGGGACAGGCATCGTCTCAAGAGTGTTCTCGGCCTCCACCCAACCCCCGGTCATTGTTGCCAACGATGTCCTGATCACAGAGGCCAATTCTCTGGATGCCCAAGCCCTGGTGACAGGAAGCCATGTCCAAGGCGACGGCTCCGTTCGCGGTGGCCTGCAACATCTCACCCAGTACGAATTCGTCGACGATACCGACGGGGCGAGCAGTGGCCATTTCCTGCTTGATGGCGTGGAAGTGGCTGCGGGCACTGTCATCACCCTGGATGCTGACGAGCTCTCCCGCCTCACCTTCGTGGGCGGAACCGACCTGGGCGCCGATAGCTTCCGTGTTCGGGCCACAGACGGCTTGAGTTGGAGCGACTGGGCAACCGGCTCGGCCCAAACCCTCTCTCTCACCTCCTCCCTGGTCTCATCCGAGGAGGTTGCGGTGAACACGACCACAGAGAACAGCCAGGACCGGGCGCGGGTTGCGGTTCTGGCCGATGGCAGCCATGTGGTCACTTGGTTTTCGCCAAGTTCAGTGGGCACCATGGTCTACGGACAGCGGTTTGGCGCCGACAGCACCCCCATAGGGGACGAGTTCACGGTCAACGAAATGCCCTTCACCGATGGAGGCGTCCACGACGGAGCCTCGGATAATCGCCGGGATGGAACCGTGACCGCTCTGTCAGGTGGTGGTTTCTTGGTCACCTGGGTCAGCGGCGACAACTATACCCGTGGCCGTCGCTATGATGCCCAAGGCGTGCCCCTTAGCGGGGAAATGACCCTGGCACAGGGAGTCCTCACCGAGGTCTCCGCTCTGGAGGACGGCGGCTACATCCTCGCCATACAAGGCGGTGACTCAAGCTACTCGGCTTCCTTCGGGCAGCGCTTCGATGCCAATGACCGGCCCGTCGGCGAGCGCTTCCAGTTCAACATCGCCGAGTCCGGCGCCCAATCCTACCCGGACATCACGGTTTTGGCCGATGGGTCCCTGGTCGCCCTCTGGCACGGCGATGGCCAGGGTCCGGTGATGCGCCTTTTTAAGGCCGATGGCGAAGCCCTAACCCAGGAAATTTTGGTCACGACCAACAACGGACACCTGGCCTCGACGGTATCCAGCCTGAGTGGCGGCGGCTTTATCGTCACATGGCCCTCGACCACAGATGGGAACGGTTACGGCATCCAAGCCATGCAGTATGACGCCAGCGGCGAAGCTGTGGGCGCCGCATTCCAGGTCAACGAATACACCATGTCCCATCAGAACGATCCGGAAGTCATCGGCACCGCAGATGGTGGGTTCGTCATCGCATGGCAATCCAACGGACAGGACGGAAGCGGCTACGGCATTTATGCCCGCCGTTATGGCGCCGATGGGATGCCTCTGGGTGCGGAATTCCAGATCAACACCACAACCCTGGGCAACCAGGTCGACGTCACCCTTGCAGCCCGACCCGATGGGGGCTTCGTCGCCTCCTGGACATCGGAGAACATCGACGGGAGCGGCACCGCCGTCGTTTCCAAGGTGTTCTCCGATGCGACGGATAGTACAGGGGGCTCTGCAATCATGGACGGGGACAACACCCTATACGGGTCCTCTGGATCTGACATTCTCACCGGAGGCAACGGCGCAGACACCTACCTTGTTGGGGGCGGCACCGGTGCCGATGTCATCGACAACATCGGCCATGGCGCGGATGGGGACAAGGCGCTCTTCGGCAACGGGATCGCTGCGGACCAGGTCTGGCTCAGTCAATCCGGCAACGACCTGACGCTCTCCGTCATCGGGACCGGGGACAGTGTTACCGTCAAGGATTGGTACACCTCTGCAGACAACCAGGTCTCCGCCTTCCAAACGGCGGATGGGGCCATCCTGTCTGCGGCCAATGTGGACAGCCTGGTCCAGGCAATGGCCGCCTTCGCACCCCCGGGGGTTGGTCAAACAGACCTCACTACCGACCAGCATCAAGCCCTCGACACCGTCATCGCGAGTAGCTGGCAAATCTCGTGACCGAGACCATGACGGTTGCCCCATCTGACAAGTCCCCGGGGGAGGAGACATCCTCCCCCGGGGACACCGGTCTGACCTGCCTCCTGCTGCTCGCCCGCATCCTGGAGGTCCCCGCCCGCGAGGACACCCTCCTCCGTCAGGCGGGGCTGGAGGGTCAGCCCTTCACCGAAACCGATCTCCTCCGTGCGGCCAAAAGCCTGGAGATCAAGGCCCGAGCCGTGGACAGTCGCTGGTCCCGGCTCGCCGCCACCCCGCTGCCTGCCATGGCTCGGACCCGCGACGGCTCCGGCTGGTTTCTGATTGCCAAAATCGCCCCGGACCAAAGCCGGGTCCTCCTCCACGACCCGATCGAGGGTAAAGCCGTCGAGGCGACGCGCGAGGAGTTGGAGGACCGCTGGGACGGCCGCCTGATCCTCATGACCACCCGCGCCCAATTGGCCGGAGAGGCCCGGGCCTTTGACATCTCCTGGTTCATCCCCGCCGTCATCAAGTACCGAAGACTCTTCGGCGAGGTCCTGGCCGCGTCCTTCTTCCTTCAGACCTTCTCCCTGGTGACCCCCTTGTTCTTCCAGGTGGTCATCGACAAGGTCCTGGTTCACCGGGGGCTCACCAGCCTGGATGTGCTGGTCATTGGTCTGGTCCTCATTTCCCTCTTCGAGTCCGTCCTCGGCGCCCTGCGGACCTATATTTTCAGCCACACCACCAACCGCGTGGATGTGGAGCTGGGCGCGTCGGTCTACCGTCACCTCACCCGCCTGCCCATCGCCTATTTCGCCGCCCGCCGCGTCGGCGAGACCGTCGCCCGGGTGCGGGAGTTGGAATCCGTCCGCTCCTTTTTAACGGGGTCGGCCCTGACTCTGGTCATCGATCTGGCCTTCACCGTCATCTTTCTATCGGTGATGTTCTCCTACGCGCCGCTGCTCACCTGGATTGTCGTCGGCTCTTTCCCCTTCTACATCACCCTCTCGGTCCTGGTGACCCCGACCCTGCGCGCCCGTGTCGAGGAAAAGTTCCGGCGCGGCGCGGAGAACCAAGCCTTCCTGGTGGAGACCATGAGCGGCGTCGAGACCGTCAAAAGTCTCGCCGTCGAGCCCCAATTGCAGCGCCGCTGGGAAGAGCAGTTGGCGGGCTATGTCGGCATCTCCTTTAAGGCCGCCCAAATCGGCAATATCGCGGGCCAAGGCGTACAGTTCATCCAAAAGGCCTGCATGGCGGCCACCCTTTGGTACGGCGCCCGACTGGTCATCGACGGCGACCTCACCGTGGGGCAATTGGTGGCCTTCAACATGCTCTCCGGTCGGGTCTCCCAGCCCATTTTGCGGTTGGCTCAGCTGTGGCAGGATTTCCAACAGATGCGGGTCTCCATCGCCCGCCTCGGCGATATCCTCAATACCCGCCCTGAAACCCAAGGTGCGGCGGGCAAGGGCTCCCTCTCCGAGCTCAAGGGTGCCCTGACCTTCGACCGGGCCATCTTCCGCTATCAACCCCAAGGCAAAGAGATCCTACGCGGTCTGGATCTGGAGATCCGCGCCGGCGAGACCCTCGGCGTCTGTGGTCCCTCTGGCTCGGGAAAATCGACGTTGGCCAAGTTGGTTCAGCGGCTGCATGTGCCGGAGAGCGGGCGGGTTCTGCTTGACGGCACGGACCTGACCATGGTCGACCCCGCCTGGCTGCGTCGCCAAATCGGCGTCGTCCCCCAGGAAAGCTTTCTGTTCACCCGCTCCGTCCGGGACAACATTGCCATCACCCACCCGGCCGCTCCCCTGGAAGCCGTGGTGGAGGCGGCGAAACTCGCGGGCGCCCACGACTTCATCCTTGAGCTGGAGGAAGGCTACGACACGCGTATTGAGGAGCGGGGCAGCTCCCTGTCCGGCGGCCAGCGCCAGCGCATCGCCATCGCCCGGGCCCTGATGGGCGATCCACGCATCCTCATTTTCGACGAAGCGACCTCGGCGCTCGACTATGAATCCGAACAGGCCATCCAGGCCAATATGCGCGCCATTACCAAAGGCCGCACGGTGATCGTCATCGCCCACCGTCTGTCGACCCTGCGGGACTGCCACCGCATCGCCGTCATCGAAAAGGGGCGGGTGGAGGAACTGGGCGCCCACGACGAACTGCTGCGGCTCAAGGGGCGCTACGCCACCCTCTGGGCGGCCCAGTCCAAGGCGCCCGCCCCAGTGGCCGCCCCAGTGGCCGCCCCCGTGTCGACCCCCGTGCCGACGCCAGCGCGTGCGCCCGAAACCCCAACCCAACAGCTCGCCGTTGCGGCCAAACCCCAACCCAGAGCAAAATCCACCGGAACCCCAGGACAGACAGTGTCCTTTCAAAGGGGCGAGGACGGGCGGTTAATCCTCGGCACCTCCCATTTGCCAAAACAGAGCGCCCAATCATGACCGATGGCCTCATCAATCGCTGGCAAGGCTTCCGCCGGGGGCTGGAGCGCACCGGAGCCCTCTTCTCCCGCTTTGGCCATGTGGGCAAGGCCGCCCTGGAGATCGAACGGGCGCAGGAAAAGGCCCGCAAGGCTCAGGGCAAGACTGGCGGCGACCGGAGCGACAAGGCCTTTCTGCCGGCTGTTCTAGAGGTCACCGAAACACCGCCTTCCCCCATGGGACGGACCCTCATTCTGGTCATCTGTGGTGCCTTTCTGACCGCGACCCTCTGGGCCACTTTTGGCAAGGTGGATGTCATCGCCTCGGCCCAGGGCAAGATCCTGCCCACCGGCCGGGTCAAGGAGATTCAGCCACTCGAGCCCGGGGTGGTTCGAGTGATCCATGTGGTCGAGGGCCAACGCGTGGCCGCCGGAGCCCCCCTGGTCGAGCTGGACGCGGCGGATGCCCGGGCCGACGCCGAACGCATGGCCGGGGAGCTGCTGGAAACGGATATGACCATTGCCCGCCTCAACGCTTTGCTGGCCGACGATCCAGCAGCCGCCTTCACCCCTCCACTGGAGGCGCCGCCGGAAATGGTGGACCTGCACCGGCGCTACATGATGGGTGAGATCCAAGACCATTGGGCAACCCTGGACAGCCTCGCCAGCGCCGAGACTCAGGCGGAAGCCGAAGTCCAGGTGAAGGAGGCGGAAATCGCCCGGCTGGACAAGGTCATCCCCAAGACCCAACAGCGGGTGGAGAGCTATCGGGGCTTGGTCGCCAAGCAGCTGTCCGGCAAACTGGACTTTCTCGAGTTGGAAGCCTCACTGGCCGAATACGAGGGGGAACGGGGCGTGCTGGTTCAACAGGTGGATCAAGCCCGGGCCGCCCATGCCGCAGCGCTGGCCGAATACGCCCGGGCACGGGAAGCCTTCCGGCATGACGTCCTCAAACGCCTGTCGGAGACCCGAAGAGACCGCTTTTCCCTGGCCCGGGAGCTGGACAAGGCCCGGGACCGCCTGGACAAAAGGACCCTCTCCAGTCCCGTTGCGGGCCGAGTGCAGGACTTGGCCGTGCATACGGTGGGGGGCGTAGTGACCGAAGCGCAAAAGCTGATGACCATCGTACCAGAGGACGCAACCTTGGAGGTCCAGGCCCTGATCCTGAACAAGGACATCGGCTTCGTCGAAGTGGGCCAGGACGTGACGCTAAAGGTGGACAGCTTTCCTTTCACCAAATACGGCACACTCAATGGCGAGGTCATTGACGTGTCTGCCGATGCCATTGAGGACGAAAAGATGGGCCTGGTCTTTCCGGCCCGGGTGCATATGGACAAAACGACGATCCAGGCCAACGATAAGGATATCCGCCTCGCCCCGGGGATGACCGTCGTGGCTGAAGTGAAGACCGGCAAACGCCGCGTCATCGAATACCTGCTCGCCCCCCTACAGCGTTACCAGAGCGAGAGCATCCGGGAACGATGAGGATGCGAGGACAAACGGATGGGTACGCACCCTGTTCTCGCCTCCCAATTTGGGCGATTGCCCAAGCCCATTTGGGGGCCAATGCCCCCAAACCCCCCTCTTTGGCTAGTCTGGGACCTTTCGGCCCCAGACTAGCCAAAGAGGGGGGGGGACGGGACAAAGCCCCGTGACGGGAAAACACCACTTGTCCTATATCCTGGCCGCAAAGTGGCCCAGCTCGATCTCGAAGATACTCTAGAGTGAAACGGGATCAGCTTGAATCAAGCTGGCCCCGTTTCACTCTCATTATATAGATTTTAGAGTATCTTCGAGGCCAAGTTGGGTCGCAAAGCGACCCAACTTGATCTCGAAGATACTCTAGGACGGTGACTCCAACTGGCGGAGAAGGCGGGTTCGTCGCTCCGTCGGGGGCGCGGTCAGGGCGGTGTGAAGCAGGGTCTGCGTCAAATGCTCCCTTATACCAAGCGGCGCGGGTTGAAACCCACGCCGCTTTTCTTGCGTTCAAACGCCACGCAGGCTTTTATGCGCCATAAGGCGCGGCGGCCACTTGGCCGCTTCCAAGGTGCGGTGAGTCAAACTCACCGCACCTTGGTATTAGGCGGGATTCCAGGCGTTTGGGGCGGCATGGCGGCTCCAGGCCCTCGACGAAATAGGTCATGGGGACGTCCAGAAGAACCGATAGGTCGTGGAGCGTCTTCGCGTCTATCCGCGAGGTTCCCTCTTCCCAGGCGCGAAAATCCTGGTGTGGAATGCCCAGTAGCGACGCGAGCCAGCGACGGGACAGGTGAAGGTCATTCCGCCGCCGGGTCAACCGACGGCCCATATGCAGGGCAGCCGGATCCGGGACAGAGGTGGAGACGGAAGCGGAGATGGGCGAAGGATAGGGGGTTTCCGATGTCATGGCCGAACTCCTCAGGGCCAGAGGCGGAACCGGGGCCGGGTGAACGGGCCGAGCCGACAAGGCGGGTGCCAGGATAAACCCGGCCCGCCCGGCGCCCGGTCCTCAGCCTCCGGCCTTCACCACCAGGAAACACTCCCGAACCCATGACGGGTCTGGGGAAACGGCGAACAATCGGATATAACAAGCATTAGCCATGGCTCTGCTACTCCTGTGGTTGAGCAGGGTTGTGGTCAGGCGACGGGAGGTGCTCCTACACCTTTCGTCGCCGCTAAGCTTGCCCGAGAGACGGACAGGCAAGCGAAGTATATCTCGAATGGGTTGTCAGCTCCACCATAAAGGGTCGGAGTGCGTCTGTTGCCGGTGGGACCGAAGGGGGGCAGGCGGCCCTGCGGAGCAGCATGGAACAGTCCGCAACGCGGGGTTTGGGGAGGCCGTGCCTCCCCAACTGGGTCCGGGCGAGAGCCCGGGTTTTTCTTCTTCGAGTCGCAATCAAGCCCGCGATGACGAACTATTGCGCCACAATATAGTACCGTCTCTCCCTAACTTTCGGCTCATTTTTCTTGATTCGACGGTGTCATTTTTCGCGTATTGGTCAAACCGGTTATTATTCAGGCATTCTACGAGATCTCATTTCATCAGGGTTGTACCCTGGCCCAGTTCTCTTGCCTCGGGTGGGGTGCGGGGGTGCTGGTGGGCTCTCGATCGACCGGAGTAGTGGTTTGGCATGAATGACCCAAGAAGGATCAAGTCCGTTTTGGAAGAGGGGGGGCGTGTCGCGGCGGGGCGGCAGGCCGTGGCCATACTGGATCGGCAGGATCGGCTGCTATCCTGGGACGAGGGGCTTTCGTCCCTCCTCGGGCCGGGACTGCGGCCCCTTAAAAAAGGGGGGGCGATTTCTGACCTGCTGGAACCGCTCGCCATCGTTCCGGCCTCTTCGGGACAGGACTGCTTTCGCACCCTGGATGGGCGGGATCTGGAGATTGTCACCCTGACGCTGGGGGAGGGCGACCAGCGGGTTCTTTCCGTCCGGAATATTGGCGAACTGAACCGGGCCGTGGGGGTCGTTCGGCAAATTTTCCAGTTCGCCCCCTTTCCCATGTTCATGGTCGAGGCCTCGTCGCGGGTCGTCTCGCGGATCAACAACCGCGCGGCGGAGCTGTTTCCCTATCCTCCTGGCCAGGGGCAGGTGACCCATACTCTTGATGATTATATCGGGTCCAAAAATAGACGGCGCTTCATGGGCCGAATGGAGCGCCAGGGCTTCGTCGAGGACATGGAAGCCGAGGTTACAACCCTCTATGGCCAAACCCTTTCGGTCCTGTTGAGTGGACAGCGGATCGAAGCGGGTGCCGACAATCTTCTGTTTGTCAGTATCAACGATATCACCGACCGGAAGAATTTGGAAAGCCAAGCCAACCGGGTGTTCGAGGTGGCTCCGGCTTGGTTGCTGCTTTGTCGACGGGTGGATGGAATGTTGATCCGGATCAACCGCCGGGCCTCGGAAGTCTTCGGCAATACGGTCTCTCCCAATGGACAAAGTTGGAAGACCATTCCCGATCTGTTCGGTCAGGAGGCCTGGAACGAGTTCCGCCTGCGTCTGGAAAATGGCGGGTATGTCGATGATTTCGAAACACAATTGCAGACGGAATATGGGGAAATTCTTTGGGTTCTGCTGACCGGACAGGCCATCACCGTCGAAGATGAGTCCTGTATCCTGGTCGGGGCCAATGACATCAGCGACCGGAAACTGGCCGAAGAAGAATTGACCCTGGCCCGCAACGAGGCCATGAGCCATGCCCGCGCCAAAAGTTCCTTCCTTGCCTCCATGAGCCATGAGATCCGGACCCCGTTGAACGGGGTCCTCTCGACACTGGACTTGCTGTCAACCTCCGTTGTCGGGAGCCAGGAAAGCTACCTGCTTTCGCTGTGCCGGGATTCCGGCGAGACCTTGATGACCATTATTAACGATATTCTTGATACCTCGAAGATCGAGGCGGGGATGCTCTCCCTTGAAAGGGTGCCGTTTTCCGTATCCGATGTGGTTGAATCTGCGGCTGAACTCCTGGCCCGGAAAGCGGAGGAAAAGGGGCTCGAGCTGGTGGTCTATGTGGATCCCCGGATGCGGTCGAGTCTTGTGGGGGATGCGGTTCGCATCCGCCAGATTTTGCTGAATCTGATCGGCAACGCGGTCAAGTTCACGGACCGGGGGCATGTTTCGGTGCGGATGGGCCTTCAGGGAGTCGCGGATGGCAAGGCTAACTTGCGCTTCGATGTCTCCGATAGCGGGATCGGGCTTTCCCCAGAGCAACAAAGTCGGCTGTTTCGCCCATTCTCGCAGGCCGAAGATGACACCGCGCGTCGGTTTGGCGGGACCGGATTGGGGCTGTCCATCTCCAAACGTCTGGTGGAAATGATGGGCGGGCGGATCGGTGTCGTTTCCAAGGAAGGAAAGGGGGCCACCTTTTGGTTCCGCCTGTCCCTGCCGGTCGTGGAGGACGAACAGGACGGTGCGTCGGAGAAGTGCGAGGGGCCCGACCTGAGTGGATACCGCGTTCTTGTGGCCACCGTTGGTGAGGTGACGCGCAAGGGGATCCTGGCCTATCTCAAGGCCGCGAAAGCCCGAATATCAGATCTGGGGACACCCCTTGACCTTCTGATTCTCGACGACGCCATCCCACGGGAAGATCGGGAGGAAATTGTCGAACTGGCTGGGGCTGGGGGCGGGACGGACAGGCGTCCTGCGGTTCTGTTGCTTGCGGCACGGGGAAATGCCGGGCAGGACACGGCAGGTCGGGCCGACGCGATCGTCACCAAGCCGGTTCGCCGGGATGTGTTCCTGGAAACCGTTGCCTTGTTGTGCGATCCCGAGGCGGCACCCGGTCAGGGCCGCCATGCGGCGGTGGCGGCAAGGCCCCTCGGTTGGGTGGCGCCCTCGCGCGAGGATGCCACCTTGGCCAAGGCCATGGTGCTGATCGTGGATGACAACAAAACCAATTTGATTGTACTGGGGCGCTTTCTGGAGCGATTGGGCTTTGCCTATGACATGGTATCGTCTGGAGAAGAAGCCCTGGAGCTGCTGCGAAATCCAAATGCGGGCTATGGGATTCTGATTACGGATTTGCAAATGCCGGGCCTTGATGGGTTCGGTTTGGTTGCGGCTTGGCGCGAACAGGAAGAGGCGCTCGGCTCGGCTCGCCTGCCTGTGGTGGCCTTGACGGCCGATGTCATGCCCGAAACCGTTTTGCGTTGCACGGAAGTGGGGATGGATGCCTATCTGACCAAGCCGATCGATCCCAAGGCATTGGAAGACATGCTTGTGCGTCGTTTCCCGGTCGGGGCGACCCTGCGCAGGGAGGAGGCTCCGGAGGAGCTTGCGCCTTCGTCCAGCGGAGTGTCTCTGGAGTCCGGGCCACAATTGAGGGAAGATGGGGGCCGTGAACTTGGGAACCCAGCGATGAACGAGGAGATCCCTGTATTGGATCTCTCCTCCATCCTATTTATTTTCGATAGCTTTACAGCGGAAGCACGGGCGATGTTGACAGATAATGTCGATCGGGTCGCGCCCATTCTAGAGGATGCAACCGCCCAACTGTCCGAGGGTGAGGGGACAGAAGTGCTTGCTCTTCTGCATGCGGCCAAGGGGGCTGCGAATACCACTGGGGCCTTGGCTTTGGGGGCGTTGTGTGCTCGGCTTGAATCTCTTGTCTTGTCCGGTGAGATCGACCAAGCCGCCCGCGAGGCAAAAGACCGGATCCCCGGCGCCCTGGCTGAGGTGCGGGCTGCGATTGCATCTCAATAGGGGATCCGTTGGCATACTTGGGCAATGGGGCGACTGCGGAGTCATGTTTCATCGGAGGGAGTTTGGATGAAGAAGATTACAGATTACAGTGGGTTCGACTTTCTCATCATCGACGATCAAGATGTTGTGCGGAATATTCTGCGTGGGTTTTTGTTCAAGATTGGTATCACGACCGTGGAAGAGGCCTCGGACGGAACGGAGGCCATGCGCATTCTGGAGAGATTTACGCCAACGGCCATTCTGTGTGATATCGATATGAAGCCGATGAATGGGTTTGATTTCCTGCAGACCCTTCGCACCTCGTCGCTTGGAGCTCGGCATTCTCCGGTGATTATGTTGACCTCCCATTCCGACACACGGTTTGTTGAGGCGGCCAAGGCCTTCCGAGTCGACGGCTATTTGGTGAAGCCCTTTAACGGTCCACGCCTGAAGGCCGTTGTGGACAAAATCCTGGAGGGGCGTCCGAAGGTCGATGGGGTGGATCGTCTGCGTAAATATTTGGCCGCATCCGCTCCTGAGTAGGAGCCTGTGTCGCGCCCCTTGGGCCCGGCGGTGGGGTTTTGAGTTGTTGGTTTGGGATGTCCCTCAAAGGGGCTTTCCCGGGTGATCAAATGCACGGCTCCGCCGTTCAAATAGATTCACTGTCTGGGCATTTTTATCTATATGTATGACCCTCCTGTATCGACTATAGTGTAGCGCTATTGGTTTGTTTTCGGGTTTTGGGTGGTACGGATAGAACGCTATGAGTGTGAAATTGGCTTTGGCACGTTTGGGTCAGGTCTTGGCTCTGGTCTTGTCCTTGTCCTTGTCCTTCCTGTGTTTGGAAAAAGGTGGCGCGGCGGCGTCGACATTGGACTCGGTCAAGGATGCTGGGGTGCTGCGCTGTGGCGTTCAGGAAATTGGCCCGGCGTTTTCCAATATCGACGAGACGGGACGGTGGGTCGGGTTCTACACGGACTTCTGTCGGGCAACTGCGGCTGCGATTCTTGGGGATCCCGAGGCGGTGGAATTCGTTGTTGTCGGAACCGATGATCGGTTTTCGGCTCTCCGCGACGGAGACTTCGACGTCTTGATGAGTTCTGCAACCTGGACCTTGAGCCGGGACGTTGATGGATTGACCTTCATGCCCCTGTATCTGTTCGATGGGCAGGGGTTTTTGGTCCATAAGGTGTCGGGGGCGAAAAGCCTTGTCGATCTGAAGGGCGGTACGATCTGTGTTGAGGATCATACGACCTCCGTGGCCAATGTCCGCGATTATGACACGTCCCACGGCATGAACTGGACGGTCAAACCCTTCGCGACGGTGGAGGGGGCCTTTAATGCCTTTTTCGAGCACCAGTGCGAGTCCGTCACCACCGATGTGATGTCTCTGGCGTCCAGCTGGTTGTTTCTGGCTCCAAACCCGGAGGATCACGTCATCCTGCCCGATCGCATCAGCAAGGAGCCCTTGTCGGCGGTGGTGCGCAGTGACGACGTCCAATGGAGCGATACCGTGCGTTGGATCATCAACGCCCTTATTTCCGCAGAAGAGTTGGGAGTGACCTCCAAAAACGTGGAGCAGATGAAAACCTCCAATAATCCCGAGGTTCGCCGCCTTTTGGGCCGTGAGGGGTCTGTGGGGGCGTTGCTCGGGCTGGATGAGGCCTTCGCCGCCCGGGCCCTGGCCGCCATGGGGAACTATGGGGAAATCTATGACCGCACCATCAAGAAAACCCTGCATGTCGAGCGCGGGATCAATAACCTTTGGACCAAAGGTGGTTTGATCTGGTCGCCTCCCATACGGTGAGGGGATAGAACAACACCATGACCTCTTCCAAGTCCCATCGGTTTGGCGTCGCAGGCCGGATTACCTCCGGCCTGATTGTTTTGGCGTTGTTGTCGATTTGCGCGGCGGCTCTTGCTTTGTGGGGGCAGGGCCAGGTTCGGGCGGATTTCGATAATATCGTCAATGTCAAAATGGTCCGGCTCGATGCAGTGGCACGTCTGGTCCAGCGGGTTGAGGCCATCGCCGCCACCGCCCCGCGCATTTCCACCGCCAGGCAGCCCGCAGACCTGCGGCAGAGTGTGCGGGAGATGACGGACCAGCTTCAGGTTCTTACGGATGCCTTTGAAAATACCCGACGCACGGGATTGCCTGAGGCGGAGCTCATCGAACTGGGCAACCGTGTTTCCAAGATGAGGGAGAATCTGTCTGGTGTTGTCGCTTTGGTGGAACAGAGGGTTGCCTTGGACCAGCGGGAGCAGTCGCTGACCGAGTCTTTTTCGGATGTTATTCGGAGACAGGGCGCACGACGCGGGGAATTACGGACCCTGGGCCAGGATGGCCAACGGATAGAGGACGCCCTTCGGCGTATCGACCACATCATTTTTTCGGCGTTAACCCAAAGACGCCCTGGGACATTGCAGGTCTTGGAAGAGAAACTGCGGGAAGAGAGCCAGGGCATTGAAACCGTGGTTGCGGCCCTGCCCCCCGACGCGTTGGCGGCGGATGTTTCCGGGCTTTTTGCGGACGTAGACCGGGTGGCTGTGGGACCAAACGGTGTTTTTTCTGTCAAGCGGGACCAACTGGAGGTCGCTGCTGCCTTAAAGGGCAAGCTGCGCCTGAACCATGTGTTGACGGTTCGCCTCGTGTCGGGCGCATCGGCGATCTTCAGGGAGATCGAAGAGGAAATCTCTGCGGATCGAACGGCCCTGGGAAAACAGCTTGATCGGCTGTCTCGCATGTTGAGCGGGATTGTTATCGCATCCGCTCTGGGGGCGGCTGTGGTGATTTTCTACCTCCGCCGCCATGTGGTCTCTCGGGTGATCTCGTTGCAACAATGCATGAACGACCGGGCCAAGGGAAGGGCAACGCCCATCCCCCTGGGGGGGCGGGATGAGATCTCCGACATGGCCCGGACGTTCAGCTATTTTGTCGATGAGATTGCGAGGCGTGAAACGGCTCTGTCACAGGCGCGGGACGAGGCCGATAAGGCCAATAAGGCGCGGGGCGATTTCCTGGCGAATATGAGTCACGAAATTCGCACTCCCATGAACGCGATCGTCGGCTTGAGCCATTTGGCCCTGAAAACGGATTTGAGCCCGCGGCAACGGGATTATCTGGTCAAGATCGGTGGAGCATCGAATAATCTTCTGGGGATTATTAATGATATTCTAGATTTTTCCAAGATTGAGGCGGGAAAGCTCGAGATTGAGCGGGTGAGTTTCAATCTGGAGAAGGTCTTGGACAATGTGTCTTCCATCGTCGTCTCCAAGACCGACGAAAAGGGATTGGAATTCGTTGTCTCCTGTCCGCCGAACATTCCCCAAAGCCTTTTGGGTGACCCTTTGCGGCTCACCCAAGTTCTGATCAATCTGTGCGGTAACGCGGTGAAATTCACTGAGAGCGGTGCTGTCGTCCTCTCGGTCCATATGACGGGAGACGGCCGTAATTCAGTGGTCCTTCAGTTCGAAGTGCGGGACACGGGAATTGGCATGACCGAGGAACAGCAGGGGCGGCTGTTCAAATCCTTTTCCCAGGCCGACAGCTCCACGACCCGGAAGTATGGTGGCACGGGCCTCGGCCTCAGTATCTCCAAGCAACTCGTCGAATTGATGGGCGGCGAAATTGGCGTGCGCAGCGCGCCAGGGGAGGGCAGCACCTTTTATTTCACCGCTGAATTCGGCCTTGGCGTCCAGGAAGAGCGGAAACGGCGCCTTCCGGACCCCGATCTGCGCGGGAAATGGGTTCTGGTGGTCGACGACAATGAAATTTCCCGGGACATTCTGTCTGAATACCTGACGGCCATGAATTTTAATGTGCGAACCGTCGACTCCGGTGTCGCGGCCCTGAGGGAGCTGGAACGGGTCGAGAGGGAGTCGGAGCTGCCGAACTATGATTTGGTGCTCATGGATTGGAAAATGCCGGAAATGAGCGGTATTGACGCTTCGCGGCGGATTAAGGCCAATGATCGCTTGTCTAAGGCGCCTACTATCATTATGGTTACGGCCTTTGGTAGGGAAGAGGTGTTGCGGGAGGCTGAGGATCTCGAGTTGGGCGGCTTTATGCTCAAGCCTTTTAACGCCTCCATTCTTTTTGACACGATCATGAATGCATTTGGTCGTGGAGACTCCGATATTCCGGTCGCACCCCAGGTGGAAGAGAAGGGGGACGAGGCCATAGAAGCCCTAAGGGGCGGGCGGGTCCTTCTGGCGGAGGACAACGAGATCAATCAACAGGTCGCCCTTGAACTTCTTGAGGACAAGGGGCTTGTCGTTACCGTTGTGTCCAATGGCCGGGAGGCCGTGGATGCGGTTTTGAGCGACCAAATCGGGTTCGGTGTGGTGCTCATGGACATCCAGATGCCGGTGATGGATGGGTATGATGCCACAGCGGAAATCCGAAGCCATCCAGAGTTCAAGGACCTGCCGATCCTGGCCATGACGGCCCATGCCATGCGGGGCGAGCGGGAGAAATCCATCTCCAAAGGGATGAACGACCATATCAATAAGCCGATTGATCCCGATGCGTTGTTTGATGCTCTGGTCAAATGGATGACGCCCATTCCGCAGGACGGGGTTCCGCTACCAGAAGACCTCGGCGAGAAGGACGAGCGGGGAGATGCCGAGCTGTCGATCCTTCCGGAGAGTCTTCCAGGCTTCGACCTTCAAGAGGCCCTGAAGCGGCTGAATGGCAAGGAGAAGCTGCTGAAAAAACTTCTTTTGGCCTTTAAGGAGAGTTACAGGGATCTGGCAGCCACCCTTCAAGGCATGGTGGAGCGCGGCGAGGTGGAAGATGCTCAGCGACTGGCCCATACCCTCAAGGGAGGGGCGGGCAATCTGTCGGCGAAGGAGATCGCCCAGGCCGCAGGTCGCTTGGAACAGGCCTTCGCCGATCGGGACCTGAGCGCAGCTGCCAGTTTGACCGACGAGCTGGCGGCCCTTCTGGAGCCCTCGCTGGAGGCCATGGACGGGGCATTTGTGGATAGCCAAAAGAGGCCAGCCATCGAGACTGCGGTGTCAGGGTCCGCCGCTGATCCGGAGACGGTCCAAGCCATGATGGCGGAATTGGGTGCCCTGTTGGAGAAGAGTAGTTTGAAGGCGAGAAAGGTAGTGCCCGAGTTCACGCAGGTCATGGCGGGACAGGTCGGGGCCGATAAAATGGAGAGGCTGGTGGATTGCGTCGAACGTCTGGATTTCAGCGCGGCAAAACGGGCGCTTGATGAGATTGCTGAAGAAGTCAGCAGGTCCGGAGGGGCAGGGTGATGTCCGAAAAAAGAACGGTTTTGATCGCCGATGACGATCCTGGAAACATTGAAATCCTGAATGATATTCTGGAAGAAGAATACGACGTTCTGTTCGCCATGGAGGGACCCCGCGCGCTGGAGCTGGTCCGGGAGCAGATGCCGGATTTGGTCATCCTGGATGTCATGATGCCCGGGTTGAGTGGCTACGAGGTCTGTCGGGAATTGAAGAAAGACACGAAGACCGCGCATATTCCCGTGATCTTTTTGACCTCCCTGGATAACGATCAGGGGGAAGCCTACGGCTTGGAACTCGGCGCCATCGATTACATTGGCAAACCCATCCGCCCACCGATCGTCAAAGTCCGGGTTCGCAACCACATGGAACTCAAAAAATCCCGGGACCTGCTGGAAGTGCTGTCTACAATAGATAGTCTCACAGGTGTCGCCAACCGGAACAAGTTCCATCAAAAATTCGATGAAAGCCTTAAGTTGGCCAGGCGCGAAAGCCTGAACTTGGCCTTGCTGCTGCTGGACCTGGATCACTTTAAAGACATCAACGATACCTATGGCCATGCGGTTGGGGATGAAGTGCTGAAGGCTTTCGCGCATTGCAGTTCGCATGCTTGCCGAGAAACGGATATGGTGGCTCGACTTGGGGGGGATGAATTCGCCATCTTGCTGGTCAATCCTCAGGATCGGGACACAGCGGCGAAAGTTGCCGGGAAACTTCTGGAGACCCTGGAAAAACCGATCGAGATCCAAGGGAACCGTATTCAAATCGGAGCGAGCATCGGAATCGCCATGTACCCGGCAGACGGGGAAGACGTGGACATACTGACCAAGAAAGCGGATGCCGCGTTGTACGAAGCGAAAGCGAGCGGGCGGAATCGCCATATATGACGTGAGGAGTTGGGGAAGGCCATATCTTCCCACAAGGTCCTTTAATACCAAGCGGCGTGGGTTTCAACCCGCGCCGCTTGGTACAAAGAGGTCAGCCCAAACCAAGGTCAAGCAATGCCTTCGTCAAGGTGCCCCTGGTTACGGGTTTGGAAACGAAGCCATTCATTCCGGCTCTCATGCAGGCGTCCTGGTCTTCCCGATTGGCATTCGCGGTCACGGCAATGATCGGGATCTGGGCCCCATCTCCCTCCAGGGTGCGGATGGCACGGGTGGCTTCCAGGCCGTCCATTTCTGGCATTTGCATGTCCATGAAAACGACGTCGTAAGGCCGCTTGGAGACGGCGTCAAGCGCTTCCAGGCCGTTGGCCACCACATCGACCCGGTGCCCGAGTTTGCCGATAAGGCCCATGGCCACCTGTTGATTGATCACATTATCCTCGGCCACCAGCACCCGCAGTCGATGAAGTGTCACGGCAGGGGCATTTATCGCGTCAGGATCTTCAGGATGGGGCACTGCCCCGTTCTTGTGGGGGAGAAGGGTGCTCATGCAGACATCCAGCAGGGAGGATTGCCGCACAGGTTTCATCAGGAAGGCGGTCGGTGTGGTGGCCGGGTGGTTGCGCCGGTATTCCGTCTCCGAGATGGAGGAGGTCATAATCACCGGGAGGTCCCCGAGGCTTGGATCGCCGCGCAAAATGCTCAGGAGATCTCCGCCTGTCATGTCCGGCATCTGGAAATCCAGGAGAAGCAGATCGTAGGCCTTCTTGCTTTTAACGTTGGCGCGCAGTTCGCTCAGGCCCTTCGCCGCTCCGTCCAGGGCGGTTACTTGTAGGCCCCAGGCCGTGAGGATCCGTTCGAAGATTTCCCGGTTTACGAGGTTGTCCTCGACCACAAGGACCCGCTTGCCCATCAAGGGGGTGGTATCCCGCTTCGTCTCGCTGTCCCGGCATTTGCTGCTTCGGGGCAGGGGGAGTTCGAACCAGAAGACGCTCCCTTGGCCCGGGGTGCTGTCCACGCCGATCTGACCGCCCATGATGTCGACCAGCCATCGGCAGATGGCCAAACCCAACCCTGTGCCCCCATACTTTCGGGAGATGCTGGCATCCACCTGGACAAAGCTTTCAAACAGCTTGCCCAAGGACTCAGCTGGAATGCCGATACCCGTGTCCTGAACCTCAAAGCGCAGGAGGGCCACGGAGGGGGCTGCTTCCCCATTCCCATGTTCATCCTCAAGCATGGCGGGGGTCGATGTGGCCCGCAGGGTGACCCCTCCCTGATCAGTGAATTTTACCGCGTTGCTGAGAAGGTTCATAAGGATTTGGCGGATCCGCCCCTGGTCGCCCTCGAACAGGCCGTCGACTTTTGGTGGCACGAAACAGGCGATCTCGATTCCCTTGGCGTGGGCCCGGGGCGCAACGATCTCGATTGCGCTTTCGCAGAGGTGGGACAGATCAAAGGGGCTGATCTCCAGTTCCACCCGGTTGGCCTCCAGTTTGGAAAAATCGAGGATGTCGTTGATGATCCCCAAGAGGGCTTCTCCGGACTGGCGGATCGTATCGGCGAAATGCTCCTGCTCGCGGGTGAGCTTGGTATCCAGGAGGAGCCCGGCCATGCCGATCACGCCATTCATGGGGGTGCGAATTTCGTGACTCATGGTGGCCAGGAATTCAGACTTCACCTGGGTAGCAGCTTCGGCCTCCTCTTTGGCTTGGTGGAGCGCGGCCTCTTCCTCCTTGCGGCGGGTGATGTCCTCTTGGAAGGCCAGATAGCGGATGATCTCGTCCCGCTCGTTTTTTAAGGGAAAGACGTGGCTGTATAGGGTGTAGTCCCGACCATCCTTTGTTCGGTTGATGATTTCCCCGAGCCAGTTCCGTCCTTCTTTAATGGTCGCCCACATGGTCTCCATGTCTTCGGACGGGGCATTGGGTGATTTCAGAATCTTGGGATTGCGACCCAGGACCTCCTCGCGCGAATAGCCCGTGGTTGTCTCGAAGGCCGGGTTGACATAGCAGATGGCGCCAGTCACGTCCGTGATCAGGACTGTGATGGGACTTTGCTCCACGGCGTGGGACAGTTCCCGGAGCTGGATTTCCTTTGCTTTGAGGGCCGCTTCGTTGCGGCTGATGGCGTCGCGCATGGACTGGAAACCCTCAATGAGATGTCCAATTTCGTCGCGACCGACCCGTGGCAACTGCGCGTGATAGTCGCCAGCAGAAAGCTTGTCGACCGCCCGGGCCAAGCTGTTGACAGGGCGGATGACGACCACTTCCAGGCTCAGGACGATGGCCACCACGGCGGCCGAAAACACCGCCAGGACGATGAGCGCCAACCTCCGGTTTTCCGACCGCAGCTCGGTCAGACGGTCCTCCATGTCGAAGTAGAGGGTGATGCGCCCGAGCACACGCCCCTCAAAAAGGATGGTTTGGACGGTTCGGCGTGTTCCCTCTGCCCGAATTTTCGCAGGGGGATCCGTCAGGGGGTACAGGCGCCGATCGTTCCGGTCATGGAGTTCGATGGCAATCCAGTCTGGATGGTTCTTGATGTGGTGGTCCAGACTTTTATGAATGGTCGCGACCTGGATTTGCTGCATAGGCGGAACCAGGCTGTCGGCGAGGATTTCCACGTTGGTTCGTATGGCTTGCACCTGCCGGGCTTCGGATCGGGACTCCGCGTTTGGACCCCAGTAAAGCAGGATGAACACCAGAATCGCCGCAGCAACGCAGGCCATCAGGGCCGCAAGACGGACCCTCAGCCCGCCGAGCCAGGGATGGAGCGGCAAGGACCGCGGGGGCCGTTCCGGTGGGGGCCGACTATTCACCAGAGATACACTCCAAACCTCGGACGCCCATGTCTGAATGATCCTTCGCCCGTGTTTCGGTGCCCCTGTTGACGGAGTCCTCTTTTTAACCTGCAAGCTCCATAAGGATAGCAGAGCCCTCTTCTCTGTCCAATTGTCTATGGAGTGTAGGGAAGAAATACCAAAATGAGCCCAAAGGAGGGTATTTTGTAAGAATTTGCCATATTTAGCAGGTGCGTCATCTATGCATTGATCCCTTTTCTGGATTCGTGCAATTCTTCAATCCATGTATAGTTCGTGAAATACCGTGTATTCACCTTAAAATACACGCAGCGATATTTTGGGGTATTAAGAAATGGAATCTCAAGCACTTGATGCGGACGTTCTTTGGGTGCTCATGTGCGGGTTTCTGGTCGCCCTCATGCAGGCGGGTTTCGCTTGTCTGGAAAGTGGCATGGTCCGCGAGAAGAACTCCATCAACGTTGCGATCAAGAATCTCGTCGACTTTTGCCTCACTTGCGCTTTGTTCACGGTCATTGGCTTTGGCTTGATGTTCGGACCAAGCTGGGGGCCGTTGGACGGTTGGGTGGGAAAGCCCTATTTTCCGCTGTCGGACTCCGGTGAGGCGGTTCATATCAGTTTCTTCATCTTCCAGGTCATGTTCGCCGGGACGGCGGCAACCATCATTTCAGGCGCCGTGGCCGAGCGCATGAGCTTCGTCGGCTATATGATCACCACGGTGATCATCGCCGGGCTTGTCTACCCCATCGTCGGTCATTGGATCTGGGCCGGAGGGGACAAGGGCGAGGCATGGGGCTGGCTGGGCCAATTGGGCTTCCATGATTTTGCCGGATCCACCGTGGTCCATTCCGTCGGTGGTTGGCTGGCCCTGGCCGCGATTTTGATCATCGGTCCGCGCATTGGTCGCTTCGGGCCCCTGGGCCGCCCTATCGAAGGCCATAACCTTCCCATGTCCACGCTGGGGGTGTTCCTGCTGTGGTTCGGTTTCTTTGGTTTTAACGGAGGCTCCACCTACGCGATCGATACCCGGGTGCCCGAGATTATTGCCAATACGGCTGTGGCAGGGGCGACCGGCGGATTGGCTGGTTTGATGCTGTCCTGGTTGGTCTGGAAACGGCCCCAGGTCGACCGCATCGTCAATGGCGTCATCGCCGGACTGGTGGCGTCCTGTGCCGGCTGCGATGTGATTTCCGGCCTGGATGCCATGGCCGTGGGGTTCGTCGCTGGAATCCTCTGCGTGCTGTCCATGCATTGGTTGGAGCAGCGGGAAATCGATGATGTCATCGGTGCGGTCCCTGCCCATCTGGTGGCCGGAGCCTGGGGGACCGTCGCTGTGGCCCTGTTTGCTCCGCTGGACGCCTTCGGTCCCGATGTGACCCGTTGGCACCAATTGTCCATTCAGGTCCTGGGCGTTGCCGTTTCGGGCTTGTTTTCCTTCGGCGTTGGCTACGCGTTGCTTTGGGGCATCAATCGGGTTTTGCCCCTGCGGGTCTCTGCCGAGGCCGAACGCATTGGTTTGAACGTGGCCGAACATGGCGCGACGACGGCCTTGCTGGACCTGATTACCCAAATGGACAGTCAGGCTCGGCAGGGGGATTTTTCCCGGGCCGTCACGGTCGATGCGGAGACCGATGCGGCCCATATCGCCGTCTTCTATAACGCGGTGCTCGACAAGTTCAACACGGAGACCGAGCGCCGCCACGTCGCTTTGGAACGCCTGAACCAGATCGCCAACCACGACGCATTGACCGGACTGGCCAACCGCCGCCGCTTCATGGAGCACTTGGGCCGCATCGTTCAGCGGGCTCGCCGGGGGGCGGCGGTGAGTGCGTTGTTGTATCTGGACCTGGATGGGTTCAAGCAGATCAATGATAGCTTGGGCCATGAGGCCGGGGACATGGTGCTGGTGGAGGCCGCCCACCGCATGAAGGCCTGTCTCCGGGATGAGGATATGCTTGCCCGCCTGGGGGGCGACGAGTTCGCCATTCTGATTGAAGGCGGAGAGGAGGCTGCGCTGAATGCGGGGGCCGTGGCGGAAAAGCTGTTGGATTGCCTCGTGGAGCCCATTCCGCTGAAGGATGCAACGGGGAAGGTCGGCGTCTCCATCGGCATTGCCTTGTTCGGTGGCCTGGGGTGGTCCGGTGAGTCCGAGGCGGTTTTGCGGGCCGCCGATCAGGCCATGTATGAGGCCAAGCTGGCAGGCAAAGGAACCTGGCGCCAAGCGAATGCATTCGAGTTGGAAGGGGGCTAGAGTGCTCCGAGATCAAGCTGGGCGACTGTGCGGCCACGGTACATGACAGTGTCTTTTATAGCCCGTCCCCCCCCGCCGGGGCCGAAAGGCCCCAGACCCCAGGCTGTTATTTTTAAAAGAAAAATGGGGTTTGGGGGCATCGCCCCCAAATGGGTTTGAGCTATCGCCCAAAAAAGACGAAACACTGTCGTGTACTGTGGAAAACATCTCCAGTTTCACTCTAAGCAGCTGTGTTTGGTGCGGGATTCGGTTCGGTGTCGCCTTTCCCCACCTGATCGCGCATCACCAACGCCGCCCGCCATGCGTTGAAGATGCCGCCGACCAGAAAGAGAATGCTTCCGGCCTCGTACAGCCAGACGAGATAGGTGAACAGGGTCCACTTGTCCCGGCCATTGGTCAGGGTCCAGAGGTAGGGGACGCTGGCCACGGCGAAGAGGACCGACCCCACGATGAAGGTGATGGCCGTCAGGTTCATCAGCTGCAGCCGTTGGGGTGAGCGGGCGTCGAGGATGCGCAACACGTTGATCCCCGCACCGACGACGAAGAGCAGGCTTCCGACAATGAAGCACCAAGCCCCGGCCTGAGCCATGTCGACCCAACTGAGGAAAAACAGGCTCCCCAGGATGAAGAGGAGGCTTCCCGTCCCATAGAGCAGGGCAGCGAAAAGCTCCAGGGCGAAGCCCTCCATCCGGTTCTGCCAGACCTGATTGTTGCGGATGACCTCCATCAGGTCATGGCCCGAAACCAGCAGGTAGAGCAGGCTTCCCAGCACGAACAGCCAAGCCCCCAGGTCCTGATAAGGGGACAGGGCCGGAAAGAATCCAATCGACCCCAGCATAAAGATCACCCCCCCAATCAAGTAGCAGACCGCATTGATGGTCTCCCAAGTTGCGTGTTTTTCAGAATTCAGGGGGTGATCCCCAGGGGCATAGACACGGGGTCGGTTGAGGAACATATGCGGCATGGCGCGAAGGGTCCGATTCCAGGGGCGAGATCCCTCCATCCTCCAGGTTCCGAGGCGGAGTGCAAGGGCATCTTTGTTTCTGCTCCGATCCGTCTGCGGTCACCTTTCCGTGATCACGCCAACAGTGACACTGTGAGCGTGGGTGTTCGAGGGAGGTGGGAGCCAGGGAGGAAGGGGCTATGGCCTTGGTAGACAGTCCTTTTTTAGGAATGGGTCTCATCGAGTTGGCTGTGGGATAGGCCGTAGGTTTCATGTCACTCCCTTAGGCCTACGCTGTGGCGTTGACTTTCCTGCCGTGTTCCTCACCTGATAAGTTCAGAATTGACGACTGCGGAAAGCGGCGCATGCTCTTGGACCCTGAGGGACGGGCGCAAAAGGAGAGGTAAAGAGATGGGCTTGAAGAATGTCCGCATTGCGCAGAAGATCGGTGGCGGCTTCGCAGTGATGATGGGGCTGATCCTGGTGCTTGGGATCCCTTCGGTCATTGCCTTTCACGTCATTGGGGCCGACGTGGCCACGTTGGTCGGACTGTCCAACCAAACCAAGAGCGCCGGTGAAATTCAAACGGAAGTGCTGCTGGGTGAGCGGGAAGCGTTGACCTATGCTTTGACTGGAGACAAGGGGGCATCGGAACGGGCCAATGGTCACTATGGAACCCTGGTTCAATTAATCGGTAGCATGAAGCGTGAGGCGGAGGCCGCAGACAACACGGTCCTGACCAAGAGGCTGGATGGATTGATGTCCGGAGTGGAGGCCTACTACAAAGGCTTCGCAGGTATTGTTGAAAAGCAGCAAATGCGCGAGGGACTGGAAGTCTTCCTCGGTACGATTGGCGATGGGATGTCCGACTCCCTACGCGAGGTCATGAAGGGGGCCGAGGCCACGGGGGATGCGACCTTGGCCTATACGGCCGGAACCGCCTTGGAAGACCTGATGTCCGCTCGGCTGGCGGTGAAGCAGTTCCAGATGAAGCCGGACAAGGAGAGCGAAGCTACGGCGCTTGATAAAATGGACGCGTTTACACGCAATATGACGTTCCTCATCTCCCAACTCAAGGGGGACGTGAAGAGCACGGCGGAGACCGCCCTGTCCGATCTGGATCGGTACCGAATGACCTTCACCGAGGAGGCGGAGGCCATCTATGCCCAGCAGACCCTGCGGCAGGGCGTGATGGCCGAAACGAGCACGCAGTTGGTTTCGGAGACGGAAGCCTTGATGGCCGAGGCCGTGACCAACCAGGGGCATCTGGGTGATGGTGTGCTTGGTGCGGTGCAGCAATCAACCCTGGTGGCGGTGGTGATCCTGATCGGCGCGGTGTCCTTCGGTGTCCTTGCGGCCCTGATGATCGGCAAGGGGATTGCCGGGCCGGTGCGGGCCATGACCCTGGCTATGAAGCGTTTGGCAGACAGGGACTTGGGCGTGGATATTCCCGCCACGGACCACGGCGACGAGGTCGGCGAGATGGCCCAGGCAATGGTGGTCTTCCGCGACAATATGCGCCGCGCTGAAGATTTATCCCAGGAGCAGGAAAGGCGCCGCGCCGCGCGGGAGGCCCGGTCCCGGCGGATGGAGGAACTGACCGGCCAGTTCGAGGGATCGGTGCGAGGTGTTCTCGATCAATTGGCGACGGCAACGAGCCAGCTCCAGGACACGGCAGAGCGGATGACCAGCATTTCCGAAGAAACCAATGGGCGCGCAGCCACGGTTGCGGCGGCTTCGGGGGATGCCAGCTCCAGCGTGGAAGGGGTGGCCGCAGCGACGGAGGAACTCTCCTCCTCCATTTCGGAAATCGGACGCCAAGCCCATCATTCCAGCGAGATCGCCGCACGCGCGACTGAGCAGGCCAGGAGCACCTCAACGGAGGTTCAGGGGCTGGCCGACGCCGCAGATCGCATTGGTCAGGTGGTGGGCTTGATTACCGACATTGCCAGCCAGACCAACCTGTTGGCGCTTAACGCAACCATTGAGGCCGCCCGGGCCGGGGATGCGGGCAAGGGCTTCGCGGTGGTGGCCAATGAGGTGAAAAGCCTTGCCAACCAGACCGCTCGGGCGACGGATGACATTGCCAAGCAGATCTTCGATGTGCAGACCCGCACCCGCTCCTCGGTCGAGGCGATTGGCGAGATCCTGGCGGTGATCGAGGAAGTCAGCGAGGTGGCCGACGCCATTGCCGCAGCAGTGGAAGAGCAGAACGCAGCGACTCAGGAGATCTCGCGTAATGTGCAGGAGGCCAGTCGGGGCACCATGCAAGTGGGCGACACCATCGAGGGGGTCGCCCAGGCGGCAACCGAAACCGGCGCCGCAGCCGCCCAGGTGCTGGCCTCTGCCGGGGATTTGGGCGCGCAATCCCGTTCTCTGTCGGAGACTGTGCGCGGGTTCCTTGATGGGGTGAAGGCGGCTTGAGCTTCCGTCCCGGGCCGGTTATGCATGGGGACCTTGTTTGTCCTTGACCCACCCGGAGGATCGCCATGCCCAAGGCAAGCCGCGCTGACTTGTTTTCTCGATTGGATGACCTGGGAATTTCGGTGGTCACGGAGGAGCACCCTGCGGTCTTCACCGTCGAAGAGGCCCAGGCCGTCTGCGATCATATCCCTGGGGTCCATAGCAAGAACCTGTTCATGAAAGATGCCAAGGGCCAGCTTTGGCTGGTGGTCTGTCCCCATGATCGGGATGTGGAGATGAAAAGCCTCCACAAACGCATCGGGTCAAAGCGCCTGTCCTTTGGCAAGGCCGAGCTGCTGGAGGAGGTCTTGGGGGTCACGCCGGGTTCGGTGACGCCCTTTGCGCTGATCAATGACCGGGAGCTTCGGGTCAAGGTGGTGCTGGATGCCTGGATGATGGAGCAGCCGATTCTCAACTATCATCCCCTGGAGAATACGGCGACGGTCACCATCTCCAATGGGGATCTGCTCAGGTTTATTGAGAGTTGTGGCCACGAGCCCCAAGTCGTCGATTTGGTTGCTCCCTTGGAATAGGGGATAGGAGGCACCGTCCTCTCGGCCCGTGCGGTGGCTCCTACTTGATATTGAGATAGCTCTGGCGACCGACCGGCCTTGTTGGGCTACCGGGGCTCTGCACCTTATGAAATATGAAAACCGTCAAGGAAATACCCATGTCCACCGCACCCACTCCCCTCGTCGAATGTGCCCTGCCGGACTCTCTGATGGCCGAGCTGCGTGCCCTGCTGGGGGACCGCCTGTCGACTGCGGCTGCGGTTCGCGAACAGCATGGACGGGATGAGAGCTACCACGAGCCCATGCCCCCCGACGCGGTGGCCTTCGTCCAATCCACCGAAGAGGTGGTCGCTCTGGTCAAAGCCTGCGCCGCCCATAAGGTGCCTGTCATCCCCTTTGGCACGGGAACCTCGCTGGAAGGCCATGTGACGGCCGTGCGGGGGGGAGTCTGTATTGACGTTTCGGGTATGAACAAGGTGCTGGAGGTCCGGACCGACGACATGGATGTCAGCGTTCAACCCGGGGTCACCCGCAAGCAGTTGAATGAATATCTGCGCGACACCGGACTGTTCTTTCCCATCGATCCGGGGGCGGATGCCTCCATCGGTGGCATGGCCGCCACCCGGGCCTCGGGCACCAATGCGGTCCGTTATGGCACCATGCGGGAAAATGTCCTTTCCCTGACCGTTGTTACCCCCGAAGGCCGGGTGGTGCGGACCGGACGGCGGGCGCGGAAATCTTCCGCCGGGTATGACCTGACGCGGCTGTTCGTGGGATCCGAGGGGACCTTGGGCGTGGTGGTGGAAGTGACCCTGCGCCTCCACGGTATTCCGGAGAAGATCGCGTCGGCGGTCTGCCCCTTCCCGGATGTGCGCGCGGCGGTGGATACGGTGATCATGATCATCCAGACGGGCATTCCCATTGCCCGGGTGGAGCTGCTCAACGCCGCCCAGATCGATGCGGTCAACCGCTACAGCAAGCTCAACAACAAGGTGGCGCCGACCCTGTTCTTTGAGTTCCACGGGACGCCGGGTCATGTGGCCGAACAGGTGGACATGGTTCAGGACATTGCCGGTGAGTTCGGAGGCTCTGATTTCCAATGGGCGGAAACCCAGGAGGACCGGGATCGCCTGTGGAACGCCCGGCACACGGCCTACTACGCCGCCCTCGCTATGCGACCGGGACACAAGGGGGTCAGCTCCGATGTCTGTGTGCCCATTTCCCGTCTGGCCGAATGCATCACCGAGACTGAGGAGGATCTGAAATCCTCTCCCTCGTTTACCACCATCGTCGGCCATGTGGGGGACGGGAATTTTCACGTCCTGGTGCTCATTGATCCGAACGACCCGGCGAGCCTGGAGGAAGCCCGAGCCATCAACGAGAGGGTGGTGGCCCGGGCCTTGGCCATGGATGGCACCTGTACCGGCGAGCATGGGGTCGGAACCGGCAAGATCGCCTATCTGGAGGAGGAACACGGTGAGGCCCTGGACCTGATGCGGCGGATCAAGCGGGCGCTCGACCCCGACGACATCATGAACCCCGGCAAGATTGTGCGTCTGTAAGCCCATGACCGGCTCAGGTCCCCCGCCCGTCTCCCTGATTGTTCCGGTGCTGGATGACAGTCCCCATTCTCCCTGGTCCATCCACACCCTATTGGAGGACCTGGTGGATATTCCCGGTGAGGTTATCCTGGTTCTCAATGATCCCCCCAACCAGGGGGATCTGATGACCCACCCCCGGGTGGACCATTGGTGCGCCAATTCCCGCAATCCGGGGGTGGCCCGGTCCTGGTCCATCGGCATGGCCCTGGCCACGCAAGAGACGGCGGTGATCCTGAACGCCGATTTGCGCCTGGAACGGAGCGCCGTAGAGACCATCGCCCGGGCGCTCCACGAATTGCCAGAGGCGGCGGTGGTGGGGCCGGAAGGGGCGCTGATCGATTTCACCACCCTGCAATCCGTCCGCCATCTGGCCCGGGGTGTGGCGACAGAGCCGACACCGGTCAATGCCGTATCCGGTTTTTTGTTCGGTTTGCGCCTGGATCGTCTGCGAGACAAGGGGATCGCCTTTGATACCCGGTACACACCATGCTTTTTTGAGGAAATCGACCTGGGTCTGCAAGTCTTGCGCGCCAATCTGCGCAGTTGGGTTGTACCCTGCGAGGGGTACCAGCATGACTGGGGCGTGTCTGGTAAGGATCCGGACACGGAAATCGCCTTTTTGGGGAGACGGGAAAGTTTGCGCGGCATTCGAAACCGGGCGGAGGCCCTGTTTCGGGAGAAATGGGCCGAGGTGATCTAGCAGGTTTCTCTGTGCCCAGGGTAGACGACAGGGGATGGTTTCCCGTCACGGGGCTTTGCCCCGTCCCCCACTGGGGCCGAGAGGCCCCAGACCCCGGGCAAAAAAAATGGGGGTTTGGGGGCATGTGCCCCCAAATGGGCTTGGGCTATCGCCCAAAAAACACGAGATACTGTCGTGTCCTGTGCTTTGTGCCGCTCCGAAGTAAAACAACGTATTCTTTAGAGCAAATCCCGAGCAATCTGGAACAGAGTGCGACGGGCGGAACGCGGGCCGTAGGCGTGACGATTTGCTTCAATGTCAGAGGGTTAGAGCACAGAGAAACGTGCATCCCTTAGCGTGAAAACGGGGATGACGATCCAGAAAATGGGTGGGTGGGCCCTCAGTGACCAAAGAGCCCACCCGCAGCCAGTTTACTTGATCCCGAGGGCGGCCTTCACTGCGGGCAAACCGGGCTTGCCGTCCAGGGTGGTGACCCCCTCCAGCCAGGGCTCGATCATGGCCGGGTTGGCCGCCAGGAAGGTCTTCGCGGCCTCTTCGGCATCCAGCTTGTGGTCCATGATGCCCCCCATGATGATGCTTTCGGACTCCACCGTGAAGGACAGGTTCTTGAGAAACTGGGCGACGTTCGGGCAGGCCTCGGCATAGCCGTGCCGAACCAGGGTGTGCACCGTGGCGCCGCCCTGGTTCGGACCGAAGTATTCATCGGCGCCGGTCAGGTAGTTGATCTCCATCTTGGTGTTCATGGGATGGGGAGCCCAACCCAGGAAGGTGATCCACTCCTTGCCTTCCGTGGCACCCTTGGCCTGGAGTAGCATGCCGGCCTCCGAGCTTTCCACCAACTGCCAGTCACCCAAGCCGAAGGCGTCGGCGTCGATCATCTGCTGGATCAGAAGGTTGCCGTCGTTGCCAGGCTCGATGCCATAGATCTTGCCGCCGAACTGGTCCTTATGGGCGTCCAGATCGGTGATGTCCTTCACGCCGGCATCGTAGACGTAGCGGGGAACGACCAGGGTGTATTTCGCCCCTTCCAGGTTGGTGTGCAGATCGTCGAAGGCGGCGTCCTTCAGCTTCTCCTCGACCATGCCCTTCATCGAGGGCATCCACAGGCCGAGGAAAACGTCCAGGTCCCCCTGCTCCAGGCCGACGAAGGTCAGGGGAACGCTGGTGTTCTTGACGTCCGGGGTATAGCCCAGGGCCGTTAGCACCAGGGATGCCGCGCCGGTGGTGGCCTGGATGTCGGTCCAACCCACCTCGGAAAACCGCGGACTGGCGCAGTCCTCCGGGTCGGCGGCCAGGGCCGGGGAGGCGATGGAGGCGGTCAAGGCGGTGGCCGCGAGGGCCGAGGTCAGGAAGCTCTTCAAGGTCTGGATCTCCTTTTGGAATGGCGTCTCTTGTGGATGGCGTCTCTTCTCGGGGTCCAGGGTCAGCGCCGCGTTTTATTCAGGTCGTCGGGGGTATGGTAGGGCGCGAGGTCCGGCGGCGACGGCTGACGACCCCGGATCACGTCGGCCAATTTCTCAGCCATCATGATGGTCGGTGCGTTCAGGTTGCCGGACACCACGCTGGGCATGATGGAGGCATCGACGATCCGCAAACCGTCGAGCCCGTGGACGCGGCCCTTCGCGTCCACAACAGCCATGGGCTCGGTGTCCGGTCCCATGGCGCATGTGCAGGAGGGGTGATAGGCGCTTTCCACCATCTTCCGGGCGTAGGCATCGATATCCGCGTCGGAGGTAACGTCGGGACCGGGGGCCAATTCCCCGTCGTTGAAGGGGGCAAAAGCGGGCTGGTTCATGATCTCCCGGGTCAGCTTGATGCCGTCCCGGAATTCCCGCCGGTCCCGCTCGGTGGAGAAATAGTTGAACAGGATCCGCGGCTTGTCCTTGGGATCGGCGGAGCGGAGTTTCACCCAGCCCCGGCTTTCCGGTCGCATGGGGCCGATATGAGCCTGATAGCCATGGACATTCTGCATGCCCGAGCCATCGTAGGAGGCGGCCACGGGCAGGAAGTGGTATTGCAGGTTGGGATGGGGTACCCCGGGTTCGGAGCGGATGAAGCCTCCGGCTTCGAAATGGTTGGTGGCGCCGGGACCGGTGCCCCGCAGCAGCCATTCCAGGCCGATGGGAAGTTGCTTCCAGGGCTTCAGAACGCCGTAGAGGGTGTCCTTGGTCTTGCACTTATACTGGACGTAGATCTCCGGATGGTCCTGGAGATTCTTGCCCACGCCTTTTAGATTATGATGGACCTTCACACCCAGGGCGGCGAGCTCCTCGGCATCGCCGATGCCCGAGAGCATCATCAATTGCGGCGAGTTGAAGGCGCCGCCCGAAAGGATCACCTCGCGGCTGGCGCGGACCTCGGTCAGGGTGCCCCGGACAGAGGCTTGCACACCCACGGCCCGGCCCTTTTCCAGAAGGATCCGGGTGGTCAGGGTCCTGTCGGCGAAGGTCAGGTTGGGGCGTTTCAGGGCCGGTCGCAAATAGCCCATGGCCGTGCTGGAGCGCCGCCCCTTGCCCACGGTCATATCCATGGGGCCGACGCCTTCCTGTTGAAAGCCGTTCAGATCATCGGTTTCCGGATAGCCCGCCTGCACGCCGGCCTGGATGAAAGCCTGGTAGAGGGGGGACCATTGGGTCCCTCGCGTCACCTTCAGGGGGCCGCCGACGCCGTGGTAGCGGTTGGGGCCGACCTGGGGGAAATCCTCGCATTTCTTGAAGTAGGGCAGGCAATGGGCGTAGCCCCAGTCGGGGTCCCCCGTTTCCTCGGCCCAACGCTCGTAGTCCAGGGCGTGGCCGCGGATATAGCACATGCCATTGACCGAGCTGGAGCCGCCCCAGACTTTTCCGCGCGGCTGGTACATGCGACGGTTGTCGACGAAGGGTTCCGGCTCCGTCTCATAAGCCCAGTTGAAGGTGGTGGTCTTCAGGGGCCAGGCGAAGGTGGCGGGCATATGGATATAGAGGCTGAGGTCCCGCTTTCCGGCCTCCAACAGCAGAACGCGGACGTCGGGGTCCTCTGTCAGGCGGTTGGCGAGGACGCAGCCCGCCGACCCGGCGCCGATGATGATGTAATCGTAGTCCTTGGCGAGATCCTGGGCGCGCGCTGTCATTGGTAGGGGTTCTCCAGGGGCTCGGGTTCCACATAGATGCTCTTGACCTGGGTCACATGCTCAATGGCGGCCCGGCCATTTTCGCGGCCAAGGCCCGACTGTTTGGACCCGCCGAAGGGCATTTCCACCGGTGTGATGTTGTAGGTGTTGATCCAGACCACACCAGCCTCCAGTCGGGCGGCGACCCGTTGGGCGCGGGTTCCGTCCCGGGTCATGACGCCCGCCGCCAAGCCGAAGGGCAGGCTGTTCGCCCGGACGATGACCTCGTCCTCTTCGGTGAAGGTCAGCAGGCTCATCACCGGGCCGAAGATTTCCTCGCGGCAAATGGTCAGGTCATCCGACGGGCAATCAAAGACGGTGGGCGCGACGAAAGCGCGGCCCGCCAACGCGGGATCGGAGGGCGTCCCGCCGCCGGTCAGACAAACGGCCCCCTCGGCCTTGCCCTTTTCGATATAGGACAGGACCTTGGCGTGGTGCTCGGGGGAAACCAGGGGACCCATCTGCACCTTGGGATCCAGGGGGTCGCCCAGGAGGATCCGCTCTGTCCGAGGAATGAGCCGCTCCAGGAAGGCCTGTTTGATGTCGGCGTGGACGAAAACCCGGGTGCAGTTGGTGCAGATCTGACCGTTGGTATAAAAATTCCCCATCATGGCCGCGGCCACGGCGCTGTCCAAATCGGCATCGGGGAAGATCACCAGGGGCGATTTTCCGCCCAGTTCCAGGGTCACATGCTTGAGGGAGGCCGCGCTGGCGGCCATCACCGCCTTGCCCGTACCGACTTCGCCGGTGAAGGTGATCTTGGCGATTCCCGGATGGGCGGTGAGCATCTGGCCCACGGCGCCATCGCCCTGCACCACATTGAAGACACCTGGGGGCAAGCCCGCATCGGTGAAAATCTCCGCCAGGATATAAGCGGACAGGGGGGTGAGTTCGGCGGGCTTGAAGACCATGGCGTTGCCCGCAGCCAGGGCCGGGGCGGCCTTCCAGGCGGCGATCTGGAAAGGGTAGTTCCAGGCGCCAATGCCGCCGACCACGCCCAGGGGTTCGCGCCGGGTGGAGAACCAGGGGCCGCCCAGGTCGACACGCTCTCCGCCGATGGAGGGGGCCAGCGCGGCGAAGTATTCCAGGCAGTCGGCTGCAGAATCGACGTCAGCTTCGGGGGTTTCGGACAGGGGTTTGCCGCCGTCCAGGCTCTCCATTTGGGCGATTTCATCCCGAACGGAGCGGATCAGGGCGGCGGCCTTGGCTAACACCCGGCCCCGTTCCGTCCCGCTCTTCGCCGACCAGAGGGCGAAACCCTGCTGGGCGGCGGAAACGGCGGCGTTCACGTCGGCCTCGGTGGCAATCTGGACGGTGGCTAAGGGCTGATTGTCGAAGGGGTTCCGTGTCTCGAAGACCGCCTCCCCGGAGGCGGGGCGGTAGCCTCCGCCAATGTAAAGCTGTCTCGGTTCGGTCATGGTTCACTCGCTTGTTCGTTATGACGGGCCAGGGGGGGCGGAACAGGGGGGGCGGTTTGGTACGGGTGCGTCAGGTGACCCAATTCGGCCTCAAGGGTGCGCAGGGCCAGGCCCAAGGTGCGATCCGGATCAACGCCGCCATTGTCAAGGGCCGCCCGCAGCCACAGGCCGTCGATCAGGGTCGACAGGACCAGGGCGATACGACGGACCTCCTCCTCCTTGTTCGGGATCCCGTCGGGGATCAGGTCGCGCAAGGGGTGGCGCAGGTTGCTGGTCAGTCGGGCGGCATTGATCCGCTGGATCCGCGCCAAACGGGGCGAATGGTTCACCCGCGCCCAGAAGGACAGCCAGACCGCACTCGTATCAGGGCGGAACTGCTCTGCCGCCAGATTGGCGGCCATGATCGCCGTGATCCGCTCCATCGGGGTCTTGGCGTCCCGCAGACGGTGGGCCTGCTCCTGGCCCAGCCTGTCGCCGATGTGGCGCATGGTGGCTTCCATCAGTTCCGCCTTGTCGGCGAAGTAGTGGGAGACGATGCCCGCCGTCAGTCCCGCCCGCTTGGCGATACGGGCCAGACTGGCACTTTCCAGGCCGTCCTCGTGGATGGTCTGGATGCAGGCGCGGATCAAGTCGTCGCGGCGCCGGGTTTTGAGGCTTGGTCGTCCCATGACCAAAGGTATCTCATAAATTGATTGGTTATTCAATCAATTTATTCGGCTCGGTTTTTTGGGGCATCTCGTTCTGGATCTTCCCTGTCGTGATCGGGGCAATAGACGACATTTGCTTTCCCTAAACGGAAAGAAACCGGCCTTTCCTTGCGTTTTAGGGCAGGATTATTGACGCATGTTGCGAAATTCCAGGGGCTTCCCACATCATGAGATGAAGAAGAACGCGCACCCGAAAAAGGGGCGTATCGTGGCAGGAACGGCCCGGTGGATCTCCCGATCCCCAGCGGCCAAGGGAGTCCGACATGACCATCGACACCAAGGTGACCCTCGACGACAAGTATGACCTGGACCAGGGCCGGGCCTTTATGACGGGCACGCAGGCGCTGGTGCGCCTCGCCCTGATGCAGCGGCAGCGAGACATCGCCGCAGGGCTCGACACCCGAGGCTTCATCTCGGGGTATCGCGGGTCTCCGCTTGGGGGCTTCGACAAGGAACTCTGGCGGGCCCAGTCCTGGCTGAAAGACGAGGGCATCGTCTTCAAACCCGGCGTCAACGAGGATCTGGCCGCTACGGCCGTCTGGGGGACCCAACAGGTGGGGCTTTTTCCCGGGGCCAAGCACGATGGCGTTTTCGGCATCTGGTACGGCAAGGGACCGGGTGTGGATCGCTCTGGCGATGTTTTCAAGCATGGCAACAATGCGGGCTCCGCACCCAAGGGAGGGGTGCTGCTGCTGGCGGGAGACGACCACGCGGCCAAGTCCTCCACCGCCGCCCACCAGTGCGAATACACCTATATGGACGCGATGATTCCGGTCCTGCACCCGTCGGGCATCCAGGAGCTGATTGATTACGGTCTGTTGGGTCTCGCCATGAGTCGCTATTCCGGCTGCTGGGTGGCCATGAAGGTGATCGCCGAGACGGCGGATTCCTCCGCCTCCGTGCTGGTCGATCCGGCGCGTTTGTCGTTCGTCGAACCCGATGACTTCCCCATGCCCGAAGGGGGTCTGCATATCCGCTGGCCCGACCCGGCCCTCCAGCAGGAGGCCCGGTTGATGAATCACAAGCTTTATGCCGCCTTGGCCTTCGCTCGGGCCAACAAGATTGACCGGGTGACTCTGGATAGCCCCAACCCTCGGCTCGGCATCGTGTCCACGGGAAAAGCCTATCTGGACGTTTGGCAGGCCTTGGAAGACCTGGGCATCGACGAGAGGATGGCCGCAGAAATCGGCCTGCGGGTCTACAAGGTCGGCATGCCCTGGCCGTTGGAGCGGGAGGGGGTCCGCGCCTTCGCCGAAGGGTTGGACGAGATCCTGGTGGTCGAGGAAAAACGCGCGGTCGTCGAGAACCAGCTCAAGGAGCAGCTCTATAACTGGCGGGAAGATGTCCGTCCCCGCGTTGTCGGTAAGAAGGATGAGCAGGGGGATTGGCTGCTACCCAGCGCGGGCGAGTTGACCCCGGCCAAGGTAGCGCGGGCCATCGCCAGCCGGGTGGAGCAATACGTGACCTCTCCTGGGATCCGCCAGCGCCTGGACTGGCTGGAAAAGAAGGAAGCCCTGCTCGCCACCCCCAAGGTCTCGACCAAGCGTCTGCCCTATTACTGCGCAGGCTGTCCCCACAACACTTCGACCAAGGTGCCAGAGGGCTCCCGGGGATTGGCGGGCATTGGCTGCCACTACATGGTTACCTGGATGCCCGAGCGGAACACGGCGACCTTCAGCCAGATGGGCGGCGAGGGCGTGGCCTGGATTGGCCAACAGCCCTTCTGCTCCGACGAGCATGTTTTCGTGAACCTGGGCGATGGCACCTATTTCCACTCGGGCCTGCTGGCCATCCGGGCTGCGGTCGCCGCGAAGGTGAACGTTACCTATAAGATCCTGTTCAATGACGCCGTGGCCATGACCGGGGGTCAGCCTGTTGACGGGACGATTTCCGTCGATGGCATCTCCCGCCAACTCGAGGGTGAGGGCGTGGGCAAGATCGTCATCGTCTCCGACGAACCGGACAAATATCCGATCGGAACGGTCTTCGGCCATGGGGTGACCATCCGTCACCGGGACGAACTGGACTCGATCCAGAAGGACCTGCGGACGTTTCCGGGCGTGTCGGCCATTATCTACGACCAGACCTGTGCCGCCGAAAAGCGGCGGCGGCGGAAGCGTGGCCTGATCGCCGACCCGGACAGGCGGATTTTCATCAACGATCTGGTCTGCGAGGGCTGCGGCGATTGCGGCACGGAATCCAATTGCGTGGCCGTGGTCCCCAAGGAAACGGAATACGGGCGCAAGCGGGCGATCGACCAATCGGCCTGCAACAAGGACTTTTCGTGCGTGAAGGGCTTCTGCCCCAGTTTCGTCAGTCTCTCCGGTGTCACCCCGCGTAAACCCGAGAAGGTGGGCGCAGTCGAATTCCCCACCCTGCCAGAGCCCCTGCTTCCCAGCCTGGACATCCCCTATGAGGTGGTTGTGACCGGTATTGGCGGCACGGGCGTGATCACTATCGGCGCTCTGTTGGGCATGGCTGCCCATCTGGAAGGCAAGGGCGTGAGCGTCCTCGATCAGGCGGGCCTGTCCCAGAAGAACGGCGCGGTGACGACCCATGTGCGCATCGCCAGGGATCAGGGTGCGATCCACGCCGTGCGCATCGCCGCTGGCAACGCCGACCTGCTGCTCGGCTGCGACGGCTTGGCCTCGGCGAGCTTCGACGTACTGGCCAAGGCCCGGGCGAGGACCACCGTTGCCGTGGTCAATTCACACCAGATCATGACGGCGGACTTTACCCAGAACCCGGACATGCGCTACCCGACCCAGGAACTGACCGAGGCCATCGAGGGAACCACCCTGGAGGCCCATTTCCTCGATGCGACCGAGCTGGCCACCCAGGCCATGGGTGATTCCATTGCCACCAACCCCTTCATGATGGGCTACGCTTGGCAGAAGGGCCTCCTTCCGCTCTCCCTCGACGCCTTGGAGCGCGCCATCGAGTTGAATGGCGTTGCAGTCAAGGCGAACAAGGAGGCTTTCCTATGGGGGCGTCGGGCCGCCCATGATCTGGAGGCGGTCAAGACTCTCCTCGCCGACGGACGCGGAGCGATCGCCGAGCACGAGCATCTGTCGGAAACCTGGGAGCAGCGGGTGGCCCGGCGGGTTGGGACCCTGACCGCTTACCAGGATGCGGCCTATGCCGCCCGCTACAGGGCCCTGATCGACCGGGTGGCGGAGACGGAGCGCCGTGCAGCTCCCGGGCGCGGCATGGCGTTGACGGACGCCGTGGCCCAGGCCGCTTTCAAGCTGATGGCCTATAAGGACGAATACGAAGTTGCCCGCCTGCATACCGATGGCCGTTTCGCCGAAGCCATCGCCAAGCAGTTCACCGGGAAGCCCAAGGTGACCTACCACCTGGCGCCCCCCTTGATGAGCCCCCGGGATCCCGTGACCGGCCGCCTGCGCAAGCGCGAATTCGGCGCCTGGATTCGGCCCTTGCTCAAGGGCTTGGCCGGCCTGAAGGGGTTGCGCGGCTCAAGGCTCGACATCTTTGGCTACACGGCCGAGCGCAAGCTGCAACGCCGCCTGATCGGGGAATACGAGGCAACCGTGGAGACCCTGCTGGCCAACCTCTCCCTGGACACCCACGCCTTGGCCGCCGAAATCGCAGCCCTGCCGCTGGAGATGCGCGGTTTCGGCCATGTGCTGGAGGCAAATGTGGAGAAGATCAAGGCCCGGGAAGCGGAGCTGCTCGCGGCTTATGTGGCCCCCGCACCGACGGTGTCTGCGGCGGAGTAGGGAACACCCTGGGGCGTTGTCCCACACCCCGCCGGGGAGGCAGGGCCTCCCCGGACCCCGCCATGGGGTCGCAAAATCATCGGAGGCCATCACATCTCTGAGGGTTTCGTTGCCTCTGGTCTCGGTCGGGCGCGGTCTTGAGCGATGGTGGGAAGGCTGGTATTGCCTGATTGATATTTGAAGGTCAGCGTCAGTGCGCAGATCTTCCAACCCGTTTCGTCTCGCACCAACCCGATGGTGTAGGTGCCGACGACGACCCATATGGGGTCGTTATCCACATTGTCGATGAAGTGCGTCGCCGTGACGTGACAGGTTACAGTAGCCTGAGAGTCCGAGACGCTGAGATCGAGGTTGCCCAGTTGGTGATGGGTGTGATCAAAGCCGGGAAGAATGCTCTTCCAGCCCGCCAAAATGTCAGAAGGCAGCAGATCTGCGGCAGGGCCTGCACCCATACTGGAGTAATCCAGATGGAACGGTGTCGTCATTAGGGCCTCTGCGGTGCTCCAGTCGCGTGTATCAATGGCTGAAAAGTACTTCTCGATAGTATTGGTGATTTCAGTACTGTTTGTCATGTCACTTTTCCTTTGGCCTTTACGGCGCTTTCTGCCAAACGATGATGAAAGACGGTTAGGTATTGAAGAAGGTGCTGACAGCGTCGACGGAGGCCTTTACAACATCAGCGCGATCATAGAAGTCAAATTGGGTGACATCGGCTCCAAGCCAAAGCCGTTCGAGCGGAGCGGTCATGCGTGCTTCGTAGGCGTCAACACAGGCAGGTATCGCGATAGAGGGAGATCCAACGATGAAAAGCGGCTTGGTCAAACGGTCGGCTGAAACCTGGGCGTCATAGGTCAACCAGGGTTTCCAGCTCAGGGTGTTGAACGCATTGTCCCATGCCGGGATCAACCCGCGATTTTCTTCCGTATAATAGGGCGCCTGATACATAGGGGAAGTGTCATCCGTGGCGCTAGCGCCCACGAGGATCGCTTCTTCAGCGCCAGCCGCTATCAGCGATTTGATCGCCTCCGGACCTCCGTAGACGGCTTCGGCGAGAGCCTGGTTGTGTAGCCAGGGGGCCACAAGGGCGACCTTGCGCAGGCTTTGGTTATCTGCGGCCACTTCAGCCATATAGCCGGACGAGGCACAGATACCCAAGCCAAACACCGCTTGATCGTTGATCTCCACCAAATGGGCCATGAAGGTGACTGCGGCATGGATGTCTGTGATTTTTTGGGGCGGGTCCTCCACACAGCGCGGGGCGCCGCCACTTTCTCCCCAACCGGTGAAATCGAACGCCAGGGCCGCATAGCCATGGGCAGCCAAGGCGCGGGCATAGGTGCCCGCCATCTGTTCCTTGACGGTGGTCCATGCACCGGTCACAACCACGCCGGGATGGGGGCCATTTGCTTGTTTGGGCGTATAGAGTGTGCCGACCAGGCTCACGCCATCGCTGTCAAAAGTAACGGTGCGCTGGATCACGCCCTCTAAGTGAGGTGTGTTCTGAAGGTTGATGATTTGATGGGGCATTTTGGTCTCCGTCGGTTTGTATGATGGTCCCGTGGAAGAGGTCTACCCAAAGTCCGACTTATCATTAATGCCCTGTTTTTTAACCTCTCTCATGTATGAGATCGAATAATGAGATTGCCGTTGCCGATGATTGAGGTTTTTGAGGCCATTGCGCGCGAAGGCAGCCTGCGTGGGGCAGCTGACGCGCTTGCTCTGAAGCCGTCTACGGTGAGCCACCAACTCAAAAGTCTGGAGGACCGCCTTGGGACAGAACTTTTTATCCGCTCTACACGATCAATCAGCCTGACAGAGGCGGGCCGGACCCTGTTTCGTGGCGCGAGTCCGGCCTTTGAACAGCTGACAGAAGCTTTCGAAGCCGCGCGAACGACGGGTCACACAGCGCGCGGCCGGTTGCGGCTTACCGTTCCCATGTTTGCCTACGAGCTTGTCGTTGCAGAGAAGCTGACGGACTTCATGGCCCTGTATCCGGACATTGAAATAGAGATGTCTTTCACAGATGCGCTCGAAGACATTCTGACGGAAGGGATGCATGCTGGCTTTCGTCTTGGCAATCTGGTGGACCAAGATATGATCGCCGTCCGCTTAACAGGAAAGCTTGCCGTTGCGACAGTGGCAAGTCCACAGTACTTGGCTGAAAACGGGACGCCAGACACCCCCGACGCGCTGCTGAATCATATGTGTTTGCGGTATCGATTCAAGAGCTCTGGGCGTCTTGCACCGTGGCTTTTCGACAGCGGTGACGGACAAAAAGAGGTAGCGGTTGGTGGCAAGCTGATCGTCAATGATCTCGGTGTCCTGGTGGACATGGCAAAACGGGGGCGAGGTCTAGTCTACCTGTTTAGAAATTATGTGACCGAAGAGTTGAACTGCCGTGCGCTCGTGGAAGTCCTGTCTCCCTTTGCTCCGCAGATACCGGGCATTCACATCTACTTTCCGCGGGAGTACAGAAATATGTCTGCTCTGAGACTATTCGTCGAATTTCTTAAAGCATGAAAAATAGAACCAAATGGGGCTTTGCCTATTCCTGAGAAACGAATGGGATCAAAGGGTCCGTGACCCTTTGCGGGTCTGGGCAGAGCCCAGAGTCTTACCAAGGAAACTTCGGGCAAAGGAAACTTCGGGATCTTCGAGTGTTCCGAGATTAAACGGTGCCGCTTCACGCCAGAGGCGTGCTCTCGGCAGGATCCGCAGCCATATTCTAAAATCCGAATAGCCAGGATAGGCCGACCAGGGCGGCCAAGGCCAGCAAACCCCAGACGGCCATAGCTGAGCCGCCGGTGGCGCCCTCCAGTCCCTTGCGGAACCGGGTGTCCCGGTTGTCCAGCGGGCCGGTTTCCGTTTCGTCGCCGGAGGGATCCTTTCGATGGGGGCTCATGGGAGGGTGAGCCCGGCGATGTAATCGGCCAGCGCCGTCCGGGCGGCTTCGGCTTCCTTCTCCGCTTCCGACCTTTCGTTGCGCAGGGCGGTCAGCCGGTCTTCAAGCTGTCCCAGGCGATCCATGAAGCGGGTATGCAAATCGCTGTCTTCCGGCACGCTCTTCAAGTTTTCCCGCAGCCGCCCTTGGTCGGTCTCGATCTCGGTCATATTTTGGGCCAGGGTTTCGGCGCGGTGCTGGTATTCGCTGGCCCGTGCGGTGAACTGGGCCATCTTGGCGACCGCTTGTTTTTCCGCTTCCGTCAACCCACCCGTGGCTGACAGGGAGCTCAGCAGGGCGTTGTCCAGGTCCTGTCCCCGGTAGCGTTCATCCAGGATTCGTTCCTGGGTCAGGGGCAGGGTGATGGTCTTCCCCGCCGGAACCAGGAAGCGCAACCGGTGAGCGTCCGGCGTTTCGCCAAGGGAGGCGAAGTCCGGTTTGCCCTTCAAGGTCCAACCCGGCCGTTTGGGGTGGTCGAGGACCAGGGTGCGGTCCTCCGTCCCCGTGTTTTCAATGGTATAGACCGTTTCAAAGCGGGCCAACTGGCGTAGGGTGACAACCCCCTTGGCCGCTGCGATCCCCGCAAGATGTCGGTCGTCGGAGTGGCTTTGGTTGACGGTGATGTCCTGGTCGATGGCGAAGGAGAGCAAACGTTCCTGCCCCGGAGGCAAGGTGGTCAGTCGGGTGTCGCCCAGATAGGCCAGACCGTCGGGGGTGTCCTGGGTGACGCTGACCGCGCCGGGGGGCAGGGCCACCGCACTGGTGTTGGTCAGGCGGGCCGCAGCCCAGGGGTGGAGATCCGATCCTTGGGCCTGGTAATGGGCCACCCGTTGCACGGGGATGGCGGTGTCCGTCAGGGGAACGAGCAGGGTCTGTCCCGTGTCCAGGGTGACCTTCTGTGGCAGGGTGAAGACCACCTGGGCGGTGACCTGAGTCGTATCCGCCGCCTCCATGGGGGGCGGGGCGAAGCGGGCACGCGGTGCGGGCGCCGCCTTGGCCAGGGACATCACGGGCTCCATCCGGGAGTCGAAGGCCTGGGGAGATTCGGCCGCGACAGTGTTCTCCATCGCCGACCCTCCGGCGCTTCCCCGTCCCTGGGGAAGGGTGCCCGTGTCAGGCGAGGGCAGGGCGCGGTCGCGGACCTCTACGGGGACCTGTGGGCGAGTCACATGGTAGGGACTGTACAAATCCTGGGTGAAGGTCGTCGCCGTGCCCGAGACCACGCCGAGCTCGACATTCTTCCAATCCACGCCGCTTAGGTTTTCCAGCACCGCCCAGCCGGTCAGTCGGCTTTTCGCCGATGCGGCTTCTCCTGCACCCTCTCCCTGTCCGGGGGCAGGGAGGGTCAGACGGTAGGTGGCCTTCCACAGGGGGACCTCGGCCACATGAGCCAGGGTGACCTCGCGGGTTCCCCGTCCTTGCAAGGTAATGTCCACTTGGCGACTGTCTTCCCGGCGGTTGTCCGCGAGGGCTTCCAAGGCGTCGGAGACTTGCTTGCGCATCTCCGGATCGGCCAGGGAAATGGTCTCTGCGTCCTCAAGGACAAACTGTCGGAGTCCCTTGTCGGTCATCAGGCCGATCCGGTGGCGCTCGATTTCACTGCCGTCCGGGGTGGTCGTGGTGAATTGATTCACGGACACAATGCGCCCGGTCATGGTCTTGGGACCGGAAAGGGTGATCTCCTCTCCCTTCAAAGCGCCGAACAGGGCTTCGGGGGAGTCCAATGCGTCGGGCGGGAAGGGCATGTCGCGGAACAGGGCAGGTAAGGGATCGCGCACGGCCAAACGGGCGGATACGGCGGTACCCTGCGGGTCATTGACCGTGAGGCTTTTGAGCAGGTCGTTCACCTGATCCAGGCGGGTGGGCAGGGTCACGGTTGCCGTTCCATCCACCGTGACGGCGTATTCAAAAAGCCCCACACCCCCCGTGGACAGAAGGACCCGTCTCAGGGTCGGCCCAGGCTCTCCGGCGGAAGCCGCGATCGGTAAAGCCATGACGGGCAGGGCGATGCCGACCAGGGCAAAGGCCATGGATGGGCTGATGACTTTCGGCATGGGGGAGAGCTCCCTGGAGCGGTTGGTGACGGAGGAAAGATATGGGACAGACCGATGGGGGGAGGAAGGGGACTCCTTGCTCAGTGTCAGTTTTACAGAGCGACCTTGGCCAGAATATGGCTCGCAGACGTGATCCAGGTGGCTAACTTTTAGGTGCCTGGAAATCCGAAACCCGTCCCCGGCGGAGGAACTCGGCCAGGGCTTCTTCTGCGCCTTCCTTGACGCCGGGGCCCCAATCCTCGACGAGCTTAGCCTGTTGTGCCTTCATGGTTGCGATCCGATGGTTCGCCGTCAAGGCCATGAAAGCTCCCAGCAATTGGGGAACGGAAACATAAAGAAGCCAGCCAATGGCCGCAGCACCGTAGATCAGCATGATGGTGAACACATTGGTCACCATGGACATGGCGATTTCCATATGGCCCCCCTGGGCCCAAAGGTCTCCGATAAAGGGGACTGTCCCGGCAAAATTCAGGCCACCCACGCACAGCCAACTCATCTTGCTCATGGAACGGTCGGTTATCGTGGCGACCATCGTGGGGAGCATGGCGACGCAGAACAAAATCACTGTCGGGATGATGAACAACCCCATAAGGGCGATAAAGAGGATCAGAACCAGTTTGGCTCCGAGACCCAGAGTGGCGTCCTTATTCGAGCGAGTGGCTTCTTGTCCTTTGGCCATGACCTATACCAGATGCACGAGGATCACGAAGGCGGTCGCCAAAAGGGCGATCGCTGCGGAAATGGAGGCTGCGGTTTGCTGACCCAGCCTCTCTGAACTCTCGCTGACCCGAAAGTTCCCACTTTCCAGGGCGGCCACCTGTTGGGCCGCCTGGGCAAATTGTTGGCGGGCCACGGCGAATTCGTCGAAATCCGCCTGGCGTTCCTCGGCATCGTCCAGCAACTGGAACAGTTCGGGCAGGCTTCCCTTGCGGACCAGTTTTGGAAGCTCCTTGCGGAGCCTCTTCTGCCGTTCCCGACTGTTGTAGCTGTCGATGACCGGTGTCATCAGGCCGCCGAGCCAACTGGCTAAGCCAGGCAGACTGGGTGGTCCCATTTTCCACTGGATCAGCGCCAGGACGGCGAGCATGCCCAAGGCGGATTTGCGCGGATCCAAATCGTTCATCGCGTGAATCTGGGGCATGGTGTCCTTGGCGTAGCGCGCGGCGATGAAAGCGACCACATGGCGGTCGGTTGGTGGCAGCTTGGTGTCTACTTTGCCCGATACCCGTTCCAGGGCTGGCAGAAGGTCGCCAATTTCCAGGACGCATTGATCCTTGAGGAGGGAACTTCGGCAGGCCACATATTCGGTCATTTCATAAAGACACCGCTCGACCCCGCCTCCTTTGGTTGCCTGGGTCAGGTAGGTTTGCATCTCGCGAAATTCTGCCCCATAGCGGCCGTGTTCCGTTGAAAAATTTTCCTGAGATGCGACCCAGGTCTTGGAAAAATCCTTCTGAACCAAGTCCACGTAGGGGCGGATATCTTCCTTCTTGGTCAGGGAAATGGCCAGGGCCGTGCCAAAAGCCTCAAAATGAATGCGTAGACGACCATAGCGGATGGGCGCGGCTGGATCCATGAGGGTCAGGGCGGAGGCTATGGCCATATCCCGCGCCATGCCGACATCTTTGGCCCGGGCGCCGGAGGCCTTGATGACATTGGCCACTGAATCGGCCAGTTCCTGGTATTCCAATCCTCGCCTCAGCCAGACTTCCACCTTGCCTTCCATCAGTGGCACGGCGCCCGCTTCCCAGTCCCGGGCCAAGGCATGGGCAAGGGAGCGGCGTGTGTAATATTCCATGCCGCGAAAGATGAAGGGTCGCTGGGAGCGCTTCTCCTGCTTGTTCTGTGTGGGATTCATGCGTCGACCGTTCATCCACATGTCGATGGATTCGAGGGTCCAGCGTTGTTCCGTGTCATCTGCCAGCAGGCCGCGGGCCAATTCGATGACGCCCAAGGGAACGCGTTCGTCACCGACGACGGTGGCGTAAGAGCCGTTGTTGATCTTGTGGGAAAGAATGCTGTCGTCGCTCTCGTGGCTTTGGGCGCACCGTCCTACGGAGAGGATGACCAGGGTTGCACCCAAGGCGTACAAGTCTTCCGGATAGTACCCCGCACCCCGTCCCCCGGGGGAGGCCATGCCACTTTCCACGGTTTCGCAGATCATCGGCTGGTCATGGGCGGGGGGAGAGGTTGTGCAATCCCCCAGGGCGATTTTGGTTTGCTCCCGGTCGAGCCAATAGAGGTTGGTGGGTCGGATGGCCCGGTGCACGGTGGAATTGGCTTGGATCTCCGTCAGGGCTGCGACCAGGGGTTTAACAATGGTTTTAATGAACTGTTGGTCGGAGATGGGTTGGAAAACCGAATCCATGGTCTTCATCACACGGCCACCCATGGGACGTTCATAAATGACCGCGACGCAACGCCCTTCTAGCGGGGGCCAGTCGATGGTGCCCCATTCCACCAAAGGAATCAGGCCGGCTGCGGTCACCCCGCGCAATTTGCGCATCAAATTAATGCGTGGTGGCAGCGATCCTTCGCAGACCAGGGCATAGAGATTGCGTTGGTTGTTCCGCTTGTCACTGGCGGCGAAGGCCCGGGCATTGGGCATGTCCAGTTCGGGGATATGCTGGGTGGGGTCGATTTGAAATCGATCTCTGAGGGAAACGGGCTCTCCCCTGGTCGATGCCGATCCCTTGTCCGAGCCGTCTTCCTGGGCCATGCCAACTCCAAATACGTGCTGCGTAGAGGCGTTTCGTCGATCTCGGTGTCCAAGGCGACCCAGGATCGAGAAGGCTGGGGGACTCCGAAGACCTCTTCTCGCCACACAGTACCGGAGATGGTGTTAATTCAGAAGCGCTTTGGCTCATCGGGTGACGCGTGAGGCCAAGTGTGCACGAGGGGAATTGAACCGGATATCGAGCGTTGCCGCCAAAGCGATGTGAGTCCCGGCCCTGTTGGTACGATAATATTATGTATATACAGGTTTGGTGACTTTGATTGGTTTGAACAATTAAGTTCTAAATTTTAGAGCCTCTTCGAGGTTCAGTTGGGCCAGGACCAAGACTTGGCCCAAAGGCGCCGGATGCGCCCTTTCTCGAAATGATTGGGGACCAGGAGGAACGCCCGCAGGTCCGAAGACGTCCGGGCGTTTTTTTGATGTCCGAGAGAGGGGTTATTCGAGGCCCATGCAGCTTGCGTAATAGCTGACCGTGGCGGGCCAATCAGAGAACATGCCGACCACACCCACATCCTTGGCTAGAACGTCGACCAATTCGTACATCTTGGCGTCGGAGGTGGTGATGTCATTGATCGACTTGTAGTACCAGCCGCCGCCCGTGACCAGGGGGCCGGACCGTTCCAGGCTCCAGGTGATGATTTTCAGTCCTGCCGCCTTGGCTTCCTCGGCATAGCGCGAGGGAATGATCTTTCCATCCTTGGCCGTGACCAGCATCCACAGGGCCGGGGCGATATAGGTTACACCCTGGGCCTTGAGATCAGCCATGGAATGGGCCCAGGTGTCGGGGTTCATATTGTCCCAGGCCTCGTCCTCCGTGCCCTCGTCGAGGAACACGGCCTGCTTGCCGAATGCGGGCTCGTTCTTGATCCAGTAGAGAATGTCGTCAAGATTGAAGGATTGGGCCCAGACGTCCTCCGGAGGGATGCCCGCCGCCTTGTATTCGTCGATCATCATTTGGGCATAGGCGTCTTGGGTCAGGCCGTCAAAGGGCATATCCACGGCCGGAGCTTTCAGTTCCGGTGTGAATTTGGCGCCTAAGCCGTGGACCAGGGCAATGTACTGGGCATGGGTCATCAGAGTGCCGGTGCCCGTGGCGTAAAGGTCGGTGCGCCAGTGTGGCGTGGCATTCATATAGGCCTCGACTGTGGTTGCCGTCTTGTCGGCGGCGTCCATCTTGCCTTTCAGGGACAGGAACTCCTCCAAGGTCAGGTCCGAGGTCCGGCATTCGGCCTGGGCCGGGGTGTCCCCTTGCGCGGGCACGAAGGGCTGGGTGCATTTTTCGGCGAGCGGGGTCGCCAGGATGTTGGTGGTGGTGTGCAGGTCGTTCTGGGCGTGGCGGCAGACCAACTGTTTGTCCTTGGTGAAGGCCACGTCACATTCGATGATGCCTGCCCCCATGCGATAGGCGGCCCGATAGGATTCCAAGGTATGTTCGGGGAACTGCAGGGGCGCCCCCCGGTGCCCGATGGAAAACAGGGTCCGGTGAACGGGCTTGCCCGCGCAGGACATCAGTTTGTCCTTGAGGGGGCCGTCATCGAGTTGGTCCATCAGGTAATAGGGCCGAGGGCCAACCGTAACTCCGTCGTCGGACGCATGGGACGGGGCAGGCGCGGCAAGGCTGCCGATGGCCAGGGCCGCGCAGACCAGGGGGGGCAGGAAAGGGATCTTGGACAACATAAAGGACCTCCGGTGGGACAGGGAACGCATAGGTGTTGAGCCTACACGATTTTCCCTGTCCGCCACTTGACGCGGAGGTGAATGTTCCGTGACTGAGACCGGCCAATCCCTGGAAAGGGATGCTGAACCAAGGCTATCCCTGGAAGGGATCCTTGAACCAAACCTATCCCTGGAAGGGATCTTGAACCAAAATAGTGTCCTCACGCTCCGGGCTGGTGGAGAGAAGGGCCACGGGGGTTTCGATCAGTTCTTCCAGGCGGCGGATATATTTCACCGCCGTGGCAGGCAGGTCCGCCCAGGACCGCGCGCCGTAAGTGCTGTCCTTCCAGCCCTCCAGGGTTTCGTAGACGGGTTCCACGGCGTCCTGGGCCTTCATGGAGGCGGGCAGGTGGTCAAGGATCTCGCCGTTGAGCTTGTAGCCCACGCAGATCTTCAACTCGTCCATGCCATCCAGCACGTCGAGCTTGGTCAGCGCGATGCCCTTGATACCGCCAACCTTCAGGGTTTGACGCACCAGAACGGCGTCGAACCAGCCGCAGCGCCGGGCTCGACCGGTAACCGTGCCAAACTCGCGGCCCCGCTCCCCCAGTCCCTTGCCCACCTCGTCGAAGAGTTCGGTGGGGAAGGGGCCTGAGCCAACGCGGGTGGTATAGGCCTTGGTGATGCCCAGAACGTAACCAACGCTGCCCGGGCCCACACCCGATCCCGAGGCCGCCGCAGCGGAGACGGTGTTGGAGCTGGTGACGAAGGGGTAGGTGCCGTGATCCACATCCAGCAGGGCGCCTTGGGCGCCTTCGAATAGAATCTTCTTCCCGGCCTTGCGGGCCTCGTCCAGGATCTTCCAAACGGGGGAGGCGAAGGGCAAGAGACGGGGGGCCATCTCTAGTAGGGCCGTAATCAGGTCCTCCGCTACCAGTTCTGGCTCGCCCAGGCCACGCAGCAGGGCATTGTGGTGGGTCAGCATGCGGTCGACCTTGAAGCGCAGCACATCCTCGTCGGTCAGGTCGCAGACGCGGATGGCCCGGCGGGCCACCTTGTCTTCGTAGGCCGGGCCGATGCCCCGTCCGGTGGTGCCGATCTTGGAGGCTCCGGCCGCAGCTTCGCGCGCCCGGTCGAGGTTGCCGTGCAGGGGCAGGATCAATGCGGCGTTCTCGGCGATGCGCAGGACTTCGGGCGTGATGTCCACACCCTGATCCCGGATCCGACCGATTTCGTCGAACAGGGCCCAGGGGTCGATGACCACACCGTTGCCGATGATCGAGAGTTTCCCCCGCACCGCGCCAGAGGGCAGCAGGCTGAGTTTGTAGGTCACGCCATTGATGACCAGGGTATGGCCGGCGTTATGGCCGCCTTGGAAGCGCACCACCACATCGGCGCGCTCGGACAACCAATCCACCACCTTACCCTTGCCTTCGTCTCCCCACTGGGAGCCCACCACGGCCACGTTCGTCATCGCGTCATTACCCGTTGTCTCGAGAAATAATCATTATCCCGCACCAAATGTGCTTTGATCCCCTGTCGGGGATCAAACGGGACTTGGTGTTCCGGTCTTACCCAACAGATAGCCACAGGCCAGTCTTTTGGCCTCCACGGCGTCGGCTTCGGCTCCCAGGGCGGGAACGGTTACCCAGCCGTCCGCCACCAGGGCGCGGCGGGTGGATCGATCCAGGTCCGAGGGAACCAGAATGCGGCGATCAGGGGCCGGTCTGGGAACGACATCCAGGACCGAATCCAGATAGAGGGTCACCCCCCGGCAGCGTTCCGAACTCTCGCCCAGCTCGGAGAGGTATTCTCCGCCGCGGCCCAATTCTCCCCGGGCACCCCGTGCGAACAGGGCGAAGCTGATACCCGTGTGGTATTCGAAGCCCTTGTGCTCCAGGGGGTCGATGGTCACGTTGGTTTCCGGTGCTCGAATCATGACACGGCGGGTCAGGGCAACGAGGGCGTCCCGGTGGGCCGCAGCCTCCTGGGGTAGCTCCAGGGCATCGAGGCGGGCGAGAACCGTTTCTGCAGGACCCACGGCTTCGGCCAGGGCGAGCAGGGGGGCGGCCTTGTCTCCCGCCAGATCGGCAACGGCGGCGATGTCTTTCTGCTCCAGCAGCTTGCGCAGGTCGCCTGTCGTCGCGGCGTCCAAACCCAGGGACGCGCAGAGGCTGGGCACCAACCGGGGGCTGTTCAGGTCCAGGGTCACCAAACCGATGCCCAGGCTATTGAGCGACTCTACGGCCAGCAGGGCGACTTCGGCATCGGCGTCCACACCCTCGGCGCCAATCAACTCGAAGCCAGCCTGGGTAAACTGGCGTTCAGGGCGGAGTTGGGTCCCTTTCACCCGGGCGACCTGCCCGGAATAGGCCAGCCGCAGGGGACGGGGGGACCCCGCCAACCGGGTGGCGGCGATGCGCGCAACCTGAATGGTGATATCTGCGCGGAGTCCCATCATCCGTTGGGTGATGGGGTCCATCACGCGGAAGGTCTGGGCCGCAGTGGCCTTGCCCGAGCCGGTCAGCAACCCTTCCTCGAACTCGATGAGGGGGGGCTTGACCCGGTCATAGCCGTGGCCGGAGAAGGTTGCGAGCAGGTTTTCCACCGTCGCGGCCTCGAATGCGGCATCGGGGGGGAGGATGTCTCGCAGGCCATTGGGCAGCAAGGCCCGGCTGTCGGTCTTCTGGATCATGGTCATGACACTGGCATTCGGGGGGGTGATTGGGACCCATCCTTAGCGCGGAACCACGCCGGTAAGCAAACGGAAATGGGGATCGGAGCATCGAGTGGAAAAGTGGGAACCGGTTTTCCGGTCCACGCGATGCTCTAACCATATGATTTTAGATCAAATTATCCGCCTTAAATCGATTCCGATTGAGCGCGGTTTGATCTGGAGTGAAATGGGATCAGCTTGAAACAGGCTGGCTCAGGGTACAGGACGAGTGGTGTTTTCCAGCCACGGGGCTTTGCCCTGTCCCCCCCCCACTGGGGCCGCAAGGCCCTAAACTATTGTTTTTGGCCGCAAGGCCCCAGACCCCGGGCGCTTATTTTCAAAAGAAAAAGGGGGGGTTGGGGGCATTGGCCCCCAAATGGGTTTGGGCTATCGCCCAAAAATAAGACCCTTTAGGGGCTGGGAGACGGACCAAGGTCCTTCCGCCGGTAGTGGTAGCGGTGCAGGTCCTGGGTGAAACCGAGGCGGGTGTAGAGGGCGAGGGCCGGGGCGTTTTCCGCCTCGACCTGGAGGGTGGCGGCTTCCGCGCCAAGGGTTCGGGCACGCGCCATCATCGCCCCCACCACCCGCCGACTCCGTCCGCCATTGCGCAGGGCGGGGTCGGTGACGACTCCTTCCACGGCCAACAAACCCTGGTGGATCCCGCCGAAACAGAGGGCGGTGATGGCACCGTCCTCCCAGAGGGCGGCGAACAGGCTGGGAAGACCGATGGCGGCAAGGCTGGCCCGGTAGTCCGCCGATCGGGCCGGAGACAGGTCTTTCAATCGGTCCTGGGCGGCCAACCAGGCAGCGTCGGGGTGGGGGAGGAGGGTGATTGCGGGGTCGAGGGTTCCCTCCGGAGCCAAGGCGGGTGCCAAGAGGGTCCGCACGTCGCATTCAACGGCGTATCCCCGGGACGCCAGCAGGCGGTCGAGCGCGGGGTCCACTGGATCGGGAACGCGAAACCTAGTGGTCAGCCCCCGGTCGGCGTAGAGCCGCTCGCAGGCGTCCACGGTCCCTTGAAGGTCGCCGATCTGGCCGCGCAGGGGGCTGGCGGAACAGGTGCGGCGGGCGACACCACCGCCCAGGCGGGCGACCATGTCGCCGACGAAGACCTGGACGGGGGCGGGGAAGGCGTTGAGGAACAACAGCTCCGCCCGCCATCCCAGAATGTTTTCAGGCTCCATGGGGGGCTCAGCCCAACTCGGCGCGGACCTGATCCACGGCCCAGTCGATCCAGGGCAGCAGGGCTTCGATATCACTGCGCTCTACGGTGGCGCCCCCCCAAATGCGCAAGCCAGCGGGGGCGTCCCGGTAGCTGGCGATGTCGAGCGCCACGTTTTCCGCCGCCACCAGGGCCGCGACCCGCTTGGCTACCTTCGCACCGCCATCGGGCTGGGCGGTGATCCAGGGCGCGGTCAGGCGCAGGCAGATGGCTGTGTTGGAGCGGGTCGCCGGATCCTTGGCGAGGAATTCGACCCCGTCATGGGCATCGACCCAGGTGGCCACGGCCTCCAGATTGCCTTCGGAGCGGGCAATCAGGCCCTTTAGCCCCCCCACCTGCTCGGCCCAGGCCAGTCCATCCAGGGCATCCTCGACACAGAGCATGGAGGGGGTGTTGATGGTCTCGCCTTCAAAAATGTCTTCGATCAGCTTGCCGCCCTTGGTCATGCGGAACAGCTTGGGCATGGGCCAGGGCGGGGTGTGGCTCTCCAGCCGCGCGACGGCCCGGGGAGAGAGGGCGAGCATGCCGTGTTGGGCCTCGCCACCCAGCACCTTTTGCCAGGACCAGGTGACCACATCGAGCTTGTCCCAGGGCAAGTCCATGGCGAAGGCTGCGGAGGTGGCGTCGCAGATGGCCAAGCCCTCGCGGTCATCGGGGATCCAATCGCCGTTGGGGACCTTCACGCCAGAGGTCGTGCCGTTCCAGGTGAACACCACGTCCCGGGAGAAATCCACCGCCGACAGGTCGGGCAGATCGCCGTATTCGGCCTCCAGCACCGTGACGTCGGGCAGCTTGAGTTGCTTGAGCACGTCGGCCACCCAGGTCGAGCCGAAGCTTTCCCAGGCCAGCATCTGCACGCCCCGGGGGCCCAGCAGGGACCAGAGTGCCATTTCGACCGCGCCGGTATCCGAAGCGGGGACAATACCCAACCGGTAGTCCTGGGGCAGGCCAAGGAGGGATTTGGACATGTCGATGACCGCGCCCAGGCGGGCCTTGCCCTCGGGCGCCCGGTGGGAGCGGCCCAGAAGGGCTTCGCTTAAGACTTCCGGAGACCAGCCTGGGCGCTTGGCGCAAGGACCGGAGGAGAAGTGAGGATTGGCCGGGCGGGTATTGGGCTTGTTCATGGTCGCGCTGTCCAGGGAAGGATAGGCCAGGGAAGGATAGGCCAGGGAAGGATGGGCCAGGGAAGGAAAGGAAGCGCGACTGTAAGAGTCCTGCCCCCGGTGGTCAACAGAACCGGGGGCAGGAGTGGTTGGTCTGTCGCTACTTCTCGCCGGTCCAGGCGGTGCGATCGATGTCCAGGTCGGCGTAGTCATCGGGGTTGAGAAGGGGATGCTCCACCCCGGCCTTGAGCTGCTTCCGGTAGTCGGTCAGCAACCGCATGCCGATGGGAAACAGCATGGTCAGCGCCACCAGGTTGACCACCGCCAGAATACCCATCATCGGGTCGGAGAAGAAGAAGACCGATGTTGCCCCCGGCGCCGCAGCACCGATCAGCACCAGGGCAATCACCAGGGCACGCAGGCCATGGCGGGCCATGGGATTCTTGGTCATGACCGAAAGCGCGTTCTCTCCCAGATAGTAGTTGTAGATGATCGAGCTGAAGGAGAAGAGCAGGATGGCGACGGTCAGGTAGTACTTGGACCAGTCTCCCACATGGGAGGCCAGGGATTGCTGGGTCAGGGCGACACCGTTCACATCCGCCGCGCCGGGCACGTAGACATTACCCAGCAGGATGATGAAGGCCGTGCAGGAACAGATGATGATGGTGTCGATGAAGACCGACAGGGATTGCACAATGCCCTGGCTGATGGGGTGGCGCACATAGGCAACCGCCGCCACATTGGGGGCGGATCCCAGACCGGCTTCGTTGGAGAACAGCCCGCGGCGGAGGCCCTGGGCAATGGCCGCACCCATGCCACCGGCAATGGCGCTATCAATGCCGAAGGCGTTCTTGACGATCAGCATGATCATCGCCGGGACTTCGGTAATGTTGATGGCGATGATGATCAGGGCCATGCCGATATACATAAGGGCCATGAAGGGGATGATCACGTCCGCAGCCTTGGCAATGCGGTGGATGCCACCATAGACGATCAGGCCCGTGATGGCGGCCAGGGCGACGCCCGTGGCGAGCCGGGGAATGCCCATGCTGTCGAAGGCGGCGCCCGCGACCGTGTTCCCCTGGAAGGCGTTGAAACCCAGGGCGAAGGCGGCAATCAGGCAAATGGCATAGAGGATGGCCAACCACCGGAAGTTCTTGCCCAGGCCGTGGATGATGTACCGCGCCGGGCCACCCCGATAGGTGCCGTCTTCGGCTGATTCCTTATACAACTGGGCGAGCGAGCATTCGAACAGGCTGGTGGCCATGCCGATCAGCGCGATGGCCCACATCCAGAAGACAGCCCCGGGCCCACCCAGGGTAATGGCCACGGCCACGCCCGCGATATTGCCGCCGCCGACCCGGCCGCCGACGCTGACCAGCAGGGCCTCGCGCGAGCTGATCCGGTTGGTCCCTGCGACCGTGGGATCAGGAAAGAGAGCCCGGAACATGCGTCCGAAGAATTCGAACTGCACCAATCCCGACAGCAATGTGAAAAAGACACCAAGGACAACCAAGAAGGGCACGAGCGCCCAGCCCCAGGTCAAATCGCCAATCGTCCCGAAAATCGTCTGAAGTAATTCCATCCCACCATCCCATTAGAAAAAGTTGATGTATCTGGGTGTGCTCTCTCTAAGGGCGATTGGAACATGAAATGGGGGGAGGGTCACGAGAATTGGACTTATTGTGGCAATAAAAGGGCGAAAAAAGGGCGAAAAAAGGGCGAGATTTTTCAGGCCCTATCGCTCGGCCAGGGCCAGTTTGACGCCGAGCGCGACGAAGGCTCCGGCGAAGGCCCGACGCATCCAGGTCAGCACTCGGGGTTGAGCGAGAATCCGATCGCGCACAAGAGCTGCACAGGCGCCGTAACCCACGAAGACGACAAAGGTCAAGGCCATGAACACGGCGCTGAGTTCGACCATGGACAGCAAGGGCGTGGGGTCTCCTGCGTCCACGAACTGGGGCAGGAAGGCGAGGAAAAAGATCGACAGCTTGGGGTTCAGGATGTTCAGCATGAAGGCGGCCAGAATTGTCCGGCCCATGGAGCGGTGCGGCGCTTGGGCCGTGTCCACGGACAGGGCCCCCCGTTCCTTCACCGTCATCCAGGCCATATAAAGCAGGTACAGAACGCCCAGGAGTTTCATTCCCTGGAAGGCCATGGCGCTGGCGTGGAGGAGGGCGGCCAATCCGGTGATGGCCGCGATCATATGGGGCAGGATTCCCAGGGTACAGCCGAAGGCCGCCACGACACTGGCCTTCCAACCCCGGGAGAGGGCTGTGGCCAGGGTGAACAGAACCCCCGTTCCCGGGGCGAGGACCACGACCAGAGCGGTCAGCAGGAATTCGGGGCTCATTTCAAGGCCTTTCTCTTACAGGCCAAACATTATCGGCGCGGCGATAGTATACACGAGCCAGAGCAGAAGCAAAAGCGGCAGACCGGCTCGGACGAAGTCGCCGAATTGATATTGCCCCGGTCCCATGACCAACAAGTTGGTTTGGTAACCCACAGGGGAGGCAAAGGAGCAGTTGGCCGCCAGCACCACGGTGATGGCGAAGACATGGGGCGCGACCCCCAACTCTTCGGCTAAACCGATGCCGATGGGAGTGAACAGGACGGCACAGGCATTGTTGGTCAAGATATTGGTGAACAGGGCCACCACCAGGAAGAAAACCGATAGGATCGCAGTTGGTCCCACATCGCCCAGCATGCCGATCAGGCCCTGGGCAACGAAGGCGGCGCCCCCCGTTGCTTTCAGGGCTTCCCCAAGGCCCAGGGCGGCGACCACGACCAGCAGGATCTTGCGATCGATGGCGCGGCCCGCCTGGCGCAGGTTGATGGCCCTTGTCCCGACCATGGCCGTTGCCGCCACCACCGCAGCGACGGTGATGGGAAGGATCCCCAGGGCTGCCGATCCCACTGCGGCGAGGAAGATGAGCTGGGCCGTTCCCGCATGGCGTCGCCGGGGCAGCAGGCCCTTGGTGCCGGACAGGACCACGAAATCCCGGTCCTGACGCAGGCGGTCAACGTCTTCTTCCCGCCCAAGGACGAGCATGATATCGCCGGCCTCCAGGCGGATATCCACCATCTTGGCGCGGATCATCCGGGCGCGGCGCTGGATGCCGGTGATGATCGATCGGTATTGTTGCTGGAAGCCGGTCTGGGCCACGGTGCGCCCGATCAGGCGGGAGGCGGGGTTGACCATGACCTCGATCAACACATGTTCGGTTGCCCCTTCGGTGTCGTCCCGGACCTCGTCGGTGCCCATGTCGCGCAGGCGGTCCCGCGCCCGGTCCAGGCCATAGGGGCGGGGGGGGTGGAATAACCCCGGGTGACCGGCGGCAGCCTCCGCGAGGGCTGACCGGGTGGCGGCGAGCACCAGGAGATCCCCGGCGTGGAGCACGATGTCGTCGAAGGGCGGCATGATGGTCCGTGCCCCCCGCAGGACCATGCGTACCGTGATGTCGGGCAGAGAGCGGAAGACGCCCGCCGCAGCCCGCTCGCCGTTCAAGGGGGAATCGTCGGGCACGACGAGTTGGCTGATGAACTGCTTTCCGCCCCCCACCCGGGGCTCGTCCACGGTGGGCGCCCGGTCGGGCAGCAGGCGGGGCAGGGCCAGGGTCACATAGAGCAGGCCCGGAACCGCCAGAACGAGGGCCAGAGGGGTGAATTCGAAGAAGTCGAAGCCTGAAAGACCCTGCTCAATCAGGGCTGAGGAGACCAGCAGGTTGGTCGAAGAGCCGATGACCGTGGTCATGCCCCCCAGGATCGCTGCGTAGGACAGGGGGATCATGACCCGACTGTTGGCCAGAGTCGCTTGTTTGGCCAGGGCCTGGGCGATGGGGATGAAGATCAAAACAATGGGGGTATTGTTGAGGAAGGCCGAAAGCAGGGCGACCACCAACAACACGATGACCACGGAATCCCGGGGAGATAAGCGGGGGTGGGACAGCGTTTGGGCCAAGCCGTCCAGGGCGCCCGTGCGCACCAGGGCCTCGCCCACCACCAAGAGGGCCATGACGGTGATCAGGGCGGGATTGGCGAAGCCCTGGAGCAAGTCGGCCGCGCCGATCTGAGGAGCCCCGTCCGGTCCAACCACGGGAAACACCTGGAACAGCAGCAGCAACACCGAGAGCACCCCCAGGGAGGTCAACTCGATGGAGATCCATTCAGTGATGTACAGGACGACGACCGCCGCAGTGAGCAGCAGCGTTAAGGTCATCTGAAGATCGGCCACACCGCTCACTCCGGATCCCCCTCTGCGGTTTCTCCGCTTCTCAAGACATTGCGTCCAGTTTCGTCGAATTCAAGGGAAAACCCCTAGTGGGGGACCTTGTCCTCAAAGACCACTGTGACGCGTCGGTTCATTTTCCCCTTTTTTTCGATTTTGGAGACGCGCACCAATCCAATCTCGCCGGTCGCGCGCACATGGGTGCCACCGCAGGGTTGCAGGTCCACGCCCGCGATCTCTACCAGCCGCACCCGGCCCGATCCGGTGGGGGGCTTGACCGACATGGTCCGAATCAATTCGGGTTGGGCCTCCAGCTCCCCATCGGTGATCCAGCGGATGTCCAAGGGATGGTTGGCCGCCACCAGGGCGTTCAATCTGTCGGTCAGGGCCTGTTTGTCCGGCGCCCCCTCTGGCAGGTCGAAGTCCAGGCGGCCTTTCTCCTCACCAATGCTTCCGCCGGTCACCCCTCCTTCGATCAGGGAACAGAGCAGGTGCAGGCAGGTGTGCATGCGCATCAGGCGGTGGCGGCGGTCCCAGTTGATGGCGGCGGTGAGGGGGGTTCCTTCCGCCGGGGCCTCGATGCCTGGGGCCAGCCAGTGGACGATCTGACCGTCTCCGTCTGTGCGGGTGTCGGTGACGGTCAGGGTGTCACTGCCTTCGGGGATCAGGTGGCCCTGGTCCCCCGGCTGGCCTCCTCCCGTGGGATAAAAGACGGTCCGATCCAGGACAACACCCCGGGAGCCGTCGTCTCCGGTGACGCGGGCGACCACCAGGGCGGAGCAGTCCGGGGCATAGGCATCCTGGCGGAAGAGTTCTTCGGTCATGGGGGATGTCCTTTGGCGGTTGGCGGTTGGTCCTACAGGTGGAAGCTTCCGGAAATGACGGTCACAGCCTGACCGAGAAGGGCGACCTGATCGCCTTCTACCCGGCATTCCAGGGTGCCGCCCCGTTCGGAGACTTGTTTCGCCGAAAGGATGTCCTTTTTAAGGCGTTTGGCCCAGAAGGGCGCGAGCACGGCATGGGCCGATCCGGTCACCGGATCCTCGGGAATCCCCGCTTCGGGCACGAATACCCGACAGGCGTAATCGCAGCCGTCGGCCTCAGCCCCGGGGGCGGTGACGATCAGGCATCCCGCGCCCGCGGCCATCAGGTGCTCGGACCGAGGGGCAAGCGCACGCAGGCGTTCCACGCTGTCGATGACGACGACCAGGAAGCCGCCGCCCTTGCCCACTTCCAGGGGGCGGGCGTGCAGGACCCGCTCCAGGTCGTCGGGGATGAGAGAGGTTTTGGTGTCCGAGGCGGGCAGGCGCATCAGCAGGGCCTCGCCCTCGGGTTCGACGGTCAGGATGCCCGAGCGGGTCTCAAAGGATTGGGCGCCGGTATATCCCTTTTCCCGCAGCAGGACATGGCCTGAAGCCAGGGTGGCGTGGCCGCAGAGCTCCACCTCCACCGTTGGTGTGAACCAGCGCAGCCTGTGGGGTGCGTCCCCCTCGCTGGGAATGAGGAAGGCCGTTTCCGCCAGATTGTTTTCCGCCGCGATGGCTTGGAGCACCGCGTCGTCCAGCCAGCCGCCCGCTCCGTTGCTCCCAAGAATGCAGACCGCAGCCGGATTGCCTTTCAGGCGGAATTCGGTGAAGGCGTCGACTTGATAGAAAGGCAGGCTGTTCATTGGGATCGGGCCTCGAAAGGAAAGACGGTATGTCCGTGGTTGAGGGGGCCATGGCCGGAGCCAAGCCCCGGCGCGGTTTCGATGGCCCGGCGCACATAAGCGCGGGCCCGGGCGACGGCATCGGCAACAGGACGCCCTTGGGCCAGCCCGCAGGCGATGGCAGACGCAAGGGTGCAGCCGGTGCCATGGGTCGAAGTCGAGCGGATTCGGGGATCGGTGAAGCGGATCGCCCCCTCTGCGGTGACCAGGATGTCGAGAACCTCCGTCCCGTCTTCGTCCAGGTGCCCACCCTTCATCAGAACGGCCTGGGGACCGAGGGCGAGGAGCTCCTGCCCTGCGGCTTCCATGGCCTCGGCGTCGGGAATGGCGTGTCCCACCAGGACCTCCGCCTCGGGCAGGTTGGGGGTCAACAGGGTGGCAAGCGGCAGCAGTCGCCCGATGAGCGCGCGGGTGGCGCTTTCCTCCAACAGGCGGTGGCCGCCTTTGGCCACCATCACCGGGTCCACCACCAAAGGGATGCCAGCGGCACGGTTGGTGATCTCCTCGGCCACGGCGTCGATGACTTCGGCGGTGGCGAGCATGCCGGTTTTCAGGGCATCGGCTCCGATATCGTCCAGGACGACGGCCATTTGCTGGCGGACGAAGGCTACGGGCACCGGATGAATGCCATGGACTCCCAGGGTGTTTTGGGCGGTCAGGGCGGCGATAGCGGTCATGCCGTAACCGCCCAGGGCGGTTACGGCCTTGATGTCGGCCTGGATGCCAGCCCCCCCTCCGGAGTCGGATCCGGCGATAATCAGAACACGGCCCGTCATGGCGTTGGCGCTTCCCTTTTTTCCGTTCGTTTTTCGGATCCTGGCCGCCCGTATACCCCTGCGGCGGATAGGATCCCTCCATCAGGTGCCGTCCCATGGCCGTCTCGTCAAGGGAAGATCCTGCCTGTGCCTGGGATTCGAGCCCCGGTTGTGATGGAGGGGCTCCCATAAGAAAGAGGGCTTAATGGGATAAACCCAAAAAAAGACCCTGGAGCCTTGGGGGACGCGGTGGCTCCAGGGTCTTTGTGATTTCAGTCTGGCTGAATTCAGTCCGGATAGGGCGAGGGACTCCGCCCCATCAGGCGGGGGCCGGTGCAGTATGGCCGGTGGTGACCGCGCCCTGCATCCACTTGCGCAGCTTCTCGAAGGCCCGAACCTCGATCTGGCGGACCCGCTCGCGGGAAATGCCGTATTGTTGGGACAGGTCTTCGAGAGTGACCGGGTCGTCGCGCAGGCGCCGTTCGGTCAGGATATGCCGTTCCCGTTCGTTCAGGGTCTTCATGGCACCGGACAACATGCGGCGGCGCTGACCCATTTCCTGGGTCTCGGCGAGCAGGTGTTCCTGGTTGTCGCCATCGTCCACCAACCAGTCCTGCCATTCCCCGTCCCCGTCAATGCGGACCGGTGCGTTCAGGGAATGGTCCGGGCTCGACAGGCGGCGGTTCATGTTGACCACATCCTGTTCGGGGACGCCCAGTTTGGTGGCGATGTGGGTCACGTTTTCGGGGTGCATGTCCCCCTCCTCCATAAGCTGGAGCTGACCCTTCATCTTGCGCAGGTTGAAGAACAGTTTTTTCTGGGCGGCGGTGGTGCCCATCTTCACCAAGGACCAGGAATGTAAAATATACTCTTGAATGGCGGCGCGGATCCACCACATGGCGTATGTGGCCAAGCGGAAGCCGCGTTCAGGGTCAAAGCGCTTTACCGCCTGCATCAGGCCTACGTTGCCTTCGCTGATGACTTCTCCCATGGGGAGGCCATAGCCGCGATATCCCATGGCGATCTTTGCCACAAGACGCAGGTGGCTGGTGACCAGTCGATGCGCGGATTGGGAATCGCCGGACTTGCGGAGGGATTTGGCGAGCATGTACTCCTCTTCTGGAGCCAGCATGGGGAATTTGCGAATCTCTTGAAGATAGCGAGTCAAATTGCTTTCAGGGCCAATCGACAGACCGGGCGCGGAGGTGGCCATGGAACTTCTCCTCGTATCGATCCCTATTGGGGACCCCCGGAACCATGGGGGAGATGGAACACATCTAAGGCGCAGATCCACCGGCCACGGGATCCTGGATCTCAACTTTTCGACTGGAACGGGCGATCGGCTGCCCGTTTGATTTGACCAGTCGAAGGGTATTTTTTCTGCCCGGCGGACGGCTTCACGAAAACCATGAAGAATTGAAAACTCTCTCTTTTCCCTAGCCTTCAAGGAGTAGAATATAAGACCGGGGTGGTCAAGAATAGAGTTTCCTTAATCCGTCCTCGAAACAGTTAGTATGGTATTGATATCCTTTGGTAATTGCGATTCTAAGGCAATTACCTCCCGGGTTCGCGGGTGCAAAAACCTTATATGACGTGAGTGTAATGCTTGGCGTCCCAGATTTCCGATGGCCTCCTTGACCTCCTTCGACAGGGCTTTTGGGAGTCCGCTTCGCCCATAGACGGTATCCCCCAGCAGGGGATGGCCCAAATGGGCCATATGGACCCGGACTTGGTGTGTCCGACCGGTGGCGAGTCGACATTCAACCAGGGAGAAGGCGTCATCGAAGGTTGCCAGGACCTGATAGTGGGTCAGGGCATGTTTTCCGCCGGACCTGAGGACGGTCATCTTCTTCCGATTCGTCGGGTGACGGCCGATGTTGCCTTCGACGGAGCCCTTGGCCGCTTTGGGACGGCCCCAGACCAGACAATGGTACTCCCGGGTCAGGGAGTGGCAGGCGAATTGCTCGGCGAGGCCCCGGTGGGCCAGGTCGGTTTTGGCTGCCACCATCAGTCCGCTGGTGTCCTTGTCCAAACGGTGGACGATACCGGGCCGCCGTTCCCCCCCAATCCCGGAGAGGGAGTCGCCACAATGAAACAGCAGGGCATTGACCAGGGTGCCGTCTGGGTTGCCCGCAGCCGGATGGACCACCAGTCCAGCGGGTTTGTCGATGACGATCAGATCAGAGTCTTCGTAGAGAACGGCTAGGGGGATGTTCTGGGGTTGGGGTTGGGCTGCGACCGGCGGGGGTTCGCTGACCCAAGCCTCCTGCCCCGGTTTGACCCGACGCGAGGCATCTCGTATGGTCTCCCCGTCCAGGGTGACCCGTCCGTCATCCAACAAGGCTCGCAGGCGAGCCCGGGACAGGCCATCCACTTCCTCGGCCAACCATTTGTCCAGGCGTTCGCCTCCTCTGTTCGGCCCCACCACCCGGTGATAGCGGATTTCGGGGCTGGGGGATTCGTCCAGGGTGAAGGCATCGCTCTCCTCGTCGCCCTCCGGTATGTCCGGATCGGGAGACGCAGTGGGCGCAGGGGAGGGGGGACAAGAAACAGTCATGGTCCGATATGGTGACCCCAGTTCGGAGCCAAAATCAAGCGGGAGTCATCTGGCCATGCGAGCCATTAAATCTTTGGTTGTGTTCATGGGGGTGCTGATCGTCTTCGGGGTCGGTCTCCTCGGCTATGGTTTGTACAAGAAGTCCGCTGGACTATCGGGTGGGGGCGCAGCCTCAGCCCCAGCATCCGTCCCCGCATCCGCGCCCGCCTCCATTCCGAGGGCACCGGTTTCGGGTGGCGCCCCCGGTCAAATTGCCATGCGACCTGTGGGGGAAGCGGGGGGAGGCGGCATTTCAGCCTTCGATATGCTGTCCTTGGGAGAGCCCAAGGGAACGGTGGCCCGGGAGTTCCGGATATCGGGCTCGACCCTGGTGATTGAACTGGCCGGAGGGGGCAAGCCGCCCCGTCTGGTGGCGGTTGACCTGTCCCGGGGAGTGGTCCTTGGCACCATCCTTCTGAACGATGCTCCCTGAGAATTTGCCTGAGAACCTGAGGGGGGCGCCGTTGCGCGGTCTTCTGTTGTCGGAGAGTGACCGCACGGTCATCGCCTGCGCGGCGGAAGCGTCCCACCCCCGGGAGGGGTGCGGATTGCTCGTGGGGCGAAGGCAGGCGGATGGCTTGGCCCGGGTCACGGCGCTGCATCCTGCGGAGAACCTGTTGGCCGACGCGTTTTCCGACCGGTTCGAGCTGGATCCGGCGGCGCGGCTGCGGCTTCAGCGCGATTGCCGGAAGCGGGGAGAGGTTGTGTTGGGCCATTGGCACTCCCACCCTTCGGGCGTTGCGGCGCCTTCTGCGACGGATGCCGCGCGGGCCTTTGAAGAAGGGCTTGTCTGGCTGATTCAGGCGACGGATCCGGCGACGGGGCGGGCCGGAGCGTTGGAAGCGGTCTGGTCTACGGGGCTCTGTGGCCCGGTCGAGTCGGCCTTTCAGCCGGTGGCGCTGATATTATTTTCCGAGTGAATGACCTTCGGGTGAGAAAAGGCTTGCGTGGTCGATCTATTGGCCTTAGAAAGCCGTCCTCCGCAGCACAACGTCCCCATCGTCTAGCGGTCCAGGACGTCAGCCTCTCACGCTGAAAACAGGGGTTCGATTCCCCTTGGGGACGCCAGTGCCGGATCGAAAAAAAAGCCGCCTCCGAGGATCTCTCGAGGGCGGCTTTTTTTCGGTTCTCTAGCTTTTTTCGGTTCTCTATGGGGCTGATTTAAGCCAGTAAGCTCTCCAAAAACACGGAGTCGCTTTCTGTGCGCGCTTGTCGGGTCGGGCGGCCTTCCTCGGTGAGGAAGCCATAGGCGCTCAGGTGGTTGACGATCTTCACGAAATGGGCGCGGTTGCCCTCCGTCGCGCCACCGGCTAGCCAATTCTGCTCCAAGAAAGCCAGGATCGCCGGTTGATCCAACTCAGCCTCCCAGAGGATCCCCAAGAGGGAGGCCAGGGCCTCCTCCAGGTCACCGAGTACGCCGGTCACCGTGGCGACGGCGTCGGCTGGGGCCTTGATCCCCGTTTCCGGCCCCGCACCGAGACCGAAGTCGATCACGCTCCGTCGCTCTGGCGCGCAGACCTGCCAGTGGCCAATCTCGTGGACCAGTACAGAAGGCTCCAACTCCGCGCGCACTGCCCTCCCATCCCAGGTGAAGCCCGCCGAGGGTGGACCCTCGATCACGCCAAGGCCGAAGGCGCGGACCAAGTCCACGGCCTCCCTGTGGTGGTCCGGGTCGGTGGACAGGTCGATGGTCTCGCCCACGATAAAAGCACAGGTTTCGGCGATGCGTGCGAAAACCCGGCGGGCAAGGGCTGTGTCAGTGAGAAGGGTGTCGAAGGCTGCCACGAGGGGCGGTACGTCGGACAAGGCGATGGGGGTCAGGATCAAGGACGGGGCGACTCCAGTCTGGTGGCGTCCTATAGCATTTGAGGGTGGGGATCTCAAGCGCAGTGGAATTCGGGTTGGTTGTAACAGACGGGGGGCCAGGGTACAGTTTTTGGGTGATGTGTAGGGAGAAGGCGGTATGGATCGTCTGGCGGCTCTTTTTCGAAGGGGCATTGAGGCAGGTTTTGTGGCGGCGCCCTTTCTCGCCGTTCTGTACTTGTGGTTTTTCCAAGTCCCGCCCCTGATTTTCAAAGACGTCTTCTTCCACGAGGTCGCCGTTGGATTTTCCTCTGTCTTAGGCTTGGGAATCGGCTGGATTGCCCTGTTGTGCTACCGGGAAAGCGGCGAGTTGTTTGCCCTCTTCCTGGCTCTTGGCCTCACGGCTTTTTCCGTGCTTTATGCCTTCCATGGGGCTTTTACCCGCTTGGAAGGGTGGAATCCGTGGATGTTCCTGCTGTATGCCCCTGTCTCGCGCTTTGCTTTGTCCGCCTGTCTGGTGGCAGGGTTGGTGGCCCACGACTGGCCACGGCGGCCAGAAGGCCAGCGACTTGCGCCGGAAATCTGGGGGCCGGTTGCCGCTTTGGTCATGCTGGCTATTCCTTCTGTCGCTCTGCTGGCCCTGGCTCCCTTTGCCTCCAGTCTCTGGGTCAGTGGGATCTTGGAGGGAGGCGCCCTTGCGGTCTGTCTGATCGGGATCCTGAGACTGGTGACCTGGACCCGGCCTTTTCCCATGCGCGGGCCTGTCACCATTGCCTTCTGTCTTTTCTTGGAATCCTCCACGGTATTCTTTCTAACGGAGCCCTGGACCCATGTCTGGTGGGCGGCGCACCTGCTGTCCGCCGCCGGGTTCATGGTCCTGGCTCACGGAATTCTTCGCGCTTACCTGGGGGGAGGGTCTTTTTCGGCTTTGTTTTCCGAGGAGGAAATGCTCGCCGATCTGGCCCGCGCCCGGGATGTGCAAAAGACTCTGAGCGCCGCCCGGGATGCGGCGGAAATGGCCAACCGGGCCAAGACTGAATTCCTGGCCAGCATGAGCCACGAATTGCGCACCCCTCTGAACGCGGTGATCGGCTTTGCGGAGGTCATGAAGATGGAAGTGCATGGCCCCCTGGGATCGGAAACCTATCTTGAGTACGCCGACAACATTGGGCAGAGCGGCGCCCATCTGCTCTCGTTGATCAACGATATCCTGGATGTGTCGCGGGTGGAGGCCGGACGGGTTGATCTGTTCGAGGAGCGGGTCGATCTGGAGGAGGTTATTCAGGAGGCTCTGACCCTCATGCGGGGCCGGGCACAGGCCGCAGAGGTCGATCTGATGACGGTGCCTGCGCCGGACCCGGTGTTCCTTTGGGGTGATGCCAGGCGGCTCAAGCAAATCTTGCTGAACCTGTTGTCGAACGCAGTGAAATTCACGGCTGAAGGCGGTTGGGTTCGCTTGTCCTGGTGGGTGGATGAGAAGGGAATTTTCCTGAAGGTTTCCGATAATGGAATCGGGATTGCTCCAGGAGACTTGAAGAAGGTCATGATCCCCTTCGGTCAAGTGGATAGTGGTTTCACCCGCAAATACGACGGCAGCGGATTAGGGTTGCCCCTGGCCAAGGCGATGGTCGAACTGCACGGCGGTGCACTGATTTTGGAAAGCACCAAGGGATTGGGAACCCAGGTCACGGTACGCCTGCCTTTGGCGCGCCTGCGGGACCGGTCGGCGCGGAAGGCCCAAGATGATGCGACATGACGGAATGGCCTTGTCGGGTTGCACATCTTCCACTAATAACTGACTGGTTATTTATATGTTGGGAAATGCCATGACGCAGGAACCGAAGTGGCGGCGCAGGAGCGAGGCCCGGCCAGAGGAGATTGTCGAGGCCGCCCTGGCGGTCTTCTCAGAACGGGGGTTCGCTGCCGCCCGGTTGGAGGATATCGCTCGCAGGGCGGGGGTGACCAAGGGCACCCTTTATCTGTACTTCGACGACAAACAGGCGTTGTTCAAGGCTGCGGTTCAGACGCATATTTTGACCTATGTGGCCGAGGTCGAGGACCACCTCTCCCAGGGTGATGCCCCGGCGCCCATGGTGTTGCGCGCGGTTATCGGCGGCATTGGGGGGCATCTGTTGTCTCAGCCTGCGGGGGTGATTCCCAAGCTGTTGGTCGCAGAGGCGGGGAATTTCCCGGATCTGGTCCGGTTCTACATGGATGCGGTGATCAAACGTGGCTTGGGCCTGATTGGCCGGACCGTGGAGCGGGGCGTGGCGGAAGGGGACTTTGCCCCCATCGCGCCCAATGTCGCAGCACGTTTGCTCATGGCTCCCGTCGCCATGATGGCCATTTGGCGCCATTCCCTGGCCCCCTGGGATCCCGATCCTGTGGATCCGGACGAGTGGTTGGCGGCCCATTTAACGGTGACCCTGGCCGGATTGGCCATTGGAAAAGGGGAGAAGACTGCCTGATGGAAACGATCTTGGCCGGGATCCTGTCCCTGTTCGTCGCCGCCCCACCGGTTCTTCAGGGGTATGTGGAGGGGGACTACCTGCATATCGGGCCGGTAACGGCGGGGGAACTGACGGAGCTGTCCGTGGGGGAGGGGGACCGGGTGGCCCAGGGCGATCCTCTCTTTGCCCAGGATACCACCCAGGCCGAGGCGGCCCTGTCGGCGGCAGGGGAGGCCTTGGCCGAGGAAGAGGCGCGTCTTGCGGATTTGGACAAGGGCAAGCGGCCGGAGGAAATGGCCGCCCTGGCCTCCCGTCTGGTTCAGGCCCGTGCAGCCCTGGATCTGTCCTCTACGGAACTGGCTCGGGCGAAATCCCTGGTGGCCCGGGGGGCTGCTCCCCGGGAGCGGCTGGATCAGGCGGAACGGGATTTTGAGCGGGATCAGGCGTTTCTCGACGAACAGACGCAGGAATACGACTTGGGCTTGAAGGGGGCGCGCAAGGATCTGGTGAGCGCCCAAAGGGCCGTGATCGCCCAACGCCGGGCCGAGATCCTGCGTGCGGAAAAGGACTTGGCGGACCGTCGCCGCTCTGCCCCTGCAGGGGGGCGGGTGGTGGATATCTATTACCGGGTGGGGGAGGTGGTCCCCCAGGGCGCGCCGGTTCTGACCCTGTTGCCTCCGGACCGGGTCAAGGTCGTCTTCTTCGTCCCAGAACCCAACGTGGGGGCCCTCTCTCTTGGCCAGGAGGTGCCCTTTTCCTGCGATGGCTGTGCGGCGGGCCAAACGGCGAAGATCACCCATATCGGCGATCAGGTGGAGTACACGCCGCCGGTTCTCTATTCGGTGAAGTTCCGGGCCAAGCTGGTGGTCCGGGTCGAGGCCAAGCCGACAGGGGGCGCCCTTGCCCTGCATCCGGGGCAGCCCGTGGACTTGGATCCCGCGGTTTTGAAAACGGCATCGGTGGAAGGGAAAACCCAATGACCAAGGAGTCCCCCTTGGCCCACCCCCGAAGTCAGGTGGTGATCGATGTGGAGGGGTTGACCAAGCGGTTCGGCGATCATCTGGTGGTCGATGGCTTTTCGATTCAGGTGGAGCGGGGGCGGATCCAAGGGTTTTTGGGACCCAACGGCAGTGGCAAGACGACAACCATCCGGATGCTCTGTGGCTTGCTGACGCCCGATGGGGGCCGGGGAAGCTGCCTGGGGTACGACATCCGCAGGGAAGCGGAGAGGATCAAATCCCGCGTTGGCTACATGACCCAGAAGTTCAGTTTCTATGAGGATCTGACCATTCGCGAGAACCTGGATTTCGTCGCCCGCATCCATTGCCTGGACCGGCGCAAGAAGCGGGTGGAAAAGGCCCTGGAGGACTTGGGTCTCTCCAGCCGACGCAATCAGCTCGCCGGATCCCTGTCCGGGGGATGGAAACAAAGACTGGCCCTGTCGGCCTGTCTGCTGCACGAGCCGGATCTGTTGCTGCTCGATGAACCGACCGCAGGTGTGGACCCCAAGGCCCGGCGGGAGTTCTGGGACCACATCAACCAATTGGCCGACGATGGCCTCACCGTGCTGGTCAGCACCCACTACATGGACGAGGCCGAACGCTGCCACGAGATCAGCTATCTGGCCTATGGCAAGCTTTTGGCGACCGGGACGGTGGAGGAGGTCGTGCGTGGTGCGGGGCTGACCATCTGGAGCGTCTCCGGCCCCGCAGTGCGGGAGTTGGCCCGGGACCTGCGCGCAGGAGGCAAGGTGGAGATGGTCACGGCCTTTGGCAGCGCCCTGCACCTTGGGGGGCAAGACCGGGCCGCTCTGGATGTGGCCCTGGCCCCCTATCGGGACCGTCCCGGGTTGGTGTGGAAACAGGCGGAGGCGGAGCTGGAGGATGTCTTCATCCATCTCATGAGTCAGGCGGAGGACAGTTACCGATGACAGAGGGATTTTCTGTCCGCCGCCTTACAGGAGTGATCCGTAAAGAACTGGTGCAGATGCGCCGGGACCGGCTGACCTTTGCCATGATGTTGGCGGTGCCCCTGCTGCAACTCATGCTGTTCGGCTTCTCCATCAACACCGATCCCAAGGGGCTGCCCACGGCCCTTTATGTGCTGGATCCTTCGCCCTTTTCCCGGGATCTTGCCGCCGCTATGGAAAATGCGGGCTATTTCGCCCTGATCGATCCGCCCACCAGTGAGGCGGAGGTGGACCGGATGCTTGACCGGGGAGAGGCTCAATTCGTCGTCACCATCCCGGCCAACTTCGCCCGGGATTTGATCCGGGGGCGGCATCCCTCCTTGCTGTTAGAGGCTGATGCGACGGACCCGGCGGCGGCGAGCAACGCCGTGGCTGCCTTCCGGCAACTGGCCCAAACCGCCTTCGCGCCCCACCTGACGGGACCCTTCGCGGATCTGGCCCCCGGAGAGCCAGCGGTGAATACGGTGATCCATATGCGCTATAACCCGGATGGGGAGAGCCAATACAATACGGTGCCGGGCCTTCTGGGGGTGGTGCTGACCATGACCATGGTGATGATGACGGCTCTGTCCATCACCCGGGAACGGGAGAGGGGAACCTTGGAGAACCTGCTGTCCATGCCTATCCGCCCGGCAGAGATGATGATGGGCAAGATTCTGCCCTATGTGGGGGTGGGCTATGTACAGGTGGTGGTGGTGCTGGTCATGGCCAAGCTGGTGTTCGGCGTACCCATGGTGGGTTCTCCCCTTCTGCTGAGTGTCCTGGTTATCCTGTTTATTGCCTGCAATCTGGCGGTGGGAATGACGTTTTCGGCCCTGGCCCGGAACCAGCTACAGGCCATGCAGATGAGCTTTTTCTTCTTTCTCCCCTCTATTCTGCTGTCGGGTTTCATGTTTCCCTTCCGGGGCCAGCCCGACTGGGCGCAGGCGATTGGCTCGATCTTCCCGCTGACCCACTTTTTGCGCTTGGTGCGGGGGATTCTGCTCAAGGGCAACGGACTGGTGGACGTTCTCCCCTTCCTTTGGCCCCAAGCGCTGTTCCTGCTGGGAGCCTTCATCGTGGCCCTGCTGGTCTTTAGAGAAACGCTGGATTAACCCCGGAAAGGGGGGCGGCTTGGTCTTCCCACTCCTCCTCCCCTGCCTGGGTTGACTGTGGGAATCCGAGAGGGCTCCGCAGAGAAAGATGTTTCTGTGTTCAATGACAAAATAACATTGAAAATTGCATTTCGTATTGCCATTGTCATTGAAATTCGATTTTGGAGGTAGTCATGAGCATTCAGTCCCAGGCCCCTGATGTCATCGATTTTCCGCCTTTGGAGGGGGCGACTGCGCCCCCCCAGGCTTGGTTGGACAAACTGCGAGGGGAGGACCTGGACGAGGCCTTTCTGGATAATCTTTTGGTTTTGCGGGAAACCCTGCGCTGTCGACCCGGAGAGGGCCGACGTGAGGGACGGCGGCGGCTAGAGGGGCTTGCTGCCATGGCTGCCCGCTTGCCTTCCGAAGGCGCCACAGCGCGCCGCATCGCTGCGAAGGGGCGCTTGATCCAGGATTTGCTGGAAGAGAAATGGGATCGATCGGAGATGCCGGTTCAGGACCCGGGCACGGCGGAAACCCGGGTCCGGCGCCAGGGGGGCGACCCCATTGCCCGAATGCTGGCGGCGGGTCGAATCGATGACGCCCAGGCCGAAGCCGCCCGCCGCTTGCGCCGCGTGGTGGAGGGCATCATGCGCCCGGTGATGGCCCATTCCCCGCGTATCGACGGGGTGCACGGTGTCTCTGGCGCGTCCGGGGCGGGGCGGTTGGTCGATCTGATGCCCGGCGAGGTGGCCTGGGAGCACGCACGCCTCTACCTGCCCTGGTTCCGGGAGGTGGCGGGCTGGACTCGACGCGGAGGGTATCGCCCGGTGGATCTGGTCCTGGATGTGGTGGTCATGGACTTAGGGGTGGACGCGGCACGCAGGAAACACCGCTGCGCCCTGGATACGGCTCAGAGGGATCTGGGCGATGCCCTGACACTTTATGCGAAACGGGCGGGGGTTGGGCGGTACAGGCGGACATAGGGGGGCGGCATTCTAGATCACGATGAAATCATATAGTGAGGGCGGAATGAGACGGAAAACCGCACACATTTTTCCTCATTCCGCTCTAAAATTTACTGGATATACTCAACCCTTGGTGTCTCTTCCGGTGCGAAAAACATCCATATAGCGACGAACGACCCCGGGGATGGTGGATGGGCGGGTCAACCTTTCCAGGAACCGTCGGCTGAAAACACGACCGATGGTTTGGCGCAGGAAGGCTTGGCGGGGGAACGCGGTGACCAGTTCCTGACGGTTGAGGGCGGTCCGATTCCGGGGCAGGGGGGAGGGCAGGCCGAACAGGCTTTCCGTCATGGTCAGGAAAGGCGCGACGGTTCCCTGCCAAGCGGGAAGCGAGAGGTGGGCCGTCAGGTCTTCCGGCAAGCGACCGTCGAAGTCTGCGGTGGCCCTGTTCACCACGTCCAGCGCCTTCATCAAGGGCGTGCGGCTGGCCTCGAAGCGGGGGACTGCCATGACCGTGGATTGCACCAGAGCGTGGACGAGGCGGTGCCGGGCACCGAGCCGTCCAATCCGCATGCCGTCCCAGTCCATCCATACCACTGCGTCCAAGGCCTCCCCATCGGGGATGAGAGTCGCCAACCCCCGGTCTACGACATGGCGATGAGGTTCTACCATGGCGGGCCAGGAGTCGTGGATGCGTCCGGCGTATTGGTGGGATTCGGCCCAGGCGTCATCGTCCGTATCGGGTATGATTTGGTATCCCAGGCGGTTCATGGTGGCGAGTGCGACCTTCCGTTCCCTGGGGTCAGGGAGCCAAAAGTCGAGGTCGGCCATCATTCGACCGCTGCGCGCCCAATCCGCAGGAAGCAATTCCGTTGCCCCCTTGAGCCAAATGGGGCAAATGCCGTCCTTGTTGAGGGCGGCGGTCAAGTTGCCCATCTGCTCTCGTAAAAGGCCATTTCGCCCCTGATTCAGGTCGTGGAAAGCGGCGAGGCCGTCCATCACTTCGGGGGGAATATCCTTGGTAAGGGAGTCATGGCGGTTGAGGGCGGGCAACAGCACCGGCAGAAGCATATGCTGGTCTGCCAGGGGCATGATTCTGGACCACAGGGCCGGATCCGGTGCCTCCAGATTGGTTGTCAAAGGGGATACCGCCCGGCAAAGCCAGGAGAGGGCCGAGAGTGACGCTTTTCCTAGACGTTGAGCAAGCATTGCTCCGCTTCCTCCAATGAGGCGTAGGACAGGCGGTAAGCCGGGGTCTCCTCAAGGACCCCGAACAAGCGGGCCAGTCGGTCGGGTTCGCACCGTTCCCCCGTGGAGAAGCCCGCATCCACAAGGGACAAGAGCGTGTCCTGAAGAGACAGGGGAACCAATCCTGCGGGGCTTTGGGGATCGTAATGGGGAAAGACGAAGGCTCGGAGCCGCCTTTCCGTACCGTCTTTGCCCACATGTTGCTCCTTGGCGACAGGCATGAAGCGGGCGGTCTTGCCGATATATGAGGTGATAGGGCGGTCCATGAGGCCGTGATACAGGGGGGCAAGCAGGGGCCAACTTCCCGGTTTCACCGAGATGGATGTGGGGCAGGGAAGGACCGCTGTCATCACATGGTCCGTGTCGCCTTCCTCTCCCAGGCCGGTGAAGTCGTCACCGCCGTAGCTCCAGCCCCGGGCCGCCAAATAGGCGCTCAGGGTGCTTTTGCCTCGACCCGACAGTCCGGGAAACAGGATCACGCCATCCCCTGTGCTGCCCTGTGCGGCGGGGGGGCGCAGTGCGGCGGCGTGAACCGCGGCGATCAAATGAGCCTGGGGGTATCCCAAGTCCATCAAGAGGAGAAGGAGGTGATTTAATGCGTCCAACGGGTCGGTCGACCAAAGAAGGTCTGTTGATGTGTCGACCCAGATCCGCTCTTGATCGACGAGAACACGCAGAAAGACGGGGGCATCCGTTTGGTCATCGCTTTCACGGGAGGGGAGACCGCTGAGCATGGCAAAAAGGCGCGGTGCCAGTTCTGAATCCAGCGGCTCTTCTGATTGACCAACGGCGATGGAGAATGATCTGTCGTGTAAACGGCAGTGGATGGTCTCGGTTGGGATCGGGGGAGGGCGCTCGCCCTCTTGAGCAACGGCTAACCCTTTGCGAAGGGCAGTATGGGGAAGGCTCGGTGATCGGCCATATTGGCCCAAGTCATTGGGACCTTCGATCCACCCATTCGTTGTCCAATCCACGAGGCAGCACGAAACGTCATCGCGTACCTCGTCCGAGCATACGGAGAAGACCTCGGCCAGATCCCGCGCCAAGTCCTCCTCTGTTGCTTCCTTCCCGTCAAGAAGGAGCCATAGGGCTGCGGCCGTGGGGTTAAGGACAGCCATTTCGCGTTTGTCGATGTCGACGAGGGCAAGATGGGTATCGAACAGATGGGAATAGAAACGACCGTCAAAGTCGCCCGGCTCGGTCTGCATGGAGGGCGTTTCCTGGATACCGGCGGAGGGGGATGGTATTATCAACCTGCCCTGGCCATGATCATCCATCGAGGCCAGGGCAGGTGGGTCTTCAGTCGCATGGAATCCGTGGTCCTGACGCCCCCCGTTATGGCAGGGCGGGATGTCTGCGAACCGAACTCGTGCTTTTACATCGTCCTGCTTGCTGTCGCTTAGGCTTTCGACACCGTTATATGGCGCTTGCGGCCTGGGCCTTCAGGGACATCATGGCAATGGTCACGGGCGCGACGTAGCCGAGCTTCGCGAGCCGCCCCAAAGCGGCTCGGCGCCGCGTGTCCTTGGGGGAATCCACAGAGTCTTGGGATTCGAGACTGAGATCGGAGGGCGTTTTGTCATTCTGGTTCATTCTTCTCGTCCCATGAGTTGGGCAATAGTGCAGATAGCCGCGTGATTGCGAACTCCTGTTTTCCCTCGGGAACCGATTATTGAGGGTCAAAAGAAGTCGTTGTAAATCAAAGTGGAGCAATTCCTTTGTAGCGCCACGTCTCTTGTAAGGTCAGGATTTGTGTGTTCATCGAGACCTTGTAGTTTAGGTCTTGGTAAGTCAACTTTTCGAAGTAAATCCATTACTTGGTGTGTGGCTGATAAAGGTCGTAGTGGGCTGTCGTTCATTGCCGTTACAAGTGGGACAGGAGGGGTTAGTAGGCCGCAGCCTTCAGGGAGATCATGGCAATGGTCACGGGCGCGACGTAGCCGAGCTTCGCGAGGCGAGCGAGAGCTGCGCGCCGCTTTTCTCTGTGGACAGAACCGTTCGATGACGTCTGTTCGGCGTCCTCGGGTGGGGGTGTGGTGTCATTGTGGTTCATTGCGGCGTCCCCTGTATCTGGTTTCACGTTCCATGAAAGAGTGAATTTAGCGAAATTTGTGTCGTTTCGGAAGCAGTTTTTCGCGGATAGAGAATCCCATGCCATGAGTGAATGATTGTCTGCTCATGGCGTCTTTCGGCTGTATTTTGTGCCGCAATATGGCCTTGCTCCCTTCCCCGAGATTAACGAGGTGAATGGGCACTTGCTTGACAGATAAGTGTGTGCTTATCTATTTGCATGATCGAAACCGATATCTTCAAAGCGCTGGCCGATCCAACACGCCGTGCCATCTTTGAAAAGCTGGCAAACGGACCCCTGAATGCGAGTGCCTTGAGGACTGGCATGGAGATCAGCCAACCGGCCATGTCCCAGCACCTTGCGGTGTTGCGCAAGGCAAGGTTGGTGCGCGAGGAACGGTCCGGGCGCTTCGTCAATTATCAAGTTGATCCCGATGGGTTGGCGCTCATCGCCGGATGGTTGGCCCGATACCGGGCCTATTGGCCGGAGCGGATCGATGCCTTGAAAACCCTGCTTAAGGATATGGACCAATGAGTGATGGGGATCCGAAGGAACGGATGCCGGAATTGGTGTTCGAGGTTGACCTTGACGCGCCGCCCGAAGTGGTCTGGCGGGCGCTCCACAGACCGGACCTGCGCGAGGCTTGGCTGCCCAAGGGCGGTTTGGTTGAGTCCGAGCCGGTTTTCTGCCTGCCGGGCCGGGAGATTTGCTACCGAATGCGGGACGAGGCTCCCCCGCACCTTGAAAGCCAAGTGACCTTCCAGGTTCGACCCGGTGTCGAGGGGGGCGCCACACTCCGGATCGTCCATCGACTTGCGGATCCGCGTCTGACGGAAGGGCGGAGACCTTTGGCGAATGACAATGGATCCCCGCTCATGCGGGTGGCCTAAAACCCGTTCATCAAGAAATCATATGCAATTCAGGAGGTCACTGATGCGTGACGTCATGCAGCTTGTCCCCATGGTCGTTGAGCAGTCAAGCCGGGGGGAACGGTCCTTTGACATCTATTCCCGGCTGCTGCGGGAACGGATCGTCTTTGTCAATGGCGAGGTCAACGACGGGATCTCGGCTTTGGTCTGTGCCCAGTTGCTGTTCCTGGAAGCGGAAAATCCGGGAAAACCCATCCACCTGTACATCAACTCCCCCGGTGGTGTGATCACCAGTGGTCTCGCCATGTATGACACCATGCGCTACATCAAGGCGCCGGTTCACACCCTGTGTATGGGGACCGCCCGGTCCATGGGGTCCTTCCTTCTGATGGCCGGGGCGCCAGGGCACCGGGCGGCGCTGCCCAACGCCAGCATCCATGTGCATCAACCGTTGGGTGGGTTCCAGGGACAGGCATCGGATATCCTGATCCATGCCGAGGAAATGAAGCGCACCAAGCACCGGATCACCTCGCTCTATGCGGAACACTGTGGGCGGACCTATGAGGAGGTGGAGCAGACCCTGGACCGCGACCGGTTCATGACGGCCGAGGAATCCTTGGAATGGGGGTTGATTGACCAAGTGGTTCGCGAGCGGGAGGCCGCCGCTTGATGTGATCTCGGAGCACTCCAAACTTTATATAATGAGCGTGAATGGGGGGCGGGTGAATCAAGCGAAGGGTCATTCAGCGGCTCGATTTAGGGTGAATGACAAAAGAACATCAATTGACTGGTGAACGCAAAAAACAATGTTGACATGGTGGGTGGTTAAGGGTAATGTCATTTCATCATCAAGTTAATGGGTGGCGCGCCGGGCAACCGGGGCGCCCTTTTCGTATCCCTATCGCGCCGTCGCCGCTCTTTTCAGGGTGGGATGGTGCCTTTGACATGAGGCCCCCTCTATGGCGCCTGCTCCCGCAAAACCCATTCTCGCGGAAATCGAGGAGCGGTTCGTCGCGTGTTACCTGAACAATGGACGCAATGGGGCCAAGGCCTGGCGCGAGGCGGTGGACGGTGAGGCCGATTGCCGCCGTGCCTCTCGTCGGGCGGCGGCGCTGCTGCGCCGTCCCACGGTCCAGGCGGCCCTCGAACAGGCAGAGCACCGGGCCTTGCTTCGGACCGAGGCCCTGATCGAGCGCTATGCCATCAGCGAGGAACGGGTGCTGAGTGAACTGGCTTCCCTGGCTTTTTCCCGGCCCCTGGATCTGATGCGTTTCGACGAGGAAGGCAAGGCGGAGGTCCGCCTCACGGGTCTGTCAGACCGGGAGGCCGCAGCCATCAAGGAACTGACCGTCCATGAGTTGAAGGATGGCACGGTCAAGGTCCAGGTCAAATTGGCCGACAAGCTACGGGCCTTGAACATGTTGGGCGCCAAGCTGGGCATTTGGGGGAAAGGCTCCCAGAACGGCATCGAGGGGCCGTCCGGTGGCGGGCTCTCCGCCCTACTGGAAGAAGCCGCCCGCCTTATGGAGAGGGAGCGGAAGGAGGTGGCCCATGGCGCAGCGACCGACGGCTGATCCCCTGCCGCAGATCTACGAAGGGTTGGCCGATTATGGTCGTTTGCGGTGTTTTTGGCGGGCCGATCCGGTTCTCTATGCCCGCCAACGCCTGGGGCTCAATCCTACCCGTCAACAATCGGCCCTGCTGGAGGCCATCGGTCATCCTGGCGCAAAAGTGACCGTGCGGGCAGGCCATGGGGTCGGCAAGACGGCGGCCACGGCCAGCGCCATCTGGTGGCATCTGGAATGCTTTGACTACTCCAAAACCCCCTGCACGGCGCCCACGGCGAGCCAGTTGGAACAGACCCTCTGGTCCGAACTCTCCCGCCTGCGCCGCAAGGCTGACGACCGGGCCTTGGCGTTGGGTTTGCCCGGTTACCTGTGGTTGGGCGCCCTGTTCGACCTGTCGTCCCGGGCCATCACCGACCGGGGGACCCCGCGGGAGTGGTTTGTTACGGCCCGCACGGCCCGCCGCGACCAACCCGACGCGCTACAAGGGTACCACGCTTCGGATGTGGAGATCGACTTGGACGGCGGTGTCCGCTCTCATGCTTATCCCGTCGAACGGGAGGGTGGCGCGTCACTGATGTTCGTCATTGAGGAAGCCTCCGGCGTTCCCGATGCTGTCTTCGAAGTGGCCGAGGGAGCTCTCTCCAGTCCTGGAGCCCGGTTGCTGATGGTCGGCAATCCCACCCGCAACACCGGGTTCTTCGCCCGCTCGCACAAACGGGATCGGGCCAGCTTCAAGGCCCTGCGTTTCCGCTGTGCCGACAGCCCGTTGGTCGACCCCGGTTATCGGGAGGCCTTGATCCGCAAGTATGGGGAGGGCTCCAACGTGGTACGGGTCCGCGCCGACGGGGCCTTTCCTCGCCAGGATGATGATGTGCTCATCCCCCTGGACCTGACCGAGGCCGCCCTGACCCAACAGGGGGCGGCGGGTGGGGGCGAGCGACGCCTGGGTGTGGACGTGGCGCGCTTTGGCGATGACCGGACGGTTTTTCTGCTGCGTGCCGGGGCCAGATTGGAGGCGATCGAGGTCACATCCGGCCGCGACACCATGGCCGTTGCCGGACAGGCTGCGGACCTGGCCCGGAAATGGACGGCTCAGACCATCCATGTGGATGAGATCGGTGTGGGCGCGGGTGTCGTTGATCGCTTGCGGGAGGACGGCCTTCCCGTGGTTGCGGTGAACGTGGCCGACAAGGCGCCCGAACGGATGGTGGGCGAGGAACGGGGGCGGTTGTTGCGTGACCACCTGTGGCTTGCGCTCAGGAGTTGGTTGCGGGACGAGGCCCCGAGCTTCGCCGATTTGCCAAGGGACCGGGCCGAGGATTTGGCCGGAGAATTGTCCTCGGTCCGTTACGGCTTTGATGGGTCAGGGCGGGTGGTGGTGGAAAGCAAGGACGCCATGAAGCGACGTGGTTTGCGCAGTCCGGATTTGGCCGATGCCTTGGCCCTGACCTTCCACGAAGGGCGGCCCGCGCCGGGTGGCAAGGTGACGCGGTTGAGGTTTTGATTTTTATGGACTCGCTCACGCCAGATCGCTGCGCGATCGGCTCCGCGCGGGCTGGCTTCGCCCGGCGCGTAGTCACGCGCTTGGGTGTTTGAGCGATAGGGCTGCGCCTTTGGTCCTTCGGAACAAATGCGCATCACGCCCAAGCGCCCGACTGGGCGCCGGGCGCAGCCCGCCCCATCGGAGGCGTCCGCGCAGCGGACTGCCGTCCTATCGCTCCAACACCCAAGCGCCCGACTGGGCGCCGGGCGCAGCCCGCCCCATCGGAGGCGTCCGCGCAGCGGACTGCCGTGAGATATCAACAAAGGACTCCCCTTTCCATGCCTGATCTTTTGGACCCTGGCCGTCCTTCGGCCGAGTACCTGGAGGCATTGCCGGGCTGGGCCATGGTCCGCTCCCTCATGGGCGGGACCTTGGCCATGCGCGCTGCCGGAGAACGCTACTTGCCCCGGTACGAGGCCGAGGACCGGGAGGCCTATCGCACGCGGCTGGCCCGGGCAGTTCTGCTGCCCGCCTTTGAAGAGGCCGTGCGGGATATTTCCAGCCGGGTCTTTTCCCGTCCCCTGGTGCTGGGGGAGGATTTGCCCAGGCGAATGGTTCCCTGGATGGACGATGCCGACCTGTTGGGCAACGCTCTGCAGGTGGTCGCCGAGCGCTGGTTCGCCGAGGCCGTCGCCACGGGCCTGGGCTGGATGCAAGTGGAGATGCCCGGCCCGGATACGCCTGAGCATCTCCGTCGTCCCTATCTGATCCCCCTGGCTGCGGAGGATGTCATCGCCGCCTATCCGGAACGGGTGGATGGTCGTTGGCGTCTGGCCCATGCCCGAGTGCGTCACCGGGTCACGGAACGGGGCGGTTTTCAGGAACGGCAGCGGGACTACATCCAGGTGCTTGAACCGGGGCACTCGGAAACCTGGGTTCGAGAGGGGAAAGACTGGCTGTTGGTGGATGAGACCGAGACGGGGGTGGACCTGGTGCCCCTGGTCCCCCTGCGCCTGGGCGCATCGATTGGCGCGCTTGCCGCCCGGCCCCCGCTGGAGGGGCTCGCCCATTTGAATGTGGCCCATTGGCAGTCGGCCAGTGACCAACGGAATATCCTGACCCTGGGGCGCTTTGCCATGCTCGCTTTGTCCGGTCCCGCGCCGGAAAATGCCGAGGGCATGCCCCTGGAGGTGGGACCCAAGACCTTTCTGCATAGTCCCGAGACCGGGTCCCGTTGGTACTATGTGGAGCCCGCAGGCACGGCGATCCAGGCGGGCGAACGGGATCTGGAACGGCTGGAAGCCCAGATGACACGGTTGGCCATGGAACCCCTGGTCAGCCGTCCGGGTACGGCGACGGCCACGGCCGCAGCCATTGCGTCGAGCCGCGCCCATTCCACGGTCAAGGCCTGGGCCATGGCCCTGCGCGATGCCCTCGAACAGGGGCTGGATATCATGGCCCGTTGGGGGGGAGAGGAAACGGGCGGGTCCGTGGACGTGAATACCGATTTCACCGACCAGCGGGAGGCCGCCGATCTGGACGCTTTGGCCCATGCCCGCGACGGCGGTGATTTGAGCCGGGAGGCCTATTTGGGTGAGCTGCAGCGGCGGGGTGTCCTGTCCTGGGCCTATGACGCCCAGGCCGACGCCAAGCGGATCGCCAGCGGAGGATGAAGCGCGGGCTGGAGTGGCTTTGCGTCCCAACTTGGCCTCGAGAATACTCTTAAATCACCATGATTTAGACCGTAACTGGTTCAGCAAGAGGCAAGTCGATCCAGTTTCACTCTGGCCCACACTCCCATCCGGGGAGGCGCGGCCTCCCCGGACCCCGCGTTCCCTTTTCAGTGGAGACCAGTTTATGACCCTGCGAGTCAGATACGCCACGGCCGAGGACATCCCCGAGGCCTTGCGGGACCATTATGCCCAGACCGAAAGCGGCGCCTTTGTCCTTCAGGCCGAGGGCCTGCGGACGGAGGACGACGTGGAGGCCGTCAAGGAAGCCCTGCGCAAGGAGCGCGACGCCCGCAAGGAGGCGGAAAAGGCCAGCAAGGATCGGAACCTCGCCGCCCCCGACCTGGAGGGCCTGCGTCAGGTTCTCACCGAGCGGGAAAGAGAGGTGCAAGCCTTGAACGACCGTCTGGACGAGTCCCTGGGCCGGTTGCGGCAAGCCGGAGAGGATCGCCTGAAAGCAGCCGTTCTGGAAGCCTGTGCCCGGGCGGGCGTGCGCGACCTGAACCGGACCGATGCCTGGAGGGCGGCCAAGGAGCTGTTCGCCGTGGATGATGGCCTGTCGGTTGTCTCCAAGGATGGGGAACGCACCCTGGACGGCTGGCTGGCGGAGGTCCGCCAGAGCGGCGGCGCGGCCTGGTGGGACGTGGGGTCTGGTGGGGGGATGCCCCCCTCCCGGGCGTCCTCTGTTGCTCCCAATCCCTTCGCATTGGGCTCCCTGAACCTGACGGAACAGGGCCGTCTGATGCGCGAGAATCCCGATATGGCCAAGCGCCTGCGCGAGCAGGCGAAGGGCTGAGGACGGAACAAACCCAAATCAAAGGACTCTGTTATGACGATGCCCCAAAGTGGTTTGCATACCCATCCCGACGCCACCACCGAGGACTCCGGCGTGATTGAACTGGCCACCGAGGCTGAAGCCGTCGCCGGAACCGACGACGAGCGTGCGGTGACCCCTGAGAGCATGCAGGCGTGGGGAACGTCCAAGATTGCCCTACATCGAGCGACGCTCTCCAGCAATCATACGGTTCAGGGCGGAACGCAGATCGTCATGCCCTTCAGTGTCTTGAACACCGAGATCGGCTCGGCCTCGGATGTGTCCTTGAACAGCAGTGGAGAGATGGTGTTTGCCCGGTCCGGGTTGTACCAGCTGCGGTATGGAACCTCCGTGTCGGGTGTGCATGGGGGAATCTATCTCGAAATGAAAGCCCACGCAGCCGACAATACGTTGTTGCGCAATCGCGGTGTAACCAGCGGCCTCGCCGACAGTTCCGAAAACCTTCAGCCGCAATTCGTTGACTTTCTGTGGATGCCCACAGGGGGACGGATTACCTGCGAGGTGGCTTTCCATGGGAATGGGGGGGCGGTCTGCTCCATGGCACGGACCGAGCTGTCGGTTATGCGCATCGCCGATTGATCTTTTTCTGCCGGGCATCTTGCCCGATGGATTTCCCTGGTCTGTAGCCTTTTCCCCATGGGGGTTCTCCCTCTCTTGCATCCCCCCGCGCCGGTTCTCCCGAACGTAGGGGGCTGTCTTCAAATCGCGGAGGGCGCTTCACCCTGAGTGAAGCGTCTTCCAAGTCGAAGGGCAATCGACCCCTTTGGACCGGATGCCCTTCCTTATGAACGTCTATTGAAAGGCCGTTTCTATGAGCAATTGCGATGAAAACGAGACTGCTGCCTCCCCCATGCCCTTTAGTGGCAATCACACCCATCCGCTGGCGACGACCGCTACCTCGGGGGTCATCGAGCTGGCCACGGCGGCTGAGGCCGTCGCCAATCCGACCTTCATCGATGCTCTGGCGATCACGCCCTATACCCTGGGCCACTATACCGGCCTCGTAGGTCAGGTCGCGAGTGTCGAGACCTCGGACCTTCTTTTGATCCGGGACGTGAGCGCCGACAAAGATGTGTCCTATACCTTCGGCGCCCTGAAGGATGCTGTCACCCCGCCCCAGGCGACCACTGAGACCCTGGGCATCGTCGAACTGGCGACCGATGCAGAGGTGATCTCTGGGACCGATACCGAGCGTGCGGTGACTCCGGCAGGTCTTGAGGCTTGGTCCGTTGCCAATCCGGCGACGGAGGCCGACCGTGGTCTGATTGAGCTGGCGACGGACGCCGAGGTTGTCGCTGGAACCGATGCCGAGCGCGCAGTGACCCCAGCGGGTCTTGAGGCTTGGTCCGTTGCCAATCCGGCGACGGAAACCGACCGTGGTCTGATTGAGCTGGCGACGGACGCCGAGGTTGTCGCTGGAACCGATGCCGAGCGCGCGGTGACCCCAGCGGGTCTTGAGGCTTGGTCGGCTGCCAACCCGGCGACGGAAACCGACCGTGGTCTGATTGAACTGGCGACGGACGCCGAGGTTGTCGCTGGAACCGATGCCGAGCGGGCGGTGACTCCTGCAGGTCTTGAGGCTTGGTCGGCTGCCAACCCGGCGACGGAAACCGACCGTGGTCTGATTGAGCTGGCGACGGACGCCGAGGTTGTCGCTGGAACCGATGCCGAGCGTGCGGTGACTCCGGCAGGCCTTGAGGCTTGGTCGGCTGCCAACCCGGCGACGGAAACCGACCGTGGTCTGATTGAGCTGGCGACAGACGCCGAGGTTGTCGCCGGGACGGATGCCGAGCGGGCGGTGACTCCGGCAACTCTTAAGACTTGGTCGCTTGGCCAAACCTGTCAGGTTCAGGTCATGAAGGAGTCGGGCACCTTTGTCACGCCCCCAGGCACGCGGTGGCTGGAAGTTGAAGTCACGGGCGGCGGCGGCGGGGGAGGTGGCTCTCAGACCAATCTCCCCGGCGCGGGTGGCGGTGCGGGTGGATGGGCCCGAGGGTTTATTGAAAACCCGGCAAGCACCTATCCTGTGACCATTGGTGCGAAAGGAACGGGCGGAAACAACACTCAAGGATCAGATGGTGGAGATACATCCTTTGGTGATGAAACAACCAGCATCGTCGCGATCGCAGAAGGCGGCGGTGGCGGCGGTGGCCCCGGAGGTGGGGCGAACGGTGGTCGCTCGGGAGAGGGAAGCGGCAATGCCGGAGGAAGTTTCGGTGGCGGCGGCGGCGCGAACTTCGATGCGGTTCGAGGTGGCGAAGGGGGCGGCAGTTGGTGGGGGACCGGCGGCCTAAGCGGTGGCAACTCTGGTGGAAACGGCTCACCATACGGTGCGGGCGGAGCTGGTGCCGGTGGTCTTAGCCAGTCGATTGGAGGCGACGGCAAGGAGGGCATCTGTATCATTCGGACGTGGAGCTAGATCAAACCGCCCTAAATCGGCATCGATTTAGGGCGGATCATTTGATCCAGACTCATATGGTTAGAGCATCGCGTGGAGCGGAAAACAGGTTCCGACTTTTCCTCATTCCGCTCTAAAGATCGGTGCCTTCAGGGAAGGAGGGCGTGAGGCCCTCCTTCCTTTTTCTTCTCTATGCGCGCAATAATGCCGTTAAGGCATGATCGCGTCTTCTTCACCTGTTTAACGGAGAATATTCGTCATGCCGACGATAGCCACGCGCCTTTCGGACGTGATCGTTCCGGAGGTTTTTCAGCCCTATATGGTCCAACGTGCGCTGGATATGGACGCCTTCGTCCAGTCCGGCGTTGTGGTCCCGGATGCCCAGTTCGGTGCGCTCGCCTCGGGCCAGGGCAGCACGTTCAACCTGCCGTTCTTCAATGATTTGGATGGGGAGTCCAACGTGGGCTCTGACGATCCGGACAGTTACTCCACCCCGGACAAGATCACCGCCGGGCGAGACGTCGCCGTGAAGCATGTGCGCAACAAGTCCTGGTCTTCCATGGACCTGACCGCCGCTTTGATGGCCGAGGACCCCATGCGCGCCGTTGCCGAGCTGGTGGCGCCTTTCTGGGTGCGGGATCGTCAACGGGTGCTGATCTCCAGCCTGACGGGCGTTCTTGCCGACAACATGGCCAACGATGATGGGGATATGGTCCACGATATCGCCACCGATGACGCGGGAGCGGTGACCGCCGACGCGTTGATCGGCGACGACGCGGTGTTGACGGCAGCCCAGACCATGGGCGACATGAAAAACCGCCTGACCGCCATCGCCATGCATTCTGTGGTGCATACCCGCCTGCAACGGCTGGGTGCTCTGCTGTCCGTCTTCGACCCGCAGACCGGCGATCTGCGCTACACCACCTATCTGGGCTATCGGGTCATCGTCGATGACACTCTGCCGGTTGAGGCGGGGAGCAATCGCAAGACCTACACCACCTACCTGTTCGCGGATGGGGCCGTGGCCCATGGGGAGGGACAGGCCAAGTTGCCCGTGGAGACCGAGCGGGCGCCGGGCGCCGGTGACGGTGAGGGCATGGAGATCCTGCATTCCCGGCGGCATTTCCTGCTCCATCCCCGGGGCATTCGCTGGATCGGCGCGACCATGGCCAAGCCCGCGCCGACCAATGCCGAACTGGCGCTGGCCGGGAACTGGGATCGGGTCTACGACCGCAAAGCCATCCGCTTCGCTGCCCTGAAGACGAATGGGTGAGGTTCTGGGGGGCGGATACCGTTGCACTTGGGGGCTTTCGCCCCCAATCCCCCAATCGGGAGGCGCAGCCTCCCGAACCCTCCGGTTTTTTCGGTTGTTCTGTCTTTTGCATCGCCATTCCCGCATATGCGAGAATCCAGGATCGAAACAGGATTAAGAGCGCACATCCCTTTGCTCGCGTATCGGACAAAAAAAGGGAAGGGTTTGGGAGGCATCGCCTCCCAACCGGGGTTGGGGGCGGGAGCCCCCAGTTTGTTTGACCTCTGCCTCAGGCGACCTGGGGGGTGGGGGTTGGTTGGTCCCGAAGGAGGAACACAATCAGCCCCGCCCCGACCGCCAGCCCCAAGGACAGGGTCCAAAGCCAGTCATAGCGGTTGGTCAGGTCGAAGAGATAGCCTCCGGTGAAGGCGCCCGCCGCGCCTCCGACCGCATGACCCGCTGAGATTAAGCCCATCGCCAGTCCCATGACTCGTAAGCCCAGGTGGCTTGCCGCCAGGCTTGCGGTGACCGGAACGGTGGCGTAGTCAACGGCGCCAAACAGGATGGCGAAGGCCATCAGAGTTTCGTAGTCAGACCCGACGTGCATCAGGAGAAGGAAACTCAGGCCACGGACCAGATAGATGGTTCCCAGCAGGGCCACCCGGTTTACGCGGTCCGTCAGCCACCCCGCGAGGATCATTCCCAGCAGGTTGACGGCGGATAAGGTGCCATAGGCCGTCGCGCCCGGGACCGGTCCGATGCCGCAAAAGGAGGCATAGGGCAGGAAATGGGTCTCGATTACGCCGGTGGTCGTGTAACCGCATAGGAAGAAGCTCCAGAAGAGAATATGGAAGGCGGGGCGCTTCAAGGTCGCTCGCAGGTCTCCGGCCAGGGATTGGGTGTCGAGTTTGGCGCCCAACTCTGTGGCTTGCGACCCGGGGCGGCGTCCTTCCGTCTGGAGGGCCCACCACAGGAGACCTGCTGTCACCAGGGCCGCTGTGCCAAGGGTCAGAAAGCTCAAACGCCAGCTTTGGCTCTCCAGTAAGAGAGCGATCAACGGTACGAGCAAGAACTGACCTCCCGTGGCGCCGGAGGTGCCAACCCCCATGGCGAGGCCCGCCCGTTGGTCAAACCGTCGGGCAATGGCCGTGGAAACCACATGGGTGGCGACAAGGCCAAAGCCCGCTGCGGAGAGCAAACCGTAGGCGAAGACCAACGCCAAGGGACTCTCCGCCAAGGAGAGGAGGAGGCTGCCTGCGCCCGTCAATATTAACCCCAGGCCCAGGGTTACGCGGACACCCCGCTGGTCCACCATGCGTCCGGCGAAGGGCGCGACGACGGCCATAACCAAGAGGGCCAGGGAGGCCACGCCGGATATGAAGCTTTGGGACCAGCCGAGTTCGGCTGTCCAGACCGGCATGACGAGGCTCAGGGAGGCCCGTGCCGAAAAGGCGAGGGCAAGGGCGAGGAAGCCGATTGCGACAATGAACCAACGGTGGAAAATCGATAGGGTGGTGGGAATAGGCGGCATGTCTTTGTCTCCGGTCCGGAAGGGAGCGGGAACAATTCTGGAAATGGAGGGGTTCGGCAAACGATGCTTCTTTCATCAGAGTTTAGATGAGCTAAACTTGCATCATGGCTATTCGCTTCTCTCTCTTGCACACGTTTGTGGTCGTCGCCCGGTCCGGTCGGATGCGCGATGCGGCGGAGGTCTTGTCGCTCACCCCGGGGGCCATCAGCCAGAGGGTGCGCGCGCTGGAGGAGATCATGGGACACCGCCTGTTTGACCGGACGGGAAGCGGCATCGTCCTGAATGGCGCGGGCCTCCGGCTGTTCGAAAGCCTGGATGGCCCCTTCCGCCAGATCGAAGTGGTGGATGGGGATTTGGGCCGGGGCGCCGGTGGCCTTGTTCGGATCAGCGCCACGGCGGCATTCACGGAGAATTGGTTGGTGCCGCGCCTGCCTCGGTTTTCTGCCCTCCACCCTGCGGTGGACCTGTCCCTGGAAACGGAAAACCGTCTGGTTGATCCGCGAAGTGAACCTGTCGACTTGGCGATCCGCCACGGATTGGGTGGGTATCCCGATCTGGAAAGTGTTTGGTTGATGGCTCCGGAAATGGTGGTTGTGGGGGCTCCTTCGCTGCTTGCTGACCGCTCTTCTGTCTCGGAGCCAGCGGATTGCTTGTCCTTTGCCCTGCTCCATGACCTTCAGCGGGCGGATTGGCGACTTTGGTTCGAAGCCCATGGGGTCCCGGTGTCCCGGGACTTGAGAGGACCGGCCTTTTCCAACGATAGTTTGCTGATCGCTGCGGCGGAAGCCGGGCAAGGGATCGCCTTGGTTCGTGAGGTGCACGCCGAGGAGGCCTTACGCGCGGGGCGATTGGTCCAGATGATCGCCCGGTCTTGGCCGTCCCGCTTCGCCTATTACGCGGTTACGACCCGTGAGGCCCTGGAGCGACCTGCCGTCAGACACGTCCGGGACTGGTTGGTTGAGGAAGCTCAACGTTTCTCTATCCAAATGGGGTGATCCTTCGTTCCTCTGGTGACAGTGGATAGCGTTGCACTTGGGGGCTTTCGCCCCCAATCCCCCAATCGGGAGGCACAGCCTCCCGAACCCTCCGGTTTTTTCGGTCATTTCCGGACGCACGCCTTCGCGGGCGTGACGAAACAGGATTGTGAGCGCTCCTCCTCCTTGCTCTCACATTGAACAAAGAAAGGGAGGGTTTGGGAGGCATCGCCTCCCAACTGGGGTTGGGGGCGTGAGCCCCCAGTTTGTTGAATGTCCGCCTTCGGCGGAGCGGGGCGTGAGCCCCCTGTTTGTTGGATGTCCGCCTTCGGCGGAACGGGGCGAGAGCCCCCAGTTTGTTGAATGTCCGCCTCCGGCGGAACGGGGCGAGAGCCCCCGGTTTGTCTCCATCTCAACCGTAAAAAGCGACATCGACCATGACCCAGGACCCCCGGGCCATCGTGCCCGCATATCTGTTTCCCGGTGGGGAGACCGTCGTCTGGTTTTCCGAGGACGGAGTCACCTACCGGGACTTGGGCCTTCTGTCCGGCGCAGTCTTGGATCGGAGCCGTGCCACCCTGACGTTTTGGGAAGATCGGGCAGACGGGACCTTGGTTCCGGCCCGCGAAGACCCGCTGTCCGATCGCCAGGACCTCCTCTTTGAGGCCCGGGAGTGGAACGCGGACACCCTGCGCGCGGTCCTGTTGGGCTCCCTGGACAGGGACGACGCGAGCGGGGTGACCCTGACCCCCTTTGCCCGGACGGCTTTGAGCGGCTTTGCCCAGATCTCCGTCCGCGCCCTGGAGGGGCCGGTCCTGACCTGGCGATCCGCAGCCATCCTAGCTCCGCGCGGCGGGCCTCTGCCCTTGAGCTCCGGCGACTGGCTTGGTTTGCCCTTGCGGTTAAGCCTGATCCCCCCCTTTGACCCCTGCGAGCTGGAGCGTTGACCCCATGACTCTGACCGTCGAAGAGGGCCTCGGGCTGGCCGAGGCCGACAGCTTCCTCTCCCTGGAGGCAGCGGATGCCTATTGGTCCGATCGGCCCCACGCCACCCTGTCCGGCCCCTGGCTCGCCGCGAGCGAAACCGGGCGGGAAGGGGCCTTGCGGGAGGCTTCCGCCCACCTGGGGCTGGCCTATGGCGAGCGCTTTTCCGGGGTGCCGACCCGGGGGCGGGGGCAAGCCCTCTGTTGGCCCCGTTTAGGTGCCATCGATCGCTCCGGTACGCCTTTGGGGAGCGGCAGTATCCCCCGGGAGGTGCTCGCGGCCACCTGTGAATTGGCCGCACGCGCCCTGTCCGCGCCCCTGATGGCCGACCGCGACCGGGCGGGGCGGGTGAGTGAAGAGGCGGTGACCTTGGACGCCGTTTCGACCCGCACGGTCTACGACCTGTCCTTTCCCTCGGGTCCGGCCCTGCCGGTGGTGGAGGGCCTGCTGTCGCCCCTGTTCAAGCGGGGCGGTTCCCGTCTTTTAAGAGGATAACGCCCATGCCCGTCACCAAGGAAACCCTGTCCGGCGCTGTGGAAAAGGCGTTGGCGGCGGCCGGAGAGGTTGTGTTGAGCGCGATCTTGGTCCGGTTCCCCGATCCAGCCTTTGACGATGTCGGCGCTGTGGAAAGCCGGGTGCCCTTGCGCGTGGCCCTATTGGCCAGCGCCCTGTCCGCGCCGGACTCGCCGATCCGTCAACCGGGCGACCGCCTGGCCCTGGCCGCCGGAGAGCAGAGCGCCGCTCCCCGGGTCAATGACCGGCTGGAGGTGGCCGGTTGGGCCTATCGCATCGTCGATGCCTCGGACCGCTCCATGGGCATGGGAATGCTCCACCGGCTGGTGCTGCGGCCCATGGGCGAGGTCGCGCCATGAGCGCCACCGCCCGAAGCCTGATCGCCGCCCGGGTTGCGGCCCTGACGGCTCTGCCTTTGGTGGACGAAAACACCGCGGCCCGCCCCTTCCGGAAACAGGCTTGGTTGACCCTTGCCCTGGAACCCGACCGGGCCGAGGGGGGAGTGCGCTGGGCGGGGGAGGGGGGGAGCGCTCGCCTGACCCTTTATCATCCCCTGGGGGAGGGCCCCGACGGAGCGGAGGCTCTCGCTCAAACTCTGTCGGATGGCCTGTCCGTCCGCCGCCTGAGCGATGACGGCGCGGCCCTGGTGACCGGGGCGACCCAAGCTGAACCGGCCCATGCGGAGGGTCCCTTCTGGGTGCTGCCGCTGACCCTGCCCTACCACGTCATACGAGGGAGGTAACCATGGCCGAGGATACGACTGTCCATCCGATTGCCATTCCCATGGCCAATCCTTCACCGGCCTTTCCATCCGCTTCTCCATCCTTTGACGAACCGGTGCGCCGGGAGGCGGAGGAGCTGCTCCGGCAGATTGACGCGACGCGGTTCTTGCTCGCCCGGCCCCAACGGGGGGTCCGATGAGCGCGCCCGATACCCTTCTGAGCCTGGAGGGCGCGGCGATCCTTGGCAAATGGAGCGCCCGTGGCGCCAGTCATCTGCTCACCCCCCTACAGCGCGGAGAATTCTGGCGGGACCAGGAGGGGACTGCCCGTTTCGCGTCCCTTCCGGGCACGAAATACGCGCTGACGGTTTCCGCCTCGGACGTGCGGCCTCCGGCCTTTGCCGGATTGTGGCCGGGTCAGACCGTGATCGCGACCTGCGCAAGCCGTTTGGGGGCGGTTTTGGCCCCTGGCGTGACCGGCTGGACGGCGGAGCGGGATTTTGCCCCCAACTGGCTCCGCTGCCATGACGAAACCGGCGCGGATCACCCTGTTATCGACATTTCCGGACGAACCATCACCACCGCTGCCCATGACGGGCCGGTGACGGTGGTGGTGCGCCCGGTGCTGACCTTGATGGTCCGGGATTGGTCCCTGGGCCTTCTGGAATGGGACGGCCGCCACCCCTGGCGGCTGGTCCTGGAGGAGGTGTGAGACCTCTTCCGCCCCCTATATCCCCTTGCAAGGAGTGCCCTATGAGCACGCAATGCAGCAGTAACTCGGTTCTCCCGATGCCCTTCAGCGGCAATCACACCCATCCACTGGCCTCCACCAGTGGGGCGGGCGTGATGGAACTGGCCACCGACGAGGAGGTGGTCGCAAACCCCGATACTCTCGAAGCCCTGGCGGTCACGCCCTACACCCTGGGCCATTATACCGGCTTGGTGGATCAGGTCGCGACCGTCGAGACCTCGGACCTTCTGTTGGTGCGGGATGTGAGCGCCAACAAAGACGTGTCCTATACCTTCGGTGCCCTGAAGGACGCCGTGACCCCACCCCAGGCGACAACCGAAGTCCTGGGCATCATTGAACTGGCGACAGACGCCGAGGTGATCGCCGGGACCGACACCGAGCGTGCGGTTACTCCGGCTGGTCTTGAGGCTTGGTCCGTTGCCAACCCGGCGACGGAAAGCGACCGTGGTTTGATCGAACTGGCGACGGATGCCGAGGTGATCGCCGGTACCGACAGCGAACGTGCGGTTACTCCTGTGGGCCTTGAGGCTTGGTCCGCTGCCAACCCGTCGACCGAAACCGAGCGTGGTCTGATCGAACTGGCGACCGATGCCGAAGTGATCGCCGGAACCGACACCGAGCGTGCGGTGACTCCTGCGGGCCTTGAGGCTTGGTCTGTTGCCAACCCGTCGACCGAGACGGAGCGTGGTTTGATCGAGCTAGCGACCGACGCCGAAGTGATCGCCGGAACCGACAGCGAACGTGCGGTTACTCCTGCGGGCCTTGAGGCTTGGTCTGTTGCCAACCCGTCGACCGAGACGGAGCGTGGTTTGATCGAGCTGGCGACCGACGCCGAAGTGATCGCCGGAACCGACAGCGAACGTGCGGTTACTCCTGCGGGCCTTGAGGCTTGGTCCGCTGCCAACCCGTCGACCGAAACCGAGCGTGGTTTGATCGAATTGGCGACGGACGCCGAAGTGATCGCCGGAACCGACAGCGAACGTGCGGTTACTCCGTCTGGTCTTGAGGCTTGGTCCGCTGCCAACCCGTCGACCGAAACCGAGCGTGGTTTGATCGAATTGGCGACGGACGCCGAAGTGATCGCCGGAACCGACAGCGAACGTGCCGTTACTCCGGCTGGTCTTGAGGCTTGGTCTGTTGCCAACCCGTCGACCGAAACCGAGCGTGGTTTGATTGAGCTGGCGACGGACGCCGAAGTGATCGCCGGAACCGACACCGAGCGTGCCGTGACCCCGTTTGGTCTTGAAGCCTGGTCTGTTGCCAATCCAGCGACGGAAGCCGACCGTGGTCTGATCGAACTGGCGACGAATGCAGAAGTGATCGCCGGAACCGACACCGAGCGTGCCGTGACCCCGTTTGGTCTTGAAGCCTGGTCTGTTGCCAATCCAGCGACGGAAGCCGACCGTGGTCTGATCGAACTGGCGACGAATGCAGAAGTGA